>CAVPAM010000005.1:0-53428 GCA_963701445.1 uncultured Alphaproteobacteria bacterium
GTGCCGGGGTAGGCGCCGCCGTCCATGAGGATGTTCTGGCCGGTGATGTAGCCGGCCTGGGCGCTGGCGAGGTAGGCGCACATCTGGCCGAATTCCTCGGGGGTGCCGAAGCGGCCGGCCGGGTTGGCGGCCATGCGCTCGCGCCGGACCTCGGCGGCGTCGCGGCCCTGGGCCTTGGCCGCCGCCGCGATGGTGGCGGTCAGGCGGTCGGTGTCGAAGGGGCCGGGCAGCAGGTTGTTGATGGTGACGTTGTCGCGGACGGTGGCGCGGGCCACGCCGGCGACGAAGCCGGTCAGGCCGGCGCGGGCGCCGTTGGACAGGCCGAGGATGTCGATGGGCGCCTTGACCGCGCCGGACGTGATGTTGACGATCCGGCCGAACCGGCGCGCGATCATGCCGTCCACCACCGCCTTGATCAGGAAAATCGCGGCGAGCATGTTGGCGTCGATGGCGGCGATCCAGTCGTCCCGGCCCCAGTCGCGGAAGTCGCCGGGCGGCGGGCCGCCGGCGTTGTTGACCAGGATGTCGGGATCGGCGCAAGCGGCGAGAGCGGTCGCGCGCCCGTCTTCGGTGGCGATGTCGGCGGCCACCGGGGTGACCCGGACACCAGTTCGTTCGCGGATGTCGCGCGCGGCGTCTTCCAGCGGTCCCGGCGTCCGGGCGACCAGGGTCACGTCGACGCCCTCGCGGGCGAGGGCCAGCGCGCAGCCCCGGCCCAGTCCCTTGCTGGCGGCGCACACCAGGGCCTTGCGGCCGGCGATGCCGAGATCCATCAGACGTGTCCCTCCGTTGCCGCCGCGTCGCGGTCGCGGATGACCTTGCCGACCAGGGAGACGGAAATGTTGCGCCGGGTCTTCAACGCCTCGTCGTCGACGCGGGCCACCAGGTCGCGGGCGCCGGCGAAGGACCGCTCCATGCGCGTGAGCATGAACGCGAGAACGTCGTCGTCGACCCGCAACTGGCGGTCGGAGAACAGCTTGACCAGCACCGCCTTCATCAGCGTGTCGTCGGGCTCGGCGATGGGGACGGCCGCCGCCGCGTTGAGCCGCGACCGCAGGTCGGCGAGGCGCACCGCCCACCGCGACGGCGGCCGGCGGCTGGCGACGAGCATGTGGCGGCCGGTCTCCTTGACGGTGTTGTACAGGTGGAGCAACGGCTCCTCCTGGCCGCCGGCGGCCAGATCCTCGGCGTCGTCGACGACGCAGGCCGCGCACCCCGCCATCAGGTCGGGAGCGGGGCGGGCGGCGAGGTCGCCGGCGGTGATCCGGCGCCCGCCGGTCCGCTCCAGAAACACCTGCGCCAGATGGGTCTTGCCGCAGCCCGGCGGGCCGTAGATCGCCAGCGCCGGGTTGGGCCAGTCCGGCCAGCGGTCGATCCACAGCACGGCGGTCCGGTTGCCGTCGGCCACATAGAAATCGTCGCCCGCCAGCGACGGGCGATGCTCGAAGCGGAGCGGAAGCTGGCGGTCCAGGCTCACGAGGTTTCGCCGCCCCGGTAAAGCGGACTGTTCCGGTAGCGCTCGATCAGATAGCGCACCACCACGCCGATGGCGGCGGCCGCCGGCACCGCCAGCAGAATACCGGTGAACCCGAACAGCCCGCCGCCCGCCATCAGGGCGAACAGCACCCACACCGGATGCAGGCCGATGCGTTCGCCGACCAGTTTGGGCGTCAGGAAATACCCTTCCAGACACCTGCCCGAACGCGAAAACGGCGACGACCAGCGCGATCGGCAGCCATTCGGAAAACTGCGCCAGCGCCAGGCCCAGGCCGGTGACCAGCCCGACGGCCGTGCCGAAATAGGGGATGAACGAGATCAACCCGGCGCCCATGCCCACCAGCAGGCCGAAGTCGAGCCCAACCAGGGTCAAGCCGACCGCGTAAACCGTGCCCAATATCAGGCAGACCAGGGACTGGCCGCGCAGGAATCCCGACAGGCGGTCGTCGATCTCGCGCACCTGTTCGCGAATGGTATCGGCGCCGCCCCGGGGCAACAGGCCGTCGAGGTGGGCGACGATCCGATCCCAGTCGCGCAACAGATAGAAGGCCACCACCGGCATGATCACCGCCAGCGACAGCACCTGCAGAATCGCCGCGCCGCCGCCGACCATTCCCTTCACGACCTTGCCGACCCACCCGGCGATGTCCCCGGCGAAATTGCCGCCGAATTCCTGAAGTTGCTGGAGCTGACTGTCGGTGAGGCTGGCGCGCAACTGCGCGATCAGCGGGTCGGCGAACGCGCGAAGCCTGTCCAGATAGCCCGGCAGGCGGCCGACCAGATCGGTGATCTGGGCGCTGAGAACGGGAACGAGGATGACGATCACCGCCGCCACCACCGCCAGGAACGCGCCGACGATCAGGGCCGCCGCCAGTCCCCTGGGGCACTTTCTCGCCTCCAGGCGGTCGGCCAGCGGATCGAGGAGATACCCCACCACCATGCCGGCCACGAACGGAAACAGGGCGGTGCGAAGCAGGTAAACGAGCAGCCCGACGCCGAGAATGACGACGATCCAGAGGACAAAACGCCGTTCCGCGGTCACCGTGCCTGTCCCATTCCCAGCCGGTTCATTGACCTTGAACCACGCCGGCGGAAGGGAGGCTCAAGATCCATTCATCCGGCTCGGTCGTGGGGACCGCGGCGCTTCCGCCGCCGGCGCCAGCCACGGGGGGAGGCGACCGGCGCGTCATCACGAGATCGGACTGCCGGAGCGCCACCGCGAGTTGGTCGGGCGTCCCCATGTGGAACAGGTTCAGCCGCGCGTTATCCTTCGACAGCAGCACCACTTCCATGTGCTGAATCACCGGCACGCGCTCGAGGCGCTGCCGGACCGCCTGCCATTGGCTCAGGCTGGCGATGGGCATGGTGACGGCCGTCACCGACCGGCCGGTGACCTTGACCAGGTTTCGCCCCTTCCACGCCTGTTCCATTTCCAGGGCGGCGCCGTCCGCCGCGCGCGCCATGACGTCGTCGATGGTTTCGCCCTCGCGGCCGGTGACCGTCGTCTCCGAGCGGTGCTCGGGTCCGCCCGGACCGTACTGGACGAGCGAAACCTTGACGCTTGGCGCGCCGGCGCCGGCATCCTCGCGGACCGCGTGAGCCACCAGGGCGGTGTAGGCGCCGTGGCGACGGGCGATCGCCGAAAGGTTCGACTGGTTGCCCTCGAGCGCGCTCGCGGCGTCGACGGCGCCCGCGTCGGACCCGTCTCCCGGCGGCACGATCAGGGGAACCAGGCCTTCCGGTTTCGACCGCGCGGCCCAGGCGTCGCGCCACGGATTGGGATCCTCCCACAATACCTGGGTTCCGGCGTCCTCGTAGACGGGAACCACCACCACCGGCTTGGACCGGGTCATGGCGAACGGCGTGTTGCGCTCGGCAAGGAGTTGGCGGACCGGCTGCTCCCGGAAGGTGTAGTTGAGCGTCGCGATGTAGCGGACGGCGGAACTCTTTTCCGACGCCACCTCGAAATCGCGAATGTACCCGGCGATCCGCTCGTTCGACGGGTCGGGCAGCGAACCCCAATCGGATTCGGACGTCAGGCGTTGCAGCAGGATGCGGAACGCTCTCCGTTCGCCCTCCGCCAGGGCCTGGTCGCGGGCCTGGGCCGCCGTCTCGGCGGTGACGTCGACGTCGACGCCGCTGACCACGAACGTGTCTTCCGCGACCCCCTCGGCGGCAAGGCCGGCCACCAGAACCAGCAACAGACCCGCCCCGGTCGCGATGCGCCGGATCGAACGCGGCCAACAACAATGCATCATTGAATACCTTCCCGGATAAAGTATGCTCGCGCCGTCAACCGCGCCAATTTAGCACGTCGCGTGGGGGGAGGAAGAGATAAGCGGACTCAGCTACAAACAAGCGGGCGTCGACATCGATGCCGGCGCCGCCCTCGTCGAGGCCATCAAGCCCCTGGCGAAGTCCACCGACCGCGCGGGCGTGGCCTCGGGCCTCGGCGGTTTCGGGGCGCTGTTCGACCTGCGCGCGGCGGGTTACACGGACCCGATCCTGGTGGCCGCCACCGACGGCGTGGGCACCAAGCTGAAGGTCGCCATCGCCAGCGGCCTGCATGGAACCGTCGGCATCGACCTGGTGGCCATGTGCGTGAACGATCTGGTGGTACAGGGCGCCGAACCGTTGTTCTTTCTGGACTATTACGCCACCGGGGCCTTGGACGTGGCGACCGGCCGGGACATCGTCGCCGGCATCGCCGAGGGCTGCCGCCAGGCCGGCTGCGCGCTGATCGGCGGCGAGACGGCCGAACTGCCCGGCATGTACGCGGGCGGCGATTACGACCTGGCCGGGTTCGCGGTGGGCGCGGTGGAGCGCGGCCGGATCCTCGACGGCGAGGGCGCGGCCGAGGGTGACGTCCTTCTCGGCCTGGCGTCCGGCGGCCTTCACTCCAACGGCTATTCGCTGGTCCGCAAGGTCGTCGGCGACCTGGGCCTGACCTACGCCGCGCCGGCCCCTTTCGAGCCCGCCAGCGCGCTCGGCGCGCTGCTGTTGGCGCCGACCCGCATCTACGTCAAGTCCTGCCTCTCCGCCATTCGCGCCGGCGGCGTCCGGGCGCTGGCGCACATCACGGGTGGGGGCTTGATCGAGAACATTCCCCGGGTCCTGCCGCCGACCCTCGCGGCCGAAATCGACGCGGCCTGCTGGGAATTGCCGGCGGTGTTCCGCTGGCTGGCGGAGGCGGGAGGGATCGAGGCGGGCGAGTTGGCGCGGACCTTCAACTGCGGGATCGGCATGGCGGTCGTGGCCGCGCCCGACCGCGCCCCGGACCTGCGGGCGGCGTTCGAGGACGCGGGAGAAACGGTCATCGCCATGGGCCGGCTGATTCGCCGCGCCGAGGACGGTCCCCGCGTGGTGTTGAAGGGAGTGGAGCGGTCGTGGCCAAGCTGAAAGTGGGCGTGCTGATTTCCGGGCGCGGCAGCAATCTCCAGGCGTTGATCGACGCTTGCGCCGCCGAATCGTTCCCGGCGGAGATCGCCCTGGTGCTCTCCAACGTGGCGGGCGCCGCCGGGCTCCAGCGGGCCGAGGCCAGGGGCATCGCCACCACGGTCATCGACCACAAGGCCCACGAAACTCGCGAGGCGTTCGAGGATGCCCTGCACGAGGCGCTGTCGGGCGCCGGAGTGGAACTGGTCTGCCTCGCCGGGTTCATGCGGCTGCTTACCGAGGGGTTCGTGAGCCGCTGGCGGGACCGGCTCATCAACATTCATCCGTCGCTGCTGCCCGCGTTCCGGGGACTGAACGTTCATGACCGGGTGTTGGAGTACGGCGCGCGATTCTCGGGCTGCACGGTCCATTTCGTCCGCGCCGCCATGGACGACGGGCCGATCATCGCCCAGGCCGTGGTTCCCGTGCTCCCGGGCGACGACGCCGAAAGCCTGGCCGCCCGCATCCTCGCCCACGAGCACCGGATCTACCCGCTGGTGGTGAGCCTGATCGCGCAGTCGCGGGTGCGCGTGACCGACGACAGGGTGACCATCGTCGACGCGCATCCCCCCATGGGCTCAATGATTAACCCGGCCCCTGAATGAGGCCGGGCTACAGGTTTTTTCGGTTTTTATTGGCCCTCGGACAGCGCTTCTAGCGACGCGTTCGGGCGGATAAACGCTGAACTGGGTTCAGCCGACGATCTCGATGCCGGAGAAGAAGAAGGCGATTTCGATCGCGGCGTTTTCCGGAGAATCGGAACCGTGAACGGAGTTGGCCTGAACATCCACCCCATGCGCCTTGCGGATCGTGCCCTCCTCGGCCTGGGCCGGATTGGTCGCGCCCATGATTTCGCGGTTGCGGGCGACGGCGTTTTCGCCTTCCAGGACCTGAACGACCACGGGACCCGAGATCATGTACTCGCAGAGCTCGCCGAAGAACGGGCGCTCCTTGTGGACTTCGTAAAATTTCTGCGCCTGTCCCAGGGTGAGATGAACGCGCTTCTGGGCGACGATCCTGAGGCCGCCCGCCTCGAAGTAGCTGTTGATCTTGCCCGTGATGTTGCGTTCCGTGGCGTCCGGCTTGATGATGGACAGGGTTCGTTGAACGGCCATGCCGAGTCCCTCCGTTTGTTTTTCTGGGTTAAGAAAGCGCCTGTTCGGCGTGTGTAAGGCGTGGAAATACCGGTGCGTCGCGGCGGAGCCCTGGCATCGCGTATTCCCCTGAAGAAGCCAAGAAAGTCGGCGCCTTATAGACCGCGTGTCCGCCGGTGACAAGGGACAGATGGCCGGGCCGCCGTTTCGCCCGTGAATCGAATTGTCGCGCCCATAGTCGGGGGAGAAAATCGGGGCAAAAAAAGGGGCCGGCAAAGCCGGCCCTAGTTGGTGCTCTTGAGGGAAGGGAGAACTCCGGATGAAATGTCCATCCACGAGTGACTATGCTAGAAACGGGCTCCCGGGAATGTGACGAGGATCACAGTTGCATAACTTTTCTGATTTTGTTTTTTTGGCGTGCGGGGCTCAGGGTGAGAAGTCGTTTAATTTGATGCCGCTAGCTCATTCTCCTGGAATCGGGTTGTGGTACCGGTTTTCCGAAAAATGACGGACCGGAACCGTCCCATCGCCGTTCCGGCCTCGAATTCCTCTCCCATCCTCGACGCGGCGGGTGTCTGTCATCGCCCCGCCGGCGCCATTTGCCGCATCGTTTCCCTCGTCCCCAGCATCACCGAACTGCTGTTCGACCTGGGGCTGGAGCGAGGCAGTCGTCGGCAGAACGGCGTTCTGCGTCCATCCGAAAGATCGGGTGAAAGCCGTCCGGAGCGTCGGCGGCACAAAGCAGGTCAACATGGACAAACTCGAACGGCTGTCCCCCACCCATGTAATCGTCAACGTCGACGAAACGCCCCGCCAACTGGCCGAGGACGTGGCGCGGCTGGGCTGCGAGGTGGTGGTCACCCATCCCATCGACGTCCGCGACAACCTGGCGCTTTTCCGCCTGATGGGGCGGCTGTTCGACCGGGAGAGCCGGGCCGAGGACCTGTGCGCCCGTTTCGAGGCCGCGTACCGGGATGTGGAGGAGGTCGCGCGCTCCCTTGCCGAGCGCCGGGTTCTCTACCTGATCTGGAAGGACCCGTGGATGACGGTATCGAGCGAGACCTACATCTCGCGCATGCTGGCGCTGGTGAAATGGCGGACCGCGCGCGTTCCGGGGACGGCGCGCTACCCGGAGGTGGACTTGACCGACGGGCTGTTGTCGGAGGCCGATTTGGTCCTGTTCAGCTCGGAGCCCTTTCCCTTCAAGGACCATCATCTCGAGGCCTTCGGCGCCGCGTTCCCGCGGCACGCCGCCAAGGCCGCTCCCATCGACGCGGAGATGGTCTCCTGGTACGGAAGCCGCGCCATCGCCGGCCTGGCGTACCTCGGCGGCCTCGCCCGAACGATCGGCTGACGGGGCCGTCTCGCGCCTCCACTTCGCCGATCCCGGGACTGCCCCTCCGATTCACGCGCCACCGGCTCTATCCGGCTTTTCGCACGGACACTTATGCTATATCGTCCCTCACCGAGCAGTTCCCAAACAACCACGGCCCGAAGGGGGGGCGTCATGAAAGTCTCGAAATTCATTCATTTGCATGGAACGATCGTCTTGACGGTCAATCCGGACTTCACCCTTGTCGAAACGGCTCGCAAGTTCGCGCAGCCGGTGGGCGGGCGCAAACTGTCCCTGGCCGTCGTCTGCGACGACACGGAGCAGGTGATCGGGGTCGTGTCCCTGGGCGACATGAACTATGCGTTGGCCAGGCACGGCGAGAAAGCGGCGAAGATGCTGGCCCGCGACGTCATGAACACGGAAGTCGCCACCTGCGCGCCCGACGACAACGTGGAGGACGTTCTCCAGTCCATGGCCAAAAAGGGCATCCGGCACATGCCGGTGGTCGAAAACGGAAAACTGGCCGGTTTGCTCTCGCGCCGCGACGCGCTGGAATTCCTCTACCATCAGGCATCCCTGGACGTGGAGAGCCTGTCGGACTGGCTGTTCGTGTCCGAAGCGCGCTATTGACGCTTTTGACGGGGGTCCGTGGACCCGGCGCTCCCGGCGCCTCGCGGACGTATCGGCGGGGCTACTGCAGCAGCCGGACCACGGCCTCGGCCGGCAGGATCGAGCTTTCCCACTGGGTTGCCTCGGCGCCCCAGACAACGCCGGTCTCCAGGGCCTCGGTCATGGTCTTGCCGGTGACCAGGGCGTGCACCAGGCCGGCGGCGAAGGCATCCCCCGCGCCGGTCGTGTCCACCGGTTTCACCGCCGGGGCCGGCACCTTGAGCGTCTCGTCCCGGCCATAGGCGATCACACCCTTGGCGCCGTGCGTCACCAGCACCCACTGCAGCAGGTCGCCGGCGACGCGGCGGCCCACGTCGCGCGGGTCGTCCAGCACGTCGTCGCCGACGTCCGAAGCCGACGTCACCAGGATGTGGGCGGGGCGGACGCCTTCCGGCAGGCACGGCGGCAGGTGCGCGATAATCAGCGAGGACGCGGCTTTTTCGCGCAGCAGCGGCGCCAGGTCCAGCCGGCGGCTGCGGACATAGACGCAGTCCGCGCCCAGTCGCAGCAACCGCGCCGGCGGTTCGTCCTGATGGGTGCGGGTGACGTTGATGACGGTGCGTTCGCCGTCCCCGTCCACGAGAATGATCGACCGCGTGGACGGCTGGTCGATCCGGGCCACCTGCGACATATCGACGCCCGTGGCGTCCAATTCCGCGAGCAGTTCCTCGCCCAGTTCGTCGAGACCGAGCGAGCCCACCACCACCACGTCATGGCCCGCGTGCGCAAGGGGAACGGCGGTGCAGGCGGCGCCGCCGCCGAGGCGCGGACCATGCCACGCACCTTGCAGATGGGTTCCCTCGCGGAACCCGTCCTCGATGCGCACCACGTCGTCTCTCGCCACGGAACCGACAACAACGATTCGCGCCATGCGCGCTTCTCCCCCGTTCCTCGAATGACCAGAACCTACATTGTGCAGTCGCAAAAACCAAGACAATCGGAGAAACGGCCGCGGGACCGCGAGGAGCGCATTGGCCGGGCGATATCCGCTGGCGTATGATGAGCGTCGATATTCGGGTCGGTGGTCCGCTCCATCCCGGTCGGGGAGATTGATCGTGTTCGTTGTTGGCTCCCGCGCCGCGTCCGGGTCCGCCGCTCCGCCGCCGCCTTCTCGCCCTCATCCCCTCAACGGGGGTGTAGGCGGTGTGGCGCGTTCCCAGTGGCGACGCCGTCCGGCTGTCGTTGTTTTTCGCCGCCATCTTCGTCGTCGTGGGCATCCAGTTGCCATTCTGGCCGGTGTGGCTCGCGGCGCAAGGACTGGGCCCCGCGGAGATCGGCCTCCTCATGGCGTTGAGCATCGCGGTCAAGGTGTTCGCCAACCCGCTCACCGCCCACCTGGCGGACCGTCGCGGCGAGCGCCGCCGGCCCATGGTTATCCTGGCGGTCGCCGCCCTCGCGTCGTTCGCGTTGTTCGATCTGGTCGACGGGTTCTGGCCCATCCTCGCGGTCAGCATCCTTTTCTTCATGGTCTGGCCTCCGATCATGCCGCTGGGCGAAAGCCTGACCATGATCACCGTGCATCGGGAAGGCCTCGATTACGGACGCATCCGGCTTTGGGGGTCCATCAGTTTCATCGCGATGGCGGTGATATCCGGGCGCATCCTGGTCGATCAACCGCCGGACATCATCTATTGGATGGTGCTCGCCGCCCTGGCGGTCGCCGTCGCCGCCTGCGCGCTCGTCCCCGATGCCCGCCCCGAGAAAACCGCGTCGACGCGGGCACCCGTCCTCCTGGTCATGGGAAACCGGCGGTTCATCCTGTTCCTGGCCGCCGCCGCACTGATCCAGGGAAGTCACGCCGTGTACTACGCCTTTGGCACGCTCCACTGGCAGGCGGTGGGATATTCCGATGCCCTGATCGGAGCGCTGTGGGCCGAAGGGGTCGTCGCCGAGGTCGTGCTGTTCGCGTTCGGCAACCGGGTGGTGCGGCGGCTTGGCCCCGAGGGCCTCATCGTTCTCGGCGGCCTGGCCGCCACGGTCCGGTGGACGATGACCGGATTGACCGATGCCCTGCCGGTGCTGGTTTGCGTGCAGGCGCTGCACGCACTCACCTTTGGCGCCACCCACCTGGGCGCCATGCATTTCGTGGCCCGGACCATCGCGCCGTCCCTGTCGGCGACGGCCCAGAGCCTCTATTCGGCGGCGGTCATGGGGCTGGGCCTCGGCCTCATGCTGTTGATCTCGGGCGAACTGTACGGCCGCTTCGGCGGCGACGCCTATCAGGCCATGGCCGCCGCCGGTCTGATGGGAGGACTGCTGGCGATGCTACTGTGGCGGACGGCACCAAGACCGGACCATTCCTGAGCCGCATGTCGGAACAGAGCCGCAAAATTTTTCCTGGTCCGTGCCTCCGTGGTTTTTTTGAGAATTGTTCGCATCGGTGCTATAGTTGCGTGACAAACACCATGGGGGGATGCGGCATGAAAAGCTCGATACCAATGGGACCGGATTCGCGTCCGGCGAAGTGCCTCGGAGTTATCTCCATCGTTGGCGCTCTGCTCGCCTGCTTCGCGCTGCTGGCGGGATGCACCCCAAATCCCGACGAACCGAGGGAAGACCCCGGAAAAGTCCCGGATGTGAGTTATCTGGATCAGGGTTGGTCCGGCGACCTGCGGACCCGGTACTATTACGATCCCCAGGGCTCCCGGCTGATGCCCTACGACTGGTTCGTGGCCCTGGAGCAGCCCGGCAACGACCGGCCGTTCATCGAACCGGCGCACGTGGAGGCGCTCGGTTATCTGGCGGCCGCGCCGAGCGCGTTGAACCCGGACGGACTGCCCGTGGGCTTCGTCAAGGACCCCGCCGAAAATCCGGAAACCGGGCACTGGGTGGGGTTCACCTGCGCGGCGTGCCACACCAACGACATGGTGCTGGCGGGCCAGCGGGTGAGGATCGACGGCGGTCCGCCGCTCTCGGATTTCGAAACGTTCATGAAGCGGCTCGACGCGGCGGTCGCGGCGACCCTGGCGGATGACGCCAAGTTCGACCGGTTCGCCACCCGCGTGTCCCCCATGAACGGCGCCGATGCCCTGCGCGGCCAGCTGGCCGCCTATGACGGGACGCTTGGCGCGCTCATGGAGCGGAATCGGACGCCGCATCCCTACGGCGCGGGCCGTCTCGACGCGTTCGGCCATATATTGAACGCTGTCTCCGGGTATGCGCTCGACGAGCCGCGCAATATCCGTTCCCCCGACGCGCCGGTGAGCTACCCCTTCCTGTGGCTGACGCCGAAAATGGAGTGGGTGCAGTGGAACGGCTCCGCCGCCAATCCCATGGGCCGCAACGCGGGCGAGGTGCTGGGGACCTTCGGCACGGTCGAGCTGGTTACCACGCCGGACGAGATGTTCGCCTCCAGCGTCCTCATCGACGATCTCGCGGAGATGGAAGCCTGGCTCCAGCGGTTGAAGCCGCCGCCATGGCCGGAGACCATCCTGGGCGCCCTGGACCCGGCGAAGGTCGAGGCGGGGCGAGCGCTTTACGAACGCGACTGCATGGGGTGCCACAACCTGCCGCCGTACCGGATGACCGCCGCCAAGGACAACATCAAGGGGCTCCAGTTCATCAAGGTCGCGATGATTCCTTACGAAAAGGTGGGCACGGATCCCCGGATGATCGAAAACTTCGGCCCGAGAATGGCCTACACGGGACCGCTCGCCGACGTGCTGTTCGGTGGCAGGGAGCAGGTTCCGGCGGCCGAATACCTGATCACCGTGGTCGGAGCCACTGTCAAGCGGGCGTTCACCGTCGGCCAGGTGCCAAGGGACAAACAACTGGCCTACAGCGGGTTCCGCTATTCGCCCGACGGCAAGCCCGATACACCGACGAACATCCTCGCCTACAAGGCGAGCCCGCTGGCTGGCGTCTGGGCCACCGCACCCTATCTTCACAATGGTTCGGTGCCGACGCTGGACGATCTTCTCCGGGCACCGGCGGAACGGCCGGGCGTGTTCTATGTGGGCAATCGCGTGTTCGACCCCGCGCGGGTGGGGTACGTCAATCGGGGAGAGGACCTGTCCGAAGACGACCGCGCGCGGTTTTTCCGGTTCGATACGTCTCTTCCCGGAAATTCCAATGCCGGCCACCACTATCCCAATCCGGCCCGGGTCGTTTACACGGATGATGAGCGCCTTGCGCTCATCGAATTCCTGAAATCGTTGTAGCGGGCGCGGGGATCGGAACCATGAGCTACCTGTCCGAGTTCGACAAGGCGCCCGAGGGCGAAAAGTTCCACCTGCTCCGCCGGTGGATGAGCGAGGATCCTGTCGGCGTGTTCGCCGCGTTCAGGGAGGGCCGGCCGATCGCGTCGACCCCTGTCGCCACCCTGGTGTTCCGCTACCGGGACGTGGTCGAGGTTCTGAGCGTCCCCACCATCCTCACGGTCAAGCTCTACGAGCCGAAGATGGGCAACTTCATGCTGTGCCGGGACGAGACCATCGTCAACACGCGCGACAAGGGGATCATGCAGGCCATGCTGAGCAGGGACGACCTGCCGCGCGTCCGCGCTCTGGTGGGCTCCCTCGCCGACGCCGCGCTCGACGGCGCCGGCGGCGAGATCGAGGTGGTTCACCGGTTGGGCCGCAAGGTCCCGGTCCAACTCGTGGAACAGTACTTCGGCCTCGAGGGACCGGACCACGAAACCATGATGCGCTGGTCCTACGACAACCAGCTCGACGCCTTCAACAACCACCCCTTCAACTTTCAGCCCAACGCGGAGGAGATCCACGCCAAGGCCCAGCGGTCGCTGGAAGACATGAAAAACCACCTGGCCCGGTTCCTGCCCGCCAAGGCGCAAAGCCTGCAAGAAAACCCGGCTCAGGACGACGTGGTGGCGCGGCTTCTCAAAACCCGTTTTCCGGCCGAGTTGGGCTTCGACGCGGAGCGCCTGGTGACCAGCATCGGCGGCCTGCTGATCGGCGCGGTGGAGACCACGCAGCAGGCGGTGGCGCAGATCATCGACGTGTTGCTGAAGCGGCCGGTTCAGTTCGCCGAGGCGCGGGCGGCGGCGCTGGCGGACGACGACGACCTGTTCGACCGCTATGCGTGGGAGGCGCTGCGCTTCGATCCCATCGTCAAGTTCATGTTCCGCTACGCGGCCGAGGATTACACCATCGCCAAGGGCACGGAGCGGGCTCACACCGTCCAGGCGGGGGGCATCGTCCTGCCGGTCACCATGTCGGCCCTGTTCGACCCGGACGAGGTGCCGCTCCCCACCGAGTTCAACATCCACCGCAAGCCCGCCATCGACTTCCACTTCGGCCATGGCCACCACGCCTGTCTCGGCCGCTACGTGGGCGGTGTCATGATCCCGGAAATCGTCAAGCGGGTCGTTCGCCGCGACAACCTGCGCGCGCTCGGCCCCATCGACTTCAAGAACACCCCGTTCCCGGAAGACTACCGCCTCGCTTACGGGCGCGGGCTGTTCGGGGTAGACCGGGGGCGGGCCCTCGAGCGGCGGCGTTACTTCACGGATACCGCGGGATTGAGGGTGTACAGTCCGAGCCATTCACCCATGGCCAGGACGTGCCCTTCCATCGCCTTCAGCGCTTCCGGTCCGCCGAACTTTCCCTCGAGTCCCAGGGACGGAACATCCAGCGCGTACACCCTGAACACATAGTGGTGGATGATCTCGTCGTTCCACGGCGGGCAGGGACCGTCATACCCGGCGTAATCTCCCTTCATGTCGGGATCCGAGGCGAACCAGTCCGTGTAATTGTTGATCCCGCGCACCCCGAACTCGGTTTTGCCGGGCGGCTTGCCGCCGGCGGTGACATGGCTTGAATCCTCGCCGGCCAAGATCTCCGAGCGATCGGCCGGAATGTCCACCAGCACCCAATGAAAGAAATCGACGCGGGGAAGGTCCGCGGGGACCGTCATCCCTTCCTTGTTCACGTTATCGGGCTTGGACGGAACGTCCGGGTCGTGGCAGATGATCGCGTAGGACCGGGCCGCGGCCGGGCCGCCCGACCATCGGATTCCCGGGTTGCGGTTCCGGCTCAGCGCGACATGGCCCTCCGCGATCGGCGCCATCTTGCCGAAGGCGAACTCTTCGGGGATGAGCCCCCCGTTCGGCCAGCCATCCACGGTCACGGTCAGTTTCTCGATCATGTTTCCCCTCCTTGGCGCCCGATCGACCTTTCTGCCTGGACAGGCACGGCCCCGGGCCGAATGCCTATTTCAAGGTTTACGGGCGTCGCGGTCAAGGCTGTTCCGATCTTCACCTCAACAGGCGCTGGATTTCGGCGTCGGGAAGCATGTCGATACCGGGAAACACGTCGATGCCGAGAGCCATCTTGACGGAATACAGGACGGCAAACAGGGACACGGCGAACCCGATGGCCAGGAGGCCCATCAGCACGACGTTGGCGAGGGTCCCGAGGGGACGCAGCGCGCGTTCGAGCGCCCGTCGATCCGCCGGACGGCGTTCGCCGCCGGCGAGCAGCACCACGTAGAACCGGCGCGTGATCCACGGAACGGACAGACGAATATCGACGAGGTGGGCGCCTCGCGTGCGCGCGCCATAGGCCAGCTTGATGGCGTCCAACTGCGCGTCGGTGTAACTTTCGGCCACGGCTTCGGGAACGCGAGACAGGAATTTCTTGAAGAACGGGTCGTCCATTGCCTTGTCCATCAACATCGTTTCCCTTGTTTCCGGGCCCTCGGGTCGAGATTGAGAGTCGTTCAGTAAGATCGACCCAGTCGGACTGGGAACGCCGACGGTCTCGACGGATACCGGGGCCAGCATGTTCTCTGCTACCGAAAGGGCCCGTCATGTGGTTAAGTAAACATAGGCGTGGGCTTGGGCCCCTGAATTGAAGGGAAGGGCTTGCGTGGCCCGCCTGTCCTCGCCACGCCCATTGTCCCGCGCAAACCTTAACAAACGGCTTTTGGGATTTTCGCCTCGATCATGATGAGCTTGCTTATCTCGGCCCTCGCGCTGTTGAAGCCGCTGCCCGAGAAGGCGTCGGTGAAGCGGAGGCTGTCCGTCTTCCCCGTTCACGGCCTGCCGATCGATGGCAAGGTCACGGTTTATTGGGACAATCGCCACATTCCCTTCATCGAGGCCCAACGCGACGACGACGCGGCCTTTACCCTCGGGCTGGTTCATGCCCACCTCCGGCTGGGCCAGATGGCCATCTCCAAGCGGATCGCCCAGGGCCGGATCTCGGAAATGGCCGGCCCCGCCACCGTGGCCATCGATCATGCGCTGCGCATCCTCGATTTCGGGCGGACGGCGGCGGCGACGGAGGCGGCCATGCCCGATGACACCCGGCTCTGGCTGCGGCGCTTCGTCGACGGCGTGAACCACTATCAGGCGACCGCCGCCGACCTCCCCTACGAATACGCGGTCCTGAACCTCGAGCGCGAACCCTGGAGCGTCGCCGACATCCTGACCTTTGGCCGGCTGGCGGGGACGGACGTAAACTGGTTGGTTTGGTCTAACCTGCTCAAACTGCGCCGGCGCCCGGATTGGCCCGAGATCTGGGCCCGGCTCGCGGCCAACGGTGGCGATTCGGTCTGCAGCTTCGACGCGGGCGAAAGCGCGTCGCGGATGAATGCCGTGCTCGCCGGCCTCGGCCGTTCCGGCAGCAACAGCCTCGCCGTCGGGCCGGGGCGGACCGCCACCGGCGGCGCCATCATCGCCAACGATCCCCATCTCGGCATTTACCTGCCCAATACCTGGCTGCTCGCGGGATTGCGCTCGCCCTCCTATCACGCGGTGGGACTGATGACACCGGGCTTGCCGTTTTTCGCGATCGGAAGGAACCCCTGGATTTCGTGGGGCGGCACCAACATGAGGACCGCCGCCAGCGATCTGTATGACGTCTCCGATCTGGCGGCCGACAAGATAACCGAGCGGCGCGAAACCATTCGGGTCCGTGGCTGGTTCGACCGGACCATCACCGTCCGCGAAACGCCGTGGGGACCCATTCTGTCCGACGCGCCCTACCTGAAGGGCGTGGGCGCTCCCGCCTTCGCGCTGAGATGGACCGGGCACCAGCCGAGCGACGAGATCGGCGCCATGCTTGGCGTCAACCGCGCGCGGAACTTCGCCGCGTTCCGAGACGCCCTGAAAACCTTCGGAACGCCCGGACAGAACATGGTCTACGCCGATCATCTGGGAAACATCGGCCAAGTCATGGCCACCCGGGTCCCCGACCGGGGCGGCGCCACGCCGCCCGACATCATCCTGAGCCCGGACGACCGGGAACCGGCCTGGGCGCGGATGCTGAACACCAAGGACCTGCCGTTCAGCCTGAACCCGCCGACTGGCTTTCTCGCGTCGGCCAACAACCGCCCGGCGAACACGAGCGTCCGCGTCGGGTACTTCTTCTCTCCCGACGACCGCGTCAATCGCATGTCCCACCTCGTGGAAAACGCCGGCAAGCTGGAGGTGGATCAGGTCCGGGATTTGCAGAAAGACGTGCACGTGGAATCGTCCGCGGCCCTGAACGCCCATCTGCTGAAGCGAATGCTGGATGGCGGGGTCGGCGCGCGGGCGGAGGGCAAGCGGCGGGAGGTTCTCGACCTGCTTGCCGGATGGGATGGAAGCTATGACGCCGGATCCCGGGGCGCGCTGGCGTTCGAGCTGTTTCGCCATGCGTTCGCGACGGCATTCTACGCGTCCAAGTTCGGAAAGGCGGATGGCGCCGCCTTCGCCGCCTCGGGCCGGATCAAGGCATTGATGCTCGAAGACATTGAGCGGACCGATGACAAGGCGCTTTCCGCGCCGCTGCGGGACAGTCTCGCGAAAGCCGCCGGCGATCTGGAAAGGTTCTCCGATTGGGGCGACATGCATCGGCTGAGGCTGGCCCATCCGCTGGCGCTCCTGCCGGTCATCGGCAAGCGGTTCCGCTTCGCGGACCATCCCGCCGACGGCACCACCGAAGCGGTGATGAAGACAGCGCACCGCTCCACCGACACCCGTCACGCGGTCAGCTACGGTTCCAACGCGCGGCATATTTCCGATCTGTCGGATATGGACCGCAACGAATTCGTGCTGCTGGGCGGCCAGGACGGGTGGATCAACAGCACCACCTTCCAGGACCAGGTGCCATTGTGGATAGCGGGAGAGTATATTCAGATGCCCATGCGGCCGCACACGGTACGCGCCCGCTTCCGCCACAGGATGGACCTCTCGTCTTAAGGCCCCGCGGCAACGCCCATGTTGGATGCCACCCCCCTTCTGAGACTCTACGCGGCGCGCCGGCGGCGCCAACTCGCACGGCGGAACGCGGTGGAGACTCAAAGGCGCCAGCTTCTCGGCCTTCTGGCCCGGGCCCGCAATACCCGCTTCGGCAGGGATCATCGGTTTTTCGCGGTCAGCACCGTCGAGCGGTATCAGAAGCATGTCCCGCCGAGGCGCCACGACGCGTTCTGGCGAGACTATTGGCGTCCGCCGTTTCCCAGCCTGACCGACATTACTTGGCCTGGAACCATTCCGTACTTCGCGGTGTCGTCCGGGACCACCACCGGCGTGACCAAATACATCCCCTGCTCCCCGGAAATGGTCGCGGCGAACCGACGGGCGGCGCTTGATATTCTTGTCCATCACCTGAGCCGTCGCCCGGGAAGCCGGGTTTTGGGCGGTCTCAATTTCATGCTGGGGGGAAGCACGGACCTGGTGGACCTCGCGCCCGGGGTCCAAAGCGGGGACCTCAGCGGGATCGCGGCCAAGACCGTTCCGTGGTGGGCGCGGCCCCGCTACTTTCCGCCGCGGTATCTCGAGACCATAACCGACTGGGAAGCGAAGATCGCGCGCCTCGCGCCGGAGTCGCTCAAGCACGATATCCGAACCATCGCCGGAACGCCGAGCTGGCTGCTCCTGTTCTTCGACAAGCTGGCGGAGATGAAGCCGGGTTCGGCGCGGCGAATCGTGGATTTCTATCCGAACCTAGAACTGCTCGTCCACGGTGGGGTCAACTTCGCTCCCTATCGAAGCACCTTCGCCAGCCTCCTCGAGGGCAGCCGGGCGGAAACACGCGAGGTGTACGCGGCCAGCGAGGGGTTCATCGCCGTCGCTGATCGCGGCGACGGCGAGGGCCTGAGGCTGATTGTCGACAACGGGCTGTTTTTCGAATTCGTCCCCGTGGAAGACATCGACAGCGCCACGCCGACGCGCCACTGGCTCGCGAACGCGGAAACCGGCGTCAACTATGCGCTGCTGCTGACCACGTGCGCGGGCCTCTGGTCGTATGTGGTCGGCGACACGGTCCGCCTGGTCGAACGCGACCCGCCGCGCGTTCTCGTCACCGGCCGGGTCTCCCAAACCCTCTCGGCTTTCGGCGAACATCTGATCGGCGAGGAAATCGAGGAGGCGGTGACCGGCGCCGCCGCCGCCATCGACGCGCGCGTCACCGACTATTCCGCCGGCCCGGTATTCGCCGGAACCGAGGGCGGCGTCGGCGGTCATCTCTACATTGTCGAGTTTGCCGGCGAGATCCCCTCGACGCCACGCATGGAAGCTTTTGCCCGGGTCCTGGACGAACGGCTTGCCGCCGCCAACGAGGATTACGCGGTCCACCGGGCCGGCGATTACGGCCTCCAGCCGCCACGCGCCCACCCGGTAGCGCCGGGGACGTTCGCCGCGTGGATGAAGAGCCGCGGTCAACTGGGTGGACAGCACAAGGTGCCTCGCGTCATCAACGATCCCGACCTGTTCGACGCGCTTCGCCGCTACACCGGCTGTGCCTGAGCGTCAAACAGCATCCACCACTATGCGCCGCCGCGTGCGGCGGAACCGCGCCCTGGGTCGACATCGCCGGCGACCGGTTTTGTCCCCGGCTTGAGCGCGGCGAGCGCCTGCTCGAGACGCTCGATGTCGCGGAGGTGGATATCGTGCTGGGAAAACGGAATCTCGATCCCTTCCTCGCGGAACGCCTTGTCGATGGCGAACCGAAGGTCGCTGCTCACGATAAGTCGCTTATCCACGTCTCGCACGAACGCGCGAAGCTCGAAATCCAGGGAGCTGGCGCCGAAATTCTGGAAAACGACGTTTGGTTGCGGCCAGCTGAGCACGTCCGCATGGGCCTTGGCACAGGCAAGCAATATATCCCGCACTCTTTCCGTGTCGCTGCCGTACGCGACCCCGACCATCACGATGAGACGGCCCAGCTTGTCCTTGAAGGTCCAGTTCATGACCGCCGTCGACAGCAGATCCGAGTTCGGAAGAATCACCGAGGCGCGGTCGAAGGTTTCAATTTCGGTGGCGCGAACGCTGATTCGTTTGACGAAGCCCTCGTTTTCGCCGACGACGACCCAGTCGCCGATTTTGATGGGGCGTTCCACCAGCAGAATAAGGCCGGAAACAAAGTTGTTGACAATATTCTGGAGGCCGAAGCCGATACCGACGGAGAGCGCGCCGGCGATGATGGCGATATTCTGGAAATTGAACCCCATGACACCCACCGCCAGCAGGGCGGCGATGGTAATGCCGACGTAGCTGACACCCGATGTCAGGGAGTTCCGGATGCCCATGTCCAAACGGGTTTTTGCCAGGATTTTTTCGGAGAGGGTCTGACGGACCAGCCGCGTTATCGCGACGGCAATGACGAAAACCAGCAAGGCGGTAATGATGTCCACGAAGGAGATGGTCACCCCACCGACACTAAATCCTTCGGCGACCTGCGAGGTCCACCGTGTAAGATCGGTCCGTGGCACACCCCAGACCGGTAAAACCGCGTAGACGGCCACACAGAGCAGAAGGAAATCCACAAAGACGCATAGCCAGAAAGCGAGCAGGCCCCCGCTATCCGGGCGAACCCCGAGCCACCGGCCGGCCATGCGCGATCCAATGGCGAACTCAATCAGTTCCCGCAGCAGCGTGCGGATCAGAAACAACGCACCAAGGATCACGCCGGTGATCAGCAAACCATCGATCAGCTTGTCGCCGAGATATACGTAACCGCTCAGGTTGGCGGCGACACCAAGGAGGGCCACCGCGCCGACGGTTCTGCGGACAAATGCCCATATTCGCCCGCCGGCCTGCTCTGACGGACTATTCTCTTCCCCTGCTTGGGGAATGGATTTCGTTTGCGCGTCCGGCACGGCGGCGGCGGCCTCCGAGGCAGCCGTTTCCGGTTCGGTGCGCCAAAGCCAACCCTGAACCACCAGAACAATGCCAACCGCCTCAAGGAGGTCGATGATCAACGCATAGAAAGATGCCAGTTCCGGAGATACCGTGAAGGTCCCGGTAGAGCGATCGAAGAAAAGGTTGATGGCAACGCGATCGAAGAACATGTCGATCGCGAACATGGCCAGCAGAAAGACGATCCTTCGGCTGAGTACCCGGGACGCCCTTGGACTCATCTGAGTGAGGCGCCACACGGGAAGATCCGGCGCCAGCACCGCTCGCGTGAATGCGACGCCAAGGACGAAAATGATCATCGCCAAGCATATCGCCGAGACCACAACGGCAAAGTGGCCCGTGGTAACGGCCAAGCCGAGGTGAATCAAAACCAATGGAACAGCGAAAATGGATGCCGGAACAATCCCGCGAGCGACCCCCTCGACGAGGGCCGCCCCAAAACGCCTCGAATAGGTGGGCTTCTCGATAGTCACGTCTCGGCCATAGCGCTTCAATAGGAACCGGCGAATACTCCAGGCAACGACCAAAACAACCACCATAACGGCGCCGCGCCACCGCACCTCCGCGAGTTGATCGGGCGATAGCCCAGCCCGCCACTCGGTATACGTACCGGCTATCGCGCTCAGAACCTGTCCAAATTCTGGCACGGCCTTCGCGACGGTGTCTGGTGCCAACGGGAGGGGGCCGCGCACCAGCAGCCTTTCCCTGAACTCCTTGCGCGCCACCGCCGAAAGAGCGTTTTCCAGATCCTCGACGCGGGTCCGCGTCAACTGCGCCTGCGCCATCCGAGATCGATAGACGCTGATTTGAAGGTTGATCTCTTCGCGCTTCGATTGAATGTCCAGCGGCTCGGGAGGGGCTCCCTCCGCCGGCGGAGGCCCCAGCGACTCCGACAAGCGGGCACGAGTCAACAACTCTGCCTTGGCTTTCTCCTCGACATCCACGGCCTCGCCCTTGATCTTCGAGAGTTGGACGAGGAGATCGGCGTGCTTTTGCGGCGTATGCTCCGAGCCCTTTGCATAGGCCTCGACGTTGTCGAGGACTTTGCTCCAATTCGCGCTCATTTGTTCAAAAGCAAAAGCCCCTGGATCGTCCTCGGCGGACGTGGCACCGGACGGGATAACAGCAACGATCAGAATGAGGAGAGCAAACAGATGAGCCATGAGAACACGATACCACGCCATTGAATTCAACAAACGACTAAACCCGATAGTCCGGAAGAATCCAGACTTGCCGCGCCGGCACATCTGCTATTGTGCCCGGGTCGAGGGGATAAATTCGAGAATGGCCCGCTGACCTCATGGACATAGAGCAGCTTTTCCTGATCGGTCTCATGGCCGCGCTGCTGGTCCTGTTCTGGTGGGGGCGGTGGCGTTACGACATCGTTGCCTTCGCGGCGCTGGTGGTTGCCGCCGTGGCGGGTACCGTCCCCTACGAGGATGTCTTCAGCGGCTTCGGCCATCCCGCCGTGGTCACGGTGGCCGTGGTCCTGGTCATCAGCCGGGGACTTCAGAATTCCGGCGCCGTGGATCTCATTGCCAGGCACCTTCTTCCGCCGATCTTGTCCCCGAGCCGGCACGTGGGCATGTTGACCGGGGTCGCCGGTACATTGTCCACGGTGATGAACAACGTCGGCGCCCTGGTTTTGCTCATGCCGGCCGCGCTGAAATCCGCCGCGAAGGCCAACCATGCGCCCGCTGTCATTTTGATGCCGCTCGCGTTCGGATCGATTCTCGGCGGGTTGATCACGCTCATTGGGACGCCGCCGAACATCATCATCGCCGCCTTTCGCCGGGAAGAGACGGGAACAGCCTTCGGAATGTTCGATTTCGCTCCGGTGGGAGGGATCGTCGCCGTCGCCGGGATTGCTTACATCGCGATTGTCGGCTGGCGATTGATTCCCGAAGCACGCCGCGTGAAGCGATCCGAGGGCGCGCTCTTCGATATCGACGACTACGTGAGCGAGGTGAGGGTTGTCAAGGGAAGCAAGGCCGTCGGTCAGTCGCTCGGCGCGCTGGACGAGGCGGCGGCGAAGCACGAAGCCGTCATCCTCCGGCATTTCCGCAAGGACCAGCGCGTGGACCGGCCGAACCGCATGCAGGAGGTCCGCGCCGGAGACCTCCTCGTCGTCGAAACCGGTCCGCAAGCCCTCGGAGCGCTGGTCTCGGAACTCGGGCTCAAGCTGGCGGGAGCCAGCGGTGGCGCCATCGCGAGATTGAGTTCGGGGGAAACGGTCCTGGCCGAGGCCGTGGTGCTCCCGCGCTCCCGGCTCGTGGGCCAGCCTACGGGGCAGGTGACGCTTCGAAGGCGCTACGGGGTCAACCTCATCGCCATCTCCCGGCAAGGTCATCCCCTGCGCGGCCGCCTTCATTCCATCAGCCTTAAGCCCGGCGACGTCTTGCTCCTGGAGGGTTTTCCGGAACGCTTGCCCGAGATCGTAACCGCGCTCGGCTGTCTCCCCCTGGCGGGCCGGGATCTCAAGGTCGCGGCTCCACGCCGCGCGATCCTCTCGCTCGCATTGTTCGCGGGGGGGATCGCCCTTGCCACGTTCGGTTTGATGTCCCTTCCCGTCGCCTTGGGCGCCGTCGCCACCGGGTTGGTGTTGCTCAACATCGTCCCGCCCCGCGACATTTACGAGAGCGTGGACTGGCCCGTCATCGTGCTGCTGGCCGCCATGATCCCCATCGGTAACGCCTTGGAAACCAGTGGCACGACGGGTCTGGTGACGGACACCATGCTGATGCTCGGCGCCGAATTGTCGCCTCTCGTGATTCTTGCGTTCCTGATGGTCGTGACCATCGCGCTGTCCAATATCATCAACAACGCGGCCACGGCGGTGGTGATGGGACCCGTCGGCCTGACCGCGGCGGAAAAGCTGAGCGTCAGCCCGGATCCGTTCTTGATGGCGGTCGCGGTGGCCGCGTCGTGCGCGTTTCTGACGCCGATTGGGCACCAGAACAACACGCTCATCCTTGGCCCCGGCGGTTACGAATTCGGCGACTACTGGCGGATGGGCCTGCCGTTGACTTTGCTGATCGTCGTCATTTCGGTTCCCCTGATCCCGTGGGTATGGCCTTTTTAAGAGCCGTTGTTGTCCGGTATTGTGAACACGTCGTTCCGCCCTATGTCATGGGTTCGGCAATCGGGAGAAACGGTCATGGCGACCGCCTTCAAAAGCGTTCTTGCGTGTGTCTTCGCTGCTCTCTTGTGGGCCGCGCCAACGCCATCCACGGCGGCGGAAGACGCTCATGAGTTCGCCTTCACGTCGATCGAGGGGGCCCCGATGCCCCTGTCGGCGTTCAAGGGAAAGGCGATTCTGATCGTCAACACGGCGTCTCAGTGTGGCTTCACCCGTCAATACGAGGGTCTTCAGTCGCTCTGGGACCGGTACCGCGGCCGGGGGCTGGTCGTCCTCGGCGTGCCGTCCAACGACTTCGGCGGCCAGGAGCCCGGCAACGAGGGCGAGATCAAGGAATTCTGCGAGGTCAACTTCAATGTGGATTTCCCGCTGACGACCAAGCAGCACGTCAAGGGTCCTGACGCCCATCCCTTCTATCATTGGACCGGACAGCAACTGGGAGACGACGCGAAACCGCGCTGGAACTTCCATAAATATCTGGTCGCGCCCGACGGGCGGCTGGCCGGCTGGTTCCCCACCCAAACCGAGCCGCTGTCGGAGCCGTTGCTGCAGGCGGTGGAAAGCAATCTCCCGCCACAATAAGCTCAAGACCGCGATAGCGGCCGACGAGCAGCCTTATCTGACATCCTTCCTGATCGCCATGGCGATTTGCCGGCTCATGTCGCCGAGGGCGGCACTCATGGCCGCGGCGATCGCCGAATACTTCCGCAGTGCCATTCCCGCCCTGTCGCCGCCGTCGCCTGGCGGATCGATTTCGACCGGTTTCCGGATTTCAATGGATTCGAGTGTCAGGGCGCTCCGACTCCTCGGATCGAGCAGGCCCCAACGCGCCTCAAGCACCACGTCCCCTCCGGGATCCCGCTCGAACCTCTGAATGTCCGTGCGAACTTCATAGTCGACCGTTACCGGAATGGAGAGCGGGCTGAGGAGCACGCGCTCCGAGGGGACCTGTCTGGCGATATTATTCTTCAACGTCCTCGAAACATGCGCCCTGAACGGCGCCGCCCACTGATCGAATTGCGCGAGGTCGACGGTGTTGTCCGTGGTGCGGGTGACGAAATTCTGCGTATCCAGATAATCCGACATGGTGACCTCGACGACCACGATGATCGCCTCGCTCGCGGCCGTCGGCGCCAGTTCCGTCCGCGGCACCTCGGACAGAACGTAGTAGCGGATCGGCTCGGACGCGCCTCCGAGAATCCCGGCACAGCCGCCGAGGACCAGCAGACACACGCCAACGGCACATGACGTCAAGCGATTGGATCGTGAACGTGTCATCATTGGCCTCCGGGTTTTCTTCTGCCGAACAGCAGGGCGTCGGGGTTGCGTTCAAGGGTCTGCGCGAGGCCGTTGAGGGAGCGCGCCGCCGCGCTGACCTCCCTCAACGCACTGACCAGTTCGAAATGGAGCGGCGACCCGGGCTTGATCACCTGGTCGGCCGTCGTCAGCAGCCTCTCCGCCCGCTCGAGGGATCCACGAACATTCGAAAACGCCTGCCTGGCCTCTGTCAGCGTCTGCTTGGCCTCGATCAAGGTGCTGTCCGCCGTTCTCACGGTGGCGGTGAGTTCGTCGGCGAGCGGATCAAAACGGTTGTTTATTTTGCTTATCAGAGCGCGCGTATCGCTCAACGTCTCCTCGGCGTTGACAAATGCCTGCTTGAGTTCCGGCGCCGCGATAATGTCACGAATCGTCGTCGTGGTTGCCTCCAGATCCGCAAGCATGCGACTGACATCGAGCTCTTGCAGCTTTGTGGTGATCGTCGTAATCGCCTCTTCGATTTGCGCGAAAGTGGAGGGTATCGTCGGGATTTCCGTGATGTCGGGATTCAGCCCCACCAATTTGGCCGGGGTTCCGGGGAACATGCTGACCTGAATCCCCAATTGCCCCGTCACAAAGCTCTGTTGGACCAATTGTGCGCGCAGTCCCTTGGCGATCAGCAGTTGGATTTCGTCCGACGGCGCCGGCGTGTCCTTGGCTCCACCGATTACGACGCTTTCCTTGGAATTAATTTCGACAATGACCTCTATGTAGAACTTAAGCTTATCGGGATCATAAAGAAGATTGATGTCGTCCACCTGACCGATGGGTACGCCGCGCCACGTCACCGGAGCCCCCACCCGCAACCCGTTGACCGAGCCGCCGAAGAACATCACGTACCGGTGTGTCTGGGCAAACAGCTGCGCGCCGCCGAAATAGATCACGGCAAGAACAATCAGCGCGATCGCGCCCAGGACGAAACCGCCAATCATCTTCGGGTTCGCGGGTTTACTCATGCCTCATATCCATTTCCACCTTCACGCGGTCGACGCGCTCAAATTCCGAACATATTCGTCAGGACCGCAAAGATCCCGTCGGCGACGATGATCAGGACGATCGCCATGACCACCGCAGACGTGGCCGCCCCGCCGACCGCCGAGGCGCTGCGCCCGCACTGAATACCTTTTAGGCAGCCGGCGATGGCAATCAGGATCCCGAAAATAACGGACTTGAAGATCCCGACGGCGAAGTCCGTCAGTTTCAAGGCACCGATCGTCTGGTCCACATACTGGGTCCATGTCAAATCGAGCATTCCCACGCCGACAATCACCCCGCCCAGGATGCCCAGCAGGATCGAGTAGACGCACAGAAGGGGCATCATCAGGATCAGCGCCAGCATTCGCGGCAGAACGAGGAAGTCCATGGGCACGAACCCCAGCGTCCTGAGCGCGTCGATCTCCTCGTTGACCTGCATGGTGCCGATCTGGGCCGCGAACGCGGCGCCGGTCCGGCCGGCCATGATGATCCCCGTCATCATCGCTCCCATCTCCCGCGCCATGGCGATGCCGACGAGGTTCGCGATGAAAATCTGGGCGCCGAACTGCTCCAACTGAACGGCGCCGACGAAGGCGAGGATCATCCCGACCAGGACGCTGATCAGGGAGACGATCGGGAGGGCCTGAACCCCGCAGTCCTGTATGGTGAGAACCAGGTCCGAGCGCCGGAACCGCGCCCGCCCGGTGAACAGACGGCCAAAACTACCCAGGGATTCGCCCAGAAACCCGGTCAGGTCGCGCGCCGCCCCGACGATGTCGAGCCATCCGTTGCCCACCTTGACGAGCAGCGTTTCCTGGACTTCGGTCCTGCGCGCGCCCTTTTTCTCGGGAACGGCGGCGGCCAGTTCCAACAGCTTGTGAACGCCCTCGGGCAGGGCATGATCGTCAATCCCGATGTTCTTGCCGGCGCAGAACGCCTTGATGTTCAGCAGAAACGCCAGAAAGCCGCTATCCCACTCGGTCACTTCCCTCGCATCGAGGATGAGCTCCCTGGCCTCCGGCTCCAACTCGATCCGCTTTCGCACCTGGTCGGCGGTCGGGGGATGGCTCGGGATGGTCCAGCTTCCGCTGAGACCGAGCACGAGCGCGCCCCCGCCCGATGTGCTCAGGCTGACATCCGGCTTTTCCGGCGGTACCCGGGACGTGGGTGTCAAAACTTGGTTTCCCCTGCTCGCGGCTGGCGGCGTTCAAGCCGCATCGATCCCGTTCGATCACGATAGTTTGCTTTTGTCACAGTCAACCAAGCGGGAGGCAAGCACTTTGTATCCGGCGGACCGGCGGCGATCAGCGGCCGGCGGAAAGGACTTGAATCGCCCGGGCGAGTTGTTCGCTGAAGGCGGAAACCGTGCGGCTCATGGCGGCGGCCACCGGCTCGTAATCGCCTCCCTCGACCGGTTCGGCCACGGGTTCCCGCACGGTCGACTTCTCCAACAAGAGCTGCTTTCCGTCCCCGTCGAAGATTTCCCATCGAGCCGTCAGAACGGCGTCGCCGCCCACTTCGGTGTCGAAACGGAGCACTTCGATCTCGACCTGGTAATCCACCGTCGGCGACCGGCGTCGGGGAATCACGAACACCCGGTCCGTGGCGAGCAAGGCCGACAGGTTCTCGGCCACGATCCTCGAAAACATGTCCTGCAGCGGCTCGCCCCAACTGTCGAAACCGGCGAGATCGAACGTGTTGGCTCCCGAGCGCCGAACCACCTGCGGCCTGTCGAGGTATTGAGGCAGGCTTACCGGACCGACCGCGACGGCGAGGCGGTCGGCGGCAACGCTCGCCGCGGCCGAACCGGGGGCGTCGACCTTGGAGAGCGTGTAGAAACGGGTCGGAGCGGTTTCCGCGCACCCGGCAAGCAACAGAATTCCCAGAGCGGCGGTGGCGATTGACCTTCGCCCCAGCGAATGTCGGCTCATTTCGGTCCTCCCTTGCCATGAATGAGTGCCTCCGGATGGCGCTCCAAATAGTCCGTCAGCACCCGGATGGATCGCGCGGCATTCTTGAGTTCCCTCATGAGTTCCACCAGATCCGCGCGGGCCTGGGAATTGGGGCCCACGAGGTTTTCGGTGGCGGCGAGCGTCGCAGTGGCCTGAACCATCGTGGCGTCGGCGGCTTCCAAGGTCTCGCGGAGAGACTTCAGGGATTGCTTGATATCCGGCGAATTCACAACGTCCTGGATAGCCTGCAATGTCTTGCGCGCGTCGCCGACGACGGCATCCAGCGGCAGGCTCCCCACCTTTTCGAGTAAATGGGTCACGGACCGGGCGATCTCCTCCATGTCCGAGGGCATGGTCGGGATCTGCGGCGGTTCCCCCTCGACCATCACAAGCTCCGCCGGTGGACTGCCGGGAAAGAAGTCCAGATTGACGTAGAGCTGACCCGTAAGCAAATTTCCGGGTTTGAGTTGGGCGCGCAAACCCTTTTTGATCAGGAGATTCATGCCCTCGTAGACGCTCCTCGAAAGGTCTGCCGCCGACCTGCGTAAACCGCTGAGGCTCGATCACGATGGTGACCGGAATCTGCACGATTTGTTTCTGGGCGTCGATCACGAGATCCACCGACTTGACCGACCCCACCCGAATGCCCCTGAACTCCACCGACGCACCGACTTCGAGCCCTTTGACCGATCCATCGAAGTAAACCAGATACGGAATTTTTTCCGTGAGTTCGGCCTCGCCGACTTCCCCGCGGTTGTCATAGAGATCGAATGCCGCGCCCTCGGGGGCCTCCGGCTGGTCCATGGCGGTCTGGGGCGTATCGAAGGCGACGCCACCTGTCAGCAACGCCTGCAGCGACTCCGTATTGACCTGCACGCCGTTGGCGCCGATCTGAACGTCCACGCCACTGGCATTCCAGAACCGGGTGGCCTCGCGGATGAGCCGGTTGTGAGGCTCGCGAACAAAGGCTTGTATCAGCACTTCCCGGTTGTTCGGGCCCAGCTCGTAGCCGAGGATTTCGCCAACCTCGATGCCGCGAAAGTAAATCTGCGAACCGCGGCTGACGGAACCGCGTTTGGACGCGCGAAGAACGTATTTGCGCCCAGGAACGCTGGAAGTGAGCACGGGCGGAATTTCAAGCCCGACAAAGTCGCGGGCCGGCTCCCCCGGCTGTGGATCCACCTCGACATGGGCGCCGGACACCAGCGTGCCCAGTCCGGAGACCCCGCCGGCCGTCAGGCGCGGCCGCACCACCCAGAACCGGGTGTTGGTGGACAGGTACTTCTCCGCCCCCTTGACCATCTGCACGGTCACGTTCACTCTTTGGAGATCCTCGCTCAGCGAGATCGCCTCGACCGTCCCAATGTCCACGTCCTTGAACTTGACCCTGGTCTTCGTGGCCTCCAGGCCGGCCGCCGTCTCGAACGAAATGGTGATGCGCGGCCCCTTTTCGGCGAGCGTGGTATACAGGAGCCAGCCGCCGATCACCGCCGCCACCAGGGGGATCAGCCAGACGATGGATACCCTTCGCGACGTTTTGACATCGACCTCGGGCAGAGCCCCGTTCACGTCCGTAGATAGTTTGCTATCCGTCATGATTGGCTCCCGCCGCGTCCCACATCAGTCTTGGATCAAAACACATGGACGCGAACATGGTGACCACCACCACACCCGCGAACGCGATCGCCCCCACACCCGGCTCGATGGTGGCGATCGCCTCAAGCTTCACCAGCGCGATCAGTATCGAGATCATGAAGATGTCGATCATCGACCAGCGCCCGACGCCCTCGATAACCCTGTACAGGCGGGTCCGATCCCTCAACCGCCATCGCGATCGGATCCGAACCGATATCAACAGATAGCTCAAACCCAAGAGTTTCAGTACGGGCACCAGGATACTTGCAAAAAACACCAGCAGCGCAAGCGGCCACATGCCGGCGTGGATCAATTCCTTGATCCCGCTGAGGATCGTGTCCGGCGCGCCCTTGCCGAAGGAAATCACCGTCATGACCGGAAAAGCATTGGCGGGTATGTATAGGATCGCCGCGGTCAGTACCAGCGCCATGGTGCGGGCCAGGCTGTCGGGTTTGCGACGGTGCAGATGCGCGCCACAGCGCGGACAAACCGCGTGCGAAAGCGGTTCCGATGGCCGCACCCGGCACACCAGATCACAAGCGTGGCAACTTACCAGGGAATCCCGGTTCTCGGTCACCGGCGGCGGCGCGCCGGTGGACCGGCGCAGGCGCTCCCAAACCGCGTGGGGTTCAAGAGCGGCATCGGTCGCCGTCATGGTCAGGATGAGCGCCAAAAATGCGAATAGCGAGGTGCCAAGCTCGATGGTGGCCATGTCCACCAGTTTCACATAGGCCACAAGGACGCCCAACATGTAGACCTCCATCATCGCCCACGGATGGAGGATCTCGACCCAACGGAAGACGGTCCCGGCAAACGGCGGCCGCCGACCCAAATGCAATGGCAGGACCACGTAAAGGGTTCCAAGAATCTTGATCAGGGGAATGACGATGGCCACCAGGGCCACCAGAACGGCCAGCGGCAGTAGCCCCTGGTCATAGAGTTCCACCACGCCCGACGACAGGATATTGTGCGACTCTCGGCCTTCGAGCTTGAAAACCATGAACGTGAATCCGTTGGCCAGCCCGAACAGAAACAGCGATGCCAGCGACAGCGCGAGCGCCCGTTGAATACTGTTCCGGCGACGCCGGTAGAACCGGGCGCCGCAACGGCCGCACCGCGCCGTATGGTCGTCGGGCAACGGTTTAACGTGGTGCAGCAGGCCACATTCGTGACAGGCAAAAAGAGAATAGGCGACAGGGGCGTCGTAATCGCTCATCGGCATGGCGACCTAAGTTGCTCGCCCGGTTCGAGAGAACACACGCCCGGACTGTGGATGGCCCTTTTCGCACGACTACCAACTCAACCTCAAGGGCTCGTCGGTGTCTGGAACGTTTTGGCGAGACGCCCCGCCAGAGGCGCGGTCCCGGTCACGCGTGCGATTCCGGAGGGGGGGCGCCGCGGGTTTGACCCCACAGGAGGCGCGCCACCCCGCGGGGCAGCCGGACAAACCCGCGAGACGAGACGATCGCCCGCAACAAGGCGGTTTTTTTGTCGGAAATATGACGGACGACCCCTTGGCGCGGTCGGGTTTGTAGTTTACTTTCTCAGTGTAACATACCGTATTTTGAGGAATTTTACGCCCCATGCGCGGGCATTGCCGCCTCAAGACTTTCGCCTTGGCATCGGCGATCATCGGTTTGATCGCCGCCATTTGGGCGTCCGCGCTGGCGGAGGGCGAAATTGTCTTCCGAATCGGCACGGGTTCCACCGGCGGCACCTATTTCCCCGTGGGCGGGCTGATCGCCAATGCCATCAGCAATCCACCCGGGTCGCTGGACTGCGATTTGGGGGGAAGTTGCGGCGTTCCCGGGTTGATCGCGGGCGCGGTCACCACCGACGGTTCCGTCGCCAACGTGATCGGCGTCAGCCGCGGCGACCTGGACATGGCGCTCAGCCAGGCCGACGTGGCGTATTTCGCCTATAAGGGCAAGGGCGCTTTCGCCGGTCAGGAGCCGCTGAAGAACCTTCGGGCGGTGGCCAACCTGTTTACCGAATCGGTGCACGTGGTGATTCGCCGCGACAGCGGGATCGCCACCGTCGCCGACCTCAAGGGCAAGCGGGTGTCACTGGACCGCAAGGAATCGGGAACCCGGGTGGTCGCGGAGATCGTTCTCGAGGCCTACGGCCTCAAGCCCAAGAACCTGAAGGCCTCCTATGAAAACGTGGGCACGTCGGCGGACATGCTGGCCGAAGGCAAGCTCGACGCCTTCTTCTACGTCAGCGGCGACCCCGTGTACGCGATCGCCCACCTTGCCGACGAGATCGATATCGACCTGGTTCTCATCGCTGGTCCGGTCGCCGAGAAGATCCGCGAGGCCCATCCGTTCCTGTACTCCAACATCATTCCCAAGGGAACGTACAAGGGTGTGGGCAACATCGAGAACTCTTGGCGTCGGGGCCCAACTGGTCGTGGCGGAAACGGCGGATGACGAATTGATCTACGGAATAACCCAGGCGCTGTGGAATCCGAACAATCGGAAGGTGCTGAACAGCGGCCACCCCAACGGCAAGCGCATCCGGCTTGAAACGGCCCTTGACGGAATTGCCATCCCCTTGCACCCTGGCGCCGCCCGCTACTACGATGAGCGGGGAATGACCCACGCCGGGGTATTCTGACCCGGTCTGTTTGAATACGACCTCGGCGAAACGCGACATGACCGCCTGCACATACCTGAATACGGCCGCCACGGCAGCGGCCGTGCCCGTAACCGCCCTTCGCGAGAGCGAGTTGGCCGCGTGGCTGCAATCGCGCGCGGAAACAGTCCGGCGCTGGGTGGACACCGTCCGTTTCGCCGCCAAGCCGGGCAGCGTCTGCATGATCCCGGGACCCGACGGCGGCCTCGAACGGGTTCTGATCGGGCGTGGCGACGAAGCCGATATGTGGACCTGGGCGGCGTTGCCCGCGAAACTCCCGGAGGGCGACTATCGATTCGACGGCCTCCCCGAAACCGTCGACCCCGTCGATCCGGACGCGGCCGCGCTGGGCTGGGCACTCGGCACCTACCGGTTCACCCGATATCGTGCCGACGACGGCGGGTTCGCGCGGTTGGCATGGCCGCCGGGCTCGGATCGCGCCGCCGTGGAACGCGCGGCCGACGCCACCTTCATGGTCCGCGACCTCATCAATACACCGGCGTCGGACATGGGGCCGGAGGAACTGGCCGCCGCCGCCGCTTCGCTGGCGGCCCGGCATGGAGCGCGGTGTTCGGTTATCGTCGGCGACGACCTTCTGGCCCGGAACTACCCCGCCATCCACGCCGTCGGCCGCGCCAGCGATCGCGAACCCCGGTTGATCGATCTGGCGTGGGGCGAGCCCGGCCATCCGAAGGTAACCCTCGTGGGCAAGGGCGTGTGTTTCGACACCGGCGGCCTTAATCTGAAGCCCTCCGCCGGCATGAAGCTGATGAAAAAGGACATGGGCGGGGCGGCCAACGTGCTGGGCCTCGCCCACATGGTCATGTCCGCCGGGCTGCCGGTTCGTCTCCGCGTCTTGATACCGGCGGTGGAGAACAGCGTTTCCGGCAACGCCATGCGCCCGCTCGACGTGGTGCCCACCCGCGAGGGCCTGACCGTGGAAATCGGCAACACGGACGCCGAAGGCAGGGTGATCCTCGCCGACGCTCTCAGCGAGGCCGCATCGGAGGCACCGGACCTGCTTCTGGATTTCGCGACCCTGACCGGGGCCGCGCGTGTCGCCCTGGGCGTGGAATTGCCCGCCCTGTTCAGCAACGACGATGCGCTGGCCAACGGGCTGATGGCCCACGGACAGGCGGAAAGCGATCCAATGTGGCGCCTTCCGCTGTGGCAACCCTACCGCCGGCACGTGGAGAGCACGGTCGCGGATTTGACCAACGCCCCGGAAACGCCCTTCGCCGGGGCGATCACGGCGGCCCTATTCCTGGCCGCTTTCGTGGGTCCGGTGGCGTCATGGGCGCACCTGGATTTGATGGCCTGGAACACCGACCCCCGCCCGGGACGTCCCAAAGGTGGTGAAGCCATGGGAATGCGCGCGGCCTACGCGTACATAATTAACAAAATCGTTCCATAATCGGCAAATATACGTTGCGCAGCCATTTTGAATGGATGTAACATACCCCTTATGGGTAATATTTCAGTAACCCGATTGGGGGAACACCAAATGGTAATGCACATGAACGAACATCAGGCTCTCGACCTCTGGCGGCGTACGATCGTTAGAGGTGTCCGCGACGACGTTCCGGATCTCTCCACACGCCAGATGGCGATCCTTTTGACCGTCTACCTGACGTCGCCACCCCATACCGTGCGGGGTCTGGCCAATACGCTGGGCGTATCGAAGCCGGCCGTCACACGGGCGCTCGACCGGCTCAGCGAACTCGGGCTGGCTCGCCGCAAGACCGACGAGAAGGACCGTCGCAGCGTGCTGATTCAGCGCACGCCGGGCGGCAACAGTTTCCTCCGTACCTACGGTGAAACCATCGTATCGTCCAGCCGCGACGTCACGGTCCATGGCCAGTACGATATCGACACCATGGACGAGGGTATCCGGCTGCACGCCTGAAAAGGTGGTTTCCCCGGGTTACGGGAATTCGCCACTTCGTTATTGGCCCACTCGTTCGTCATTTGGGGCCACCCCGCCGGGTCCGCGTGTTGCGAGAGATCCTCCACGCGGCGCGAATAGTCGACCGACCGTAGCTTTCCTCCCCTGACCCCAACTCGGGGCCGAATGTCCGACATTCGGCCCTTTTCCTTTTGCGGGAGGCGCCAAACGCCCTTCTGGTCCAGCGTTAACGCTTTCGCTGCAGGGTGGGTGGGCGGTACTGGTGGAGATAGGTGGGCAGAATGGCCTCGACGCCGGTCGGCTCGATCGCGAGATCCCTGAACGTCAATGCCCCCGCCGGCACCACATTGGGAATCTTGAGTAGCTTGACCTGATCGCGGGTCAGCGGCGGCACCGGCAACAGCTCCATGAACAGCGCCTGCAGACTGGCGACCGACAGCGGCATCGGGAACAGCGCGCGCCGCCGTCCCGTTTCCCTCATCACCAATTCCATGACCTCGCGGAAAGTGATCACGCGAGGACCGCCCAATTGGTAGGTCTTGCCCGCCGTTCCAGGATCGTCGAGGATCCTGACCATGGCCTCCGCCACATCCCCCACGTAGACGGGCTGGAACGACGTGTCGAAGACCGGTAGAATCGGCAGAATCTGCGCCATCTTGGCGAAACGGTTGAAGAAGTCGTCTTCCGGTCCGAACACGACACTCGGCCTGACCACGGAGGCCCCGGCGAAGGCGGACTTCGCCGCGCGCTCGCCCCCCGCCTTCGTCCGCGCATACGCGGCGGGCGAGTCCGGATCGGCGCCGATCGCCGACATCTGCACGAAACGGCTCGCCCCCGCCGCCTTCGCCGCCTCGGCCACGGTTCGGGCGCCGTCCACATGGATCCGTTCGAACGTTCTCCGCCCGCGCTCGTAGAGAATACCCACCAAATTGATAACAGCGTCCGCGTCCTGGACCGCCGCGTCAACGCTCGCGCGGTCGGTCACGTCGGCGCCAACCGGAACGATCTGCCCGGCGCCGCCCAGGATCTTCAGGAACATCGCGGCCTCGGTGTCGCGAACGCCCACCCGGATGATCCAATCGCGCTCGGCCAGTCGCTGCACCAAATGACGGCCGACAAATCCGGATCCGCCAAATACGGTCACTAGGCGACGATCCATGACGTTCTCCCTATGGTTTGCATCGGGGGGAGCGGATATCCCCGTCTCACGGCCCGCGACACTCGCGCTTATCGCAGATGCTCGGCCCCGTCAACCTCACTCCTCGGATCGAAAGCGCGTGGACGCCTCGCGCACCGGTATTCTGTCGGTATTATCAGGGGCAATCCGCGAATAACGGTAAACGTCGTTGACATGGCGTGCCCCTGGGATTTAGGTGTTTTTCGAACACCGATACGCGGTGAACCCGTTTTCCCTTGCCCAGGTGGCGGAATTGGTAGACGCGCAGGTTTCAGGTACCTGTGGCCGAAAGGTCGTGGAAGTTCGAGTCTTCTCCTGGGCACCATCATCCCGTCGAACGCGGTAGAGGCCGATCGCAGTGAACGCAAGCGCGGTTTCCCTGGAGCTCCATCTCGGCGATCTCCCGGATGGGCTCGGCTTTGGCGGCAGCGTCGCCATCGACACGGAAACCATGGGCCTCCAGCCGGGAAGGGACCGCTTGTGCATGGTTCAGTTGTCGGCCGGCGACGGCACGTGCCATCTGGTCCAGTTCGCCAAGCCGGATCCCGCCGCCGGGACTCCCCAGGTCTTCCAGGCTCCCAATCTGGCATCCCTCCTGACCGACGGGTCCGTGACCAAGTTGTTCCATTTCGCCCGGTTCGACGTGGCGGTCCTGAAGCGCTACCTGGGGGTCGTCTGTGAACCCGTGTATTGCACCAAGATCGCGTCCAAACTGGCGCGAACGTACACGGACCGCCACGGCCTGAAGGATCTGTGCCGGGATCTCCTGGGCATCGAGCTCTCCAAGGAGCAGCAATCTTCCGACTGGGGCGCCGCGACCCTGACCCCCGATCAATTGGGATACGCCGCCAGCGACGTTCTGTACCTGCATCGTCTTCGCGACATACTCGACGAGATGTTGGAACGCGAGGGCCGCGCCGGAATCGCCGAAGACTGTTTTCGGTTTCTCGGCACGCGCGCGACGCTCGACCTGCAAGGTTGGGAAGACGTCGACATCTTCGCGCACTCGTGATCGGGCGACACCGTTGACCTGTTTTTTCGCCACCTGCATACTGTGGAGGCATTTTACGGCGACCGTTGATGGTGGCGAGGGTCGCGAGCCGCGGACGGCGGCCCGCGCGGACCGTAATATCGGGCGCGCCCCGCGGCCATGATTTTTACTGAAGGATTGGGACGGTGAGTAAGGCAACGGCAGTGTCCCTCGCGGACGATATTCCGGGCGGCCTGAGTTCGGGCCGGCGCGTGCTGCGGCTGGAAGCCGAGGGACTGGAGGCCCTGGCGGCCGCCCTCGACGACGCTTTCATCCGCGCGCTCGAACTCATGGAACGCATGACCGACCGGATCATCGTTACCGGCATGGGCAAGAGCGGTCATGTCGCCTGCAAGATCGCCGCGACCCTGGCATCCACCGGCACGCCGGCGATGTTCGTTCACCCGGCCGAGGCAAGCCACGGCGATCTCGGAATGATCACCGACAGCGATGTGGTCGTCGCCCTGTCGAACTCGGGAGAAACCACCGAGTTGGCGGACTTGATCAACTACGCCAAGCGCTTCCGGATACCGTTGATCGGCATTACCGGCCGGGCCGAGAGCACGTTGGCCAAGGAAGCCGACGTCGCCTTGGTCCTGCCCAGTACGCCCGAGGCCTGCCCCATGGGCCTGGCCCCGACCACGTCGACCACGGTCATGCTGGGCCTGGGCGACGCGCTGGCCGTGGCCCTGCTCGAACGCAAGGGATTTACCGCCGACGACTTTCGCCAGCTTCATCCTGGCGGCAAACTCGGGCGCCTGTTGTTGCGGGTATCCGCCCTGATGCACTCCGGAGACGAGCTGCCCTTGATCGAACCCGGGGCGACCATGGCGGACGCCCTCATCCGGATGACCGCCAAGCGGTTCGGCTGCGTGGGCGTTGTCGATGGCGAGGGCCGGTTGACCGGGGTCGTTACGGACGGCGATCTGCGCCGCCACATGAGTTCCAACCTGCTCGACCTCAGCGCCGGCGAAGTGATGACCGCCAACCCCAAAACCATCCGCCCCGACGCCCTCGCCGTGGAGGCCATCGGAACCATGAACGACCTGGGTATCACCAACCTGTTCGTGGTCGAGGACGGGCGTCCGGTTGGCATCATCCACGTTCACGATTGTCTGCGGGCGGGGGTGGTGTAGAGGCCGGAAACTTTTGGAGATCCCAGCGAAATTGGCTCCGACGCATCGCCCAACCAGGGACTCGCCGTATTCCGCGTCCATGGCGGCGGCCCCACGCGCGCCATCGGCCGATGAACTGGCGATGAGCCGCGGGCGCACGGTGAAGCGGGCGCGTTTCATCGCCACCATGAAATACGGGCTGCCGGCGATCGCCGCGATCGTCATTCTCGTCGTCGCCATCTGGCCGCAGCTTCAGCCCCGGGTGGACCGCTTCCGAATGGGGCTCGCGGTCCTCCAGGAATCTCCCGGCGAAGAGCCGACGCTGATCAACGCCCGCTACGAGGGCGTCGACCGCAAGGGCCGTCCGTATCTGGTCACCGCCGACGAAGTGGTCAATATTCCCTCCGAGGAGGACAAGGTCGGGTTGAACGCGCCCCAGGCCGATCTCACGCTCGGAGAGGACGGGTGGGTGTCGCTCACCGCGGCGAGCGGGATTTACGACAAGAAAGCGGAGATCCTTGAACTCTCGCGCGACGTCAACCTGTTCCACGACGCCGGCCACCGGTTCACCACCTCGCGGGCCACCATCGATCTGGTCGAAGGCAACGCATCCGGCAGCGAGCCCGTGGAGGGACAGGGCCCGTTCGGGGTTTTGACGTCCGAGGGTTTCCGGATAGTGAATGAGGGCCGGACCGTGTTCTTCGACGGCCGAGCGAGGATGACCATCTACCCCAGCGCACTGCCCGATCAGAAATGACCAAGCCTGTATTCATCACCGCTATCGCCGCCCTCCTCGTCGTCACGGCCGTTCTGGCCTCCCCGGGGCATGCCCAGACGCTGAGACAGGAGGGCGATGGGGAGGCTCCGCCGATCGAGGTGGAAGCCGAGAATGGGATCGAGTGGCGGCGGGACGAGAAAATCGTGCTGGCCCGCGGCAACGCGCGGGCCATCCGGGGCGACACCAAGGTCACGGCCGATACGCTCAGCGCTCACTACCGCGAACTCAACGACGGCAGCAGCGAAATCTGGCAATTGGAAGCCGATGGCAACGTCGCGATTTCATCTCCGACGGAAACGGCTTATGGAGAGAAGGGGATTTACGACGTCGAAAAAGGCTTTCTGAGATTGACCGGCGGCGACGACCTCCGCCTGGTGAGCGAGGACACCGTGGTCCGGGCCGACAACCACCTGGAATTCTGGCCGGAGAGGCAAGTCCTGTACGCGAGGGGAAATGCGTCGGCCGTTCAGCGGGAAAACCGGCTCGACGCGGACACGCTGACCGCGTTCTTCGAAAAGAACGCGGAAGGAAAAACCGAACTCGCGCGCATCGAGGCGGACGACAACGTCCGCGTGACGACACCCGAAGAGATCCTCAAGGCGGACGAGGGCGTCTACAACCTGGAAACCGGTATCGCGACGTTCACCGGATCGGTTAAGATCACCCGCGGCCGCGACCAGCTTAATGGCTGCCGGGGAGAGGTCGACATGAACACGGGCGTCAGCAAGATTTTTGGATGCAACCAGGGCTCATCCGGAGCGCCCCGCGTCAGGGGGCTGATCCACCCCGAGGGCAAGAAAAAGAATTAGTGATCCGGCGCGGACTTCCGATACGTTGGACCCGGCCCACCCGGTCAAACCTGTTGAACAACGTACTGCGCGGATGATGGCCCGAAGCCCGAAATCGACCGTTCCCTCCGGAGACACCCACGGCCAGAGGCCGCGGCTGGTGGCGAGCGACCGCGGCCTGTTCGCCATCAATATCGGCAAGCGGTACGGCAAGCGGCCGGTGGTCAGCGACGTCAATCTTTGCGTGCAACGGGGGGAGGTGGTGGGCCTGCTCGGCCCAAACGGAGCCGGAAAAACCACCTGTTTCTACATCATCACCGGGCTTGTCGCTCCCGACAGGGGAAGCATCCTGCTCGACGGCCAGAACATCACCCCCCTGCCCCTTTACCGGCGCGCCCGTCTCGGTCTCGGCTACCTGCCGCAGGAGGCATCCATATTCCGGGGACTCTCGGTGAAGGACAACATCCTTGCCGTGCTCGAGGTCGTCGAGAAATCGCGAAAACGGCGAAACGCCATGCTGGACGCCTTGTTGGAGGAATTCGGCCTCAAGCATCTGCGGCGCGCGCCGGCGGTGGCCCTGTCCGGGGGCGAGCGGCGGCGCGTCGAAATCGCCCGGGCCCTCGCGACCAACCCCCATTTCATGTTTCTGGACGAGCCCTTCGCCGGCATCGACCCCATCGCCCTCAACGACATCCGCATTCTGGTCATGCATCTCAAGGACCGGGGAATCGGCGTTCTCATCACCGATCATAACGTTCGGGAAACCCTGGATGTGATAGACCGTGCCTATATCATTCATGACGGGCGGATGCTCACCGAGGGAACCCCGTCCGAAATCGTAGGCAACGAGGATGTGCGCCGCGTCTATCTTGGCGATCATTTCAGTCTGTAGGCGGACTTCACCATGGCGATGACCCCACGGCTTGACCTGCGCCAAGCCCAGTCGCTGGTAATGACGCCCCAGCTGCAGCAAGCCATCAAACTGCTGCAGCTTTCCAGCACCGAGATCACCGCCTACGTCGAGGAGCAACTCGAGCAGAACCCGCTGCTGGAGAAGGACGAGTCGAGCGAGGAGGGATTTGAGGCATCCGGCATGGACGCCGACGCGCCCGCTCCGCTTGACGGAGGAGAGCCGCGATCGGTCGACGCCGCTCTTAAAGACGACACGCCCATGGATCCCGACACCGCGTTCGACGTGGACTCGTACGAAAACTTCTACGACACCGATGGCGGCGACGGGAACCGCGAAGCGGGCCCTCTGGGACAACGGATAGCGGACGCCGGAGGACAGGGCGCGAGCCGGTCGTTCGAGACCGACGGCAGAAGCCTCCATGAGACGCTGTCCGCCCAGACGACGCTGCGCGATCATCTGACCGGCCAGTTGACGGTGGATGTCGTCGATCCGGTGGACCGCCTGATCGGGGTTCACCTCATCGACATGCTGGACGAGACCGGATACATCACCGAAGACATCGCCCAGATCGGCGAGCTTTTGGGCTGTCCTACCGAGCGCGTCGAGGCGACCCTAGCGCGGCTGCAGAAATTCGACCCGCCGGGAGTTTTTGCCCGCAACCTCTCGGAGTGCCTGGCCCTGCAGTTGGCGGATCGCGGCACCCTGGACCGGGCCATGATCGCCCTGCTCGACAACCTCGATCTGGTGGCCAAGCGAGACTGGACGGCCCTGGCGCGGGTATGCGGCGTCGGGTCGAAGGGGATTGCGCGGATGGTCGATGAAATCCGTTCGCTGAACCCCAAGCCGGCGCTTGCCTTCGATTTCAGCGTCGCGCATCCGGTCATTCCGGACGTCATCATGCGGCCGCGCCCCAACGGCGGTTGGATCGTCGAACTCAACAACGAGGCCCTGCCCCGGGTCCTCGTGAATAACCACTACTACACCCACGTCAGCGGCATGGCGTCGCGAAAAGAGGACAAACAGTTCATCAACGAGTGTTTTCAGTCCGCCAACTGGCTGGTGAAAACCCTGCATCAGCGGGCCACCACGATTCTCAAGGTATCATCGGATATCGTGCGCCAGCAGGACGCGTTCTTCCGTCATGGCGTTCACGGCCTGAAGCCGCTGATCCTTCGCGATGTCGCGGAGGAAATCGAGATGCACGAGAGCACGGTCAGCCGCGTCACCTCTAACAAGTTCATGGCCACCCCCAGGGGTATTTTCGAGTTGAAGTATTTCTTTACCCACGGGGTCGGCGGGACGCACGGCGGCGAGGTGCACTCCGCGGAGTCGGTCCGCCACCAACTCAAGGCGCTGATCGACGGCGAATCGGCGAGCCAGATTCTATCGGACGACCAGTTGGCCGAAACGCTCCAGAAAGAAGGGATCGATATCGCCCGCCGGACGGTCGCCAAGTACCGGGAAAGCATGAAGATTGCCTCGTCCGTACAGCGTCGCCGGGACAAGAAGGCGGAGCGCCGTTGATGACCCGGGAGCGAGACTTGACACAAATCAGAGGGGCAACTAAGTTCGCCGCCTTCGCAAGCCGAATGCGCGGCGCGAGGTCGGAATCGCCAACCGAATCGCCGCGCATGCAAGGAACAGGCACACGAACCGGGTCGCGCTTCTGCTCCCCGCGTCAGGATGTCTCTTAATATGGACATATCGATTAAAGGTAAGCGGCTGGACGTTGGCGATGCCTTGCGCTCTCACGTCGAGGACCGTCTGGCAACCGCCGTCTCCAAGTACTTCCTCAAGGCCCACGACGCCAACGTGACGATCTCCCGCGAAGCGCATTTCTTCCGCGCCGACATATCGGTGCATCCGCTCAGGGGGGTATTGGTTCAGGGCCGCTCCAACGCCGACGACGCCTACGCGGCCTTCGATTCCGCGCTGGAGCATATCGCGAAGCAACTGCGGCGCTACAAACGCAGGCTCAACGACAAACACAAGGGCCGCGCCCCGGAAGAGGCCATTCCCGCGCAGCAATACACGCTGGCGCCGGAGAGCGGCGAGGACGAGTTGCCGGAGGAGGGCCAGCCCGCGATCATCGCCGAGCTGCCAACGGAAATCGCGACGCTGAGCGTCAGCGAGGCGGTGATGCGTATGGACTTGGCCGACGTTCCAGCGCTAATGTTCAAGAATCGGGCCAATGGTGGCCTCAACGTTGTGTATCGCCGTCCCGACGGCAACATCGGATGGATCGACCCTGCAAATACGGCACACGCGTAAGGGTCCGTGGCAAGTATGGAAATCGCTGATCTGATCAAGCCCGAGAACGTGGTCGCCAATCTCCGCGCGAGCAGCAAGAAACAGGCTCTTCAGGATCTCGCCCGCCGTGCCGCCACGATCACCGGTCAACCGGAACGCGCCGTGTTCGCCGTATTGATGAAACGCGAACGCCTGGGCACCACGGGCGTGGGGAACGGCATCGCCATCCCCCACGGTAAGCTGCCGAACCTCGACAAGCTGCATGGTCTGTTCGCGCGTCTCGAGCATCCCATCGACTTCGAGTCCATCGACGACAGGCCGGTGGATCTGATCTTTCTCCTGCTGGCCCCCGAATCCTCCGGCGCCGACCATCTCAAGGCTTTGGCCAGGGTTTCACGTCTGCTGCGGGACAAGAACGCCTGCGAGAAACTTCGCGGGACCGACGACTCGGAGGCGCTCTATGCGCTGCTGGTCGACACGACGGCCAGCTGGGCCGCCTGACGCCTGTCTGGCCCCCTCGCGGCCACCCCTCCGCCCCCGAAAGCCCTCATAACGGTTCAGTGGACGCTGAGGGGCTCTAAATCGTTCTGACGGGTAACGGTGAAGGCCACCTCGCGGTCGGTGGTCACGGCCAACGGCCGCCCGTCGGCGCCATGCACCGCGAAGGCCGGTTTGCCCTCCACCTCCACGTGCTTGATGTAAGCCCATTCCCCGATCCCAAGATTGGCGAGATCGTGGAGCGCCAGATCCATCACGACGGCGCCGTTCTTGTTGGTCTTCGTATTGTCTCTCGGATGATCCATAACATCCTCTCACCAGCTCTCCGCGCACCATAGACGTCGCGCGTTTCCGCTGTGTTAAAATCAGTGTGAAAAATCAGGCTTCCAACTCCACGTCGATCATTTGAGGCCGGCGCGAGGTCTTTTTGCCGGTCGCGGAGGCCCCGTCGATGGGAATGGTGCGGATCTCGGGTTCCGGCACCCGCCGTTCCAGGTCGATGCGCAACAGGCCGTTATCCAGCGAAGCCCCGCCGACCTCGATCCCGTCGGCGAGGACGAAGCTGCGGTGGAACTGTCGCGACGCGATCCCGCGGTACAGGTAAACGCGGTCGTTCTCGTCGTCCTTCCTGCGGCCCCGGATCACCAGTTGATTATCTTCCACGGTCACCCCCAGGTCCTCCATCGCGAACCCGGCGACGGCGAGGGTGATCCGCAGGCCATTTTCTCCGACTTGCTCGATGTTGTAGGGCGGATATCCCTCGCCCGAGCTTTTGGATACATGGTCCAAAATGCGTTCGAGATGCTCGAAACCGAGCAAAAGGGGGCTATTGAAACTCTGAATGCGGGTCATGACCGCTTACTCCTCCGCTTGAGCGAGTATACACCGTTGTCGTGGGCCCTGAGACCGGCGCCCGTCGAAACGCCGCCACCGCGGCGGTTGGATTTCTCCGTTAATGTGGTTGTCATGTGGCGATTGTCAATGATCCGGGCCGTGTCGCGGGACCGGAACGCGGCCCCCGGCGGCGGCCGTCGAGCGAGGCGCGCGCCGGCAAGCCCCCCACAAGTCCGTTTTGGCGAATTTTTCCGTCCCCTCCCCTCCCCAAAGGCAAGCGGGACCGCTATGTAAGGGTCGGATTGTTCTCGAGGGAACGGGGTCAAGGACACGTTTGTCGTGACGGGTCGCTCCTGGTAAGGTCACCGACGCGTGGTCGTCTCGACCCTCGGAATGTTGGTTGAATTGCTTGCAAAGGGGCCTCGCGGGGCCAAGGGACATTATGAGAATTTTGGGGTTGAAACGCCTGCTCTGCCTGACCGCCGCCACCGTTTTCCTGTCGCTGTCGCCGGCCCATGCCGCGTGGCAGGACGACGCCAAGGCGTGCGAGAACCAGTTGAAGGCCAAGCAGGTGGATCAGGCGATCCAGATGTGCACCCAGGCGATCAGCGGAGGGGCACCGTCGGAGGAGGCCTTGGCCTACACCTATAATCTTCGCGGGATTTCCCATGCGTTGAAGGGCAACGACGATCTGGCGATCCAGGACTTCGGAGAGGTTCTCAAGCGCAAGCCGAACCCCGGAACCTACGTCAATCGCGGAAGCGTGTACCTCAAGAAAGGGAGCACGGACCTGGCGATCCAGGACTTCACTCAGTCCATCGGCCAGCAGCCGAACCCGCAGGCCTACATGGCCCGGGGACAGGCCTACGCCCAGAAGGGCGACGCCGACCGGGCCATCGGGGATTTCGAGAAGGCGTTTTCGCTGGGCGGGGAACCGGCGGTGAAGAGCCTTCAGAACCACCTCAAGACCCATGGAAAGTACAGCGGGACGATCGATGGAAAATACGGCCCCGGCACGCGTCAGGCCCTGGAAGCCTGTCTGCGGGATCCGAAGTGCTGAAAAACCGGGGCCGGTAGCGCTCCGGACACGATAGCGATCGCCGCGCCGGGGAGTTGTCCGCCGAATCAAAAAGGGCCTGGCGCCGATGAGCCAGGCCCTTTTTCAATGGTGGAGCCGAGGGGAATCGAACCCCTGACCTCTACAATGCCATTGTAGCGCTCTCCCAACTGAGCTACGGCCCCATAAGAAGGATCGCGGGCGCGCGCGAACGCCCCCTCGACAAGCTAGAACCTAGAGAACCTGGGGCCATGGGGGCAAGAAAAATTATTGCCCCTTTCAACCTTATCCGTCCGAGTCCCGCTCAAGACTTGTCCTCGACATCGTCGTCGATGTGATCCATGACTTCGCCGATGTCGTCGCCGTCCTCGCCGAGGTCCGACGTGTCCTCGATCAGATCCTGGCCTTCCGGGCTCAGATCGGCGAGATCGTCGCCGTCATCGTCGTCATCCGTGTCGTCCGCGTCCGATTCGACGTCGGCCTCGTCGACCAGATCGTCGGCCTCCTCTCCGGCGGCCGCCCTCTTGGCGGGCTTCGGACGGGAACCGGCCTCTTCCTTCAACGCCGCTCCGCCGCGACGAACGCGCGTCTGCCGCTCCGCGTCGTAGACGGTGCTGCACACGGGACATACAATGGGTTCGCGGCATAGGTCGTAGAATCGAGCGCCACAGTTGTGGCAGGTGCGCTTAACGCCCCATTCAGGCTTCGCCACCCAATATACCTCCTGTTGTTCGTCGCATGCTATATGACTAGCCAATTGCCATGTTTATTTCCGCCGTGTCAAAACCAAAAGCGACAACTCGACAGATCGGTTTCCGCTCGTTCCGGAGCCCCGTCCGGCCGCGCCCGGAAAGCGTGTGACGCATGCGATTTTCTCGCTCGCTTTCATACAATAGAGGTTGCAATCGATGAACCCGATGGTATCCGCCGCGTCGGGGCCGCTCACCGGCTCGGTGCACATCCCCGGAGACAAGTCCATCTCCCATCGCGCGCTGATCCTGGGCGCGAGCGCCGTCGGCGAAACCCGCATAAGAAATCTGCTCGAGGCCGAGGATGTGCTCGCCACCGCCGAGGCCATGCGGCGGCTGGGAGCGACGGTGGAGCGCGGCGCCGGGGGATGGAGCGTCTTCGGGCGCGGGGTCGGGGGGCTGGCCGAACCGGCGGCGGTCCTCGACATGGGCAACTCCGGCACCGGCGCCCGCCTGGTCATGGGTCTGGTGGCGAGCCATCCGTTCGTGAGCTTTTTCGCCGGCGACGCGTCCTTGTCGGCGCGGCCCATGAAGCGGGTGATGGAACCGCTGTCGCAAATCGGCGCGCGCTTTTCGGCGCGGTCCGGCGGCCGGCTGCCGCTGTCCGTGCATGGGACCGAGTGCCCGATACCCATCGTCTACACGCTGCCGGTGGCATCGGCGCAGGTGAAGTCGGCGGTGCTGCTGGCCGGCCTCAACGCGCCCGGGAAAACCAGCGTCATCGAGCCGCAGCCGACCCGCGATCACACGGAACGAATGCTGTTGCACTTCGGCGCCGAGGTGGAGGTCGAGGACGGGGCCGGCGGCGAACGCCGGATCACGCTGACCGGCCAGCCGGAAATCACGGGGCGCGACGTCATCGTACCGGCGGACATCTCCTCGGCCGCCTTTCCGCTGGTCGCCGCCCTGCTCGCCCCCGGATCGCGGGTCACCCTGAACGGCATCGGGCTCAACCCGCTGCGCGCCGGCCTGATCGACACGCTGACCGAGATGGGCGCGCGCGTGGACGCCGTCCATCATCGCACCGAGTCGGGAGAGCCGGTCGCCGACCTGGTGGTCGAAACGAGCGCGCTGAGAGGTGTCGACGTGCCGCCCGAACGGGTGCCGGCGATGATCGACGAATTCCCCATCCTCGCCGTCGCCGCCGCGTGCGCCACCGGCACCACGCGCATGCGGGGGCTGGGCGAATTGCGGGTCAAGGAAAGCGACCGCCTGGCCGCGATCGCGACGGGACTCGCCGCCTGCGGCGTGGCCGTCGAATCGGGCCCGGACTGGCTGACCGTGCATGGCGCCGGCGGCCCGCCGCCGGGGGGCGGACTGGTGACCGTCAACATGGACCATCGCATCGCGATGGCGTTTCTGGTGCTCGGCATGGTCGCCCGGAACCCCGTGAGGGTCGACGACGGAACCGCCATCGCCACCAGTTTCCCCGAGTTCGTGGCACTGATGAACGGGCTGGGCGCGCGCATTTCCGGGAGCGATCCCGCCGCCTGATCCGCCCGCGGCCGTCGACGGGCGTTCGGCGCCGGAAACCGTTTCGCGGTGGACCTTTCGCGAATTCTTAACGGCTGCCGGGCATCATGCCCCCTTCCGTAGACGCGGCTTGGCGCCAGGGTGGAGTTCGGATCGATGATGCGAGGGCTCGGGGAGAGAAGCGACCGGCTCGGTCTGGCGGCGATCGCCGGCCTGTTCCTCGTGTCCGCGGCCGGCATGTTCGGATCGCGGGCGTGGCCGTTCGAACTGCTCAGCCACTTCGTCCTCCAATACCTCGTCGGCGCCGGTCTGCTGTGCCTGGTTCTGGCCGCCACCGGACGGAAGGCCGCCGCCGCCGCCGCCCTGGTGTTCGCGGTCGGCTTCGCGGCGGCGTACCAGCAGGCGCCCCGGACCTCGGGGGACATGGCGCCGGTGTCCATCGGCGCGGCCCGGGCCTCGACCGATATCCATCGGGGGCTGCCGTCGCGAGGGGTCGGCCTGGTCACCTACAACGTGTCCAAGTCCAACCGCCGGCCGGAAGCGGTCGACGCCTGGCTTGCCGGCCGGCCGGCCGACGTCGTCGTCCTCCAGGAGGTGCCCGAGGGGATGGCCGATCGGCTCCGGTCGATGAACGGCGTCTATCCCCACCAGTTCATCGTCGAGCCGGGCGCCCGGTTGAATTCGGAGGTTTACGCGGGCCAGGAAACCCTCGCGATCCTGTCGATCCATCCCATCGCGGCGCGGGGCGTCGTGCGGCCGTCCGGACAGGGCAGGATCGCGCTGGTGGCGCGCCTCTCCATTCCCGGCGCCGAGGATCCCTGGATCGTGACCGTCCATCCGGCCCATCCGGCCACTCCGGCCCGGCTATCGGCCCGCGACAGCTACCTCCTCGACCTCGCCGGCTTCATCGCGGAGCTGGACGGACCGGTGATCGTCGCGGGCGACTTCAACGTGACCCCCTACGCCCCCGCGTTCCGGCTGTTTCTGGACGCCAGCCGGACCGCCACGGCGCGTCATTTCCCCGCCACATGGCCGGCGCCGCTGGGTCCGCTGGGGGTTCCCATCGATCATGTCCTGGTTCGCGACGCGCGCGTCGCCACGCTCGATGCCCTGCCCTTCCCGGGCTCGGATCACCGCCCCCTGAGGGCCGAGATCCTGCTGCCGGCCGCGACCGGCGAGCCGCGATTGGCCTCGCGCCCCTGAAACGTCATTAGGGGATCGTGCGCGCTTTCGCCTCGCCGCATCCGCCGGGCGCCGGTCGTGGTGGAACGGGCGAGGAGCCCCGCGCCCCAGCCTCCTGAGCAACGACACCAACTCGGCCGGCGACCGGGGCAACGGCGCGTCGGCCGCGAGCAGCCCCCGGTCCTTCATCGCCAAACCCGCGTCCAAGGCGACGGGCAGCCGGAGGTGGGCGCGCCGCAGCAGCTCGCCGTCCGAGAGCACGTCCCGCGCCCGGCCGCCGCCGATGACCACGCCCTGGTGAAAGATCGCCACCGTGTCGGACCACGCGCACGCCAGGTCCACGTCGTGGGTGGTGTAGACGATGGTGGTTCCGCCGCCGGTCAGATGGTCGAGCGCGGCGAGCAGATGGGCGACCCCGTGGCTGTCCAGGCCGGCCGTGGGTTCGTCGAGGACGAGCACCTCGGGCCGCATGGCCAGGACGCCGGCGATCGCCACCCGCTTCTTCTGCCCGGAACTCAGCATGTGAACGGGACGCTCGGCCAGGTGCTCGATCCGCATCGCGGCGAGGGCGTCTTCCACGCGCTGGCGCGCCTCGGCTTCCGGGAGATCGAGGTTGAGCGGGCCGAACGAGACGTCCTGATAGACGTTTCCGGCGAACAACTGGTCGTCGGGATCCTGAAGGACGAGGCCGACGGTTGCCCGCCACCGCTTCAGCGCGCGCCGGTCCCACGCGGCCGGACGGCCGTCCAGCAGCAGGTCGCCGGCGGTGGGGCGCAGCGTTCCGTTGAGATGCAGGAGAAGCGTGGTCTTGCCCGCCCCGTTGGGCCCGAGGATCGCGAGCCGCCCGCCGCGCGGCACGTCCAGGTCGAGCCCCTTGAGGGCCTCGATCCCGCCGGGATACGCGTAATGCAGGCCGCGCGCGGAGAGGATCACACCCCCGCCCCCGCGCGTCCGGCGGCGAGCCAGATCAGCGACACGGCGAGGATCGCCCCCTGGAGCGCCACGGAACCGACGGCGAAGCGCCGCGACGCGGCCACCGGCGACGGCAGCACCCGAAGGTCGCCGTCATAGGCGCGGGCCGCGAGGCCGGTCTCCATGCGCGACGCCTTGTCGAGAACCCGGGGCAGCAGCGCCGCCGCGAGCAGCCCGGCGGAGCGCAGCGAGCGGCGAAACCCGGCGTACCCCATGCGGCTCGCCTGCGATATGCGCGCCCGGTCGGCGAGCGCCGCCGTCACCATGGTGAACCGGTAGACCAGCAAGGTCACGTCGACGATGGCGGCGGGCACGCGGACCGTCCGCAAAAGCCCGAGGAACTCCGAGACCGGCGTGGTCAGGACGATCAGGAGAAGCGACGCCGTCGCGGCCAGGGCGCGGAGGGAAACGTGCAGCGCGGTCATCGCCCCCGCCGGCGAAAACGCGACCACCGGACCGCCGCCGTCGAAGCTGACGGAGATGGCCAGCACGGCGGCGCCGCTCGCCATGAACGCCGCCGGGAGCATCAGGACGCGGAGGTAGTCGCCGGCGGGAACGCCGGCGCCCCGGACCGTCGCGGCCACCGCCGCGATCAGCACCAGGATGGCGCCTGGAATGGCGGGGCAGCACGACACTCAGGATCAACAGGCCGCCGCCGAGAAGCAGTTTGTCCCCGGGGTGCCGGTTGCTCCACCGGTTGGTGTGGGCGACACGGTCAACGAGATGCATCGCCCTCGGCCGGCATCCGTCCGCGCGCCTCGCCGCGCCGCAAGCCAATGTAGTAGCCGAGCAACCCGGCGCCGAGCGCCGCTTGCAGCATGAACAGGAGGCTCTCGATCTCTCCGCTCGGCGGCTCCCAGATGGACGTCGAACCACGGCTCGTAGTCGGGACGGATCTCGGTGATGGCCTTCTGGGCCTCGCCGTCGGCGCCGCCGAAGATCTCGTCGCCGCTCGAAGGTCATGAACAGCGGGATCAGGGCGAGAATGGCCGCCGCGGCGAGCAGGATGAGGTTCTGGCGCGCCATCACACCGGCTCCTTGGCGAACAGCGACAGGCTCTTGAGTTCGGACCGGCTGTAGGCGGTCAGCGTATTGACCACCACCACGGTCAACAGCCCCTCGATGACGGCGAGCGGCACCTGGGTCAAGGCGAAGATGCCGCCGAACTTGGCCAGGGAGCCGGCAAACCCGCCGGCCGGATCGGGAAACGCGAGCGCGAGCTGGGCCGAGGTGACCATATACGTGGACAGGTTGCCCAAGGCCGCCGCCAGAAACACCGCCACGGCGAGCGAGAGACCGACCCCGCGCGCGGACCTGAAAATCCCGTAGGCCACGTAGGGCCCGACCACCGCCATGGAGAACACGTTGGCCCCCAGCGTCGTCAACCCGCCGTGGGCCAGCAGCAGGGTCTGAAACAGGAGCACGATGGTGCCGAGCAGGGTCATGACCCCGGGACCGAACAGGATCGACCCCAGTCCCGTTCCGGTGGCGTGGGAGCAGCTCCCCGTCACCGACGGGATCTTCAGCGCCGAGAGCACGAAGGCGAACGCCCCGGACGCCGCCAGCAGCAGTTTCGTCTCCGGGTGCTCGCGGACGATCCTGACCAGCCGGTATCCGCCGTAGGCCACGAAGGGCGCCGATACGGCCGTCCACGCGGCCGCGTGCGCCGCCGGCAGGTACCCTTCCATGATGTGCATCGATCGGTCTCCGTTCGCTCAAGGTTCCTGTCAACCATGTCGGCGCGAACGGCAAGGGCTGGAAACCGGTCGACCCGGTTCCATACTCTCGGTCTACCCCGCCCGAAAGCGCCGCGTCGACACGGTGACGGCAGGTCTCCTGGCTCGCGGGTCGTCGCGTCTGCCCGGCCTTCCCGGTTTCCCAGTGGCCATGGGTGGGCAACGCTACCCGCTTACAGTTGCGGGGGCAGCCACGGCACGGGATCCCCGGCTTGGGTCCATCCCTCCGTGTTCCCTGTTAGTCCCCGGGCTTTCTCGCCCTTAAGGGGGAACCGTCGGCCTCACTATAGGTTCGACCCCGAAACGGCGTCAAGCGGGCAATGAATTGGTTCCCACGAGACCGTCGGCGCGCGGCGGCGCGGGGCGCTGGTGCGCGCGCGGGGCGTGTTGGTGGTGGCGCGGGGCGTGTTGTTGTGGTGGCGCGGGGCGCGCCGGGGGGGGGGGTGTAACGCGTTTTTGCAAAACAACCCCATGCACCGTAGAATTTCGCCGCAAGCCATTGAAATACTTGTCTTTTTAAAACGCTCGTTGCCGCTCCGCAACGACGTAAGCCATTGATATAAAACGAAACATTCCGATACGACCCCGGAACGCCCGGCTTTCGATGCCGTCATTTCGCGGCTTTTTCGGTCGGAAAACCACCCGATATGCCCCGCCAAACGCCATTTCCGGCGGTTTTTCGGCGCGCAAAACGGTGCCCGGAGGCAGCGGAGCGACGTCCGGGAGTGCTTGAATGCCGTCACACTGAACGTCGGCTTTCTCTCGCATCTGGTCGGCTTGACCCCTGGCCACGGACGATCACGCGACGAGGCGTCGACCGTCACTCCTGACCCGTTGCCAACATGGGTGCTGTCGCGGTCAAACAATAGTCGCTATCCACTGCGACGGAGATTGCAGGTCACCCTGGTCGCCAATGTTCTCGCGAGGACACAATTGCGTCAGTTACCCCAGCAGTTCCGCACGCCGTAGGCAACGTCTCTGGATTTCACGCCCGGCGCGGGGTCATCCGTGATTAGTCGCACGCCGGTATCAAGATTGCCGGACAGATTCCTCCAGCACGAACCGCCGTGGCCAGCGCGCGAACACCTTCACGCGCCATGTTTTGCGGGAATTGCATGGCTGTCGCATCGATGTCGCCCGGGCGCACGGCATTCTTCATGGCTCGACAGCCTCCATCGACCGAGACCAATATCGTCCGGCTCAGATCCACCTTGGCATCCTTGAGCGCGTCGAGCGCACCCAGCGCCGCCGGCTCATTGACCGTATAGATAACGTTAACGTCGGGATGCCCGGCGAGAATCTCGGCCATCCGCGCCTTGCCCAGCTCTCTGTCTCCCTCGGTGTCGGCCATCGCGACGATGGCGGGGTCGTCTTCCGAAATTCCAAAACCATCCAGAAAGCCCGCGTGCCGCAACTCGCCCGAGCTTATGCCCGGCCCCAGGTCAAGCATCGCGATCTTCGGCTTGATGCCCATCTGGGTAGTCTTGACGCGGGCGTATTGCCCGATCAACCGACCGGCGGCTTCGTTGTCGGTGGCGAAGTAAGCGTCCACGGCATCCAACGGATCGACCGGCGTATCCACGGCGATGACAAGCACACCCTGTTTCCGCGCCGCCTCGATCGCCGGCAACAGTTCCGTCGAACTGGTCGGAGCTATGAGTATGCCCTTGGCGCCCTTGGCGACCATCTCCTCCAGTGCGCGCTTCTGGCTACCGACATCCACATCACTCGTACCGGTCGCCGTGAGCAGCGTGACGTCGTTGTCTTTCGCCGTGGCCTCGGCCACTTCCCGCATTGTCACCCAGTACGGATTCACTTCCTGCTTGGTAATCAGCCCGATCGTCACGTCCGGTTCTTCCGAGCATGCGCCGAGTGTGATCCCGAGCCCCGCCAGCAACAACGATCCAGCCCGCCGCCGCGCGTTTGACGTGATACCCATCATGACGTTCCTCCTTCCGGTGCCAGAACCGCCTCATCGGATATCGCGGGACGCGTGTTCCTGAGATCGAAAAGGGCATAGGCGCCAACCAGGGCGAGGCAGACGCCCGGCACCACATAGCCCATCGCGGGCCCTACTCCGTCCATCACCGCACCTTGCACCAAGGGCATGATGGCGCCGCCAAGGATAGCCATGACGAGACCGGCCGAACCGAACTTTGCGTCCTCGCCGGTTCCCTGCAAAGCCAAGCCGTAGATCGTGGGGAACATCAAGGAAAGCGACGCCGACGCGGAAACGACCGCTATCAACCCTAGAGTGTTGAGCGAGAACATCGCGACGACACAACAAAAGACGCCAAACATCGCCATGATGAGTAGCAAAAGCGACGGCCGGATGATGCCAAGCAACCACGTCATGAGAAAGCGGGAGAACAAAAAGATGATGAGGCTAGCCTGAAGCCACCAGCCGGAAGTCTCCGGCGAAACACCCACCACGTCCTGGGCATAAAGGATCGTGAAGGTCCACACGCAGGTCTGGGCCGCAACGTTAAAGAACTGGGCCATCACCCCAAAGCGGTAGTGCCGGTTTTTCCACAGCCGCGCCGCGACGTTACCCGAAGGGATATCTTCGCCAGTCGCGGCCGCCGCCTTCGGCAATTCGAACTTCCGGAAGAAGATCAGCAGCCAGATCACCACCAGCACCAAGGCGATTCCGAGATAGGGCTTGAGCACAAGCGCCAGATCCGCCTCCTGACTGGCCAGCAACTGCGCCTCGCTCATGATCGCCTTACTTGTTTCGGGTGTAAGCGCGGGCAGAATGAATACCGCCCCCATCAGGACGCCAATATTCGCGCCAATGGGGTTGAACGCCTGGGCGAGATTGAGCCGCTGCGTCGCCGTCGATTCCTTGCCCATGGCAATGACAAACGGATTTGCGGATGTCTCGAGAATGGAAAGCCCGGCGGCAAGGGCGAACAGGGCGAGCAAAAACATCTCGTAGACCAGCAACTGACTCGCCGGCAGAAACATCAGACCGCCGACAGCGGCGAGGCCCAGCCCGACCAGCACGCCGGTCTTGTAGCCGTAGCGTTGGTTGATGAAACCCGCTGGAAGGGCGAGCAGAAAATAAGCACCGTAATACGCGGACTGAACCAGCGAAGACTGGAAGTTCGACATGTCGAAGATGCCACGGAAGACACCGACCAGTATGTCGGTGAGGTTCGCCGCCGCGCCCCAGGCCGTGAAGCACAGCACCAGCAGGATGAAG
>CAVPAM010000006.1:0-70000 GCA_963701445.1 uncultured Alphaproteobacteria bacterium
GATGGACCACGGAGATGAGCACGCTTCAACTTGCCGCGGCCGGCTGGGTTCGGACGATCAAAAAGCTGGACGGTGCGTGGCTCGCCGTCGCGCTGCTGTTCGCCGTCCTGCTCGCGTTGGCGCCCGATCAGGCGGTGCGGTCGGGCCGGTTCGTGGCCGATGCGCTGTTCGGGATCCTGCCGTTCCTGCTGCTGGCGGTGGGGTTCGCCGCCTACGCCAAGGCCACCGGCGCCGATGCCCTGATCGCCCGCGCCTTCCGCGGCCACATCGCCCCGATGGTCGTGTTCGCCGCGATCGTGGGCGCGTTTTCGCCGTTCTGCTCATGCGGCGTCATTCCCCTGATCGCCGCCATGCTGTCCATGGGCGTCCCGCTGCCCGCCGTCATGGCCTTCTGGCTTTCCTCGCCCCTCATGGATCCGTCCATGTTCATGCTGACCGTCGGCACGCTGGGCATGGAGTTCGCCATCGCCAAGACGGTCGCGGCCGTCGGGCTCGGGGTCCTCGGCGGATTTGGTATTCTGATGCTGTGCCGCGCGCCGGCCTTCGCCGATCCGCTGCGTCCGGGGATCGGCAACGGCGGCTGCGCCGGCGCGAAAATCCGCGCCCCGAAGGCGGCGGCCTGGGCCTTCTGGCGCGACGACGCGCGCCGCGCCGCGTTCATTGGGGAGATCCTCTCCAGCGGCCTGTTCCTTGGCAAGTGGCTGACCCTGGCGTTCGCGCTGGAAAGCGTGATGCTGGCCTATGTCCCGCCCGATTTCATCGCGTCCATCGCCGGCGACGGCGGGGCCCCGTCCATCGTCCTCGCCGCCCTCGCCGGGGTCCCGGCCTACCTCAACGGCTATGCCGCCCTGCCCCTGATCGGCGGCCTGATCGAGACCGGCATGGCCCCCGGCGCCGGAATGGCGTTTCTCGTCGCCGGCGGCGTCACCTGTGTGCCCGCCGCCATCGCCGTCTTCGCCCTCACCCGCCCGCCGGTATTCCTGGCCTATCTCGCCTTCGCGCTGCTGGGCTCGATCCTCGCCGGCATGGTTTACGGGATGATTGCATGAGCAAGGGAAGGTCACCGACCTTAAAGAAGCGCGGGATCGTGGTTTTCGGGACGCTGGGACTTGTGGCGGTCGTGGCGGTGGTTTTCGCCCTGGTCCGCATGCCCGGCGAGGACGGCGAGATCCGGCGCGGCGTGGCGTCCTGGTATGGACCGGGGTTCCACGGCAAGGAGACGGCCAGCGGCGAGATTTTCGATCAGAACGAGATGACCGCCGCAAGCCGCACCCTGCCCCTGGGTACGCGGGTCCTGGTGACCAATCGCGACAACGGCAAATCCGTCGAGGTGACGATCAATGACCGCGGCCCCTACGTGGACGACCGGATCATCGACCTGTCCAAGGCCGCCGCGCGAAAGCTTGGGCTGCTCAAGCCCGGAACCGGGAATGTGCGGATCGACGTGATCAGCGACGAAATCGAGTCCGAGTGAGCCCTCGACACGGATAGATGGCCGCCGCATTTTGTCGCGTTCTGAGTTCGCGACCGCAACATCGCCACAAAATTGACCTAATTGGCCCCCATGAGTTGCGAACCGGTCGCGTTTGGTCCAGGGGAAAGACGACCCAAACGCCGGCGGCCACATGAATTAACTTGCGATGTGAGGTATCGGCGTCTCCCAAGCGCCGGATCAGTTTGATTGTCGGTCCGTTCATGGAATGTCGGACGGCGACCATCGAAGAGGAGAGCACAGCACATGAACATGAGCGCGCGCATCGCCTTCGTGGCGTTTGGACTTTTTATGATCGTGACGGCGATCGCCGGTTTCGCCCCCACTTCCGACGCGGGTGTCTTGAGCGAGCGCGGCCTGGCGTCCTGGTACGGTCCGGGATTCGAAGGCCGGAAAACCGCCAGCGGCGAGTCGTTCGACCCGTTGGCGATGACCGCCGCGCACCGCGATTTCCCGCTCGGAACGGTGATCATGGTGACCAATCTCAAGAATGGCAGGCAGGTCCAGGTCAAGATCAACGATCGCGGTCCCCATGTCCGGGGCCGGATCATCGACGTGTCGGCGGGAGCGGCGCGGAAACTGAAGATGATCGAGGCCGGGACCGCGCCCGTTCGAATTGACGTGATCGGCGGCGGTGACGCGGCGGGTTCCACGGGCCCAAAACCGTAATCGCGGGCGGCAACGTAACGGACACGTAAACCCGCGGCCTTTGCGCTCTTCTGGCTTGTTTTACCGGCTCAGCGCGCGCATGGCGCGGTCGAGGCCGTCGAGGGTCAGCGGGTACATGCGCCCGCCCATGAGCTGGTTGATCATCCGGGTGGACATGGTGTGCTGCCACCATTCCTCGGAAACCGGGTTGAGCCACACCGCGTGGGTGTAGACGTTCAGCACCCGCTCCATCCACAAGGACCCCGTCTCCTCGTTCCAGTGCTCCACGGCGCCGCCCGGATAGATCATCTCGTAGGGGCTCATGGACGCGTCGCCGACGAAGATCGCCTTGTAATCGTGCGGATAGGTATGCAGCACGTCCCAGGTGGGCGTGGCCTCGTCGCGGCGGCGCCGGTTGTCGCGCCATACCTTCTCGTAAACGCAGTTGTGGAAGTAGAAATACTCCAGGTGCTTGAACTCGCCGCGCGCCGCCGAGAACAGCTCCTCGCAGGTGCGGATATGCGGGTCCATGGAGCCGCCCACGTCGAGGAACAGCAGCACCTTCACGGCGTTGTGGCGCTCCGGCACCATGTGCAGGTCCAGATAGCCCTTCTTGGCCGTGGCGCGGATGGTGTGGTCGAGATCGAGCTCGGTGGCCGCGCCCTGGCGGGCGAACCGCCGCAGCCGGCGAAGCGCCACCTTGATGTTGCGGGTGCCCAGTTGCACCGACGAGTCCAGGTTCTTGAATTCGCGCTTGTCCCAGACCTTGACGGCGCGGTTGTTGCGGTTGCCGTCCTGGCCGATGCGCACGCCCTCGGGATTATAGCCGCCGGTGCCGTACGGCGAGGTTCCGCCGGTGCCGATCCATTTGCTGCCCCCCTGATGGCGGCCCTTCTGCTCGTTGAGGCGCTCCTTCAGCGTTTCCATCAGCTTGTACCAGCCGCCCATGGCCTGGACCTGGGCCTTCTCCTCGTCGGTGAGAACCCGGTCGGCGAGCTTGCGCAGCCACTCCTCGGGGATCTCCACGGTCTCGCCGTCGTCGGGGGGCTCAAGCCCCTTGAACACGGATCCGAACACCCGGTCGAACCGATCCAGGTTGGTTTCGTCCTTCACCAGGCACGAGCGGCTGAGATAGTAGAAATCGTCGACGCTGTACTCCGCGAGCCCCGCGTCCATGGCCTCCATCAGGGTCAGGTACTCGCGCAGCGAAACCGGAATCCGCGCCTGCTTGAGCTCAAGGAAGAAGTTGATGAACATGGCCAAAAACCTCGCTGGCGACTGTCACGCTGAGAGTACCCCGAGGTTTGCGGCGGCGCCAGTCTGGACAGACCTGTTGATTTCTTAGACGCGTGTCGTTCGGTTGTGGCCATCGGCGGCTCCGTGGTATTACTCTACGCTCACGGAGTAAGGCTCTGCACCATGGGATATGCGATCACCAGCAAGGGACAGGTCACGCTGCCGAAACCGGTCCGCGAGCGGCTCGGGGTGAACCCGGGCGAACAGGTGGAATTCCGACTCGGCAGGAATGGCGAAGTTATCATCGAAAAGGCGGGCGGGGAACGTCAGCCCGAGCATTTCGCTCGATGGCGGGGCTTCTTCGGGCCGGGGCCGAGCACAGGCCGACGAGATCATGGCTCTGACCCTGGCGACGATCGGTGATCCGCCGACACCAACGTTCTCCTCGACCTGTTGACAGCCGATCCGAATTGGTCGGACTGGTCGGAGCGCCAGCTCGAAGCGGCCCGGCTCGGGGACCGATTGGTATCAACGAGGTCGTCTATGCCGAGCTTTCCGTGCGCGCAAAACGCATGGAGGATGTCGATGCGGCACTGCAAGGTCTGGAGATCGAGGTGCTTGCGACGCCGCGCGCGGCGTTGTTCATGGCCGGCAAGGTATTCGCGCAATACCGGGAGCGCGGCGGCACTCGTTCCGGGGTGCTCCCCGATTTTTTTATCGGCGCCCATGCCGCCGTCGCCGGATTGCCGCTGCTCAGCCGGGATGCCCGGCGCCTGGGCTTTTACTTCCCCACCGTCGAACTGATCACTCCGGATGAGCGTGATCGGAAATGAACCGCATCACGCCGCCGCCAACAGGCGCGACGTGCCCACTCGAGGATTACCCGGCCTTTCCCGTCGTCAGGTCGCGATGCATCGCGAGAACCGCGTTTTTGAGCGCCGGCAAGTCCTTTTCAACGATGCGCCAGATCCGTTCGTCGAGGACTTGGTCGTAGGCGTGACGCAGAACGTTGCCAAGATCCGCCACCGCACGCCAAGGGATCCCGGGATGTTGTTGTTTGATGCTGTCGGGCAAGTGGCGTGACGCCTCGGACAGGCGCTCGAAATGACGCTCGACGGCCGCGGCTCCATCCACATCGTCGGCATAGTCGTTTAGGGACCTGTTTCGTGTCATCCGCTCGATCCCCGCAATCGCCGCGAGCATGTGCTCGATCCGGTCGAGGGTTCGTTCGTCGCTCATCAGAATACGGCGACCTCATCGGCGGCGATCCGGTTGCGGAAACGGGGCCGGAGATCGTCAGCGAATGACCACGTCGGTCTCGCGGCCGAACAGGTCGCACAGGTACAGGCGCAAATCGGCGAGATCGATCAGCGAGAACACCGTCCGGGATCGATATCGACGACCACGTCGATGTCGCTGTCCTCTCCGCTCTCCCCCGCGCCAGCGAACCGAACAGCGCCAGGCGGGTCACTCCGCGGGCGTGCAGCGCGTTCTCGTGGGCGCACAGGATGCGGACGGCTTCTTTGCGGGTCATCGAGCAACTCTCTCGAAACCAGTTGCAATCGTATGGCGACACGCAAACAGCGATAGCCCGATGACGGGCGCGGGGTCGCACGACTCTCTACTTATGGCTGGGTGTCCGCCCTACCCGCCCTCGCGGCGGTTGAGGAAGGCGAGGCGTTCGAACAGGTGGACGTCCTGTTCGTTCTTGAGCAGCGCGCCGTGCAGCGGCGGGATCAGCTTGCGGGCGTCATTGGTGCGAAGCGCCTCCGGCGGAACGTCCTCCACCAGCAAAAGCTTGATCCAGTCCAACAGTTCCGACGTGGACGGCTTCTTCTTCAGGCCCGGCACCTCGCGCATGTCGAAGAACGCGGTCAGCGCCTCGCGCACCAGCTTCTTCTGGATGCCGGGATAGTGCACCTCGACGATCCGCTCCATGGTCTCGCGGTCGGGGAAGCGGATGTAATGGAAGAAACAGCGGCGCAGGAAGGCGTCCGGCAGTTCCTTCTCGTTGTTCGACGTGATGACGACGATGGGGCGCTGGGCGGCCACCACCGTCTCCTTGGTCTCGTAGACGTGGAACTCCATGCGGTCGAGTTCCAGAAGCAGGTCGTTGGGGAACTCGATGTCGGCCTTGTCCACCTCGTCGATGAGCAGGACCGGCCGGACGTCGGCGGTGAACGCCTCCCACAGCCGCCCCTTGACGATGTAGTTGGCGATGTCGTGGACCCGCTCGTCTCCGAGCTGGGAGTCGCGCAGCCGGGCGACCGCGTCGTATTCGTAGAGCCCCTGTTGCGCCTTGGTGGTGGACTTGATGTGCCACTGGATCAGCGGCACGCCGAGCGCCTTGGCGATCTCGTGGGCGAGGATGGTCTTGCCGGTGCCGGGCTCCCCCTTGATCAGGAGCGGCCGCTCCAGGCTGACGGCGGCGTTCACCGCCACCATCAGATCCTCGGTGGCGACATACGTCTCGGTACCCTGAAAGCGCTTGTTCATGAATGTCTCCCGGCGGCTGGTCGTGAATCCCAAGGTTAGGGACACGGACGAAACGGTTCAAGGGCGTGACCGGATTCTAATGCTTGGCGGGCGGCTCCCCGGCGGACACGGTTTGAGCCTGGCGGCGCTCATGCGAGGCAAAACTCTGCGCCTCGATGAAGACGCGCTTGATCGACGGAAACGCGGCGACGATCCGGTTCTCCAGGCTCGAGACCAGGCGTTCCACCTCCCCCGACGACACGCCGTCGTTGAAATCCAGGCTGAGGTTCAACAGCACGTCCCGGGGACTGAAATGCATGGTCAGGAGTTCGTTGACCCGGAGGATGCCGGGTTCCTGGGCGACGAGGTCGCGGATGCCCTCGACCACGGCGGGGCTGGCGGCCTCGCCGATCAACAGGCCCTTGGTTTCGATGGCGAGGAAAATGGCCGTCAGGGCCAGGATGCAGCCGATGAGGATGGAGGCCACGCCGTCGAGCATGGGCAGATCGAACGCCTGGGCGCAGGCGATGCCCACAAGCGCCACCACCAGGCCGGCCATGGCCGCCGTATCCTCGAACAGAACGGTGAACACGGTGGGATCCTTGCTGCGGCGGATGGCGGTCAGCAACCCGATCTGGCCCCGGGTCTTGTTGAATTCCTTGTAGGCCACGAACCAGGCGCCGCCCTCGAAGATCATCGCCGCGCCAAGAACGACGTAGTTGACGATGGGGCTGGAAACCGGCTCCGGGTCCATCACCTTGTGGATGCCCTCGTAGATGGAAATGCCCGCGCCCAGTGCGAAGATCAGGATCGCCACCACGAAAGCCCAGAAATACAGTTCCTTGCCGTGGCCGAACGGATACTCGCTGTCGGCCGGCGCCGCCGATTTCTTCATCCCGTAGAGGAGAAGTCCCTGGTTGCCGGTATCCACCAGGGAGTGGATCCCCTCGCTGAGCATGGCCGAGCTTCCGGTATAGGAGGCGGCCGCGAACTTGGTAATGGCGATGAGCGTGTTGCCGGCCAGCGCCGCGAAAATAACCTTCTTCGATCCCGACGCGGACATGGTTTCTCCCCTCCCAGCTTCCCTGGACCGGAACCGAGTTTAGCGGAGATCGCGAGGCGGCGCGCCACTTTTCGGCTCGGCCGCCGCCACCCCTGGGCGGACAATCATTGGGCGGCAACGGCGCGCGGCCTGACGAAGACGGTCTCGGCGCTCGGCGCGGGAGCGAACGGCACCAGCCGCGCCAGGACCAGCGAACACGCCGCCATGGCGGCCCCGGCGAGAAACACCGCCGCCGGCGAGACCATCCACAGCGCGCCGAAGCCCACCGGGATCACCACCGCCGCGATGTGGTTGATGGTGAAGCTGACCCCGGACGAACTGGCGATGTCGCGGGGGTCGGCGATCTTCTGGAAGTAGGTCTTGATGGCGATCGCCATGGCGAAGAAGATGTGATCGAGGATGTACAGTCCGACGGCGATCCAGGCGGTATCGACGAACGCATACGCCGTGAACACGCAGATCAGCCCCATGTATTCGAACGTCAGCGCCCGGCGCTCTCCCCAGCGGCCGATGAGCTTGCCGATGCGCGGCGCCAGAACCATGCTGAACGCGTGATTGGCCAGGAACATCAGGCTCATGGCGGCGACGTCGAAACCGAACTTCTCGACCATCAGGAAGCCGGCGAACACGACGAAGATCTGGCGGCGCGCCCCGGACATGAAGGTGAGCGCGTAGAACAGCCAGTAGCGCCGGCGCAGGATCAGCGTCTTGTGCTGCTCCACCCTGGCGGGGAAACGCGGGAACAGCATCCAGGCCGCGAGCGTCAGGGCCACCGTCACCCCGCCGCCGATCAGCATGATCCATTTCATCTCGAGCCCGGCCAGGTCCACGCCGAGGTAGATCAGCGCGAACGCGATCAGGCCGGCGAAGGACCCGGCGGCCACCAGGCGGCCAAGCACCTTTGGCGCCTCGTCCTTGTCCAGCCATTGCAGGGCGAGCGACTGGCGGACCGTCTCGAAATAGTGGAACCCCACGGACATCACGAAGGTGGTCACCAGCAACCCCGCGAAGCTTGGAAAGAAACCGGTCAGCGCGACGCCGATGCCAAGCAGCGACAGTGACAGCAGCGCCAGCGCCTGCTCGCGGATCAGCAGCAGGACGAACACCACCGCGAAGGCAAGGAAGCCGGGAATCTCCCGCACGCTCTGGAGAATGCCCATGTCGGCGCCGTTGAAGCCCGCCCGCTCCACCGCGAAGTTGTTGATCACCGCCATCCATGTGCTGAAGCTGATGGGCATGGCCACCGAGAGGAGGATCAGCAACACCTCCGGACGGCGCCAGCGCCCGGGGCTGGCGGTCAAGCGGCCCCGGCCAAGGCTTGCGCGATGGCACCTTCCATGGCGTCGAGCGCCGCCTGAGCCTTCTCCGCGTCCGGCCCTCCGGCCTGGGCCATGTCGGGCCGGCCACCGCCGCCCTTGCCGCCCAACGCCGCCGAACCCACCCGCACCAGATCCACGGCGTTGAACCGGTCCGTGAGGTCGCCGGTGACCCCGACGACCACCGACGCCTTGCCGTCGCTCCGCGAGACCAGCGCCACGACGCCGGAGCCCACCTGCTTTTTCAGGTCGTCGGCGAGGCTCTTGAGGTCCTTTGCCGGGATGTCGTCGAGCAATCGCGGAGAATAGCGGATTCCGCCCACGTCCTTGATTTCGAGGTTGCCGCCACCGCCGCCACCGGTCGCCAGGGCGCGCCGCGCCTCGGTCAACTCCTGCTCGAGCCTGCGCCGCTCCTCCAGCAACGCCGCGACCCGCGCCGGCACATCGGCGGGACCGGTCCGGAGAAGGCTGGCGGTTTCCTGCAGCGCCAGGCTCTGATCGGCGACGTAGCGCTGGGCGCCCTCGCCGGTGACCGCCTCGATCCGGCGGACGCCCGCCGCGACCGCGCCCTCGGACACGATCTTGAACAATCCGATGTCGCCGGTCCGCCGAACGTGGGTGCCGCCGCAGAGTTCGGTGGAATACGCATGGTCGTCGGCGGCGCCCATGGACACCACCCGCACTTCGTCGCCGTACTTTTCGCCGAACAGCGCCATGGCGCCGGCGGCCACGGCCGCTTCCGGGTCCATCAGATGGGTGACCACGTCGGCGTTCCGGCGAACCTGCGCGTTGACGTCGGCTTCGGCCCGGGCCAGTTCCTCGGCTCCGATCGCCTTGGGATGACTGATGTCGAAGCGAAGGCGATCCGGGGCCACCAGCGATCCCTTCTGGGTCACGTGCGTGCCCAGGTGCTGGCGCAGCGCCTCGTGCAGCAGGTGAGTCGCCGAGTGATTGGCGCGGATCGCCGAGCGCCGGGCGTGATCCACGTCCAGCTGGACCACGTCGCCGACCCGCAGGGTTCCCGTCTCGACCGCGCCGATATGCACATGCAGTTCGCCCAGGCGTTTCTGGGTATCGGTCACCATCACCCGCGCGCCGCTCGCGCTGGTCATCGTTCCGGCGTCACCCATCTGTCCGCCGGACTCGCCATAGAAGGGCGTCTGGTTGCAGACGATCGCGACTCCCTGTCCCTCCTCGGCCAACTCAACCTCGCCGCCGTCGACGACGATGGCCACCACCTGCCCCTCGGCCTCCTCGGTTTCGTATCCGAGGAATTCGGTCGGGCCCCGCCGCTCGCGAATGGCAAACCAGACCGCCTCGGTGGCGGCCTCGCCGGATCCGGCCCAGGCTTTCCGCGCCTCGGCGCGCTGCCGTTCCATGGCGGTGTTGAAGCCGTCCACGTCGACGTGCATCCCCTTGGCGCGCAGCGCGTCCTGCGTCAGGTCCAGCGGAAATCCGTACGTGTCGTAAAGCTTGAACGCGGTTTCGCCGTCCAGGGTCCCGCCGGACGGCAAGTTCGATGCCGCCTCGTCCAACAGTCCGAGACCTCGGTCGAGCGTGCGCTGGAACCGGGTTTCCTCGAGTTTGAGAGTTTCGGCGATCATCGACTGGGCGCGCCCCAATTCGGGATAGGCGCCGCCCATCTTGGCCACCAGCGCCGGAACCAGCCGCCACATGAGCGGCGACGCGCAACCCATGAGGTGGGCATGGCGCATGGCGCGGCGCATGATCCGGCGCAGAACGTAGCCCCGGCCCTCGTTGGACGGCAGCACGCCGTCGGCGATCAGAAAGCTGGTCGCCCGCAGGTGATCGGCGATGACCCGGTGCGAGGTCTTGTGCTCGCCGAAGGGTTCGGTGCCGCTGGCCTCCGCCGACGCGTGGATCAGCGCCTCCATGAGGTCGATTTTATAGTTGTCGTGGGTGCCCTGCATGACCGCCGCCGTCCGCTCCAGGCCCATGCCCGTGTCGATGGAGGGCCTCGGCAGGTCCACGCGCTGGTCGGTCGTCACCTGCTCGTATTGCATGAACACGAGGTTCCAGATTTCGATGAACCGGTCGCCGTCCTCGTCCGGGCTGCCCGGAGGTCCCCCCGGAATGTGATCGCCGTGATCGTAGAAAATCTCCGAGCACGGACCGCACGGCCCGGTGTCCCCCATGGCCCAGAAATTGTCGGACGTGGGGATGCGGATGATCTTGCTTTCCGGCAGGCCGGCGATCTTCTTCCAAAGGTCGAAGGCCTGGTCGTCCTCGGCATAGACCGTCGCCAGCAGCCGCTCGCGCGGCAGTCCGAATTCCTTGGTGACCAGGTTCCACGCCAGCTCGATGGCCAGTTCCTTGAAGTAGTCGCCGAAGGAGAAGTTGCCGAGCATCTCGAAAAACGTGTGATGGCGGGCGGTGTACCCGACGTTTTCCAGGTCGTTGTGCTTGCCGCCCGCGCGAACGCACTTCTGGGAGGTCACGGCGCGCGCGTAGTCCCGCTTTTCGGCGCCGGTGAACACGTTCTTGAATTGCACCATGCCCGCGTTGGTGAACATCAGGGTCGGATCGTTGCGCGGCACGAGCGGGCCGGACTCCACGATCCGATGATCGTGGCGCGCGAAGAAGTCGAGAAACGCTTTTCGAATGTCGTTGACGGTCTGCATTGGCTTTATTTAGGTCCGTGGCGCGCCCGACGGAATGTCGGCTGGAAAAAACTCGCTTTTACAGCCAACTCTCGGGGGTGTCCAGGAAGCCAGTCACCCGGACGGACAGGGCGGCCCCCGCCAGGGCCGCCCCTCCGGTTTCTTGTTCATGGGGTATTTCGGGGAGCGCCGACCCGGACGCCCGCCGCCAAGATCAGTCCGCGGTCTCGGCCGCGCCATCCATGTCACCCGGCCCCGCGAGCATCGCTTCGGAGACGAGACCGGCATTCCCGCGGATCTTGTTCTCGATCTCGGCCGCCACCTCGGGGTTCTCGCGGAGATAGGACTTGGCGTTCTCGCGTCCCTGGCCGACGCGGGTCGACCCGTAGGAAAACCATGACCCCGATTTCTCCACGAGGCCGGCCTTCAAGCCGAGATCGATGAGTTCGCCGGTCTTGGATATGCCCTCGCCGTACATGATATCGAACTCGACCATCTTGAACGGCGGCGCCAGCTTGTTCTTCACCACCTTGACCCGGGTCTGATTGCCGACCACCTCGTCGCGGTCCTTGATGGCGCCGATGCGCCGGATTTCGAGCCGGACCGAGGAGTAGAACTTCAGGGCGTTGCCGCCGGTGGTGGTCTCCGGGTTGCCGAACATCACCCCGATCTTCATGCGGATCTGATTGATGAAGATGATCATGGTGCGCGAGCGGGAGACCGAAGCCGTCAGTTTACGCAAGGCCTGGCTCATCAGCCGCGCCTGAAGGCCCACGTGGGTGTCGCCCATCTCGCCCTCGAGCTCGGCCCTCGGGACCAGGGCGGCGACGCTGTCCACCACCAGCACGTCGACCGCGCCCGAGCGGACCAGGGTATCGGCGATCTCCAGGGCCTGCTCGCCGGCGTCGGGCTGAGAAATCAGAAGATCGTCGACATTGACGCCCAGTTTTTTCGCGTAGATGGGATCAAGCGCGTGTTCGGCGTCGATGAAGGCGCAAACCCCGCCCTTCTTCTGGGCCTCGGCCACGGTATGAAGCGCCAGGGTCGTCTTACCCGAACTCTCGGGGCCGTAGATCTCCACCACGCGGCCGCGCGGCAGGCCACCGATACCAAGCGCGATATCCAGGCCGAGGGACCCGGTTGACACGGTCTCGGTCTCGACGGTCTCGCGTTGGCCCAGGCGCATGATGGACCCCTTGCCGAAAGCCCTCTCGATCTGGCTGACGGCGGCGTCGATGGCCTTGCTCTTGTCGATGCTGTCTTTTTCCACGAGTCGAAAACTGGTTCCTAGCATTGATCGTCCCCCCTTATTCCATAGGGCTTAGTGGTAAGCAACTGGCATCACCGTACCGGTTTTGTTCTTCGCCGCAAGGATTTTTTTCAACGCATTGAAATTACGAGATTTAATTATTACCCATTTGGGGTATTTTTTGAGCGGGCCCGGCGGTCTCGGCCACCCGGCCGAACGCCGCCGCCGCCATCGGCCACCGATGCCCCTCGAATCGCCCCGCCCGCGCCGCGCCCCGATCCCCGCCCGATACCCGCCCCGATACCCGATTGGCGTTATCGGGCGGCGTAACGCCGGGGCCGGACCACGGCTCGGCTTCAGGGCGCATTCCGGCTGTTCACATTTTCGTGATCGCAACCCGGGTGGTTCGCGGCGCCCGACCCACGCGCCCTCCGTGGGGACACGGACATCCATGCTCGTAAAAATAACAAGAGGGTTGATATGCGATTATCCAAATGGGGTGCAATGGCGGCTGGATTTTGGTTCGCCGCCGGGCGGCGCGCCGACCCGATGGCGTTTCTTTTTGTCGCTCGCCGCGCCCCGGAACACCGATGACGGTCGACCCCTCATTTTCCAACCGGAAGTTGAAGCGTCGGAGCGCCTCCCCCTCGCGGCCCCGTGGTTTCCCTCGCTTCCACCGATGCACATTTCAGCGCTGTGTTAATTGCCCCGGGAACTGACGCTCCCAGGAAGATGCATTCTGGCGGTTGGATATTGTTCTAAACAGTGGCAATATAGGCGTGGGAGAGAGGTATGGCCGAGAGTCACCTTGACACGCTTTGGGTTAAAATCGTGGGAGCGCCGATCGGCAAGGCGCCCCCATCGGGGGAAGCAATCATTGCGCGAAGGAGAGGGTGAATGAATACTGGCGGGCTCGTTGACCGGCGCTCGGGCGAAGATCGTCGGGACGCTCCAGATCGAAGACTTGAGAACGAACGCCGGTCCGGCGCGGACCGGAGGCTGGAAGCGGGCGCGATGGGCGCGGCGGGCCTGCCGGCCCGACACCAGGGCGCGCGGCCTCCCGTGGAGCGGCGCGGCGGACAGGACAGGCGCGACAGCTCCTACCGCCGGTACGATTCGGACCGGCGCGCCAGCAACGACAGGCGGGCGTGGGCCGGACGGTCCGACGCGGACCGAGCCTTCGAACCCAGCCTCGCCGACATCGGCGACCCCAGAAGCGGCGCGCTCATGGAGATCCTCTCCGGTTTCCACGAAGCCAGCGCGGACCCGAAAGCGTGGCCGAAATGCCTGGTGGCGTTGGCCGACGCCCTCGGCGCCAAGGTCTGCGCCATCGCCTCGCACGACTACGAAACCGGATCCGGACGGATCGAGCATTCCGTCTACATCCCCAAGGCCTCGATCGGCTCCTACGCCGAGCGGTACGGACGCCTGAACATCTTTCTCCAGCAGGATGAGTATTTTCGCGCTCCCGGAGCCGTCTGGACCGACGAGCAGATTTTGATGGAGAACGAACTCGTCGACACGCCGTTCTATACGGAGTGGTTGAAGCCGCTCGGCCTTCACCATCACCTGTTCGGCATCCTCGACCGGCGGCGCAACGTGGTGACGTACCTGTTCCTTGGCCGCGGCGAAATCGAGGGACCGTTCAGCGATACCCTCCTCGCCATGTTCCGGCGCCTGCTCCCGAGTCTGCAACGCGCATACCGATCGGGACAATCGCTTCACGAGGCGCGGGAAATCCAGAAGGTGGCGTCGAGCGTCCTCGACGTGGTGCCCATCGGCGTGATCATCGCGGGGACCTCGGGCAACATCATCGAAGCCAATCAGCGCGCGAAAGGAATGATGGCGGCGTCCGGCGAGCTTTCAGCCGGCAAGTCGGGGCTGGAATTCGATCATCATGGCCGCCGGTTGAGACTGCGGGACCTGATCGCGCCGGACAAGCAGAAGAACGCCAAGACACCCGACGACGGCATTCGCGCGTTTTCCATCCAGCGGCCCTCCGGTCAGAAACCGCTGTCCATCCTGATCGCGCCGGTCGACGGCATCAAGGACGTGCGTTCGCCCGACGAACCCGCCGTGATCGTGTTTCTCGGCGACCCCGGATGCGCCGTGGACATCGACCAGCCCCGGCTTTGCGAACTGTACGGCCTGACCCGGGCCGAGGCCCGCGTGGCCGCGCTGCTCGCCAATGGCTACCGGCTCGAGGAGACGGCGGAGTCCCTGGGGCTCGTGTACGAAACGGCCCGCAAGCATCTCAAGCACGTGTTCGGCAAGACCGGGACGGACCGCCAGGCCGAGTTGATCCGCATGCTGGTCACGGGACCGGCGGTGATCCGCCTCTGACCGGACGCGCCGCGGACCGGCGGTTCCGGTCGTGGGGCGCGGAGCTTGAAATCAGGCGTGCGCCCCATCTGGCGGGCGCGGCGCTTACGCGGCCATAACCTCCTTGACCTTGCCCGCCAGGTCGGCGAGCGAGAACGGCTTGGGCAGGAAATGCACGGGCGTGTCCTGCCCATGGTTGCCGTTCGTCCCCTCGTCGGCGTACCCGGACACCAGGATCACCTTGACGCCGCCCAGCGTCCGGCGGGCCATGCGCACCAGGGTGTGACCGTCCATGGCCGGCATGACCACGTCGGTCACGATCAGGTCGATCCGCTCGCCGCCGGCGGCGATCACGTCCATGGCGTTTTCCCCGTTCGTCGCCTCCAGGACCCGGTATCCCTTGTTACGGAGCGCCCGGGCGGCAAAGACGCGAACCGCGTCCTCGTCCTCCACCAGGAGGATCGTGCCCTTGCCCGCCGCGTCCGGTTCGAGTTCCGGCGTGGGCGTTGCTGCCGGCGGCGCGGACGGAACCGCCGGCTTGACCCCGCCATCGGCGGTTTCCGCGCGGGCGGGAAGATAGATGCTGAAGGTGGTGCCGTCTCCGGACGCGCTTTCGACGAAGATGAACCCTTCGGTCTGGCGCACGATTCCGTACACGGTGGACAGCCCGAGCCCGGTTCCCTCGCCGACGTCCTTGGTGGAAAAGAACGGCTCGAAAATATTTCCGATCACCTCTCTCGGAATGCCGACACCGGTATCGGCGACCTCGATCAGCACGTAGTGTCCCGGCGGCATGATGTCCGGCCCGCGATGCAGGGCGTGCTCGAGGACCAGCGCCGACGTGCGGATGGTGAGGACGCCGCCCAACGGCATGGCGTCCCGCGCATTGACCGCCAGGTTGATGATGACCTGATCGAATTGTCCGGGATCTACCCGGACGCGGGCCGGCGCCCCCTCGTGTTCGACCCGAAGCTCGATGTGGGCGCCGAGCAGGCGCCCCAGCATCCGGGAGAGGTCCGACAGGACCTCGCTGACGTCCACCACCTCGGGCTCGAGTTTCTGCTTGCGGGAAAACGCCAGCAGTTGGCGGACCAGGTTCGACGCGCGCTTGGCGTTTCCCCGGATCTGCATGATGTCGTCGAAGGACGGATCGCCCGGTCCGTGCCGCGCCAGAAGCAGGTCGCAGAACCCCAGCGTGGCGGTGAGCTGGTTGTTGAAGTCATGGGCGATCCCGCCCGCGAGCTGGCCGACGGCGTGCATTTTCTGCGACTGGGCGAGCTGCGCTTCCAGGTTGCGGTGATCCGTCGCGTCCAGCACGTGAACGATCAGGCCGGCGGCCTCTCCGCCAACGTCCATCCGAGCCGCGAAGATCGACGCCGAGACTTCCCGGACATCCCCTCCGGGCATGCGAATACCCTCCAGCCGCGCGGCGCGGACCGTTCCGAGCACCAATTTCGACAGTTGCCCCACCACGTCGTCCCGATCTTCCTTGCCGACGAGGTCGGCGAGCGGGCGGCCGATGACGGCGCTCTTTTCCACGCTCAGCGAGCGGAGAAAGGCCTGATTGCAGTCGGTGACCTCGCCGCGCAGGTCGAGAAACGCGATGCCGATGGGGGACTCGTCGAACACCAGTTTCAAGCGGTCGTCCACGCCCGCGCCCGATGCCGCCGCCCGCTCCGGGCGCCCGGCCAGCCATCGTCCCAGGGCCCTGGCCGCGCCGATCACCGTGGCCTCCGGACGCGCGGAGGCTGCCTCGGGGTCATGACGCCTGCCCCTTCAGGCGCATGACGTAGCCGATGACCTGGGCCACCGCCTGGTAGTGTTCGGGAGGAATTTCCTGGTCGATCTCCACCGAGGCGTACAGCGCGCGCGCCAGCGGCGGGTTCTCCACGAGCGGGATTTCATGCTCGCGGGCGATCTCGCGGATCCGCTGGGCGATCACGTCCACGCCCTTGGCCACCAGCTTCGGCGCCCCCATGGACTCCATGTCGTAGGACAGCGCGATGGAATAGTGGGTCGGGTTGGTGATGATCACATCGGCCTTCGGCACCGCCGCCATCATGCGCTTCTGGGCGCGCTCCATGCGCAGGCGCCGAATCCGCGATTTGATCTGCGGGTCGCCCTCGGACTGCTTGTGTTCGTCCCGCACCTCCTGCTTGGTCATCCGCATCTGCTTCAGGAAGGTGTATTTCTGGTAGGCGAAGTCGAGGAGCGCCACCGCGGTCATCACCGCGACCGTGGCGATGGTCATCATCACGGCGAGATCGTGAACGCGGTCGAGCGTGCCGATCACCTCGATCGCCGGAAGCCGTTCGACGTCGCGAAGAAGCGGCAGCGCCAAACCCAGGGAGACCGCCCCGACGGCGGACAGTTTCAACAGTCCCTTGACGAATTCCATGAGGGACTGGGCGGAGAACAGCTTGCCCACCCCCTTGCGCAGGGAAATGTTCGCGGGGTCGACCTTGATCTTGGTGGGCGCCCAGATGAGGCCGGTCTGCAGCATCCCGGCGGCCAGGGCCAGGACCACCAGCAGCGCCAGGACCGGCGCGATCATCCAGCCGATGTCCAGCACCAGCGCCGCCAGCGCGTCCTGCATATCCTCGACGTGGAGGGACATATCGTGCGGCGAGTCGAGGAACCTCACGAGAGCGCCGGACACATCGCGCGAGATCCCCGGCGCCATGAAAACCAGCGCGATGGCGCCCCCCACCAGGATGGCCCAACTCTTGATTTCCTGCGAGGAAGCGGCCTGTCCCTTTTCGCGCGCGTCATGCAGGCGTTTCGGTGTCGGTTCTTCCGATTTCGATGCGTCTTGCTCGTCGGCCACGACGGTCCCCGGCGCGGATCAGCCCGCGAACGGGCCGAATACTTCCGAAAAACGGGTGAGGAAAACCATCATGATACCCGAAAGGGTTAACATCATAACCCAGATCTGCAAGGAAATTTGCAACGGGATACCGATGAAAAACACCTGAAGCTGCGGCATCAGGCGGCCGAGAAGCCCGAGCCCGATGTAATAGGCCAGTCCGAAGATCAGAAACGGCGCCGACATCTGCAGGCCGAGGGCGAAACTGTCGGCCACCCGCTGGGCGATCATGTCGGCGAAATCGCCGATGGGCGGCGCCTGTCCGGGGGCAAAAAGCGTGTAGCTTTCCGCGATCGCCATCAGCATGAGGTGATGGAGATCGGCGACGAAGATCAGCAGCACGCCCACGGTTCCGAAGAACCCGGCGATCGTCGAGCTCTGCTGGTCGGTGACCGGATCGTTGACCAGCGCGCTGGTCAGCGACGCGAAATAGGACGCGAAGGTTCCGGCGACGTGCAGCGACGCCACCACGATCCGCGCCACCACGCCGAGGAACACCCCGATCAGGCACTCGCCGAGCAGCAGCATCCCCAGCGCCGCCGGGGTCGCCGGCAGCCCCGGAAGCCTCTCGGCCAGGACCGGCGTCAGAAGGAAGCTGATGGCCAGGGCGAGCAGAAGCCGGATGCGCACGCTGACGTAACCGGCGCTGAACCCCGGCAACACCGTGATGACGGCGCCCACGCGCACGAAAATGAGAATGAACGCGAACGTGTTGACGGCGAGAAGCTGCTGGAGCATCCCCGGTCAACCGCCCGAGGCGATGCGATCGAACAGGGTCTGGGTGAACTCGATCATGGTCGTCATCATGAACGGCAGGAACACGACGATGGCGAGAAGAATGACCAGGATCTTCGGGACGAACGTCAGGGTCATTTCCTGAATGGTGGTGAGCGCCTGAAACAGCGAGATCGCGAGACCCACGATCATCCCGGCCATCATCACCGGGCCGCCGGTTTTCAGGATCATGAATGTGGCCTCGCGGCCGATCTCGAGGATCGCGACCTCGTTCATCATTATCGTTCTTCTTCCCCCGTCACCGGCGCGCCCAGTCGGCTAGATCGGCATCCGCATGATGTCCTGGTAGGCCTCGATCACCCGGTCGCGGACCGCGACCACGGTCTGCAGCGTCAGATCCGCTTCCGCGACGGCCGTCACCACCTGATTGAGGTCGGCGCTCTTTTCGATGGCCTTGGCCGTCACCTGTTCGCCGCTGCTTCCGGTATCGACCGCCTGCCGCGCGACGCTCTTGACGAGATCGGCGAAACCGCCTCCGCCGGGGCCGTCCATGGCCGACGGTTTCTCGCCCGCCGCGCCCTTCAAGGCCTGGTTGTAGGCGGAGATGGCGTTGGTCATGCCGTTGACTGGATTTACCATTGCAAACCTGTTCTCCCTGGTGTTCGACGGGCTTGTGCCCGTTGGCGGCCCGCCGCGTCAGCCCCGGCCGGCCGCATGCTCAGCGCAGGACTTCGATCGTTGCCTGCACCATCGCCTTGGACGCGCGGATGACGTTCAAATTGGCCTCGTACGACCGTTGCGCCTCGCGCATGTCCGCCGATTCGATCAGCGAATTGACGTTCGGCGCCTGGACGTAACCGTCCTTGTCGGCCGCCGGATGGCTCGGTTCGTATCTCATCGGAAAGGACGACGGGTCGCGGCGCACCTTGCCGATCCCGACGGTCTCCAGTGCCGGTCTCGCGATCGAGGGTGGTCTTGAAGGTGACCGTCTTGCGCCGGTAGGGTTCGTCGCCGGGCGACGTGGGCAGGGAATTGGCGTTGGCGATGTTCTCGGCGATCACGCGAAGCCGGAAACCCTGGGTCTTCATGCCCGCCGCCGAGATCCGCATGGTGTTCAGGATATCGCTCATCCGCTCGCCCTCATTCTAACGCCTGCCGATGGCGGTTCGAATCATGCCGAGGTGCTTGCGGTACAGCTCGGTGGTCAGCCGGTGCGCCATGCTGGTTTCGCTGACCTTGGCCATCTGTTCCTCGAGGACCACGGCGTTGCCGCCGGGCGCCGTTTCGTACGGGCGGCGGTTCACTTCGTCCTTGAACGGCTTGGCACTCTCGGCGTGGCCGGCCAGGTGACCGGCGTGAGTGGCCCGCATGGCCACCGGCGCAACCTGGCGATCGATCATCCCCCGGAACTCCAGCGGCTTGACGTCGCGCGGGCGGTAGCCCGGCGTATCGGCGTTGGCGATGTTCTGGGCGAGCACCTCCTGGCGCTGCCCGAGCCAGGCCAATCGCTGCTTCATCATGCCGAACAAGGAAACCTTGTTGAGATCCATCGTCTGACCGGCGCGCCTCTTCCAACTGGTTCCGCTCGAGCGGGGAGTATCGTCGCGGGTCTTTAAAATTTAGTAAAACTCCGGTTGTTCACGCCGAGCCGGTGGCCCGTGCCGCGCGCGGAGATCCTTGACAGGCGTCGATACCCGGGTATACGCGAACCATCGATTCCTGTTGATCCCTCGAGGCTCGTCGATCATTTGCAAGGTTCATTTCGATGGCGTTCCGGATCTCCGTTCGTTGACGCCGACCCGGCGCGGGTTCGATCACCCGGTGTCCAGGCGCCCGGGACCGGGGCCGGCCGGGATGGAGAGCCATGTCCTCGGATAGCCGGGCCCTCCCCGGGATCGCGCGAACCGCGCTGCCGTTCGCGCTTCTGCTGGCGCTTGCCGTCTGGTTCCGTTTTCATGAAATCGGCCGGCTGCCGCTTTGGTTGGACGAGGCCTATAGTTTTTGGTTTTCCGGACAATCCTTCCGGTCGCTGTGGACGTTCGTGCCCACGTTCGAAACCCATCCGCCGGTGTATTATTCCCTGCTTCGCTTGTGGCGCGTGTTCGGAGAGGACGAAACGGCACTCCGCTCGCTGTCGGCTGTTCTCGGCATTCTCGCCACCGCGGCCGTCTACCTGCTTGGCCGCATCGTCGGCGGACGGAGCGACGGCCCCTGGATCGGTTTCGGCGCCGGCCTGATCTTCGCCGTTTCCCCGATCCAGGTTCAGTACGCCCAGGAAGCACGTTCCTCCATGGCCGTGACCCTGGCCGTCTCGATCACGATCTGCGGCGCGGCGTGGCTGATGCGACACCCGGAAGCGGCGTGCCGGACGCTGTTCCGGCCGCCGCCGCCGCCCGCCGGAGACGGCGTGCCGTCAACCGCCGATCCGTCGCCGCGATGGGCCTGGCTGGCGCTGGTGGGCGGCGCGGCGGCGAGCCTCTGGCTCCACAATCTGGCGCCCCTGTTCGTTTTCAGCGTGGCGGTGGCGTTGATCGCCTGGCTTGCCGGGCCACTGCGATGGAATCGCGGGTTTCTGGTGAATGGCGTTCTCGCGAGCCTGACGGTGCTGCTGCTATGGCTTCCCTGGGTTCCGTACCTGTTCAAACAGGCGGAAGCGGTGTCCTCGGTCTTCTGGATGAAGGCGCCGACACTGGTACAGACCGCCGGCGCCATGTACTTCTTTTTCGGGGCCAAGTACTCGTGGCCGGTCGAGACCTACACGTCGGGCGCGGCGCGCTTGAGCGAACTCGACGCCGCCGGGCTCGCGGGCGGAGCGCTCTGGCTGGCGGCGCACGCGGGGCTCGCCGCGCTCGGAGCGATCGGTTTCTGGCGCGTCGGCCGGCGCCACGGCTGGCAACTGGCCATCCTTCTCGCCTCGGTCATGGTGCTGCCCATCGCCCTTACCCTTCTCGCCACATTCACCGTCCGCCCCATCTTCGCCACCCGCGCCCTGATCTGGGTCGCCATACCGTTTTACGTGATGCTGGCGGCGGGTATCGCGGCCACGCGCCGGGTCTGGCCGCGCGGCGTCCTGCTGCTCGGGGTGGCCGCCCTGTTCGCCCTGGGCAGCCTGAATTACCACGCGACGTTCGAGAAGGAACCCTGGGACCGGATCGCCGGCCTGTTGGAGACCGACTCCAAGCCCGGCGACATCGTTCTGGTGGTTCCGAACTCGGCGGAACTCCCGCTCGCCTACTATCTCCGCGACCGGAACGTGGACCTGCCCATATACGGGTTGCCCCAGCCGTTCCCGGCCGTCGGCCTGCCCAACCCCTATCCCGCCGGGATCGCCGCCGTTCCCGGCATGACCGCGGCCGATGTTCCGGCTCTGCGCGAGCGGCTCGACGGCGCGGCCTCCGGGTGGCTGATCACGCGCGCCGTCTCCCTGTTCGACCCGGAGGGGCTCGTCGCCGCCGCCGTCGGCCGGGATAGGACGCTATCGCCGGAAGGCCTCTACGCACAGGACAATATCGCCGTCTACCGGTTCGAATAATTTGGTTTGCCTCGATCCCCGATCCCGACCATCCTGGAGCGTCACTTCCGATGACGGCGCGACGCTCCTCCGCCGGCCTTTCCGATTGCGATACGCGGACCCCTGGAACGCATGACCAAGCCTCTCGAACTCTCCGTGGTGGTTCCCACGCTGAACGAAAGCGAAAACATTCCGGCCGTCGTCGCGCGGTTGGAAGAGACGCTGAAGGGCATCGAGTGGGAGGTCATATTCGTCGACGACGACTCCGACGACGGCACCGCCGATCGGATACGGAAGCTAGGCCGCGTCAATCGGCGGGTCCGCTGCCTCCAGCGCATCGGCCGGCGCGGCCTGTCCGGCGCCTGCATCGAGGGCATGCTGGCCAGCCCGGCGCCCTATTTGGCGGTCATGGACGCCGACCTGCAGCACGACGAGGCCCTGCTGCCCCGGATGCTGGAGGTTCTGAAGGCGGACGAGGCGGACGTGGTGATCGGCAGCCGCTACATGGAGGGCGGCGGCTTCGGGGAATGGGCGGAGTCGCGCCGGATGATCAGCCGGTTCGCGACCGGCCTCGGCGGCCTGGTCATGAAGACCCGTGTCAGCGACCCGATGAGCGGGTTCTTCATGCTTCGCAAGGACGCGTTTCACCGCTCGGTCCGCAAGCTCTCCGGTATCGGGTTCAAGATCCTGCTCGACATCCTGGCGTCGTCGCCCAGGGGCCTGAGGATCAAGGAACTCCCGTTCGAGTTCCGTACGCGCCTCGCCGGCGAGAGCAAGCTCGACAGCATGGTCGCATGGGAATACGTGATGATGCTGCTCGACAAACTGATCGGCCACCTGGTGCCGATTCGCTTCGTTCTGTTCTCCATGGTGGGCCTTTTCGGCCTGGGCGTGCACCTTGGCGCTCTTTGGATCGCGCACAAGGGTTTCGGTTTGGGCTTCCCGCTGTCGCAAGGAATCGCGACGATGGTCGCCATGACCAACAATTTCGTGCTCAACAACATGTTCACCTACCGCGACAAGCGTCTGCGCGGCTGGTCGTTCTTGTTGGGACTACTCTCCTTTTACGCGGTGTGCGGCATCGGAGCGGTTGCCAACATCGGTATCGCGTCCTATGTCTATGGCGTGGAGGAACCGTGGTGGGTGGCGGGTGTCACCGGCGCTCTCGTGGGAGCGGTTTGGAACTACGCGGTTTCATCCGTCTACACGTGGCGCAATCCGAAAAAGGCGTGAGATCGAAGAAGTCCGCGACGTCCATCGCGGGGCCTTGTCATCCATATCCGCGCGGGCAATGCACGACAATGTGAACGGGTTCACTGATCCGTAACCGTTTATGGTGCATACTGCCTGATACTCGGTGGACCCTTCCCATCGATGTCGTACGCGGGAGCCAAGTCATGTTGACCGATGTCATTCTGTGGAACTACTGCAACGTTTGGAGCTTTCCCTCGGCCACGCGCGATGCCGACGGCGACGCGGTATACGCCGACGGCGAATGGGTCGCGTTCGAACGCGTCATGGACAAGGTGCGGGCCAGCGGCCATTTCACCAACTGGGCCAAGACCCGGGGAACCTCCGTTCACTGACGTGAGTTCGCTGGTCGCGGTTGATCGCGGACACCGCCGGAGGCTGCGCCGATATCGCAAACCTTGGATCGCCAAGGATTGCCGCCGTCTTCGATGACCGATACCCGATGACGGTCCGGGCCCTCCCCCTCCGGGTCACGAACCGGTCGAAAACGAATATCCCCCCTACGGTTCCGCTTGCGGAACACCCCCAAATGGGTCAAACTAACCCAGGGTTGGGGAACGCGCGCGCCTGATCGCCCTCGCGCGCGGAGAGTAGGCCTGGTCGATCCAGGGAAGGGAGGGCCGCGGTGCCCGATTCAAACGACGTCCTCGGTTCCATCCGGACGGCGCTCGGGGTCATGCAGGATCCGGTCATCGTCACCTCGGCGGCGCTGGATCCGCCGGGACCGGCCATCGTCTACGTCAACGACGCGTTCTGCCGGGTCAGCGGCTACGACCGGGACGAGGTTCTCGGTAAGACGCCGCGGATCCTTCAGGGTCCCAGCACGTGCCCCGACACCCTGCGAAGACTGCGCCATGACCTGAACAGCAAGCAGTCCTTCTTCGGAGACGTGATCAACCGCCGCAAGGACGGCTCGGAGTTCGCCGTCAAGTGCCAGATCGTCCCGCTCCACGACGACGACGGCACGGTCCGCCACTGGCTGAACATCCAGCGCGACGTGACGGATCTGAACACCGCCCGCCTCGGCCGGAGGGTCGCGGAGGACCAGTACCGCCAGCTGGTGGAAACCCAGCCCGACCTGATCTGCCGCTTCCTCCCCGACACCACCCTCACCTTCGTCAACGCGGCGTACGCGCGCTTCCTCGGACGAGCGCCGGAGGCGCTGATCGGACGGCGGTTCGTCGACTTTCTCCACGAGCCCGACGCCGCCGCCGTTCTCGACCACCTTTCTTCGGTGACGCCCGGCGACCCATCCTGGCGCTGCGAACGCCGGACCATCGGCGCCGACGGCCGCCCGCGCTGGCATCTGTGGAACGACTTCGCCTTCTTCGACGACGCCGGCGGTCTGGTGTCGCTGCAGTCCGTCGGCACCGACATCGAGGAGCGCAAGGAAACGGAGCACGCGCTTCGCCGCAAGAACCTCCTGCTCGCGGCCATCGGCCGGGTTCAGTCGCGCTATCTCGTGGAGCAAAGCGAGCACGCCGTGTTCGACCGGCTGCTCGACGACCTGGTGACCATCACCGACAGCGAATACGGCATCATCGGCGAAGTCCTGCGCGCCAAGGAGGGGCGGCCGTACCTCAAGACCTACGCCGTCACGGCGCACGCCTGGAACGCCGAGATCCGCAAGGAGTTCGGCGAGAGCATTCCCCGCGAGATGGAGTTCTACAATCTCGAAACCCTGTTCGGCCGTGTCATCAAGGACCGGGCGCCGGTGATCGCCAACGAACCCGCCACCGACCCGCGCGGCGGCGGCATGCCCAAGGGACATCCGAAACTGAGCGCGTTTCTCGGCCTCCCCTTCCTGCTGGGAGACGAGATCGTCGGCATGGCCGGCATCGCCAACCGTCCCGGCGGATACGACCAGGACCTGGTCGACTTCCTCGAACCGCTGCTCGGCGCGTGCGCCCAGCTCATCCAGGCGCTCAGGAACGACCGCAAGCAGAAGGCCGTGGAGGAGGCGCTGCAGAAGAGCGCGCGCCAGCAGACCGCGATCCTCAACACCATCCCCGACATCGCCTGGCTCAAGGATCAGGACAGCCGCCTGATCGCGGTCAACGACGCGTTCGCGCGGGCCTGCGGCGTAACGCCCGAAAACGTGGTGGGCCGGACGGACCTCGACATCTGGCCCCGGGAGATGGCGGACGCCTACCGCGTCGACGACCGCGTGGTGATGCGCACCCGACGGAGCAAGCGCCTGGAGGAACGGATCACCGACAGCGAGGGCAACGAAATCTGGCTGGAAACCATCAAGTCGCCGGTCATCGGCGACGACGGCAAGGTGATCGGGACCAGCGGCATCGCCCGCGACGTCACCGAACGCCGGCGCGCCGAACGGGCGCTGTTCCACGAAAAGGAACGCGCCATGGTGACCCTTCATTCCATCGGCGACGCGGTCATCACCACCGACGCCGGGGGCGCGGTCGAGTACCTCAACCCGGTGGCGGAAACGCTCACCGGGTGGAGCAAGCTCGAGGCCCGGGGACAGCCGCTGGAAACCGTCTTCCGCGTGGTCGACGAAAGCACCCGCCAGCCGGCCCCCAACCCGGTGGCGCGCTGCCTGGAGACCGGCAAGGTCGACGGACTGTCCGAGCACTGCGTGCTGGTCAGCCGGAGCGGCCGCGAATACGCCGTCGAGGACACCGCCGCGCCGATCCGTTACCGCGACGGATCCGTCCTCGGCGCCGTCCTGGTGTTCCACGACGTCACCGACACCCGGCGCATGACCCGGCAGATGGCGCACGAAGCCTCCCACGATCCGCTCACCGACCTGGTCAACCGGCGGGAATTCGAACGGCGCCTGGCGCGCGGCTTGGCCAGCGCCAGGACCACCGGCGCGCACCACGCGCTCTGCTACCTCGACCTCGACCAGTTCAAGCTGGTGAACGACGTCGCGGGCCACGCCGCCGGCGACGAGCTGCTCAAGCAGATCCGCGCCCTGCTCGCGGGCAAGTTCCGCGAGCGCGACACCCTGGCCCGGCTCGGCGGCGACGAGTTCGCCCTGCTGCTGGAGAACTGCTCGGCCGCGCGGGCCCAGAAAATCTGCGAGATGCTGGTCACCACCCTTCGCGACTACCCGTTCGTCTGGCAGGGCACCACCTTCCACATCGGCGTCAGCATCGGCGTGGTGGAGGTGACCCCGGATGCCGAGGGCACCGCCCAGCTCATGTCGCAGGCCGACGTCGCCTGCTACGCCGCCAAGGAGAACGGGCGCAACCGGGTTCACGTCTACCGCCGCGAGGGCGCCGAGCCGCCCGAGCGCCGCGCCCGCATGCTCCGCGCGGCGACACTCAGGGACTGCATGGAGAAGGACCGCTTCCGCCTGTTCTGCCAGCCCATCGTTCCGCTGGCCGAGGACAGCGGCCTCGCCACCCGCCACGAGTTCCTGCTGCGCATGGTGGACGACGACGGCGAGCTGGTCTGGCCGCGCGCCTTCATCCCCGCCGCCGAGCGCTACGGGCTGATGGGCGCCATCGACCGCTGGGTGATCCGCTCCGCCTTCCGCCACTGCGTCGACCTGTTCGGGGAGCCCGGCCGGGCCGAGGTTTCCATCAACCTCTCCGCGGCCTCGCTCGAGGACGACACGCTTCCGTCATACCTCGCCGAGCAGTTCGCCGAATTCGGCATTCCCGCCGAGCGCGTCTGCTTCGAGATCACCGAGACCGCCGCGTTCCGCAATGTCGAACAGGCCAAGCGCCTGCTCGGCGAGATCAAGGCGCTCGGCGGCCGCGTCGCCCTCGACGACTTCGGCAGCGGCCTGTCCTCCTTCGCCTCGCTGAAATCGCTCCCCGTGGACTACCTCAAGATCGACGGCGGCTTCGTCCGCGACATGATGGTCAGCCCGGTGGACTACGCCGTGGTCAAGGGCATCAACGAGGTGGGGCACATCATGGGCGCGCGCACCATCGCCGAATACGCCCACTGCGCCGACGTCCTGGCCGGCCTCAAGGACCTGGGCGTCGACTGCGCCCAGGGCGACGCCATCGGCCTGCCCGTGCCGGCGAGCGAACTGAGGGATTAGGTTGTTTTGGCGAGCCCCGGGGCGGGGCTGGTTTTTCGTGTTCCCTCAAGCGCCGGGCGCGGACGTCCGTCCGCTTGGCTGTCCTCGCTTCGCTGCGGGCGCGCGCTTGCGCTTGCCAGCCATGGACATGGCTGGTTTTGGTGTTCCCTCGGGCGACCGGGCGGGGGCGCCGTGCGCCGGGTGCGACGAGGCCCTGGCATCGGATCGGCGAACGCGGTAGGGACAGTGTCCATGCGTGCCCGCTTCCCCCTCCTCCGCCGTCTGCGGCGCCTGCTGCTCGCCCTCGCCGTCGCGGCGCTGGTCCTGCCGACGCTGGCGGTCGTCGCCTACCGGTTCGTCGATCCGCCGATCACGCCCTTGATGGTGATCCGCCTGTTCCAGGGCGAATCGCTCGACAAGCACTGGGTGCCGCTGGACCGGATTTCGTCGCACCTGGTCAAGGCGGTGATCTCCGCCGAGGACAACCGGTTCTGCGAGCATCTCGGCTTCGACGGCGACGCGCTGTGGGGCGAGATCCAGGCGTGGATCGGCGGCGACCGGCCGCGCGGCGCCAGCACCATCACCATGCAGACCGCCAAGAACATCCTTCTGTGGCCCGGCCGCGACCCCGTCCGCAAGCTGATCGAGGCGTGGATGACGCCGCAGATCGAGCTGTTGTGGAGCAAGCAACGGATCCTCGAGGTCTACCTGAACATTGTCGAGATGGGCCCCGGCATCTACGGCGCCGAGGCCGCCGCCCAGGCCCATTTCGCCAAGACCGCGCGCCAGCTCAGCCCGCTCGAGGCCTCGCTGATCGCCGCCACCCTGCCCAACCCGCGCGAGCTGTCGGCGTCCCGCCCGTCGGACTACGTCCGGAACCGCGCCAGCACCATCCGCCGCCGCACCGACCAGCTCGGCCCCCTCCTCGACTGCGCCCGCCCGACCCCGTAATCCCGCCGCCGCCTTCGCCGCGACCCTGGCCGCGACCGCGCGTCGCGCACCCGGGGGGGGGGGGGGTAAAACGAAAAATGCAAAAACAACCCCATGCACAGTAGAATTGCCCTTTAACCCATTGAAATATATGAATAGTTTTGAACGCTCGTTCGCCCGTCGCAACGACTAACCCATTGATATACAAAGAAACAATCGATGCGCCCCCGGAACGCGTCGCGTTTCGAGCCGCTCTTTTGCATCGGATCGGGGGGGTGGAATCGCAGAATATGCGCCGCGAAACGCGATTTTCGGCGGGACGCGGGTTCGTGGATCGCCGCGTCGCCCCGCTCCTCGCGAAGACCGGGGGGCGCGAGCGTGGGGATCTCACGGACGGGTGAGGACGCGGTCGGGCGCCTCGCGACCGCGAGGGAGAACAGTCCGGAGGCATCGCGATGACGAGGAAGGACGCCGCCGGAGACCCCGCGACGCCGAGGGGGAAGCGCCGTCCCATGCCCCAACCCGTCCTCGCGAGCCGGAGGCGCGGCGATCCAGCGCCGGCGGCGACGTCACGCGGGTTTCTGGATCGCCGCGCTTCGCTCGCGAGGACGAGGATGAAAACAGTCGGGGGGGCGCGTCGACCCGGCCCGACAGGACGGTGAAAGCCGGGTTCAGTCCCCCGTCATTTGGGGGTGATCTCCGGCCAACATATGAGAACGTAATAGGCGTCTCGTTGGGTGCAGTCCCCCGTCATTTGGGGGTGATCTCCGGCTGCTCGATACGCGGTTCGGGTCGAGCCTCTGGTGCAGTCCCCCGTCATTTGGGGGTGATCTCCGGCGCCGAGCCGATCACGTTTGTGGCTGTCCTGGGTGCAGTCCCCCGTCATTTGGGGGTGATCTCCGGCCGATGTCGCGCAACGTTTTCATTTCGCGGCGTTTTTCGGCGTTTCCGGCGCCGATTTCCGGTGTTCGAGACGCCATCTCGCTGTTGGTTGCCGTGGTTTTGTTCCGGGCGCGACCTCTTCGACCCATTCGACCGTTCCCAGTCTATCGCAGTCAGGTCAAGGTCGACAATGCTTCGATTTTCCCTTGCGCCTCCGGCGAACAGTGAGGCGACCATCTCGACGAACGCCAATCCATGGAGGTTTTCGGCGATGGACCAGGACCTCGCGCGGCGCTGCCCCGCGCGCGCATCGCTTTCGAACAGCTTTTTTTTCCCGAGATGGGTCGCCTGCCGCGACGCCACCGATGCCTTTTGAAGCCCATGCGGAGAAGCCGAGCCCATGATCCACTCCAGGTCCAACCCCTCGCGATGGAGCAACTCCTTGATGGATTGCGAGACCGCGTTCTTGAGTTTGCGGTCATAGGCCATCAACTGGCGCGCGTCGTTCACGCAGGCCGTCAGATCGACGGGCAGTCTTGCGAGGCTGCAGCATGTTGAAATGGGCGAAATCGTTGCGCAGCGACGTGGCAGGCTGTCCCTTTTCCAGGGACCCGAAGTGCGCGCATACACCGCGCACGACCTCAAGGGACGCGCCCGAGGCGTTCACCGCGCGGAGCGCCTCCACAATCTGGCCCTCCCGCAACTTCGCCGCTCCATCGCCGGAAAACACGTCCGACGGCCGTTGCCCCGCCTGATGGATCAGGGCAAGGGTGACGAAGTAAAGATCGCGCTCCCACAGGCCCGAAAAATCGGCGAGCCGACCGAGAACCGCCATCATCAGGCGGTGAAGCCGCGCGTGGTTTGTGAGCGTCACGTGGGCCGCAAGTTCGCGGTGGTTCACGACCCCGCCGAGCGCCTCCACATAGGACCGGCAGTCGTCGGGGGTGAAGTCCCGGCCCTTGTTCCGCGACCATTTTTCATGCAGGCGTTCGCGCGTCTGCTGGCACCCGGCGATGTTCAACTCGGCCGCATTGAAATCGGCGACATCCCGGTCGGTCACTTGGTGTTTATCGAAAATGGGCCGCAAGGCCGCCATGTGCCCGAACCGCATGATCTCGCGCAAGCCTCGCCGTGGAATTCGAGCACCATCGTCGCCGCCGGGCTGTTCCGGAAACACGCGGGAGAACAACTCCGCCGTTTCGAACAACTCCTTGAAATCGTCGACGCCGACAAGCGCCATCTCTCCGCCCTCGAACTTGGCGTCGTGCATGTCGAGATAAAGTTCGAGGACCGCCTGAACGCGCCGGACCCTGTCGGTCATCGCATCGGCCGGGCCCGCATCCTTATCCCGGTCGGATTTTCCCGCGAGGATTTCCCATTTCCGCATCTGGTGCAAGAGCTTGCCGATCTCGTCCACGGGCACGAGATGGATCAGGAAATAGAGGAGCCGTTGCCAGTCCTCGGCATCCATATCCACCACCGGATCGGGGATCCGGTCGAGGTCGAAAAGTGGCGGATCGGCCTTCTCGGTGTCCTCCGAAAGCCCCAACAGGAAATCGAAATCCGCCTCTTTCAGGTAGTCGACGAAGGCCAGCGCGAGGACGTCGCATTTGAGGTCCTCGATGAATTCGGCCTGTTCACGGGCCTTGCCGGGGTCGCTCTCATAGCCGCGCTGGACCCGCATCTCGGTCGCTGTCGCGGCGGACAGGTTGAAGAAAAAGCTGTGGACATCGTCGCCGCCCGCAAGCTGTCCCAGGCTCTTCGCCTTGGCGACGATGATGGCGCGGCGATCTTCATCGCCCTTGGCGTTAATCTCGCGCGCATCGTCCGTGGCCCTGCCGACCGCGCGGTCGATATAACGGTTGAGCACGTCGAATTCGCGACCGGTCAGCCATGTGCGGAAGGGCCGCTCGTACACCAGCTTCAGCGCCGTGTACTGGCATGAGCGCGCGGCGTTCTCCATGCTTGCCCGGTTGGCGGGCTTCGGGAGGCCCAGGTCGTCCTTGCGCTTGCTCCATGCGCCGGCGGCGCGCCGGAGGACCCGGTTGAAGCGCGGCAGCGGGATCTCCGAGGGCGTCCGGTCGGCGAGCGCGCCGAACAGCGCGCGGTTTTGACCCTCGTCGAAAAAGGACTCGAAATGGTGCGCGCGCATGGCTTGTCGCAGCCGCCCGATCCGGTCCATGTTGTCCTTCGTCCACAGCGTTCCGATCGCGGCGGGGACGCCGCCCGTGGCCAGATCACCCGCATCCAGTGCTTGAGCGAAGCCGCCGAGCCCCTTGAAATGGAACGAATTGTGGCGCAGTCGTGCCGTTCCCTCCAAAGCCAGCCTCAGAATTCCTTTTTGGAAATCGGCGTCGCCGGCGCCTTTCAGGATTGTACTCCGGTCTCCGAATAGCAAGTCGAGCTTTCGATCGGTGTGGTTTGGGTCGAACACCTTCCGGCCCAGGGCTTGGTCGATCTGCCTTCGGCCGAGAATATCATCTTCGATGTTTCCGTTGGGATCGGCCCAATCCCTCAGCGTGCGGCTCGCAAGCGCGATCACGTGGCGCCAGACCCGGGTGAACGCCTCGTTGCGCTTGATCTCGGCCTGACCGTCGCTGGTCCAGTAGCGGCTGTGGGTTATGTCAATGTCGGCGGGCCAATTGTCCAAAACATCGGCGGGCCGGTCGGGGTCGCCGCCGGATGCCTCGTAATGGATGACCTTGCCGAGGCGCACGAGCGCGTTGAGGTCGCGGTTTTCGGTCTTCTTGCCGACGAGGGCGAACAAGGCTTCCATGGTGCCGGGAAGCAGGGTCGAAACCTTGCGCCTCCTGTCGCCATGCGCGCGCTGGTCCTTCTTGTGGTGCTTGAGGATCCGCGAGTAGCAGTCCTTGATTGCCATGTGCAGGTTGAACAGCCCCGGAAACCGCTCCTTGGCGTCCGCGATGGACAGCGGCCCGCCGCTCTCTCCGACAAACAGCCGCCCGTATTGATCGAACAACGGCTTGCCCGCGATGTCGGTGGTTACCCGACGCGGGTTGTCCTTGTCTTCGCCCTTTACCCGCCGCTCGGCCGCTCGTCGGATTTCGCGGGCAACATCGCCGGCCCGGGCATAGGCTTGTTGGTCGTCGTCGGACCATCCCGATGGGGCGTTGGCGCGCTCCGGCGGTAGGGCCGGCTTCAAGACGTTGCCAGCGATGCTCCCCGCCCGCGCCGCGATCCGGCCCTGGCGGCGCTTGGGAACGTCATCGCAAATCCGGTATTCGGCCTCGTACAGGTGCTCGTGGATTCTTGCGACGACGGCCCCGGCATCCACGTCGGCGACATCGACGTCACCGGCAAAGCGCTTGTACCAGCGGCCCTTCGGCGAAGGAGGATCGAGATCCCGGCCTTGTCGGTCCCTGCGCGCCTTGTATTTGGCCGTTCCGTAGGGGGCGACCTTCGTGTTCCAGAGCTTGCCGAGATATTCATTGCGCTTCGCATCTTTGTGGCCCCGAAGCAACGCATTGGCTTCCAGGTGCGTCCAGGCGGCGGCTCCGAGTTCTTCGCGAAACGCGCGCTGCGCATCGCTTGGCCCCGCGTCGCCCGAAGGCTTGGTGGCGATCTTGTCGATGGTCGAAATCCACTGCGCGATGACCAGTTCGTCGTGGGTCTCCGCGAAGGGCTCGATTTCGTGGAGTTCCCCGGAGGGCGGGCGAAGGCGAAGAACGCGCCTGTTCGTTCCCGACCCGTCGTGTTCCGTGTGGCTGCGCCCGTATGGCTTGATGATCCGCATAACTTGCCCCCCGATGCCCCCGTTCCGGCTCGTTATCCCGCCGGAAAGTATGCAGGGGACGGCAACAAAAGAAAAGCGCCGCTACGCGAGCAGGACGGACAGCACCTCGCCGAGCTTGCGGCCCAGCGCGACCGTGGCGCCGCGCGGGCCAGACGCGCGCGGCAGGGTCCAGGGTATCCCGGCGGAAAACTGGACGCTTCCGGGTATCAGGGGTATAATTTCTGGGTGCTCGTAGGTGCGAAACGCGTTTGATCCGGTTTGGGTTCTGTTTCCGCGACTTCGGGCCGCCGGGGATGATGCTTGAACGCCGTTCGGGGGGGCGGCGGTGGCGCGAGGGGCGAGGTGGCGGCCATGAGTGTGTTCGAAATGACGCCGCGGAACGGGAGCCTGGCGCGAAGGGGCCGTTGGTGTTTTGTCGCGGTCGCCCTGGCCACGGCGGCCGTCGCGGTCCGCGCCCGCCGATGCCGCGACCCTGAACGTGTCCAATACGGGCAACGACGCCGGTTCCTGCACGCACCTGTTCTGCAAGACCATCAAATACGCCATCAGCCGGGCCAGCGCCGGCGACATCATCGACGTGGCCAAGGGGACGTACACCGAACCCGGCCTCGTCATCGACGCCGACCTGACGATCCGCGGTCACGGGGCCTCGTCGACGATCATCCAGGCGGCCACCAAGGCCAATAGCGCCACCGGCCGCGTGCTGACCATCGGCAAGACGAAAAAGGTCACCGTCAGTCTGGAAAAAGTGACCGTCCGGTACGGCAAGTCCAGCTTCGGCGGCGGCATCTACGTCGGCAACGGGTCGGTGGTCAAGATCAGCGACACCGACGTCGTCGACAACGTGGCGACGGGAACCAGCGGCATCGAGTCGGGCGTCGGCGGCGGGATTTTCGTCTACGACAATGGAACCGTCACCATCATCAACAGCAAGATTTCCAAGAATACCGCCTTTGCTCCCGTCTCCGTCAGCCTGTCGTCCGGCGGCGGTATTTTCAGTTACTGTTTTACGACGCTCACCATCGAAAACAGCACCATCTCGGAGAACAAGGCCGGGAGTCACGGCGGTGGCATCTACATCAGCGCCCCGTCGACGCTGATCGTCAAGGACAGCATCATCAGCAAGAACGAGATCACCGGCGGGACCGGCGGCGGCATCTCCAACGGCGACAAGGCGACGATCACCGACACGGTGATCAGCGGCAACGCGGCGACCCTCGGACACGGCGGCGGGATCTCTAATTCCGGTCCGATGACCATTACCGGCGGCACGATCACGGACAACGGCGCCGGCGCCGGCGGCGGCGTCAGCAATTCGGGACAACTGACGATCCGCGACAGTACCCTCTCGGACAATGGCGCCTATCACGCCGGCGGGCTCGAGCAATGGGGAAACAAGAACAACAGCGTTGCGATCGTCAACAGCACCCTCTCCGGCAACAGGGCCCAGGACGGCGGCGCCATCATCAACGGCGGCCTGCTGGCCATGAGCAACAGCACGGTGGCGAACAACGCGACGAACGCGGTTCATCAGGACAACGCCGGCCTCGTCAATTCCGGAACGGCGACCATCAAGAACTCGATCATCGGCGGCAATCTGGCCGGCGGCATCAATCCGGGGAACAACTGCAGCGGCAAAGGCACCCTCAAGGCCGTCGGCGTCAACCTCTCCACCGACGCCACCTGCACCGGCTTCACCCAGGTCACGACGGCGAGCCTCAACCTGGCTCCGCTGAAAAAGAATCCGCCGGGCGAAACCTCGACCCAGGCCCTGGAGGCCGGAAGCGCGGCCATCGACGCGGCGAGCGACTGCAAGGATCTGAACGGCAAGATCCTCTTGACCGATCAGCGGGGCATCACGCGGCCTCAGCCGAAGACCGGAAAGTGCGACGTTGGCGCTTACGAACGCAACGGACTGACGACCACCGCGGGCGATATCAATCACGATGGCATGGTCAACGTCATCGACGCGCGCATGGCCCACCAACTCGTCAACCAGTCCGCCCCGTTCGTCAAGAGCGCCGACTGGAACGGAAACGGTGAGGTCGATCTGCTCGACGTCATGGCGATTTCCAGCAAGAGCATCGGTCTGATCACGGGACCGTACGCCTTGTCCCTGAGCCGGGCGGGAACGGGTGGCGGAACGGTCGTCAGCACCCCCCTTGGCATCGATTGCGGCACGAACTGCGCCATTGGATTTGCCGGCGGCACGAAGGTGGTGCTGATCGCGACGCCGGACGCGCTTTCGGTCATCGATGGCTGGGAGGGCTGCAATTCGACTTCGTATGACGAATGCATCGTGGATATGAACAGCGACCGCGCGGTCAAGGCACGGTTCGAGGTCAAGACCAAGCTCGGGACCGGCCGGACGGGCCCGACGCGGCCGGTCCCCGGTCCGGACAATCTTTAGCGGAGGCTCGGGAAATGGAACTCCAATCCTTCGGACGACGGTTTCGCGGCAGGCCCTGGACATGGGCATTTCTCGCGGCCGCCGTCGCCGTCCTGGGGCTGGTCTTCCTGGCCTGGCAGGTCAGCCGTCCCCGGCCCGCCATCGTCATCGGCATCACGTCGACCGTGGTCGGCGCGCCGGGCGCCGTCGACATCGAAGTGAGACAGATTACCGAGGGTGGCGGGTTGGCCGCCCTTCAAGGCAGCATCAAATACGACCCGGAACTCCTTGTCATCAAATCGATTTCCGGAACGAATGGGTTCATGGTGATGGCTGCGGACATCGACGGTGCCACGGGGATCGCCCGGTTCGCCCTCGTCAACCTCGGTGACGAGGGCGTTAGCAATGGGCCGATCGCCAGACTGCTGTTTCAAGCGAACGCCTCCTCCGGCGGCACCGCGCGGTTGACATGGCTGGACTCGGGCGGCGCGCCAATCGTCCTCGGCGGAAACGACAACGAAGAGATCGCGTCCGCCCGGCTGGTGGATGGGCAGGTGCGCATCCGCTGAGCTTGATGGTCCTCCGGCGTCCGCTCACGGCCGGGGAGCGCGCACGGCCGTGACTTGCCGGTGCCGCCCACCGTCACTTCAACAGGACGGACAGGACCTCGTCGAGTTTGCGGCCTTGGGCGACGAGGGCGCGGCGGGCGTCGAGGACGGCGAAGACGCCGTGTTTCTTGGTGACATAACCCCGGATCTTGCGGGACTGGTTGAGCAGCGCCATGGCCGGCTGGCCGTCGTCGAGGGTCGTCCGCTTGCAGGTGTAGTACCGGCTCGCGATCACCCGCGCGGCGATGGCCGCCTCGTCGGCGTCGGACAGCAGAGGGCTCGGAAAGGCGATGACCGACACGGGTACGGACAACTCCCGATGGATCCACGGGACCGCAGAATACAGCCATCCGCCACCGCTTCGCGACTGAAATTTTTCGCCCGGCCCCCCTCTCCCGCCCGGCGCGGCGAAACGCCACAAAAGTGAAACCGAAACGTCACGCAAACGCGCGGGTTGATCCTGTAATCAATTCCCGTCATAATTTTGACAGATTTTGTTACGCCTAAAAGTTGTTTCTGGATGGCAACAATTCTGCGTCTGGAAATGCGCGGCGGTCATGCGATGGAGGATCCCGATGCTGGCGCCCGGAGACCTGGATCGGCTGTTGGACGATTGCGTGTCGATCAATCGCAGGTTGAGTTCCGGGGCGCGCCGGACCCTGGCCGGTTTCCTGCGGCTGCGGGAACGGCATGGCGAGGGCGCGATCCGCTACCTGAGCCCGGACGACGTGGAAATGCTCGAGGACTGGGCGGCGAGCGCGGGCGGGTCCGGGGAGCGCGGGGACGCCGCTCCTGCCCCGCGGGCCGCCGCGGCCATCGCGCCCGCGAACCTCGGCTTGCGCCCGCGCGCGCCGCAAAAACGCCGGATCGATCAGAAACCGGCGGAGCCGGCGGTCCAGGAACGGCGCGGTCAAGCCGGCCGCCAGGACGCCATAAAAGCTTAACGGAACGGGGACTCAACGAAGGCTTGCATCGGGGGCCGTTCAGGCTGATTCCAGGCGCGGAACAAGCCAGGACACGAACCATGCCCGAAACCCAGCCGCCGCCCGTTCCCCCGCCCAGTCGCGGAGCATCTCCCGGGGAGGACGCGCCGGCCGCGAACGCGCCGACGGCGGACGACCGGCTGCGGACCCGGATCCAGTCCATCGTCACGCTGTTGAACCGCGAGCGGATGGTCACCGACACCGCGCTTGGCCAGAGCGCGCGTAACCGCGAACTGGTGGAACGGGTCACCCATGGCCAGCACCTGGCGGAGGTGGCCAACCGGATCAACGCCCTGCCCCCCGCCGACATCGCCCACCTGCTGGAAATGCTGCCGCCCGACCAGCGCCGGACGGCGTGGGAACAGGTGGGCCTGGACAAGGCGGGCGACGTGCTGTGGGAGGCCACCGACGGGGTCGCCAACTCGCTCGCCCGGTCCACCGGCCGCGACCGGCTGCTCGCCATCTGCGACCACATCGACGACGACGACCTCGCCCAGATCGCCCAGCACGTGCCCGACGACGTGCTCCAGGAGCACTACCTGTCGCTGGATCCCGAGGCGCGGGCCTGGGTCAAGGCGTCGGTCTCCTACCCCGACGACACCGTCGGCCACCTGATGAACAACGACGAGATCGCCGTCGACGCCGGCGCCACCGTCAAGGACGTGCTGAAGCTGCTGCGGCGCCTGGGGTCCCTCCCCAACCAGACCGACCGCCTGTTCGTGGTGGACGACCGGCGGCGGCTCAAGGGCGTCCTGCCGCTGAAGACGCTGCTGTTGCACCGGACGCGGGAACGGGTGGCGGATCTGATGGATACGGACGCCGAGCGCTTCCGGCCGCTCGACAAGACCGGCGCCGCCGCCCGCGCCTTCGAGCGCTACGACCTGGTCTCGGCCCCGGTGGTCGACGACAAGGGACGGCTGATCGGACGGCTGACGGTGGACGCGGTGATGGATTTCGTCCGCGAGCAGGCCGAGGACCAGGCGCTCAAGCGCGAGGGCCTGAAGCCCGGACGAGGACCTGCTCGGGCCCATCTGGAAGACCGCCCGCCAGCGGTGGATGTGGCTCTGCCTCAACCTGTTCACCGCGTTCATCGCGTCGCGGGTGATCGGCCTGTTCGAGGGCAGCATCGAGCAACTGGTGGCGCTGGCCACGCTGATGCCGATCATCGCCAGCGTCGGCGGCAACACCGGCAACCAGACCATCGCCATCTTCATTCGCGGGCTGGCGCTGGATCAGATCAACGCCGGCAACATGCGCCACCTCGCGCTCAAGGAAGTGGGGGTGAGCGCCGTCAACGGCCTGATCTGGGGCGGCGTCATGGGCGTGGTTGCCTTCGCGCTCTATCAGAACCCGGCGCTGGGGGCGGTGATGGCGGCGGCGACGCTGCTCAATCTGCTGGTGGCGTCGGCGGTGGGGATCGCGGTGCCGGTGACCATGAACCGCATGGGCCGCGACCCGGCGCTGGGATCGAGCGTGCTGCTCACCTTCACCACCGACAGCATGGGGTTCTTCATCTTCCTCGGCCTGGCGACGGTGTTCCTGCTGCCGTAGCCGGTTTCGCGGTCTCGCCCGGCGTCAGGCGTCCCGCGCCCAGGCGCGCAGCGGGCGGAGCTGGCGGCTGCGGTTCTGGTTGTGGGACTCCATGCGCGTCAGCACGTTGTCGAGCACGGCGATGCCCTCGGCGATGTAGTTGCCCTTGTTGAGCATGACGCATTCGGCGCGCTCGGCCATGGCGGCGTCGGTGAATTCGCCGCGCGACGGCATGCCGCGCTTGACCAGGCTTTCCAGCACCTGCGTCGCCCAGATCACCGGCACGTGGGCGGCGGCGCAGAGCCAGAGGATCTCCTCCTGGACCTCCGACAGCCGCTCGTAGCCGATCTCCACCGCCAGGTCGCCGCGCGCGATCATTACCGCGAAGGGGTTGGCGCCGGCCGCCTGGACGATCAGGTCCGGCAGGTTGGTGAACGCCAGCCCGGTCTCGATCTTGGCGATGATCGGCATGGGCGGCTGGCCGGGACGGCGCTTTTCCAGCTCCTCCTGGAGCCAGGCGATGTCCTCGGGGCGCTGAACGAAGGAATAGCTGACACCGTCGGCGCGGGAGGCGACGAAATCGAGATCCTCCAGGTCCTTGCCGGTGAGCGGCGGCACCACCAGGGCGGAGCCGGGGAAGTTGATCCCGCGCTTTTCCTGTAGCGGATAGCCGCCGGGGGGCGTGCGGACCACCGCCATCACCAGCCCGTCGCCGCGGATCTCCTCCACCTCGCCGGAAATCAGGCCGTCGCGGATGCTCACCCGGGCGCCGGGGGCGATCTGGCGCAGCACCTCGGGCATGGAACAGCTCGCCTGGAACGGGAAGCCGTCGTTGTCCTTGTCCGGCTTGTCGAACGCGAGCAGGATCCTGTCCCCCGCCTCCACCATGGTGGTCTTCTTCGGCGTGATCACCTCCTGGGTGCGGATCTTGGGACCGGCGAGGTCCATGAGCACCGGGCATTCGCGCCCCACCTCGGCGCCGACCACGCGGACGGCGTCGATCATCGCCGACCATTGGTCCGCCGAGTCCCGGCCGCAGTTGATGCGCGCGCAATCCATGCCGGCGTCGAACAACGCCCGGAGCTTCGCCGGATCCTTCGCGATCTTCGGCGCCAGGGTGACGAGAATGCGCGTCTCGCGGCCCTTGGGCGGAGGTCCGAACACGGTCGCGCTGTTCTTCGTCAAAAGGGCCCGGCCGGCGCGGAAATCCTCGGCCGCCGGCCGCTCGATGGTCGACTGGCCATGCCGGTCGCCGATCGCCTCCAGGTTGGCGATGACGGCGTCGAGGGTCGGCAGGACGCTGTCCTCGCAGTGGCCGAGCGACGACAGGCCGAGCGGCGTCAGTTCCGCCTGCATCGGCCGCAGGTCCAGTTGCCGGAGCGCCAGATAGTGGGACAGGTTCACCGCGCTGTCCTGAAAGGCGCCGCGCGACAGCATCGGATCCCAGCGGGCGACCATCCTGGCGCCGTTTTCGACGACGCTCTTCCTGACGTCTTGCAGCTGTTGCAGCAGCTTGGCGCGAACCCCGCCGTCCATGGCCAACCTCCCGTGTTGTTTTGGCGGCGCAATATCCCCGTCGGCCGGGATTCTGGCAAATGACGGATTTGTGACAGCGGGCTCCGCCGCCACCCGCTGCGGCATCGGCGGAACACCCTCTCCGGTTGCGGATACCCCGGGGCGGCCTGGGGCGTCGGAGCGGAATGGCGCGCGCGCCCGATGCGCCGTGGAACCACCCGGACAGCACCCTGAACCGGAATAGACGCGTCTCCAAGTATCCATATGGGTTATTCGAAACACTTTTCGATATTGATGGCAATTTTGTAAATACCAATTTGGGTATGATTTCGTTGATGACCATAAATTTCTGTTTAGTGTTGCAGTTTTCTGATTTTTATCCGAATGGGTGAAAATTTACTGCAATTTATGGCCGATATTTAGTTTGACAATACACGCAAAAAACGTTTCAATTGCAAGTAATCTGAGACGCCGGATTAACTCGTCATACGAGCGCGCACTTTCGGCGGCAGATGCGAGGAACACCAGAAGATTGACGCCGAACGTGAGGAGGAACTGAAGATGTCTGTTAAGAGGATAGGGGAAGTGACGGCGAAAGCGGCCCTCGCCGGCTTCGCTTTGGCGGTGCTGACCGCCGCGACCGCGCCCGCCAAGGCAGCGGTGGTAACGTGGGACCTGTGGCTTACGTATAATCCGGCCAAGCTGGCGGTCGGGAAGTCGAACCTGATGACCGGCGAATGGGTCGAACCCAGCTTGAACGCGACCCTCGGCATCACCCAGGCGACCAAGGGCACCGGTCACCTGACATTCAACAACGCCGGATGCGGACGGGTTTTCTGCGGTCCGGTGGAGGACCCGAACTTCGATATCCATTTCGAGTTCGAGGGCACGTCCGTCTCGTTCGACGCGGGCGACGACTTCCGCTACAATGAGACGAGCAATACCTATTACGATCCGTCGAACCCGGGACCGACCGTCAACTTCCTGAGCTATCTCGGAAGCCTGTTCGTCACCGGCCTGGACTTCAACGTGCCGTTCTCGACGACCGGCGGCTCCAACAACTTCGCCCTCAGCGTCGAAAGCGGCGTGGTGGAGCTTTACGACCTGACCAACCAAGCGGGATTCCCGAACTGGACCGTGTTGCGCGGAACGTTGTGCACCAACGGCTATGGCGAGCCCGGCGAAGGCGATGTCTGCTATCGCGGCCCCGGCACCGAGATCGTCACTCCCATTCCGGCGGCCCTTCCCTTGTTCGGCTCCGGACTGGCGGCCATGGGCCTCGCGGCCTGGCGTCGTCGCCGGAAAGCGTAACGCGAAGGACCGTCATCTTCTGACGACGAGCACGGCGGCGGATCACTCCGCCGCCGTCTTCGTTTCCGGAGCCCCGCCCGGTCCGCCGGGACGCTCCCCCGCCGCCGAGGCACCCCCCGGGACCCGGCCGCGAGGACAGCGACGAAAGAAGGATTGGACCCGCGGCCCGCCTTGGCGCTAAACCGGTCCCGCCATGGCCAGACAGACCACCGACACGCCCGCCGGCCGGCTGCGCGCGCTCCTCGACCAGGGCCGGCTCCTGGTCATGCCGTGCTGTTTCGACGCCCTGTCCGCGAAACTGATCGAGCGGGCCGGCTTCCCGCTCACCTTCATGAGCGGCTTCGCCGTCTCGGCGACGCGGCTCGGCCTACCGGACACCGGGCTCATCTCCTACGGCGAAATGGTCGATCAGGGCCGGGGCATCTGCGCGGCGGTCTCGATCCCGGTCATCGGCGACGGCGACACCGGATACGGCAACGCGCTCAACGTCAAGCGCACGGTGGAGGGGTATGCCCGGGCGGGGTTCGCGGCGGTGATGATCGAGGATCAGGTCGCGCCCAAGCGCTGCGGCCACACCCGGGGCAAGGCGGTGACCGGCCGGACCGAGGCGCTCGATCGCATCCGGGCGGCGGTGGACGCGCGGAACGAACGCGGCGACATCCTCATCCTGGCGCGCACCGACGCCCGGGCCACGCACGGCCTCGACGAGGCCCTGCTGCGCGCCCGCGCCTTCGCCGAGGCCGGCGCCGACATCCTGTTCGTGGAGGCGCCCCGGACCGAGGCCGAGATGGAAACCGTTTGCCGCGAACTGCCCGGCTGGAAGATGGCCAACATGGTGGAGGGCGGCGACACGCCGGTGATTCCCCCGGCGCGCCTGGAGGCCATGGGTTTCGCCATCGCCGCCTACCCGCTGACGCTGCTGAGCGCGGCGGCGCGGGCCATGAGCGGCGCGCTCGAGGACCTGCGGGCCGGGCGCCCGTCTCCCGACCGCCTTATGGACTTCGCCGAACTCAGGGAAACCGTCGGCTTCGACGCCTACGACCGCGAAGCGAGCCGGTACGCCCGCGAACCCGGCACGGGGGAAACGGACCCCTGACCACGCAATGGGTCCGCGACATGACCGCCCGGACGGGGCGGGCCGGCGCGCGCGATCAATCGAAGATCGCCAGCGTTTCGTTCCACCACTCCACGATCGGCGGATCCGGCTCCAGGTCCTCGCCCCGCGACCACCGGATCACCACGCCAGCGGCGTCCCGGCCGAACTGGGCCACCAAGTCCTCCATGTAGATCTGACCTTCGACGAAGTCGGAGTCCTCGGAGATCCGCTCCTGGCGAAACTCCACCAGCACCGCGTCGGCGCCGGCGCCGTCGACCACCCGGAACCGCCCCTGTACGGCGGCCCGGCTGGCGTCGCTCGATATCAGGATACGAGTCAGTTCGCTGCCCTCGTCGACGCCGTCGATCTCGCCCTCCACCACGATCGCCAGCGGCGGCACGGTCACCGGCGCCGGGTACAGCACGCTCTCGAACGCCCCGGACTCGCGGAGCCGCTGGGCGAGACCGGCCTTGAAGAACCGCGCGAGACGCTTCCATTCGGGATGCCCGGGCGTGATGTCGCCGACCACCACCGTCGGGTACCGCCAGATCGGCGCCCGGCTGTTCTCGGGGGTTACGGTTTGCGTGCCGCACCCGGCGGCGCCGAGCGCCAGCAGCGCGACGAGCACGAGAGCGCAACGGAGAGGAATACCGACGCCGGGACGAAACATGGTGGGCAGGCCCCCGATTTACCCCAAAAGGGTACATTCCTCGGAACCATAGGCGAAGCGGACGGCGCCGGCAAGAATCCCTTGAACTGGCGGATGGTGACCCGGCGCGGCGGTTGGTATAAGAACAGCGTATGAAGTCCGCGTCCAAGCACCTTCGCAAAACCGTCCTCTGGATCATTCCGCCGCTGATTCTCATCATCTGCGGCGTCATCCTGGGCGTCTTCCACTATCAGGTCGCGCAGATGCGGGACGCCATGCTGCACCGGGTCGTCGAGGACGCCGCCCAACAGGTGGAGGCGCGGCTGCAAGCGTTCTTCGCGCCGATCACCAGCAAGCTGCTGGTGGCGCGCAACTGGGGCCGCACCGTTCAGCCCGATCTGACCGACGCCCGCCCGCTCAACATCCAGTTCATCCCCCTGCTCCAGCAGCTTCCCCACGTCTCGGCCATCGTGCTCGGCAACAGCGCCGGCCAGGCCTACGCCCTGATGCGCGACGGCGACGGGTGGCTGACCCGGCTGACCGGCGCCGGCGAGGGAGACGGCGGGACCACGCTCTGGATCCGCTGGGACACGCCCACCACCGAGACCCGGCGCTGGACCGAGGACACCCGCTACGATCCGCGCGACCGACCCTGGTATCGCGGCGCCGCGGACGCCGCCGATGGCGACAAGCCGTTCTGGACCGAACCCTACACGTTCTTCACCGGCGACGAAAAAGGGCTGACGGCGGCGATCCGCTGGCGGAGCCCGGACCGCGCCGCGCGCACCACCGTCGCCGCCTTCGACGTCCTGCTTCTCGAAATCTCCCGGTTCACGGCGTCGCTGAGCGCGCGCGAGCATGGCGACGTGTTCATCGTCACCGACGACGGGCGGGTGATCGGCCCCCCGAAAGACGAGCTGTTCGGCGACGATTCGGCGCTGCGCGAGGCCGTCCTGACGCCCGTGGACTCGCTCGGGCTGGACCACCTGAACGCGGCCTTCGCCGCCTGGACGTCAAAACACCCCGGCTCCGCGCGGCCCTTCCGCTATCTCAGCGAGGGCGTCGCCTGGTGGGCGGCGTTCCGCCCCGTCGCGGTGGGCAACCGGACGTTCCGGCTGGGAACGGCCATCCCCGAGTACGAACTGCTGGACGGCATCGGCGCCTACCGCAACATCGTGCCCGCCGCCATCATCTTTCTCGGGCTGGCGGCGTTCGTCGGATCGATCCTGCTGGTCCGCAAGCACGGCCAGCAGATGGACTGGCTGGCCGGCGAAGCGCGGCGCCTCGCGTCCGCCGGCGACGATCCGCTGGAAACCGGCCTCGACGACCCCGCCCGGATCCGCGCCCTGATGGCCAAGGGAGAGAGCGAACGGCTCGAATTCAAGTCGACGGTGCGTTGGAACCTGCGCTCCGGCAAGCCGGGCAAGGAAATCGAGTTGGCCTGGCTGAAGGGCGTGGTCGGCTTCCTCAACACCGAGGGCGGCATCGTCCTGATCGGCGTCGACGACGACGGCACCGCGCTCGGCCTCGAATCCGACGGCTTCGCCAACGCCGACAAGTGCCTGAGGCACATCGGCAACCTGATCAACCAGCACATCGGCATCGAGTTCGCCCCGTTCATCCGCTACGGCCTCGTCGAGATCGACGGCAAGAGCGTCGCGGCGATCCAGTGCGCCCGCTCCACCACCCCGGCGTTCCTGAAATGCGGCAAGGACGAAGACTTCTACGTCCGCGCCGGCCCCGCCAGCCAGAAGCTCCCCACCAGCCAGATCCTCGGCTACATCGAATCCCGCAAGGCCTCCTGACGACCGGAAGACGCCCCCCGGCCCGTGTCGGGACAGTTTCAAGAAAAGCGCCGATTGTCGGAGAGCGCGCCTCGACATCCTGGACCCGCTCGATCGATTATTGCTCTACGCCGCCGGGCGCTGGTTGATCTGGACCCCGTCGCTGATGTCCTCGAACCGGGGCTTGTGCCTGGAAACGAGTTCGGTCATCGCCGTCGCGAACACCGACGTGAAGAACTTGTTCAACTCCAGGAGGCGCTCCAACGAACCGACGATCACCTCGCGCCGGTCCTTGGCGTCCGAATCCCGTTCGATCGCCAGCAGAAGCTGCCCCGCGTGGTGCCGCCAGCGGCCGAAGACGACGAGGATCTGCTGGTACTGCTCCTCGCTCAGATTGTCTTTCAGCAAGCCGAGAAACGCGACGTTGTCCTGCTCACCCTGGGCGTGCACCCAGGCAAGGTCGCGCGCCAGTTCCCCGGTTATCGCGCGAAACCTGTCGCCGTCGTCGCAGAACCTCAAGAGGTCGAGCCGCGGCTCGGCCACGCACCAGCGAAAGAAGAACGCGAGGCGCAGCCCGTTGCGGAGAATCCGCTGCTCCACCGGGATCAGCGCCGTCTTCAGCCGCTCCTCGATATCCAGGGCATCCATCGCCTGCTTGGTGATCAGCTCGGAAATCGTCGCGGCTTCCACCGCGATGCTCTCGCCCGCCGCGTAATCGGCGTTGATCGGCTCCGTCATTCCGGGCAGCGTCTCGCCGAACAGCCAGCGGAGCCATTGCTCCACCTTTTCCGGCGTGGCGGGGCGCGTCTGCAGCGCCTTAATGGGCTCGGGAACGTCGACCTCGGGCGCGTGCAGGCAGACGAAGGCGTGCGCGTTTTTCTTCAGGGTGGAGCGGATCGCCTCGAACATTCCGGTTTCGAACAACGCCCAGTCCCAGCACAGGCTGGGCTTGGTGTAGACGAACAGGAAAATGTCCGCGTTCGGCGCGTTGTCCTTGATCCACCGGTACCATTCCTCGCCGTCGGTTATTTTTTCCGGCGCGAACAGGAACTCGATTTTGCCGGCCGCGCGCTCGGCCAGGATGTTCTTGATCCGCTGGCAGATCGTCAGGTCGTCATGCCGATGGCTGATGAAAATCCGCAGTTTCCCGCCTTGCATCGCTCCATCTCCCCTATTGGGGTTGGTCATTCTTTCATCGCATATATTACAATTATTATACGTCAATAACCGTTCCGGGTAAAGGCGGGATGCCTCAATCGGGGGGAATCCTTCGCGTCGACATGGGCGACACTGGACAACGCCGAACGCGACGAGGCCCTGGCGCGGCGGACGGGGTTGTCGTATCCTGAAGCGAGGGAAGGATAGGCAGGTTGATCGCAACCGTCACGGCGGGTCGTACGAACGAGCCCGGGTCCAGGTCACGGTGGTTGGCGCCCTTGCCGGTCGCGATGTCGATCGCCCTACTCTGTCCGAATTGGGAAACAGGAGCAGCCGCCATGCCGCTTTCACTGATGTCGCCGGCGTTCTCCGAGGGCGGAGACATACCCAAACGGTACACCTGCGAGGGAGCGGACGTTTCGCCGCCGCTCGCGTGGTCGGGCGCGCCCGACGGGACCAAGAGCCTCGCCCTGGTGGTGGACGATCCCGATGCTCCGGATCCGAAGGCTCCCAAGCTGACCTGGGTGCACTGGATCCTGTACAACCTGCCGCCGACGGCGGGCGCGCTGCCGGAGGCGGTGAGCGCGGAGGCGCTGCCGCCCGCCGCCGAACAGGGCCTGAACGACTGGAACAGAACCGGCTACGGCGGTCCCTGCCCACCCATCGGGCGCCACCGCTACTTCCACAAGCTGTACGCCCTCGACGTGGTGCTCACCAGCCTCCGGACGCCCACCAAGGCGGAGCTGATGAAGGCGATGAAGGGTCATGTCCTCGCCGAGACCGAACTCGTGGGAACCTACGAAAAGGCCGGCCGCTGATGCACATTCAAACCTGTTTGATCGCCGTCGTTTCGTTGATCGCGGCCCTGGGCGGCGCCCTGGCGGCGGACTTGCCCGGCGACCCCATCGTGGGCCGCGAAATCTCCGAGGACTGGTGCGGCGAATGCCACGAGGTGGCGCCGGGCGGCGTCGACATCTTCGAGGGGGTCCCGGCGTTCCAGTCGCTGGCGGACGATCCCGCCTTCAACGAGAGGGCTCTCCGCGCTTTCTTCCAGTCGCCCCACGACGCCATGCCCGACGTGATGCCGACGCCGCAGCAGACCGACGACATCATCGCCTATATCCTGAGCCTCGGGAAACGCTGAACCGAACGCTTGGCGGAGCGGTTCCGGCTACGCTTTCAGCCGGTATTCCACCCTGCCGCCCCGCTTCCTGAACCAGGCGCCGGACCAGCGGCCGTTGTCGTCGTAATCGATGGCGCCCTCGAGGATGCTGTCGAGGCGGTAGCGGGTGACCGCGAGCGGGCGGCCGCCGACCTCGATCTGGACGCGGTCGTGGCCGAGAACCACCTGGTCCTCCAGCGTTCCCTTCTTGGGATCGAGCACCACGTCGCGCGACACGATCTCCGGGTTCCAGAAGGTTCCCGGGATGATGTCGGCGGGCGCCGTCAGCGTGCCCCGGCGGCCGGTGACCTCGAACCCGTCCTCGCGCGCCGCGCCCTTCACCGTGTCCACGCGGCCGTTGTCGAGGGTGTCGCTCTCGAAGGACACGAGGCGCCCGGCCCGCCAGACCTCGGTGGCGTGATGGAGATAGCTGAACGCGGTGATCCACAGCAGCGTGACGTCGATGTCGATGACGGTGTCGACGCGAAGGTCATCGCCGGCCGTCTCGAACCGGACCGCGTGGACGCCGATGACGCCGCCGGCCCAGACCACGTCGAAGGTCAGCGGCAGCGCCGAGGCCGCCGCGAGCGCCGACCCCGCGCCCGAATCGGTGGCCATTCCCGCCGCCCGGGCCGCCCGCCCGCCCGCCGCCGCGAGCGCGCCGGCCGCGGCCGTCCCCAGCAGCCGGCGCCTCGAAAACAGCCGGGGCGGTCCGTCGGTCATGCAAACGCTCCCTCTCGCGTAATCGCGCCGGCGGTCCGATCCGGCGCCACCACCGCCAATCCGTCAATGATCCGACACATCAAGATAAATACACCGGGACCGGGAAGATATGCTATCGAGGACCCTGGCGGGCAAGGGAACCCGGCATCCCGGAGTTCGGCGCTTGCCATCTTTCGGACTCGGGGCGGTGTCACCATACCCCGGCCCAGCGATGGGCGGGCGCCACCGGACCGACCCGGCGCGGCGCGCCAAACCTTGCGGGAGACATGAACGTGGGCGCCGAGGATGACACGATGACGCACGGCGGAGCGGTGGACGCGGCGGCGACCCGCTACGGCATCCCCCGCGTCGGCTGGCTGGACCTCTCCACCGGCATCAACCCCAACGCGTATCCGGTCCCGGACCTGGCGCCGGATTACTGGCAGCGCCTCCCCGATTCGGGGCTTTACGACTGGTTGCGCGAGGCGGCGGCCCGGTACTACCGCGTCGCCGACCCGGCCATGGTGATCCCCGCTCCCGGGTCGCAGATGGTGATCCAGTGGATCCCGAGGCTGATACCGGCGACCCGCGTGGCCGTCCTCGGCCCCACCTACGGCGAGCACGAGAAATGCTGGGCCGACGCCGGCCACGCGGTGCACATGGTGGCGGAACCGGACGACGTCGGACCCGAGTTCGGCGCGGCCGTGGTGGTCAACCCCAACAACCCCACCGGCCGGATCGTCGGGCGGGAGCGTCTCCTCGGGCTCGCGGAGGGCCGGTTTCTGGTGGTGGACGAGGCCTTCGCCGACGTGGCGCCGGACACCAGCATGGCGCCACACGTGGGCCGTCCCGACCTGCTCGTGGTGCGCTCGGCGGGCAAGTTCTTCGGCCTGGCCGGCATGCGCCTCGGTTTCGCCCTCGCCGGCGCGCCCCTCGCGGACCGGCTCCGCGACGCCATGGGGCCGTGGGCGGTCAGCGGCCCGGCGGCGGCCATCGGCGCGGTGGCGATGGCCGACGATCACTGGATCAAGGCGGCGCGGGTCCGGTTGCGGGCGGCCACGGCGCGCCTCGACGGCCAACTCATCCGCATGGGTCTCGGCGTGGTGGGTGGGACGACGCTGTTCCGCCTGATCGAACACCCCCGGGCGGCCGAGCTTTTCGAACACCTCGCGCAATCGGGGATCCTGGTGCGGGCGTTTCCGGCCCGGCCGGAGTGGCTGCGCTTCGGCATGCCGGGCAACGACCGGGATTTCGAACGGCTGGCGGCGGCGCTGGCGGACTGGCCGCCGGCCAAGCGGTCGCCGGCGTCCATGGCGTCCGGCTAGTGCTGTCGGGACCGGGCGGCCTGGGCGGACGCGGCCGATGGCGCGAGCGGGGCGGATGATCGACCATGCTTGAAATGGCCCTTCGCGCGTTCACCATGTTCTTCGCCACCGTCGGCCCGGTGGACGTGGCGGCCATCTACGCCGTGCTCGCGGCCTCCGCCACGGAGCGCCAGCGCCGGACCATGGCCATCAAGGGCACCGCGATCGCGACCGTCGTGCTGGTGGTTTTCGCCCTCCTCGGCGGCAGCATCCTCGGCTGGCTCGGGATCACGCTTCCGGCGCTCAGGACGGCCGGCGGCATTCTGCTGCTGCTGCTCGGCATCGACATGGTGTTCGCGCGGCCGTCGACCATGTCGCGGACCACGCCGGCGGAAACCTACGAGGCGGAGGGAAAGCCGGACATCTCGGTGTTTCCGCTGGCCTCGCCGCTGATCGCCGGTCCGGGCGCGCTCGGAGCCGCGATCCTGTTGACGGCGGAGGCGGACGGCGACCTCGCGCTGGAGGCGATCGTGGTGGCGATGCTGCTGGCGGTCATGGCCATGACGCTCGCGCTGCTTTTAATCGCCGCGCGCCTGCACAAGCTGCTCGGCGTGACCGGACAGAACGTGATCTCGCGGGTGGTGGGCATCCTGCTGGCGGCGCTGGCGGTGCAGTTCGTGTTCGACGGCGTCAAGGCCAGCGGCCTGCTCGCCGGCGGATAGCGCCGGAGCGGCGGAACCGGCCGGGACGGCGGTCGGGGTGATCGGCGGCATTGATCGGCGGCATCAATGTCGGCTAACAGAAGGCCCGGGAGCGGGGGTGCGGTCCCGGGGACGCGAACGGCAACGGCAGGCAAGGGAGATCGACATGGCATCCATGAACACGCCCATTTGCGACTTCGGATGGAAGGCCGTGGATTTCAGCCTCAAGGATCCCGACGGCCGCCTTCATACCCTGGCCGACGTCAGGGGCCCCAAGGGCACGCTGATCATGTTCATCTGCAACCACTGCCCCTACGTCAGGGCGGTCGCCGACCGCATCGCCCGGGACGCCCGCGACCTTCGGGAGCTGGGAATCGGCGTCGCCGCGATCATGTCCAACGACTACCGCCGCTACCCCGACGACGCGCCCCCCCGCATGAAGGCGTTCGCCGAGGCCCATGGATTCGCGTTTCCCTATCTGGTGGACGAGACCCAGGAGGTGGCGCGGGCCTACGACGCGGTCTGCACGCCCGACTTTTTCGGGTTCAACGCGGACCTGGAACTGCAGTACCGCGGACGCCTGGATGCCTCGCGCAAGGACCAGGCGCCGGATGCCCGCCGCGAGCTGTTCGAGGCCATGACCCTGGTGGCGGAAACCGGCCGGGGACCCGAGGAGCAGACCGCCAGCATGGGATGTTCCATCAAGTGGAAGTAGCGGCGCGCTCGGCGCGGCGCTCTTGCGGCGGCGGCCGGTTTAGGCGATTTTAAGGGCACACGTTCACGGGAGCTTATTCTTGGCCGATCCGACATCAGACAGCCTCTTTCGCGAAATCGACGAGGACATCCGTCACGAAAAGTACGCCAAGCTGTGGAAGAGCTACGGCAAGTATGTCATCGCCGCCGCCCTGGTTCTCGTGGTCGGCGTCGCGGGGACGCAGGGCTGGTACAGCTACAACCGCGGCCTCCGCGAGGAGGCGAGCGAAAAACTGGTCGCCGCCCAGGAGTTGGCCTCGGCGGACGCCGGCGTGGCGGAACAGGCGTTGCTGGGCATCGCCGACGGCGGTCCGGACGGATACGCGATGCTGGCGCGGTTCCGCTCGGCGGCGCTGATCGGCGAGCAAGGCGAGCGCGAGATGGCGGCGGCGGCCTATTGGGAACTGGCCGGGCGGGACATCGATCCCATCTATCGCGACCTCGCCGTCATCCTCGGTGTCCAGCAGATCCTGTCGAAGCCCGTGGCGCCGGCGAACCCGGCCGAACTGATGGAGAAACTCGAACCGGTCGCGGGCCCCGACAATCCATGGCGGTTCAGCGCGCGCCAACTGCAAGCCGTGATCGCCTGGCAGACGGGCGATGCGGACCGTGCCCGCGAACTGTTCGCGGGTCTTGCCGGCGACCCGGCCACGCCGGCGGGGATCCGGGCACGGGCCATTGAACTCCTGGCTGTGATCGGCGAAAGTTGAAACCCTTGATGACATCGTCGCGGCGGCCCACGGCGCGTATATTCCGGAGCATTGCGTTTCCGCTGTGCGCGGCCGTCCTGCTCGCGGGCTGCGACACCTGGTTCGGCAAGGGCGACGATCCGCCGCTGCCGGGCGAGCGCATTTCGGTCCTGGCGCACCAGCGGACGGTGAACCCCGATCCGCAGGCCGACCCCAATTCCATCCGCCTTCCCCGCCCGCTCGCCAACCCGGACTGGCCGCAGTCGGGCGGCTACGCCAATCACGCCATGCACCATCTCGAGCTGGCGGCGCGGCCGGCCCCGGCCTGGCGCGCGGACATCGGCAGGAGCGCCAGCGATTCTCGGCCCCGGCTGGCGCCTCCCATCATCGCCGCCGGCCGCGTCTACACCATGGACTCGGAGCACGTGGTCCGCGCGTTCGACGCCGGCTCCGGCCAGCGGATCTGGGACGTGGATCTCGCCGACGACGAGGAGGACGACGACGTCACCATCGGCGGCATCGCCTTCGAGGACGGGCGCATCGTCGCCACCACCGGCTTCGCCAAGATCATCGCGCTCGACGCCGCCACCGGCGAGGAGCTGTGGCGCGAGAAAAAGAGCGCGCCGTTTCATTCGCCGCCGACGGTCCGGGCCGGCCGCGTGTTCGCCGTCAGCATCGACAATACGCTCTACGCCCTCGGCGTCCACGACGGCGGCGAGCTGTGGAAGCACACGGCCATCGTCGAAACCGCCAACCTGCTCGGCGGCGCCGCGCCGGCGGTGGACTCGGGCGTCGTGGTGGCGCCGTTCTCGTCCGGCGAACTGGTGGCCCTGAAGGTGGAAACCGGACAGGAGCTGTGGAGCGACTCGCTCACGTCGGCCCGGCGCACCGACGAGCTGGGGGCGCTGTCGCAGATCCGCGCGGCGCCGGTGATCGACCGAGGCCTGGTGTTCGCCGTCAGTCACGGCGACCTGATGGCCGCCATCGACCTTCGTACCGGACGGCGCGTCTGGGACAAGGATCTGGGCGGTCTCCAGACGCCCTGGGTCGCCGGCAACTACCTCTTCATGATCACCAACGAAAACGAAGTGGTGGCGCTCGGCCGGGAGGACGGACGGATCTATTGGGTCACGCCGCTTCCGGCCTACGAGAACCCCGAGGAACTGGAAGACCCGATCCTGTGGTCCGGTCCCGTTCTCGCCGGCGACCGGCTGATCATCGCCGGGTCCAACGGGGACGCCATGACTTTGTCGCCGTACACGGGGAAGGTGCTCGGGATCCAGGCCATGTCGGACCCCGTGTCGGTGACGCCCATCGTCGCCAATCGCGCGTTGTTCCTGCTCAGCGACGATTCCGAACTCATTTCGTTGAGATAGCCCCATGCCCCCGCCCGCCAACCGCGCGAGGACGGCCTTCACGGTCGCCATCGTCGGCCGCCCCAACGTCGGCAAATCGACGCTGTTCAACCGGCTGGTGGGCAGGCGGCTGGCGATCGTCGACGATAGCCCCGGCGTCACCCGCGACCGCCGCGAGGGAGAGGGCCGGCTCGGCGATCTCCGGTTCACCGTCGTCGACACCGCCGGGTTCGACGACGTCGGCGGCGACGCGCTCGAGGCGCGGATGATGCAGCAGACGGAACAGGCGCTGCGCCAGGCCGACGTCGCGGTGCTGCTGATCGACGCCCGGGCCGGCGTCACCCCGCTCGACAGCGTGTTCGCCGAACGGCTGCGGCGCCTCCCGACGCCGGTCATTCTGGCCGCCAACAAATGCGAGGGCCGCGCCAGCGAGTCCGGCCGTCTGGAAGCCTACGGCCTGGGGCTGGGCGACCCGGTGGCGCTCTCCGCCGAGCACGGCGAGGGCATGGGCGAGCTTTACGAAGCCCTCGCCGAGTACGTGAAGCCCGCCCCGGAGTCGGAAGAAGAGCGGGAAGAAGAGCCGGACGACCACAGGGGCGAAGACATCGCCGACGACATCCCGCCAAACGCGGACGAAGAGGGCGCGGACGAAGAAGGCGTGGACGCCGAAGACGAGGACACCGCCGACGATAGCCTGCTGCAGCTCGCCGTGGTCGGCCGCCCCAACGTCGGCAAGTCGACCCTGATCAACCGGCTGGTGGGAGAGGACCGCCTCGTGACCGGTCCCGAGGCCGGGATCACCCGCGACGCCATCGCCATTTCGTGGACCTTCCAGGGGCGCACGCTGCGGCTGATCGACACGGCGGGCCTGCGCCGCAAGGCCAAGGTCACGGAACGCCTGGAGGGGCTTTCCAGCACCGACACGCTCCGCGCCATCAAGTACGCCCAGGTGGTGGTGCTGGTGATCGACGGCACGCTCGGCCTGGAGAAACAGGACCTCACCATCGCCCGCAACGTGATCGACGAGGGCCGCGCCCTGATCCTCGCGGTCAACAAGTGGGACCTTATCAAGGACCGGAGCAAGTGCCTGGGCGAGATCAAGGACCGGCTGGAGACCTCGCTGCCGCAGGTCAAGGGCATCCGGCTGGTGACCTGCTCGGCGCTCACCGGCAAGGGCCTCGACCGCCTGCTGCCCACCGTCCTCCAGGTCTACGACACCTGGAACCGCCGCGTCGGCACCGGCCCGCTCAACCGCTGGCTCCAGGACATGACCGACCGCCACCCGCCGCCGCTGGCGCGCGGCCGGCGTCTGCGGCTCCGCTATATGACCCAGGCCAAGACCCGCCCGCCGACGTTCGTGGTGTTCGCCAGCCGGAGGCGCCTGCGGCTCCGCTACATGACCCAGGCAAGACCCGCCCGCCGACGTTCGTGGTGTTCGCCAGCCGCCCCGAGGAACTCCCCGAGGCCTACGTCCGCTACCTGGTCAACGGCCTGCGCGCCGAGTTCAACCTGGAAGGCGTGCCGCTCCGCCTGTTCACCCGCAAGGGCAAGAACCCCTACGCGCGGTAACGCGCGGAAGCGGGGGAGACCATCCCCCGCCCCGATCGCGCATCATCGCGGGAGATTTACTGCTTCGCCGTCTCGGCGGCGGTCTTCGCCGTCGCCACCCAGCCGTCGAACGTGTCCTGGTGGCCCTTGATCCAAGCGTCCACATGGCGTTCGATGTCCGCCCGCGATTTCTCGCCTTCGCGCATGCGCGAGTTCTGGGCGCTGATATCGTTGCTCGAAAGCTGCATGATTTCGAACAGCTTGGCGGCCGCCGGATTGCTCTCGGCGAAGTCGCGGTTGGCGACGATCCGCTGGTCGTTGGCCTGGAAGCCGTAATTGCTGCCGTCGGGGAGGCTGGTATCGACATCCTTGCGCTCGCCGGGCAACGAGCTGAACGGCACGTTGAGCCAAATCACGTCCTTGCCGGGCACCAGCACGCCGCTGACCCAGTAGGGCGTCCAGGTGTAGTACAGCACCGGCTTGCCGGCCTCGAAGCGGGTAATCGTGTCGGCGATGATCGCCGAATAGGACCCCTGATTGTGGGTCACGGTGTCCCTGAGTTCGAAGGCGTCGAGTTGATGCTCGATCACCTTTTCGCAGCCCCAGCCGGGGTTGCAGCCCGCCAGATCGGCCTTGCCGTCGCCGTCGGCGTCGAAGATCTTGGCGATCTCCGGATCCTTGAGCTGGCCGATGTTGGTGATGCCGTGTTCATCGGCGGTCTTCTTGTCGATCAAGTAGCCCTGAAGGGCTCCCTTGGAATAGACGCCCTCGCGGAACAGCTTCTCGTCGCCGCCGGCATTCACGTAGAAGTCGATGTGCAGCGGGTCCCAATGGTCGGCGAGGAACGTCGCGTCGCCGTTGCCGATCGCCACGTGGGCGGCCGCGTACTCGATCTCCTTGATGTCCTCGACGGTGTAGCCGAGCTTCTCCAGCGCGCGCATCACCAGCAGCGTCTGAAAGGTTTCCTCGGCGATGGAGCTTTTCAGCGGTTTGACCGTGATGCCCTCGCCCGGCGGTTGCGCGGCGACGGCGCCCTGTGCCGCGACGAGCATCAGGCCTCCGACGGCCAGCCCGAGCAGCGATGTTAAACGTTGGCGCGAAAACGCTTTCAACATATTTCTTCTTCCTCCTTGTTGTTGGTCGTGGTGTGAGTACGGCAGCCCCCCTACTCGGCCGCCGCGTTTCCGGCCGCCCCCTTCGGGCCGCCGCTCACGAGCCGTCGGACGAGGCCGACGGGGCCCGTTTCGTACCAAAGGCGCGCGCCCTTCTCGCGGCCGGACTTGCCGAGCGCCTGGGTGGTGCGGTCGATGATGATGGCGAGCAGGACGATGCCGACACCGCCGACCGTGGCCAGGCCCATGTCGAGGCGGCCGATGCCGCGCAGCACCATCTGGCCGAGCCCGCCGACGGCGATCATCGAGGCGATGACGACCATGCTCAGCGCCAGCATCAGCGTCTGGTTCACGCCGGCCATGATGGTCGGCATGGCGAGCGGCAACTGGACCCGGAACAGGAGCTGCCTGGGCGACGCGCCGAACGAGCGCGCGGCCTCCACCAGGTCGCCGGGCACCTGGCGAATGCCCAGGTTGGTCAGCCGGATCAGCGGCGGCACGGCGAAAATGATGGTGACCACGATGCCCGGCACGTTGCCGATGCCGAACAGCATGACGATGGGCACCAGATAGACGAAGGCGGGGGTGGTCTGCATGGCGTCGAGGATCGGCCGGACGACGGCCGCGGCATTGTCGTTGCGCGCCAGCCAGATGCCGAGCGGCAACCCGATGACGACGCAGAACAGCACCGACGTCAGGACCAGCGACAGCGTCACCATCGCTTCCGACCACGCGCCGATGGCGCCGATCGCGACCATCGAAAGAAGCGACGCGACGGCGAGGCGCGGGCCGGACGCCTGCCAGGCGATCAGGGCGATGACGATGATGACGACCACCGCCGGCGTCGCCAGCAGCGTTCCCTCCACCCCGTTCAGCGTCTGGTCGATGGGCCAGCGGATCATCTGGAACACCGGCCGGAAATTGGAGACGAGCCAGTCGAGCGCCACGTCGACCCATTCGGCGAACGGCACCCATTCCCGGGCGAACGGATCGAGCCAATCGAAGCTCGTGTCCTCCGCCGGCGCGGCCTGGCTCAGCCAGTCCGTCGACGACTCGCCGGACTCCCGCGTCTCGGCGCCGCCCCAGGGGTCTTGCGGGGTCTGCGCCAATCGCATATCCGTCATGTTTTCGGCCATGGATCACGCTTCCCGGTTGAGGGTTTCCAACAGCAGCGCCTTCGAAACGACACCCAGATAGCGGTTCTCTTCGTCGACGATGGGGATGCCGCAGGGCGCTTCCGCCACCGCGCCAAGCAGTTCGCTGATCAGCGTATCGTGCCGCGCCGCCTGGACACCGCCCACGAACGCGCCGCCGAGCGTGGGCTCCGCCCGCCGCAACTGGGCTTCCAGCGATGCGACGGAAACGACCCCGTGGTAGCGCTGGTTCTTGTCGAGGACATAGGCGAACGGCCGGTCGTGCTTGCCCAGGCGCTTCAGCGCCGCGCGCACGCCGGTACCCTCGCGTTCGACGATCGTCACCTGCTCCTTCCTGGCGATTTCGCCGGCGGTGATCACGTTCGACACGTCAACGCCGCGGAAGAAGGAGCGAACATAGTCGTCCGCCGGATTCTTCAGGATTTCTTCCGGGGTATCGACCTGGACCACGCGCCCGCCTTCCATGATCGCGATGCGGTCGCCGATCCTCATGGCCTCGTCGAGGTCGTGCGAAATGAAGATGATCGTCCGTTGGGTCTCCGACTGCAGCTTGAGCAGTTCGTCCTGCATTTCGGCGCGGATCAGCGGATCGAGCGCGGAGAAGGCCTCGTCCATGAGCATGACCGACGGATCGTTGGCGAGCGCCCGGGCCAGCCCCACCCGCTGCTGCATGCCCCCCGACAATTCGTTGGGATACGAGCCCCCCCAGGCCGACAGTCCGACCTGGTCGAGCGCGGCGCGCGCCCGCTCGTGGCGCTGGGTCTTGTCGACGCCCCCGAGTTCCAGACCGAACGCCGTATTGTCCAGCACGGTCATGTGCGGCATCAGCGCGAACGACTGAAACACCATGCTGACGCTCTTGCGCCGCAGATCGAGGATCTCGGCCGCGGACATCTGCGCGATATCCCGGCCGTCGATCTCGATGCTGCCGTAGGTGGGATCGATCAGGCGGTTGAGGAGCCGCACCATGGTCGACTTGCCGGAACCCGACAGGCCCATGACCACGAACACCTCGCCGCTGCCGACGGAGAACGCCGCGTCGCAGACGCCGATGGTCTGGCCCGTGCGATTGAAAATTTCGTCCTTGTTCAGGCCCTCCCGGTACAGATCCAGGGCCGCCCGCGGATTGTCTCCGAAGATTTTGAACAAGTCCTTGACGACCACTTTCCGCCGTGGGTCGGCCACGCACACCTTCCTTTGACTGCAGTTCCACAGGCAACGACAGGCACCGCCTCGCGCGATGACCGTCCGTTCCCCCCGGGCAATAATCGGCCCATCGAAACATACTGAGCGCCGGCGCGCAAGGCACCATTGCCCGGCGCGACCGCGCGAGCCCGCCGCTTTCACCCTTGCCGGCGCCGAACGCCACCCCGCGCGAGGTCGCCCCCACGCGCCTCGCGGCGGCGGTTTTTCAAGCCGCGCGACGGCACCCGGATCGCCCGCGCCGGATGTGTTCGGGCGCCATCCATCGGTCGGAATACGTCAGGCGGGTATTCCGACTTGCGAGCTACGAGCGACCAGCTACGGCCGTTTCCAGGTGACCTGATGGGGCACCACGAACATGCGCATGCCCTCCGCTGGCGGTTTCAGGTATTGAACGGTAAAGCTCGCCTCTCCCGATATGCCGGCGTACTTGCCCGTTCCGCCGATCATCGTGTGCACACCCGCTGGCGGCTTCGTCGCCGATGAGAACGTGAACTTCGTAAACACCTCGTCTCCGTCCGCGTCCACTTCGGTGCAGGCTCCTTGGCCTTCGGTCACGCCACCGTCCGCGAAATAGTCGCCGAGGCAAAGCACGCTCATGTTGTCGAACATGTCCTTTCCCTCGTCGTTTCGCGTCAGCCCGGTAAATTCGACGGATGTCAGGCTCCTGCCCTCGCCAAGCTTGACGGTCTGGGCCGATTTGACCGTGTAGTAGCTTGTATACGACGTCTTGCCCTCATCACTTGCGGCATGCGACGCGGAGGCCAGGACGACAATAGCCGCCACGCCAAATCGACTGGCCATCACCAGCCTGTTCATATGCATGAATTTTCCCCACCCAGATGTGCCACGCTCGAGGCCAGAAAGAGCTCGCCGAAACCATCCATGGGAAACACGCCAGGTGGTTCCGCACGGGTGAATATCCCCGAATGAACCCCGTTAATAACCCTAATGGTAATATAGGGATTCCAACTATGCAATTATTCCGTGGTCGTAAGGATTGAGTTACGCGTGTCAAACTCGCGCAACACCCGCGGCGGATCCGCTGGTGATCGGATCGTTTCCGCCCTGCGCCGCCATTGGCGGCCGCCCCAAGGAACTCCCCGAGGCCTACGTCCGCTACCTGGTCAACGGCCTGCACGCGGAGTTCAATCTCGAGGGCGCCCCCCTCCGCCTGTTCACCCGCAAGGGCAAGAACCCGTACGCGCGGTGAGCCCGCGTAGAGCGGATCAGCTTGTGCGTAATCCGCCGCCTGCGTTCGGGCCGGACATCAGTCGGGCAACGTCATCTTGCCTTCGAACTCTCCGGTCATGAAACCACCCTCCTGCACGGTGGAAACGTACTGTTCCCTTGCACTTGATTTCCGCAAAGCGGCCAGAGCTTCCGCGACGCATTCATAAGGTCCCTCAATCATCGCGCACCTTCTGATCGTTGACCTTGCTGATCCCGCTCCACTTGCCGGTATGCGTCGAGCCGTCCGGATATGTTGTGGTCGTATAGCCCTCCGCTGTCCCCTCGCCATTGATATAGTCGAGAGTTCCCATGGTTAGTCGAGACAGCAAGGGTGCCGTCCGGGAAGATAGTCACCCCAGGAACTTCGTATGAGCAGATAGCGTGTCCCTCGACGTCACCCAGTTTCTTGCAATGAAGTTCGGAAGGTTTCAAGTTCACGTAACGCCACTTCTGGGGCTGCTCACCCGCCTGGGCAGGGAACGTAAAGATAAACGCGCCGACAATAATTGCGCCGGCAATGGCGAACGCATCGAACCCGCGATTAGTCATGATAATTTCCTCCCCCGATCGCCCGCGCCGCTTGCGGGCTGAATATCTACCCTTGCTGAATCGCCAGATCGGCAACTCAGACGAAAATAGTTTCACCCTCAACCAATCGATCGTCAATAAAAATTGAAAAACTCGTTAGGTTGTTTCGTTTTTTTGCGCCAGCGGTGGATAGGTGCTGGTACTTAAAACGGGTTTGATGATCGAGTGGAAAGGAGAGCTGGTTTCTTCCAAATTGTGCTAACGGATGCGGCTCACGCAGCACGGATTAGCTTTTACGCAGTCCGCCGCATGTGTTCGGCGCTATCCATTCGTCGGAATACGCCAAAAGGCCATTCCGACCGGCGAACCGTTCAACCACGTGGGCGCCCCCGCGCCCACCGAAGACCCAGACTCAGAACTTCAGCGCCTTAACTCTCACCACGTTCGGAAGCGCCCGGACCTTTTCCAGGACGCTCTCGGCGGGGGTTTCGTCCACCTCGATCAGGGCGATGGCGTTGCCGCCGGCGACGTCGCGGCCCAAATGGAACGTGGCGATGTTGATGCCGGCGTCGCCGAGAACGGTGCCGAGGGCGCCGATGAAGCCGGGCTTGTCGTTGTTGGTGATGAACAGCATGTTCGGGCGCAACTGGGCGTCCATGGGGATGCCCTTGATGTCGACGATGCGCGGCTGGTCGCCGTTGAACAGGGTCCCGGCCACGGTCCGCGTCTGGACCTCGGTCACCACGGTCAGGCGGATCAGCGTCTGGTAGGCCCGCGAGCGCTCGTTCTTGACCTCGCTCACGTCGATGTCGCGGCTCCGGGCGATGGACGGCGCGTTGACCATGTTCACCGATTCCATCAGCGGCGACAGCAGCCCCTCCAGCAGCAGCGCGGTCAGCGGCGTGGTGTTGAGGCGCGCGGCCTGGCCCTCGTATTCGATCTTCACCGCCTTCAGCGCGGTTTCCGTCACCTGTCCGGCGAAGCTGCCGAGCTGGCCCGCGAGCGCCATGTAGGGACGCAGCTTGGGCATCTCGTCGGCGTTCACCGACGGCATGTTGAGCGCGTTGACCACCGTGCCGGTGAGCAGGAAGTTGGCCATCTGCTCGGCCACCTGCAGCGCCACCTTCTCCTGCGCCTCGGTGGTGGACGCGCCGAGGTGCGGCGTGGCGATCACCTGCTCCATGCCGAACAGCACGCTCTCGCGGGCCGGCTCGGTGGGGAACACGTCGAGCGCGGCGCCGGCGACCTGGCCGCTTTCGATGGCCGCCTTGAGGTCGTTTTCCACCACCAGCGGGCCGCGCGCGCAGTTGACGATGCGCACGCCCTTCTTCATCTTGGCGAGGCTCTCGGCGTTGATCATGCCGCGCGTCGAGTCCGTGGCCGGCGCGTGCAGGCTGATGAAGTCGGACCGCGCGTAGACCTGGTCCAGCTCCACCTTCTCGATGCCGAGGTCCTCGGCCCGCTCCGGCGACAGGTACGGATCGTAGGCGAGCACCTTCATCTTCAGACCCAGCCCCCGGTCGGCGACGATGGAACCGATGTTGCCGCAGCCGATGATGCCGAGGGTCTTGCCCGCCACCTCGACGCCCATGAACTTGGACTTCTCCCACTTGCCGGCGTGGGTCGACGCGTTGGCCGCCGGGATCTGGCGGGCCAGCGCCATCATCAGCGAGATGGCGTGCTCGGCGGTGGTGATGGAATTGCCGAAGGGCGTGTTCATCACCACGACGCCCCGCGCCGTCGCCGCCGCCACGTCGACGTTGTCGACGCCGATGCCGGCCCGGCCCACCACCTTCAGGCCGTTGGCGGCGGCCAGGATATCGGCGGTCACCTTGGTGGACGAGCGGATGGCGAGGCCGTCGTATTCGCCGATGCAGGCCGCGAGTTCGTCGGGCGTCATGCCCGTCTTGACGTCCACGTCGATCCCCTGGTCGCGGAAGATCGCGGCGGCGCTCGGGCTCATCTTGTCGGAAATCAGCACTTTCGGCATCGTCATGCCCCCCCAAGGGCTCAAGAATCAAGAAATCGATGGGTTGCGGGAAACCGCGGGAACGCGGGAAACGGGTCGTCAGGCGGACATGTCCGCCTTGACGGTGGCGTAGGCCCAGTCGAGCCACGGGAACAGCGCCTCCAGGTCGGACCGTTCCACGGTCGCTCCGGCCCAGATGCGCAGGCCCGGCGGCGCGTCGCGGTAGGCACCGGTGTCGTAGCCCACGCCCTCGGCGTCGAGCAGCGTGGAGATCTTCTTCGCCGCCGCCGCCTGCTTGTCCTCCGGCAGGCCGAGGAACCACGGGTCGACCACCTTCAGGCAGACCGAGGTATTGGAGCGCGTGGCCGGCTCCTCGGCCAGGAAATCCACCCAGCCGGTGGCCCCGACCCACGCCCGCATGGCCTCGAAATTGCCGTTCGACCGGGCCATGAGCCCCTTCAGGCCGCCGACGGTCTCGGCCCAGCGGAGCCCGTCCAGGGCGTCCTCCACGGCGATCATCGACGGCGTGTTGATGGTCTCGCCCTTGAACACGCCCTCCACCAGCTTGCCGCCCTTGGTCAGGCGGAACAGCTTCGGCATGGGCCACGGCGGCGTGTAGCTTTCCAGCCGCGCCACCGCGCGCGGGCTCAGGATCAGCATGCCGTGCTGGGCCTCGCCGCCCATGACCTTCTGCCACGAATAGGTGGTGGCATCGAGCTTGTCCCAGGGAAGGTCCATGGCGAAGGCGGCGGACGTGGCGTCGCAGATGGTCACGCCCTCGCGGTCGGCGGCGATCCACTCGCCGTCGGGCACGCGGACGCCGGACGTGGTGCCGTTCCAGGTGAACACCACGTCGCGGGCGGGGTCCACCTGCGAGAGGTCGGGGAGCTGGCCGTAGCCGGCCTTCAGCTCGCGCACGTCGGCGAGCTTGAGTTGCTTGACCACGTCGGTGACCCAGCCCTGGCCGAAGCTTTCCCAGGCGAGGATGTCGACGCCGCGCGCGCCCAGCAGCGACCACATGGCCATTTCCACGGCGCCGGTGTCGGACGCCGGCACGATGCCGATGCGATAGTCTTCGGGAACGCCGAGGATCGCCCGGGTGCGGTCGATGACCTCGGCGAGCTTGGCCTTGCCCGGCTTGGCGCGGTGCGACCGTCCGACGCAGGCGTCGGCGAGGCTTTCCACGGACCAGCCGGGGCGTTTCGCGCAGGGACCGGAAGAGAAGCAGGGGTTGGCCGGACGGACGTTCGGCCGCAAAGATTTGTTCATCTGTGACTCCCATCCTTACAGATGGGTCGCGGCCCGTTGGGAGGCCGTGGCCCGCGGCCCTTGTAAGTAGTGAAACAGTTTACGTCAATCGCCTTTTGCGTGCCCTTGACGCGGGCGTCCCGGCGCGACAGGGTGCGGTTTCGCATGTCGCCAGATATTCCCGCGTGGCCAGTTGGGGGTGCTCGTGAGCCGGCTTTCCGTTTCCAAGTCCAAAATCCACATCGTGCTGCTGGAGGGCGTCCACGAGAACGCCGTCCGGGCCCTCAACGCCAATGGCTACACCAACATCGAAACCCACGCGGGAGCGCCGGATCCCGAAACCCTGAAGAAACTGCTCCGGCGCGCCCACGTCGTGGGCATCCGCTCACGCACCAAACTCACCGGGGATCTGCTCGCCAGGGCCGACCGGCTGTTCTGCGTCGGCTGTTTCTGCATTGGCACGAATCAGGTGGACACGCAAGCCGCCAAATTACGCGGGATCCCGGTGTTCAACGCGCCGTACTCCAACACCCGCTCGGTGGCCGAGCTGGTGATCGGCGAGATCATCATGCTGTTCCGCCGGGTCCACGAGAAATCCATGCTGGCGCACGCCGGCGTGTGGCGCAAGACCGCCGAGGGTGCTCGCGAGATTCGCGGCAAGGTGCTGGGCGTGGTCGGTTACGGCCATATCGGCTCGCAGGTGTCCATCCTCGCCGAGGCCCTGGGCATGGGGGTGCGCTACTTCGACATCGTCGACAAGCTGTCGCTCGGCAACGCCACCGCGTGCGGGTCGCTGGAGGAACTGCTCGAGGCGTCCGACGTGGTCAGCCTGCACGTGCCGAGCACGCCCGAGACCCGCAACATGATCGGCGCCGACGAACTCTGGCGCATGAAGCCGGGAAGCTGCCTGATCAACGCCGCCCGGGGCGACGTGGTGGACATCGACGCCCTCGCCGGCGCCATCCGGGACGGCCACCTGTTCGGCGCGGCGGTGGACGTGTTCCCGACGGAGCCCGCCACCGGCGAGGACCCGCTCGAAACGCCGCTGCTCGGCCTGCCCAACGTCATCCTCACCCCCCACGTCGGCGGCACCACCGAGGAGGCCCAGGCCAACATCGGCTCCGAGGTGGCGGAGAAGCTGATCAAGTATTCCGACAACGGCTCCACCATCGGCGCGGTGAACTTCCTCGAAGCCTCCCTGCCCACCCAGCGCGACGCCACCCGCTTCCTCCACATCCACCGCAACGTCCCCGGCGTGCTGGCCAGGGTCAACGAGGTGTTCTCGTCGAAGAACCTCAACATCGCCGGCCAATACCTCCGCACCGACGCCGAGATCGGCTACATGGTCACCGACATCGACGGCCGCCTCGAAGCCGGCATGGGCATCCGCCGCGAGTTGCAGGCCATCGACGGGACGATCCGGGTGCGGTTCTTGTATTGATAGGGAGTTGGAATCCCGCTTCCCTGTGGAGTGAATTTTCGAGTCGCGGCGTCGCGCGTTAAACCTCGAACTTTTTCTTGTTGCAGGAGAGCAGGCGCAATCTACCCCAGTTCCGAATGCGAAATGCTAGCCAATTGCAGAACTCTGGCTAACCCGTTGTAGGTCTCTATCTCAAATCCGATGGGGTCATGAATCTATATACATTTATGAGATTGTGACTGGTCTTGTTCAGTGATCGGTTTTCGATTGTGCTTCGGGCAAGCCGGCTTTTCTCAGGTCGGCGAGCAGCCGTTCCAGATCCTCCGAATTGCGGTAAGGAAGCTGCTTGCGCAGGCTGGAAAGCGATTCGTTCGGATTGCTCGAGAGGATCTCCGCCACGGCGTTCTGCGCGAGGTCCGGGTTGCCTAACCTTGCGTAACATGCCGCCCGCAACCGAAAGGTGTTTATGTCGCGTTTGGTTATCTTGGCGAGGTGCTCAATCGCGTCGCCGCACTGGTCCTTGAGATAATGAGCCCAACCATAGTAGCGATGGGCGAACCACCATGGCGGCTTTCCCGACGGGCTCATCGCCTTATCGAGATTCGCCTGGCATACATCGGGTTGACCTCCATACAAGAACACCATGCAGAGAGAAGTGAGGCTGTCGGGGTGGTTGGGTGCGATTGCAAGGGTGGCGTCCGCTTCGGAAATGGCCCGATCAAAATCACGATCACGCCAGACATATAGCCAGGCCAACAAAAAATGACCATACCATTCACCGATGCGGGGAAGGTCCGGGTCTTCCATCCCCTCCCGTGCGAGTTCGAAGGCTCGATCCAGATCGCCCTCTGGGTTGTCACTCCATCCCCAGAAGGCCCCCACCATCAATGTCCATCCGATTTTTATCCGGAGGAGCCCAGATCCGGGAAATCGCTCAAGGCCCTCGGAGAAAACTCTCCGGGCCTCGGCCATGTCCTTCTTTGTATATCGGACCCAAAAAGCATGGCCTCGCAACAGGTAATCGTATTCTTCCAGCGAGATGCTCTTATTGCGCCACGCCGTTTTTTCAGCATGCCTCTGCACCACGCCGCCAAGCCCAAGGAGGGTGGCCGAGATTTTCGAGGCGATGTTATCCTGTATCCTAAAGACGTCAGCCCCTTCTTCATCATAGCGATCAGCCCAAATGTGATCACCGGTCTTCGCGTCGATCAGCTGGGCGGTAATCCGAACGGTGTCTGCGACCTTTCGAACGCTGCCCTCCAACACGTAGCCCACCCCCAGTTCGGAGCCCACTTTGCGCACATCGACCGCTTCACCTCTGTATTTGAAGGTGGAGTTGCGCGCCGTAACCCCGAGATAGGGATCCTGTGCCAACGCCGTGATGATGTCTTCGGTGACGCCGTCACTGAAGTAATCGAGTTCGGGGTCTCCGCTCATGTTGTCGAACGGAAGCACCGCCACGGACGGGAGCCGTTTGTCTTCGACCGGTGATTTGTCGGGGAGGCCGGCCACTTGAAAGTGTCCGAGGAGCTTATTTTTTAGTGTCCCCTCACGGAAATGGTAAAGAGAACTGACCCACTCTCGGGAAAGCCTCGGCTTTTGCCGAAGGAGGATTTCCATCTCCCCTCGGGCCGAGTCGAGTTCGCCAAGGTCGGCAAGGTGGGCCGCCAATATCAAACGGCATTTCCAGTATGTTGGATACCGTGTGGTACATGAACGCGCGATCTCCGCCCCTTTTTCATGCTTGCCAGCCGCATAGAGAATATCGGAATATATTTGCAGATAATAAACCTGTGGAAATGGATTCAGGCGCATGGCCTTTTCGGCGGACGCGACGGCATTTTGATAATCACCAATATAACTTTGAACTTTTCCCAACATCAGCCAATTTTCACTATCGTTAGGATTCAACTCTACGGATTTACGTCCGGCTACAAGTGCTTCATCCATGTCACCTCGATACAGAAGTGTATAGTTGAGAGCCTGATACGCGACTGACAGTGAAGGTTTCAGTGCAATGGCCTTTTGGAGGTTTTGAACGGCGCTATCCAGCCACGCGCGTTGCGGCGCGCCTGTCAGACCTAATCCGTAATCGACCGCCATGGTGTAACCCAAGTAGACCCAAGCCTCGGCTAAGCCCGGGTCGAGCTCGATGGCCTTTGAAAGCACCTCCCGGGCCTGCAGACTGGTTTCTTTCGTGAACCGATGCTTCAGCTCGATCCCCTGCTTGAGGAGATCGTAAGCCCGAAGGTCCTCTGTTGGCTTGGCGAAGGCCTCAGCTGTCTCGATGGCGCGAACCTGGGAGAGAAGTACACCTACGATATTGCGAATGACATCTTCTTGGATGTTAAAGAGGTCCTTGCTCTCCCGGTCGTAGCTCTCGGCCCAAACGTTTCGGCCCGTTGAGGCATTGACTAGCTGTACGGTGACGCGGATGTTTTCACCGGCTCGGCGGACGCTTCCATCCAGAACGTACCTCACGCCGAGTTCGCGCCCCACGTCCTGTATGTTCGGCGCTGTGCCCTTGTAACGGAAAGACGAATGGCGGGCGATCACGAACAAGTCCTGATTTCTCGCCAGCTCGGTAATGATGTCTTCCGTGATGCCGTCGGAAAAGTAATCGTCCTCGGGCTTTCCGCTTAGATTTTTGAAGGAAAGGACAGCGATGGACGGTTCGGCGGGGACCGTCAGGGCCAGTTCCTCGTCAGAAGCGACCCCGGGCGGTCCCTCCGTTGGCCGCTGCCAAATTGCGAAACCGATCGTCGCCGCAAGGAACAGGGCTACGCCGGCGGCAGCGATTTTTGCCCACCTCGCCGACTGCGATTTATCAAGGTCGAGGGTCTTGCCCGCGTCCTTGGGGTCTAGCAGAACCTTGTATACGTTGATGGGGCTCTCGATGTTTTTGAGCTTTTGCTTACCGAGAAAAGCGAATCCCACGTCGACGTTGGGTCCCAACTGTTCGAGGACCCGCCTAGAAATACAGAATTCCGCCGGCGTCGGAGAGAGTCTCCAGGCGAGCAGCCACGTTGACACCGTCTCCATAGATCTCCTCGCCATCCACCACCACGTCGCCGAGATTGACACCCACGCGGAACTGGAGTTTGCGGTTTTCCGGCAGATCCTTATTGCGTTCGGCCAGATCCCGCTGCGCCGCCACCGCACACTTCAGCGCCGTGACAACGCTGGCAAAATCGGCCAGCACAGCGTCCCCAGCCGTGTTGACGATGCGGCCGCCATGATTCTGAATCGCTTCTTTAAATGCGCCAAGGTGAACTTTTAAGGCTTCGACGGTGCCCTCATCGTCGGCACCGGTCAGCCGGCTGTACCCGACAACGTCGGCATGCAAGATCGCGGTGAGCTTGCGTTCCATGGCCCCCCCGACTTTCCGTGCGGAAGACTCGGTGAAGCATTTTAGCCCGAAGGGTTAGGTTGCGTCACGACAAATGACTTGGATCGGGATCTTCGGAATGTCTGAAACGGGGTCATCAGTGGATGGGTGCTTCGTCTCACCCTGATCTAGATGCTCCGCAGCTTGGAGTACTGCCGTCGCGGGTGGCGCCGGTCTGCCATGCCGGCCCATAGCCAGGACCAGTCCTTCGGAAAAGACGAATGTTCTGCCGGTGTCGTAGGACGCCATGTGACCAAACTAGCAAGCCACGATGCCGTTGGAGGGAGCCGTCCACCGCATCAGACTCGGAAGTAGGGAAGTAGCGCCGGATACGGGAGCCTGCAGCCAGTGAGCCCGCGCTGCAGGTGCCCCGAGACCCATTGAACACAGCTAATGGCGACGGTTCAGACACAGCCGAACTCTAGTGGGTAACGCGAACGCGCCCTGGAAACGAAGTCATTCTCATCCCCTCGCTGTCATGGAATAAGGTGCTAATGAGCATATCCAATGTTGGCCCTTGCCATAACAGCTGATCAAAAATTGTATCAAATACAGGAGACAAAAAAGCAGGACAAGAACCACCGAAGCAAGGCTTGGGCAATCGGACCTGGTACCGGATGTTAAACAATCATTCAGTCGAATGCTAATCTAAGAAGCTTGAGAATCGCACATAGAGGCCCAAATTATTATTTGCTCGTCCTCACCCAGATCGAATTGAAGCACGTTAGACTCCAGCCTGTTTGGTTTGTGTTGATCAAACTCTCTAAGTACTAATCGATAATTTCCTGCGGGCACGCGCGTATGAGACACTGTTTGGGGGCGCAATATCGGCAAAACGTGCTCCCGTCCCATGTATGTTGCCGTTTACGTAAACTTTGTAGCTACTGATGCCGCCGATCAAAGATGAATCCTCGCTCGTACAATGATTGTCGATCTATTAATCAAATCCCACTTCTTGTTAAATCCTTCCCAAAATCCGGGTAACGTATTCAATTCAACATTTCTCCTCGCGCCAATAATAACACCTAAAAATGGAAAAACTCTCATCTCCTTCTTAAAAAATGATGAAGCAACCACCAACCAAATGCATTCGAAGCTCTGCTCACCCTTGAGGTAAAACCTCTGGTCTGGCGCCCCTTGCAATGTGGCCCGATTTTGCCTCGTCCGGATACACGCTTCCCTTCGTCATCTCGTCTTTTCTAACGTACAGTCCCCACGGATGGTCGTCGCAGTGCGACGATCTGCCGCAGGATGCCCCGGAACAGATCGGGGCACGGTGACCTCCGCCACCTGGAAGATGACGCATCGACCCTGAAAAACGACCTTGGCCCCGATCTTGACCAGTTTCTCCCGGATCGCGGTCTGCAACCAATGCGCCGCCGCTAGCGACAAGGCCAAAGTCGGCAACGGGTCATCACCGGTCGATTGGGCGGTGTCGGCATGACGCGTTGTTTGCTCTATATGTAGTGGGTATCTGTCTTAACCGGATAGGCACGGACGAATCCAACATCTGCGGGTCCTGGTGGGGGTGCCGCAGGCGTCCGCTGATATCGGAAAATGACAGCTGCGCAAGCAAATCGGAGATTGTGCGTTCGGGGCACATCACGTAAGAGCGCTGTTTGATCGTCCGCTTCAGGTCGACCCGCCGCCGGAGCGGTACCCGTCTCGATAATGCTACGGTCGCTGGGATTCGACGGCCAAACCTAACCGCGCCAATTCCGCTTTTACCGCTGGCGTTGCGGCAGCTCCACAATCTCCGCGCCGTTACCGCTCATCATGCCAGCCAGCGCCGCACCGACACGCTCGGTCGCGGCCTTGACGGGATCGGCGGCCAAGTGCGCGTAGCGGGCCGTTGTCTGTGTCTGCGTGTGACCTAACAGCTTGCCGATCATGGGAAGCCCTTCGCCCAAGCCCACGGCGACGGACGCGAACGAATGCCGCAGATCGTGCAAGCGAACGTCATCAAGGCCAGCCTTCGCCCGAATGCGCCGCCAGGGCTTTTCGAGATTGACGAGGTGTGATTTGCCATCCCTGCCAGGGATCGCCCATCCCGAGCCATCCTCGGGCGTCATGGAGGCCAGAATAGCAAGGGCGGGGGCATTCAAGTGCACCAGCTTTGCGCCCGTCTTGCTGTCGGGAAGGCGAAGGCTGGCGGTCTGAAAGTCCACATGCTCCCAGCGAAGGGTGAGGATTTCCGACAACCGGCAACCCGTCAGCACCAGCAATCGTATTGCCGCGATGACGCCGGGAAGCTCGGTCGCCGTGCGTTCCGCTTCGGCCAGGACGCCCGCGAGCCGTCCGAGTTCTTCGGCGGAAAGAAACCGGTCCCGTTTCTGTTCCTTGAACTTCTCCACATGCCGACAGGGGTTCGTGCCGTCCGGGCGCAGTCCCCACCGCTCGGCAAGGTTCATCATCTTGGAGAGCAACGCCAGTACCCGGTTTGCTTGGTAGGGCGTGCCTCGCAAACCATGGTGCATCTTGGTGACGTCCGCTCGCGTCACGTCCGCGACCTTGCGCGTTCCGAGAGCCGGGCGAACGAAGCGCTCTATCATGCGGTTGTCGCCATAGACGCTCTTCGCCTTTTTCCGCGTGTCCGCGTGATGGGCTAGGTAGCGGTCGCATAGTTCGGCCATCGTCGGGGCCTTGCGGGTCGCGTCGCGGGTTTCCGTCGGATCGCCGCCCCGCTCAACCTCCGCCAGCAACAAGCGCGCTTCCTTGCGGGCTTCCTCCGCCGTCAGGCGGCCATGGTTGCCTACCGTCAGGCGACGGGAGCGCCCCTGAGCGTTGCGATACTGCACAACGTAGCTTCGCGCTGCGGACGGTTTCACGCGCACCCCGAAGCCGCGCAACTCGTCATCCCAGGCGAACACGTCGCGGTCGGCGGGCTTCAGGGTCTCAACAAGACGTTTGGTGATCTTCGGCATGATCGCTCCCCTACAAAGCGGTGGCCCATTTGCTTACCCATTGGCCGGGTAAGCACGGGGTAAGCAGAAGATAGCACAACCCATCGCAAAGGGCAAACAGCCGTGATTATGTTAAAGCCGCTGAAATTGAGTTTATTTTATGACGAAATTCGAAACTGGTCATAAGCGGGAAAAAGGGCGGTTTTGAGACTTTTAATCAGAGGGTCGCAGGTTCGATCCCTGCCGCGCCTACC
>CAVPAM010000006.1:75000-78458 GCA_963701445.1 uncultured Alphaproteobacteria bacterium
TGACTGGGGCGGTCGCCTCCCAAACAGTAACGGAGGCGCGCGACGGTGGGCTCAAGCTGGTTGGAAATCAGCTGCGGAGTGCAATGGCACAAGCCCGCCTGACTGCGAGACCGACAGGTCGAGCAGAGACGAAAGTCGGCCATAGTGATCCGGTGGTCCCGCGTGGAAGGGCCATCGCTCAACGGATAAAAGGTACGCCGGGGATAACAGGCTGATCTCTCCCAAGAGTCCACATCGACGGGGAGGTTTGGCACCTCGATGTCGGCTCATCACATCCTGGGGCTGAAGCAGGTCCCAAGGGTTCGGCTGTTCGCCGATTAAAGTGGTACGTGAGCTGGGTTTAGAACGTCGTGAGACAGTTCGGTCCCTATCTGCCGTGGGTGTTGGAGATTTGAGAGGAGCTGCCCCTAGTACGAGAGGACCGGGGTGGACGAACCTCTGGTGGACCTGTTGTCGCGCCAGCGGCACAGCAGGGTAGCTATGTTCGGACGGAATAACCGCTGAAGGCATCTAAGCGGGAACCCCCCCTCAAAACCAGATCTCCCCGAGAGTCGTGGTAGACCACCACGTTGATAGGCCGGATGTGGAAGCGCGGCAACGCGTGCAGCTAACCGGTCCTAATCACTCGATAGGCTTGAGAACCCGCCATGCGTATGGATAAACCCAAGACAAACTCAGACAAATAAACACACGCACATCGGACACACGCGAAAACACGATAAACCCCAACAATAAACCCGGGCCCAGCCTCTGCTGCGACGACCTGGTGGCCATGGCGAGGGTGTCCCACCCGATCCCATCCCGAACTCGACCGTGAAACCCCTCAGCGCCGATGGTACTGCGTCTCAAGACGTGGGAGAGTAGGTCGCCGCCAGGTCTTCCCAGCAGAGACAAATCCCCATTCCCCAGGACACGCCAAAAACCCCTCGCACAAACATCAAATAACCGTACCCCGGATCCCAAACCTAATCACCCTCGACGCGGGGTGGAGCAGCCCGGTAGCTCGTCAGGCTCATAACCTGAAGGTCGCAGGTTCAAATCCTGCCCCCGCAACCATCAAGAACGTACCGTCGCCCCCGGACCCGGAGGCGGCGGTGTTTTTTTGCCTGATGAAGTTCAGGACCATTGCGAGGCCGCCCACGATCTCGACCTTGGCCTCTCCGCGCTTGCCGCCGGGAACAATCTCGATCCGGTCGATCAAGGAGCGGATCAACGCGGTCGCCGTGGGGCGCGTTTCCTCATCGGCCAGGGCCTCGCGCAGATGCTCGACCTTCTGGCGGTAGAGCTGTGGCAGGTTCGGATGGAATTCGACGACACCGCCGGTTTCGCTTGTGCGGAGTTCGGCGTCAAGTTCCGCCTTTCGGTGCTCCAACGCCGACAGCTCCGCGCCGACAGAGGCCGGGTTGCCGGATCCATGGACGATGAAATCGACACAGCGCTTGATCCCCCGCTCCACCCGCTTGAGCTCCTGGTGGAGACCGCGCTCGCGGCCGTGACGTTCCTTTCTCAGACGCTGCAGCTCGGCATTGAACTCCTTGACGAACGTCGCAAGCAGGTGCTCATTGCCGATCATCAGATCCTTCAGGCCGCCGAGAACGCGGTCCTCGAGTTGCTGGACGCCGATCCCGGTGCTGTTGTCGCAGGTTCCCCTCTCGTGCCGGGCCGAGCAATAGTAGCGATCGCGCCGCATGATCGTCATTCCGCCGTGACATCGGCCGCATTTTATCAAACCGCTGAGCAGCCGTTTGCGGGTCTGACGCTTGTTACCCTGGTGCGATGAATACCTGCCCTTGAGAGCCTGGACCCGTTCCCACAGCGGGTCATCGACAATGCGCAGTTCGGGGACCTCGACGGAGATCCATTCGTCCGGCGGATTGAGGCGCGAGACCCGCTTGCCGGTCTCGGGATCCTTAACGAAGCGCTGTCGGTTGTAGACGATCCGGCCGATGTAGAGCTGGTTGTTGAGGATGCCGTTCGCGCGCCGCCGGCTGCCGTTGATCGTGGACGCGTTCCAGTAACCACCGCGCGGACCCGGGATGCCGTCCCGGTTGAGACGCGTGGCGATGATGCGGGGCGAAACGCCGTTTGCGAATTCATTGAGAATGCGGATCACGATGGCGGCTTGGTCCGGATCGATTTGGCGCTCCCCGGTCGCCAGGATCCCGTCGGCGGTGATCCGTTTCACGATCCTGTAGCCATAGGAATTGCCGCCGGGGATCTTGCCGGCCTCGACCCGGCCACGCTGACCGCGCTTGGTCTTGGCGGCGAGGTCCTTGAGGAAGAGCGCGTTCATCGTGCCCTTGAGGCCGACGTGCAGCTCGGTGACCTCGCCCTCGGCCAGGGTGACGATCCCGACTTCGGCGTGGGCCAGGCGCTTGTAGATCGCCGCGATGTCCTCCTGATCGCGGCACAGGCGGTCCAGCGCTTCGGCGATCACGAGGTCGAACGTGCCATTCTTGGCGTCCGACATGAGGGCCTGCATTCCAGGCCGGTTCCGCAATGAACCACCGCTGATGGCGAAATCGGAATAGGTCTCGATGATCAGGTAACCGTCCTTCTCCGCCCGCTCCCGGCAGAGCCGGATCTGATCCTCGATCGAGGCCTCGGACTGGAGATCGGAGGAGTAGCGGGCGTAGATGACGGCGCGGCGGATTCCGTTATGTCCTGTCATTCGGGTTTCTCCCGCCGTGACTCCCGCAGTGCGGCGAGCGCCTCGTGATATCGCCGCTGCGCCGTCAGCTGCTGGGCCTGATTATAGTAGCTCTCGGTGGTCTCGAGACCAGCGTGCCCGAGCAGACGGGCCGAGGCATGGACATGCTCCGGGGTGTCGGTCGCCATGGCGGTCGCCAGACAGTCGCGGAAGAGGTGTGGATTGATCGGTCGCCCGAGCAAACGCTTGGTCAGATCGCAGACGTTGTTGTAGACCGCCTGGGTGGAGATCGGTCCGCCACGGGTGGAGATCCAGAGTCGGGTTGAAACCTTGCCACGCGTTAGGCGCGGACGATGGGCTTCGAGATAGCGCTCAAAATAGGGCGTCAACTTCGGCGGCAGCGAAACCTCGAAGCGCCGGTGTTGCTTTGTCTCCTCGGCCCCGAACGACAGGCGCCAGGAACCATCGATGAAATCCATGTGCCGGTCGAGATCGAGGTCGGTCAGATTTTGAAGGCGCAGCGGCACGACCGCCAGGACGGCGACGATCAGACCGTCTCGGTACCAACTGCCGCGGATGGTCTCATTGTCGCAGGGCAGATCATCCAAATCATCGAGAAACCCCAGCGCCCGCTCGAGAATGCGACGTGGATGCACCACCCTGGCGGGCTTGTTGCGGGCCGGGATTTGAGTGCGGGAGAGCCGCCGCAACACCGCCGTGAGCAACCCGAGTTCACTCGCCGGATCCAGGACCCGAAGAGCCTCGCGCAGATTGCGGACGCGCGACGTGATGGTGGTCGACGCCCAGC
>CAVPAM010000007.1:0-177554 GCA_963701445.1 uncultured Alphaproteobacteria bacterium
GACAGCTGGATCTCCTGCCGGCCGGGGTTCTTCCTGCCGGTGCGCGTGCTCTCACGATTGTTTCGACGACTGTTTCTGCAGAAGCTCGCTACGGCACACCAGGCCGGGCACCTGCAGTTCTTTAATGAGCACGCCAAGTTGGTTGAGCAGGACGCATTCGCCACCCATCTGGCGCTCTTGCGCAAGATCGAATGGGTCGTCTATGCCAAGCGTCCCTTCGCCGGCCCGGAGGCCGTACTCGCCTATCTGTCGCGCTACACCCACCGGGTCGCCATCTCCAACAGCCGGCTCATCCGGTTCGACGACACCGGCGTCACATTCAAATGGAAGGACTACCGCGCCAAGGGGACCACCCGGCATAAGGTCATGACCTTGGCCGCCGACGAGTTCATCCGCCGCTTTCTTGTCCACGTGCTCCCGACTGGATTCCATCGCATCCGGCACTACGGGCTGTTTGCCAATGGCGGGCGCAGCGACAACCTTGTTCGGCTGCGTGAACTGCTCAATCCACCGGCCCCGCCAGACCACCACACCGAACCCAACACAGAGGCCGATGAGACACCCAGCCTCGCACAGCCTTGCCCCCGTTGCGGCGGTCCCATGGTCGTCATCGACACATTCGAGCCAGGCTGTCCACCGCGCGCCCCGCCAACCAGAACCGCTAGGGGTCCATGACATTCAACGGTTCCACAAGCAGCATCGACGCTGGCCGCTGCCGCCAGCCACGGCGACGCTCGGCCGACGCTCGAATGATCGCAACAGCAGCGAGCGGCCCGGCCAACAACACCCCTCGCCAGCACGGCAACATCGGCAAAGCTTCACTCAAACAACCCAATGTCGCGCCAGACCATCGTCGACCAACCGCCAATCCCAGATCCCGTAACCCCGTCGCCGCCGTCAAATTCCCATAGACCCCACCGACCCCAGCACCGAGCCTGAGCCGGCCCGCGGTTTCCTCCCCTGAGGCTTCTCCGACACCTGCCGATCAACGCCGAGCACCGCTACCACCTCGCCACGGCAGGTGTCCGAGAACCCTTAACACGTCCGGCCTCAACACCGGAACTTACCGAACGGCAACGAAAACTACTGGTGCGCGCGGCCTATATCTACTACATCAAAATCAAAGTTGGTTGCTTTTACCGTGGGATGGACGGTCTTGCAAAAAGCACCGTGTTGACGGAAATGGCACTCGACCCGATCGAGGCGCCGATACCGGGGGAAACGGCCGCGACCCGAGGCGTTTGTTTGATGACCATCGCGAGCGCCGCCAGAAGAACAACCCGACGGCAGTGAGGAAAACCGATGTCTGAGGCTTCATCCGCTGTCGTGACAGCGTCGCCAAGCGTTGCCCGGGAAAAGCACGAAGACGAGGCGCCCGCCTCCGCCGAGGGCGGAAAGAAGGTCAAGTCTCCGCGGAGCAACCCGCTGGACGTTCTCGGCCTCGTTTTCCAAAAGGGCGGGCCAGGGTTCTGTCAGTTTGCTCTCAGCAACGCCTGCAACGCAAACTGCGGGTTCTGCAATTTCGCCCGAGACACCCTGCCGAAGGAATCTTGGGAATTCGTCGAACGCCAGGGCGCGCTGGACGCCATCGATATCCTCCACAAGCAAGGGATCCGCTATCTGGTGCTGACGGGCGGCGAGCCGACGCTGCATCCGGATCTGGTGGACATCGTCCGTCATGGCGCGGAGTCCGGGATCAAGGTGCTGCTGGTCAGCAACGCCGGATTGCTGAAGCCCCACAAGATCCACGAACTCATCGACGCGGGTTTGTCCAGTTTCATCATCTCCATCGACGCTGCCAACGTGGCCGACCACGAGGACAACCGGGGGCTTCCCGGTGTTTGCGACCGGATTCGGGAGGCCAACCGGATTTTCGCCGAGCGCAAGATCAAATCCACCGCCTCCGTCACCATGAGCCGCCTTGTGGACTACGATGCGCTGCCCGGGTTTCTCACGTCCCTGGGCTTCTCATCCGTCGTATTCTCCTACCCGCTCAAGTATCTGCCCTCGTTCTTCCTCGGCTACAGGGATTCGCACCTTGTGGACTATACCGCCGAGGAACTTCACGCCGCCTACGAGAAGGTCAAAAACCTCAAGAACCAATTTCACGTGGTCAATCCGCTGCTGTCGCTCGAGGAAATGCAGCGGTTTGTGCGGAAGGAAGAACAGCACTACGAGTGTCTCGCCGGTTTCCGGTATTTCTTCCTCGACTGGCAGCTGATGCTTTGGCGCTGCCATCACTGGGAAGAGCCCATGTGCTCCATTTACGAGTTCGACGAGACCAAGCTCGTCCGCGATGGCTGCACCCGGTGCATGATCAACTGCTACCGCGACTCGAGCCTGATGCAGCACGTCGCGGTATCCATGCACGATGCCTACCGGGCGGTCCGCAAGGGAAACATCGTCGAGGGCGCCAAGGCGCTCGGCCGCAAGGCCACCGTGGATTCAGTTCGCGCCGTGGCCGAGGAATTTTCCTGGATCAAGCGGTTCTGAGCACCACCGCCCCGTTCCCGCATTGAACGGGGCCCTCAGACACACACTTCGGCGGTCTCGGGAACAATCATTGGCGTTCGGAGAGACTCGGGCAAAGCGATCCTCAACGCGAAAACGGTATAAATGCCGGAGTTTTTCAGGGTTGGCGGCTGTTCAACCGTGATCTCCGTCAGTCCATGCTTTCTTAGGAGCGCGATCACCGTGCCCAGACGATCGTCGTCGTCATGCACGTCGATAACGATCTGCTGAATTTTCGCCCAATCTCCGTCCTCGACGCCCAGCAAAACATCGAGCTCGGCCTTCTCCACGTCGATCTTGAGCATGTCGATCCGCTCGACCCCGTGATCGCGGACCACCTGGGAGAGGGTACGCAATTGACAGCTGACGGTCTCTCGCCGAAGCGTCCACCGCAGGGCAAAACTTAGGATGACGGAGCTGAGAGCCTTCGGGAGCCATCGCAGGCAGCGGACGGCCAGGGGAGCCTGGTCCAGGTGAACAATGCTGTTGAGTACGGCGTCCTTGACCACCGCGAGATCCGCCGTTTCGTCCGGGTAAGCCGTCGACAACACGGGCGCGCCAGGGTAGTACGCAAACTGGATGGTCTTGCTGCTGCTGGAGAGCCCGTAGGGCAATGTATGCGCCAGCACCTTCCGCGTTCGGCGTTCCAGGTTTGCGCGGAGCACCTGGAAAATGGCATCCACCGGCTCAAAAGCGAATACGCGCAGGTCGTGTCCGCAGCGTTCGTAGGCGGCAAGGCTGAACAGACCGATATTCGCCCCGACGTCGAACACGGTATCACCGGGTTTCAATTTTATGCCGTTGGTGAAGTAGGTCTCTATTTCAAGTTGGACGAGCGGAACCTCGTGTTTCTGAAGACACGAGACAACCGCCCCGTTGGGGAGTGACACGTCGACCGGCATTTTTCGAACATCTCCTGATCCACCCGAAGACTGTTCCGCCGGACGGACGGCAACTCGCATGAATTGGCGATTGCGTTAAAATAGCTGGACTATATTCTACACATAGGCCGATGATCGTTGGGTTCAATACATATTTTGTGGCATGCGCCGCCGATTGGGAAGGAGCGGTCGATCAAACAACCCCTTTTTCGCTCTGTCGACCCTCGTTCTTTTGCGTGGATCACCACAAAATTATCGTTGTCTGCTCCTGGTTTCTTTCATACTTAAGTCGCTCCCGTAACAAGCATGGTAATGCTCCTCGCGCAAGGCTTTCGAGAGTCCGATCGGCTTGGCGGGCACAACAAGGGCGACGCTCCGGGCGCGCGTGACATACGATCTTGGGGGACCATTCGCCGGATCCAACGCACTCGACCCCGGTTCGGATCGCTGAATTCGCTGAAAAACCTATGAGTGAGGAGAGAGCTGAATGACCCTCGCGGTCGCGCCCAACCTTTCCGGTCGTGCCCCACGGCCCGAGCCGACCGACCTTCGGCGGATCGGTATCCATCCGGACTATTGGTATCCCGTGGCCCGGTCCATCAATTTGAAACGCGGGAAGACGCTGGCCGTACAGTTTGCCGGCGATCCCATTGTGCTGGTCCGCCCGGAGAATGGTTCGTGCTTCGCCCTGAGGGATCGCTGCGCGCACCGGCAGGTGCCGCTCCACGCCGGTGTTGTCTGTCCCGAGGGGCTCCGCTGCGGATATCATGGCTGGACCTATGATCCCACCGGGCGCTGCGTCGATATCCCTTACCTCAGCGCCGGCAAGCAATGTGTCAACGGGGTGCGCGGCTATCCCTGCCGGGAGGCATATGGGTTCGTTTTCATCTTTCCGGGCGACCCGGCCAAGTCCGGGACCACGGCCCTCCCCGCAATTCCCACCCATGGAAATCCGAAGTACAAGACCCGCTACCTCGACCGCCAGGTCTCCTGCCACTACTCGTTCATGCACGAGAACCTGATGGACATGAACCATCAGTTCCTGCACCGGAGGCTGATGGGCGGCATCAAGACGATCGCGCTCGAAAAGCGGAGCGGCGATAACTGGGTCGAAGCCGACTACACCTTTGCGCGCAAGAGTGGTAAGCAGAGCTTCGGACAGCGGTTTATCACCGGCAAGCGGGACGACCAGGATCGCCGGGACCTGATGACCATTCGCACCGAATATCCATATCAGACCTTGAAGTTCTGGACGAAGGGCAGCGAAACACCGGCCCTCGACCTCTGGAATGTCTACATCCCGGTCGACAAGGAACAGCGCATAAACCATACGTTCGGCATGATCATGATCGAAAGGCCGCCGATTCCAGGCCTGATCAACCTGCTGTGGCCCTTTATCGTCTGGTTCACCGAAGGGATCTTCAAGGAGGACCGCTGGATCGTCGAGATGGAGCAGAAATCTCACGACGAACAGGGCGCCGATTTGAATCAGGAAATTTTCCCGGCTATCTTGGCCCTGCGCGCGCTCCTGACCCGGGGCGGTGCGCCGTTGACTTAGCGTGTCGAGCGCCCGTGGGCGCGAGGGAGCCTCGTTCTGGAATGCAATCAATGACGGTCTTGGTGACGGGCGCGTCCGGTTTTCTCGGATCCGCGGTGGCTCGGCGATTGCTGACCGCCGGATATGCCGTTCGCGTCCTTGTCCGGGAGAGCAGCCCAGCCGGCAACCTGGATGACCTCGATGTCGAGATCGTCACCGGCGACTTGCGCGACGCCGGTTCGCTCTCGCGCGCCGTCAAGGGGTGTACGGGCCTGTTCCACGTGGCCGCCGATTACCGGCTGTGGGTGCCCGATGAACGCACGATGTTGTCGATCAACGTCGATGGCACCCGGAACCTGATGCTCGCCGCCCTCGAGGCCGGGGTCGAGAGGATTGTCTATACCAGCAGCGTCGCCGCGCTCGGGCTGCGCGCGGACGGTCCCGCCGACGAGGAAACTCCGGTTTCCTACGAGCAAGTGATCGGGACCTACAAGAAATCCAAGTATCTCGCCGAGCAGGAGGTACTGCGGCTTGTTCGGGAGAAGGAACTGCCGGCGGTCATCGTCAATCCGTCAACGCCGATCGGCCCCCGGGATATTAGGCCTACCCCCACGGGACGGGTGATCGTCGACGCCGCCAACGGCCGAATCCCGGCATACGTGGATACGGGCCTGAATGTCGTTCACGTGGACGACGCGGCCGAGGGCCATATCCTGGCCTACGAGAAGGGAATGATCGGGGAAAAGTACATCCTCGGCGGCGAGGACATGCCGCTTGCGGATATCCTTGCGGAGGTGGCGCGGCTTTGCGGCCGCAAACCGCCCACCATCAAATTGCCGCACGCCGCTCTCTACCCCGTGGCGTTGGTTTCGGAAGGTTGGTGCCGGTTACGGGGCGGTGAGCCCATCGCCACGTTCGACAGCATCCGCATGGCGAAAAAGCGCATGTTCTTTTCCAGCGACAAGGCCCGCGCGGCGCTTGGGTACGCACCCCGTCCGGCCCACGAAGCCCTCCGCGACGCCGTCGATTACTTCCGTGGCCGGGGGATGTGCGCCTAACCTTAGCTCAGGCGCTCTTGTGGCGTGTCCCGAGGAACCGGAAGAACTCGCCGCCTTCGCGCAAGCGGCGTTTCAGAAGCTCCCAATCCCGCACCATTTCGGATGTCATATCGAAGATCTTTTTCGGCCGGAAATAAAACTGCTTATAGAAATCCGCGACGGCCTGGAAGATTTCCTCCTGCGACAGGTGCGGATAGCTGATGGAACTCACCTGGGTTCCGTCGCCGTCCACCAACTGGCCGCCGGTATCGGCGTCCACCAGCCAGCCGTTCTGCCTCGCCTGGTCGTAGAGGTACGTGCCGGGGTAGGCCGCGGCCAGGGAAACCTGGAGCGTGTGAGGATTGACCTCCTTGGCGAACCGCATGGTCTCCTTGATGGTTTCATGGGTCTCGCCGGGAAGTCCGAGCACGAAGGTGCCGTGGATCTTGATACCCAGCTTATGACAGTCCGCGCTGAACCGCCGCGCCCAGTCGATCCGCATGCCCTTCTTGATGTTGTGAAGAATCTGCTGGTTGCCGGTCTCGTAGCCGACCACGAACAGGCGAAGACCGTTGTCCTTGAGGACCTTCAGCGTGTCGTACGGGACATTGGCCTTGGCGTTACACGACCACGTGACACCCAGTTCCCCGAGCCTGCGGGCGATGGCCTCGGCGCGCGGGAGATCGTCGGTGAAGGTGTCGTCGTCGAAGAAGTACTCCTTGATGTGCGGAAAGTACTCTTGCGCCTTGGCGATCTCCGCGACCACGTGATCGACGCTGCGCGTACGATAGCGGTGTCCGCCGATGGTCTGCGGCCACAAACAGAACGTGCAGCGCGATTTGCAGCCGCGGCCGGTGTAGATGGACAGGTACGGATGATACAGATAACCGATGAAGTAATCGTCGGTGACGAGGTCCCGCTTGTACACGTCCACCACGTGCGGAAGCTGGTCCATGTCTTCCAGAATGGCGCGGGGCCGATTGTGAACGATCCGGTCGCCGTCGCGATAGCTGATGCCGTCCACGTCCTCGAAGCTGCGTCCCTCGGCGATTTCCTTGATGGTGAATTCAAACTCGTTGCCGGCGACGAAATCGATGGCTTCGGATGTCTTCAGGCTGATCTCCGGGAGGATGGCCACGTGCGCGCCCACGAATCCAACGATCAGTTGGGGATTGCGGGCCTTCATCGCCTCGGCGACCTTGGCGTCGGCCGGAAACGACGGGCTGCTGGTGTGCAGGATCGCAAGCTCGTAGTCGGACGCCATCGGCAGGACGTCGTCCATCGAGAGGCCCCGCGCCGGCGCGTCCACAAGGCGGCTGCCGGGGACCATCGCGGCCGGTTGCGCCAGCCAGGTGGGGTACCAGAACGACCGGATCTCGCGGCGCGCCTGATAGCGTGATCCAGCACCACCATCGAAGCCTTCGAACGAAGGCGGATTGAGGAACAGCGTTTTCAACATGGCGCGTCCTTCTCTCTCGATCTGACTGGCGGCTACTTCCAAAATCCCGGCAAGTCCGTTGCGTAGCAGAAGCCTTGGAAGTCGTCAAAGTCGTATGTAGACCTCGCCACCCCTTTTTGTAAGGGTGGCCTTGGAAATACGTCCGCCCTTGAAGCGGCGGTTACTCGATTCGGCCGCCGTTTGGCGTGTTTGAGACTTGCAAAACGAGCCAAAGTGTGGCCTTTCCCCGCTCGTATGCGGCGTAAACGCTGCGGCGCCCATCCCTTATTGACCGAAGAAAAGCTAGAATTATGAGAGCCGTCTCAATAATTGCAGCCGTCGTCCTGCTTGCCCTGACGACGTTGCTGGTATCCATCGGTTTGAATCTGGTTCCGGCCGCGGAAGCCTACGAGTTCCATGTGAAGGTCGCGATCATGGCGGTCGCGGCTGCCCTGCTTATCGCCATCCTCGCCAATCGCGGCCAAGCGGCGCCCCCCCAGGCCGCGAAGGCCGAGGCGGCGAAGCCGGCGCCGGTTCCGGTGGCCGCCAACCAGGCCGAGGCGGAAGTGGTCAGTTTCCTGGCCGCGCTGCAACAGAAGGGACGGCTGGTGGATTTCCTGATGGACGACGTGACCGCCTACTCCGATGCCCAAGTGGGCGCCGCCGCGCGCGTGGTTCACGCGGGATGCAAGTCGGTGCTCGGCGAGCATTTCACCATCCGCCATGTTCGCGACGAGCCGGAAGGATCCCAGGTCAGCGTGCCGGCGGGATACCCGGCCGACGAATACCGTCTCGTCGGCAAGATCGCCGGCGATCCGCCGTTTTCGGGCCGGCTGGTGCACGCCGGCTGGAAGACCGAAACGGTCAAGCTTCCGCGCGTTCTGAAAACCGGTGACGACCGGCTTCCCGCCATCGCGCCGGCGGAGGTGGAGCTAAAGTAGGCAGCCGGTCCCTATTCTTCCCTCGCCCATCGACACGAACACATAGAGCGGTTTCCTGCCATGACCACCCGTTTCAGCCTCGGCATCGATCTTGGCACCAGCAACAGCGCGGTCGCGCTCACCGATCTGGAAAGCGACCGGACCGCCATCGTCGACGTCACCCAGATCGTCGGACCCAACCAGGTGGGCGAGAAGCCGACGCTGCCGTCGGCGATCTACATCCCACATCGTGACGAGTTTCCGGAGAATGCCTTTCCCCTGCCGTGGGACGGCGGCCGCGGTGGTGCCACGATCGTGGGGCAGTTCGCCCGTCAGCACGGCGCCCTGGTTCCCGATCGATTGGTCACGTCCGCCAAGTCGTGGCTGTCCAATCCGCACATGGATCCCAGGAAACAGGCTCTTCCGTGGAAGTCCGATATCGAGGAGGAAAAGCTCTCGGCCTTCGAGTGCTCGCGCCTCTACCTCGAACACCTCAAGGACGGCTTCCTGTACGCCGAGCGCGCGGAGGGCCGAGAGTGGGACCTGTCCGAGGGTCAGATCGTGCTCACCGTCCCGGCGTCCTTCGACGAGGCGGCCCGGCACTTGACCGCCGAGGCCGCCGAGGCCGCCGGCCTCCACGACGTGATCCTGCTGGAGGAGCCGCAGGCGGCGTTCTACGCCTGGACGTCGCAGGCGGGCGCCGAGTGGCGCTCACAGGTCGGCCCCGGCGACATCGTGCTGGTCTGCGACGTGGGCGGCGGCACCGCCGACTTCAGCCTCATCGCCATCACCGAGAGCGACGGCACCCTGGATCTGGAGCGTATCAGCGTCGGCGAGCACATCCTTCTCGGCGGCGACAACATGGACCTCGCGCTCGCCTACACGCTCCGCGCCAAGCTGGAGACGGACGGAACCTCCATCGACGACTGGCAGTTTCTGGCGCTGGTCCACGCCGCGTCCAACGCCAAGGTGACGCTGTTCAACGACGAAAGCCTGGACGCGGCGCCCATCGCCGTGCCTTCGCGGGGCTCCAGCCTGATGGGTGGCACGGTATCGACGAAGCTCGACCGGAGCACCCTGGACCAGGTGGCGCTCGATGGCTTCTTCCCGCTCACCGGGATCGCCGACCTGCCGAGCGAAGGCCGCGGCGCCGGTCTCCAGGAGTTCGGCCTGCCGTACGCGTCCGATCCGGTGGTGAGCAAGCACCTTGCCCGCTTCCTCACCCGCAGCCTTACAAACGTGCGCGCCAGCGAGAACCTCTCCGCCCTGGTGGGCGATCCGGACGGGTCCAAGGGCTTCCTCGCTCCCACGGCGGTGCTGTTCAACGGCGGCGTGTTCAACGCCGCGCCCATCCGCCGGCGGGTTCTCGATCTGCTGGCGTCGTGGAACGGCGGACAGGCCGTTCGCGAACTGGAGGGCTTTCAGCCGGACCTGGCCGTCGCCAAGGGGGCGTCGTTCTACGGCCGCAACCGCGTCACCGGAAAGGGCATCCGCATCAAGGCCGGCGCGGCGCGCTCCTACTATATCGGCCTGGAAACCTCGATGCCGGCCGTGCCCGGGTTCAAGCCGCCGGTCAAGGCGCTGTGCGTGGTGCCGCAGGGCATGGAAGAGGGCTCGAGCCTGGTGATCGAGGGCCAGGAGTTCGGGCTCGTCACCGGCCAGACGGCGGAATTCCGGTTCTTCTCGTCGGAGGTGCGCAGCGGCGACGCCCCGGGCCAGATCCTCCCCGACGCCGAACGGGAACTGGACGAGACCAGCCTTTTGGAAGTGGACCTTCCGCCGGCGGACGGTTTCCCGGAGGGACAGGCGGTTCCCGTCCGGATCAACGCGGTGGTGACGGAGCTGGGCAACCTGGAACTGTGGATGAAACACACCAACTCCGACCAGCGCTGGAAAGTGGAGTTCCAGGTCCGTACGGAGTAACCGGCCCCTTCCCGCGCGGCCCGACGGCAAAGCGGAGCGGTGGCGAGCCGGATCGACAACCGCTGTTGATCCCGAGGACGATCGGTTTCATGATCGGTCCGTGGTCCAGCAAGGGGGAACGCCATGACCTTTACCGAAGCCGTTCGATCGGTCCTGTCGAAGTATGCGAAATTCGACGGCCGCGCGCCGCGCTCCGAATACTGGTGGTGGGTGCTCTTCTATGCCCTGCTCATGACGGCGGTCGGCCTCGTCGATGCCGCCCTCGTCGCGCCTATGCTGGGCCATGCGGCGTTCTCGGAACAGGCCGGCCATCCGCTGAGCACGGTGGTCTGGCTGCTGGTTTTCCTCCCCGGGCTCGCCGTGGGCGCGCGGCGGCTGCACGATATCGACCGGACGGCATGGTGGTTGTTGCTGTGGCTGGTCCCGTTGATCGGGTTCGTCGTTCTGATTTACTGGTTCATTCAGCGCGGGACGGACGGTCCCAACCGCTTCGGCGAGGCGACGATCCCGTCCCGCCCCGTCGGCGCGTCATAAATCCAGCGAACGCCGGTCCGGATTCAACCCCGCTCGGAGGACAGACATCACCATGACCCACGAAATCGACGGGTTCGAAGCGGACCTCCCCCTGGAAATCCAAGCCATGCTCGGCGATGCCGAGACCGCGTACGAGGACCCGGACAAGGCCGACCGGGCGCTGCGCGCGGCGCTGGAACAGGCGCCGGACAATCTGGCGCTGCGTGTCGCCACCTACACGTTCTACTTCTATGCGAATCGGCTCCGTGACGCCATGCCGCACGCCGAGACGTGCCTGGCCATGGCCGCCGATGCCCTTGGGGTTCCCCGGGACTGGCGGCTGGTCGGCCCCGGCAGCGCGTGTTTCGAGGGGTTCGAACGGCCCCAGCGGGTGTACCTCAAATCGCTCGTGGCGCTCGGATACTGCCAGGCCCGCCTCGGCGACGTGAAAAACGCCGAGGCGATTTTGCGCAAGGCCGCGAGCCTCGATCCCGAAGACCGGGTCGGAGCGGGGCGCCTGGCCGACGTGGTGGCACGCGGCGGGATCGAGGACGAGGACTACGCGGATTGACGGCGCCTCGCGGGCTCAGTTCAGGATCCAGAGCGCGGCGTTCAGGACGGTCGCGAAGCCAACCCACAGCCCGTAGGGAACAAACAACGCGCCCGCCAGTGGGTCGATCCGCCAGAATGCGAGCGTGTTGATGACGATGAACCCCAGAAGAACGACGATTTCCGCCAGCGCCAACCCGATCTGCTGGAGCCCGAAAAACGTCGCCGACCATCCGAGATTCAGAACCAGCTGGAACGCGAAAATCAACAGCGCCCCCTGGCCGCCCTCGAACCCCACCCGGCGCCACACCCGCCAGGCGGCGATCGCCATCATCACATAAAGAATGGTCCAGACGGGCGCGAACACCCAGTCGGGCGGGTTGAACGGCGGTTTGGCGAGTGCCTGATACCAGGTGTCGACGCTGGTGGCGGTAACGGCGCCGCCCACGCCCGCCACCGCGAGGCACACCGCCACGAAGCCCGCGAGGCCGAGGACATCGCGGACGAAACTCAAACGTCTCGTGGTGGGTTCTGGCACGGCTAAACCAACGGCCACTGTCCATTTTCTCCGAAACGCATCATGCCCGCTCGCGGTCGCCAATACCAGTGGATTGGCCCAGCCGCATGCTTGTGCGCCGTACCCATTGCGCAACCGGAGAAAAAGTGTCAAATTCGTTGATGGTAGAGGCACTTACGAGTTTAAATCCGGTTCAGACGAGGGTTCGACCATGCGATCTCATCCGGTTCGATCGTCACCGAGCGCCGACGCTCCGCCTCCGCTCTCTGTTCATCGCCCGGCGGCGCGCTCGCCATGGGCCAGCGCGGTCGCTCTCTGTGTCGTTGTTTCGGCCCTGATGCTCGCGGGACCGGCCGCCGCCGATCCGCTCTCGGGCACGGTTGTCGGCGCGGACGGACGGCCCAAGCCCTATGTCCGGATCGACATCATCGGCCCCCGCAAGGTCGTCGTTGTCGCGGACGAAAACGGCGGGTTCGCGGTGGACGTGCCCCAGGGCCGGTACAAGGTCCGGGTGACCGACGACCGCCGGCGGATGGACTTCGACGCGAGCAGTCCCACCCAGGGACAGCGGTTCCAGGTGGATTGGTAGCTGGCGCGATGGCCGAGGGACCGAAACAGAAGGATTTCTGGGACAAGCTCGATATCGTCGTGAAGGGCTTTCTCGGGGTCGTGGTCACCGGCGTGATCACGGCTTTCGGCTTTTATTTGAACAGCCAGCAGAACGCGGTCAACCTGAAGAACAGCCAGATCGAGGAGGAGAACCGCCAGGCTCGAACCCTGGTGGAGCTCGTGAACTCCCGCGAAACCGCGATGGTTCAGCTCCGTTCGCAGATGTTCAACTCCCTGCTCGACAAGTACCTGACCGGCGACGACCTCGACAGCAAGATCGCCGTGCTCGAGATGATCGGCCTGAATTTCCGAGACGCCATCCAGATCAAGCCGCTGTTCGAGCACCTGGACCAGAGGCTGGCGCAATCCGTGAACGCCGCCGCATTCGCGACGGCGTCGGGAGGCGGGGAGGCGGCGCCACGGGGGAAACTCAGAAACGCCGCGGGCCGCGTGATCAAGGACCAGCTCGACCAGGTTCGCATGACCGAGGACGGCGCGGTGTGCGAGATGACCCTTGTGGAGGGCGCCGACGCGCAACTGGTTCCGTGCCTGTTCAACCTGAAACTCCGGCTGACCGAGGTCGATGACCGAGGGGTCAAGATACGGCCAGAGTCGGACTCCGCGAACTTTCGGGTCGAGGATCGGTTGGCTAAGGAAGGCTTTTTCGTCACCTATTTCGACATGCCCATGGTGGATTTCACTTCCATGGACTTCGGCTTCGGCAAGATCCGGTATTCCGTCGTCCTCCGCGAGGCTTCCGAAGCCAACGGTTCGGCCACCGTCGCGGTAGCGGTCCTGCCCGCCACCGCGCTGACCAAACAGAACGCCTACCTGTTCGACGAACTGGTCGCCAAGAAAATCGGAATGATCGAGTAATAGCGCCGGGTCCGTCGCGAGCAATGGGTCGCCATCGGTGACCGTCGGTACTACATCTCACATGACCCATCGGAATTGCGCCACGCCCGTGCGGCCTGGCCCGCAAGGAGACGAATGAATGAAGATCGATACGCCGGACCCGGGGCTCTCCTGGGCGCGGCGGCGCACGTTTGCCATCATCTCCCACCCGGACGCGGGAAAGACGACGCTGACCGAAAAGCTGCTGCTGTTCGGAGGCGCGATCCGGATGGCGGGCCATGTCAAGGCTCACGGCGAAGCCCGGCGCACGCATTCGGACTGGATGGAGATCGAGAGGGCGCGCGGGATTTCCATAACGAGCTCGGTGATGACCTTCGAACGCGACGGCATCACCTTCAACCTGCTCGACACGCCGGGGCACGAGGACTTCAGCGAGGACACCTACCGGACGCTGACGGCCGTCGACTCGGCGATCATGGTGATCGACGCGGCCAAGGGCATCGAAAACCAGACCCGCAAGCTGTTCGAGGTCTGCCGGCTGCGCGATATCCCGATCATGACCTTCATCAACAAGGTGGACCGGGAGGGACTGGATCCGTTCGAACTTCTCGACGAGATCGAAAGCGCGTTGGCCCTCGATGCCGCCCCGATGACATGGCCCGTCGGCATGGGCGTGGATTTCCATGGCTGTTTCGACCTGAGGACAAACCAATTCCTGGTCCCGGAGGGCGCGCGCGGCGGATCGTACAAGCGGGCCATCGAATGCAAGGACCTCGACGATCCGGAGCTGGACCGGCGGGTCCCCGAGCATGTGCTTGCGCCCTTCCGCGACGGCGCGGCCCTCGCGGCGTCGGCGTACAAGGCGTTCGATCCGGCGGCCTACGCGGCCGGGCATATGACGCCGGTCTTTTTTGGCAGCGCGCTCAAGGACTATGCCGTCGAGGAATTGCTGCATGCCCTGTCGGCAATCGCTCCGCCGCCGCGCACTCAGCCCGCCGCGCCGCGAAACGTCGGTCCGGACGAGGACAAGGTCACGGGCTTCGTGTTCAAGGTCCAGGCCAACATGGATCCGAACCACCGCGATCGCATTGCGTTCTTCCGGCTGTGCTCTGGCCGCTTTCGGCGCGGCATGAAGCTCCGCCAAGCCCGTACGGGAAAAACGCTCTCCGTCCAGAATCCGATCTTCTTTTTCGCGCACGAACGGGAGTTGGCTGAAGAGGCGTTGCCGGGCGACATCATCGGCATCCCCAACCACGGGACGCTCCGCGTGGGCGACACCTTGACGGAAGGCGAGGACCTGCGCTTTACGGGCATTCCCAACTTCGCCCCCGAGATCTTGCGCCGTGTCCGCCTCGACGATCCCATACGCGCCAAGCAGCTCCGGCGCGCCCTGGAGGATCTGGCGGAGGAAGGCGTGACGCAGGTCTTCCGGCCGATCCTGGGCGCGACGTGGATCGTCGGGGTCGTTGGCCAGTTGCAGCTCGACGTCCTGGTGTCCCGGATCGCCACCGAATACAAGATTGCCGTGGGTTTCGAGACGGCCCCCTTCGAGACCGCGCGCTGGATCACGGGCGACGATCCGGCGCTGATCAAGCGCTTCATCGAACGGCACCGGGGTAGCTTGGCCGAGGATCGGGACGAGGCGCCGGTGTTTCTCGCCCGAAACGCCTGGGAAATGAACCGAACCATCGACGACTGGCCCGATCTCCGGTTCATGGCGACGCGCGAGCGCGCCTGATTCGCTGCTCGCCGCCGCGCGTGTTCCGGCCTAAACTGCTCCTCCGACGATAAGAGCCTTCAATGGCCTTTTGATCATGGCGCGAATCCGCGCCTCGGGAGGAGCAGGGCAATATGGCGGTTTATTCGATCGACGCCGACAACGGCCTCTACCATGAACACGCGCCACCTACCCGTCCGGGAGCACCGAGCTTCGTTTTCGTCAATGCCCTGACCGGAAACACCCAGGCTTGGGAGACCGTGGTGGCGCCGCGTCTGCGGGAAGCGGGGTTCGGGACGCTCTCCTACAATTTCCGGGGCCAGGACGGATCGCCCTTCGGCGCGAAGTTGGCGTTGACGCCGAACCTGATTGTCGCCGATCTTGTTGAGCTTTTGCGCGAGATCGACCCCGCCCGGCCGATCCTTGTGGGGCTCTCCATCGGCGGCCTGTTCGCGGCCCATGCGCTGCGGGCGGGCGCGCGCGCCGAGGGACTGGTCCTGCTCAACACGCTCCGCGAGATCGGTCCCCGCATCGCCTGGGTCAACGAGGCCATGCCGAAGCTCGTCGCGGCGGGGGGCGTGAGGCTGTTTCTGGACGCGATCTTCCCGCTTCTGGTCAACCAGGAGTTCGCCGCGGCCGCCCGCCCCGGATTCCTCCAGGACGCCCCCTACGAGCCGATCGATCCGGGCCACGGCCATCTCAATCTGATGGGCCACGCGGCCGAGGCCGATTGGGCGGTCGACTATTCCCTGCTCGGCCTGCCGACCCTGGTGATCACCGGGCTGCAGGACCGCGTCTTCCTCGATCGCGACGTGGTGGACCGGCTTTATGCCGCGCTGCCCGACGCGCGCCGCGAGGATTGGCCGGACGCCGGTCATCTCCTGCCTCAGGAACGGCCGGAGCGACTGGCCGAGAGCCTCGCGCGCTTCGGAACCGAAATCGAGGAGCGCGCCGCATGACCATACCGGCGCGCTTTGCCTATCTGGCCGTGTTCATCGGCGTGCTCGGTCACGCGTCTTCGGAATTCTTCGCCAAGCTGTCGGGCGTCTCGGGTCCGGAGGTCTCGGTCTGGCGGTTTGTGATCGGTGGGGCGGGACTGGTGGTGGCCGCGGCGCTGGTCCCGGGATCGCGGAATATGGCGGCACCCCTGCGAGCCCACGGCCCGGCGTTGGTCTGGTATTCGCTGATCGGGATCTCGGCCGCCTATCTGGCGTTCCACTGGGCGCTCGATTTCGCCTCCGCCATTCAAGTGGCGACGCTGGTGACGACCATCCCGATTTTCATCGGTCTCGCGAACCTCGTCATCAACCGTCAACCGCTGACGGCGGTGAAGATCGCTACCGGCGCCTGCGCGATCGTCGGGCTTGCCCTCCTCATCACCGACGGCGCGCTGGACAAGCTGACGGGTGATTCCAATTCCGTATACGGCATTCTGCTGGGCCTCGCCTGCGCGGCGTGCGTCGCCTACTACGCGGTCAATGTGAAGCCGTTCATCGCCGAGTACGGCGCCCTCACCATCACCGCGATCACCATGATGATCGGCGGAATCGGCCTGTGGATCGCCGTGGGCGCGGCCTGGGCGATCTGGGTGAACCCTTTCTTGCTGTTCGACCGCGCGGAGATCGCCTGGGGGTCGCTGCTGACGCTGGCACTCTGGAACACGACCATCACCCAACTCCTCTGGATCGGAGGACTCGCCGCGGCGCCGGACATGACGCGGGCCGGCTACATTTTCTTTCTCAAACCGGTCATCGCGGCCGGTCTCGCCATGGCCATCCTGGGCGAGAGCCTGTCCGCGCTGCAGGCCGGAGCGATCGTCGTCGTCACCGGTTCCGTCTTCATCGAACTCTTCTGGCCGCGCATCGCCAAAAGCCTGGGTTCGTAGAGGGCTTATATCAATGGTCTTCGACCGGGGATCGTCCTGACCTTTGGTGGCGGGAAACACGGATATCGATGGTCTGGATCCGGCACGGGGCGGCCCCTTTTCGCGGCATTGCCTGGCCAGCCGGCGGCTACCCGGCCGTGGCCAAACAGCATCGGTGTGATTGATTTCCATGATCCAAATGTCCGCCGGAGGCGTAGGGGTAATTACAGCGCCCCACTGGCGCATCCTTAGCGGGCAGGAACAATCGCATGTTGGATCAAGACAGAAACCCGGTGCAAAGGCTCGTGACGTGTACGGCCATCGGTGCCTTTGCCGGCATGGCATTGGTTGCGTGGCTCATGTTCTTCGACGTCTCGTCCATCGGAACGCTGGCGGCATCGGCATCTGACAACTCCGTTTTCTCCAAGCTGGTGGTTGGCGGCTCGTTATTGAAGGGAGGACTTGTGGGTTTCGCGGTCGGCCTTGCCAGTTGCGCCGGTGGACAGCGCCGGGCGCGCAGCGCTAAGGCGGGCCCCGTTGCCAACCCCGCCGTTTCTTGAGCGCGTGATCAGATGATGTTTGGTCCCGGCGACCCAAAGGGCACGCGGGGCCGGCCAATGGTTCAACACTTCTGGAACTTTTGACGAAAACCTGGGAGAGACTTCTATGATTAAGACAGCTTGGTCAACGGTTATGAACGCCGAACAGAACCCGCTCCTGACGTTGCCGAAAGCGACCCGCTTTCAGCTCATGACGGTCCTGGCGTTCATGTGGTCGTCTATTTTCTGCATCAGCGCCGGGCTCTTCACGTGGATACCCGAGTTTGTGTTTGGGCACGTGATCCTCTTGCTGCTGGGCATTTTCGGTACGGGCTTCATTTTTCGGATCCACAACTCGTAGCGCCATCGCGAGCGTTCATTGAGGTGTCGTCGGGAGAGAGACAATGGACATCACTTCTCTAGGTGTGCAGGTATTGCTGATTGCCGCCCTATTCGTCGTTTTCTACCTGACTCTTGTGAGGCCTCAGCAAAACAAACTGCGCCGCCACAAACAGTTGGTGGAGGGCCTCCGGCCGGGAGACCGGATTTCTACCCATGGTGGCTTGGTCGGCATGATCGTCGCCACCGACAATGCTCACATCGTTTCCCTGGAAATTGCCCCGAACGTGCAGGTGGCTGTCACCCGGAAGGGCATTGATGAGGTGTGGACGGCAAGCGCACCATTGGGCACGTCGGCCGAAGCGACCGAAACCCGGACGTCTCTGGCCTGACATATTGGTCAGAACGCTTCTCGACCATCGTGGCATCCAGCCAATTCACAGTGGATGTGGATTGGCTGGATGAAACAATTATCGGAAACCATTTTGTCACTCCAGCGTGAGCGACAGCAGTCCGTCGGCCAGTTTGGGCTCAAACCAAGTGGATTTCGGCGGCATGATTTCGCTAGCGTCGGCCACCGCCATAAGATCTTCTAGAGCCGTGGGGAACAGTGCGAAGGCAACCGCGTATTGACCCGCGTCGACACGATCTTCCAATGCGCCGAGGCCACGGCCACCACCGATGAAATCGATCCGTGGGTCGGTGCGCGCATCCCCGATATTCAGGACCGGTTGCAGCAACCGGTTGGCCAGGACGCTGACGTCGAGCCGTTCCACCGCCGTCGACCGGTCCGGCACCGGGTCGCGCGGGGTCAGGCGATACCAGCGGCCCTCCAGGTACATGCCGAACGTTCCCCGGCGCTGGGGTCTGGCTCGCCCGTCCACGGGCTCCACCTGGAACGCCGCGCGGACACCGCTGAGGAACGCATCCGGCCTCAGGCCGTTTAAGTCTCGGACGCCCCGGTTGTAATCTAGGATCAGCACCTCGTCGGAGGGAAAGCTGACGATCAGAAAGCTCTCGTAGAGCTCGTGACCGTGAGCGTCGGATTTGGCTGCCCGCCGAGCCTCCGCGACGCGGCAGGCCGCCGCCGAGCGATGATGGCCGTCGGCGATGTAAATGGCGTCCATGGCCTCGAAACCGTCAGACAGGGCGGCTATGGCGCCGGCATCGGAGATAACCCAGACCTCGTGGACGGTGCCATCGTCGGTGGTGGCCGAAAAAGTGGCCGGGCCTCCGGTGGCGCGCTCGATGAGGGCGGCGACGCCGGCGTCGGGCCGATGGGTGACCATGACCGGGCCGGTATGGGCGCCCACGGCCTCGATCTGGCGGGTGCGGTCCAGTTCCTTGTCCGGGCGGGTCAGTTCATGACGGCGAATGCGGTTGCTCTCGTATGCCGCCACGGAGGCGGCGGCGGCGATGCCCGTCTGGACGTGGTCGCCCATGGTCATGCGGTAGGCGTAGTAGCAAGGGGCGGCCTCTCGGATCAGCACCCCGGCGGCCACCATCCGGGCGATGTTCTCTCCGGCCTTGGCGTACACCTCCGGGCCGTGGACATCGATGCCCGGCGGCAGATCCACCTCGGCCCGCGAGACGTGGAGGAAGCTCCACGGACGCCCGGCCGCGCCCGATTGCGCCTCCTCGGCGGTAAGAACGTCATAGGGGCGTGCCGCCACTTCGGCGGCGTATTCGGGGGTCGGGCGAAGCGCCATGAAGGGGCGGATCAACGATAGGGTCACGGGGGACTTCCTTCTCGGCACGGGCTCATTGCCGCGTTGCGGTTGGGTGGGTTCCCGGTTGGGCCGGGGTCGACGCGCCGGCGACCGGCACGCGCGGCAACGCTTCGGTGGATCGCGCGAGCGCGGCCTCGTCGTGCTCCATGTCCACCAGCTTGCCTGCGAAATAGTCCGCGTACGCCTGCATGTCGAAGTGCCCGTGACCGGAGAGCACGAACAGGATGGTTTTCGGCGTTCCCTGCTCCCGGCAGGCGATGGCCTCGTTGATGACGGCGCGGATGGCGTGATTGGTTTCCGGCGCCGGAATGATCCCTTCGGCGCGGGCGAACTGAACGCCGGCGGCGAAGCACTCGGTCTGCTGGAAGCTCTGGGCCTCGATCAGTCCCAGGTCCATGGCGTGGCTGACCAGGGGCGACATGCCGTGGTAGCGCAGACCGCCGGCATGAATGCCCGGCGGCATGAACGTGGAACCCAGCGTGCGCATCTTCAGGAGCGGCGTCAGATGGGCGGTGTCGCCGAAGTCATAGGCGTAGACGCCGCGCGACAGGGTGGGACAGGCGGCCGGCTCGGTGGCGATGATGCGGACGTTGTCGCCGTTCCGCAGCTTACGTCCGATATAGGGGAACGCGCAGCCCGCGAAGTTGCTGCCGCCGCCGGAGCAGCCGATGATGATATCCGGCTCGTGGCCGGCCATCTCCATCTGTTCCATGGCCTCGATGCCGATAACCGTCTGGTGCAGCATGACGTGGTTGAGAACGCTGCCGAGCCCGTACTTGGTGTCGTCATGCCGGGCCGCCACCTCCACCGCCTCCGAGATGGCGATGCCGAGACTGCCCGTGGAGTCCGGGTTCTCGGCGAGGATCGTGCGGCCCAACTCGGTGAGGTTGCTGGGACTGGCGATGCAGCGGGCGCCATACATCTCCATGGCGGCCCGGCGATACGGTTTCTGCTGGTAACTGACCTTCACCATATAGACGTCCACCTCGAGGCCGAAGAGGCTGGCGGCGAACGCCAGCGACGAGCCCCACTGGCCGGCGCCGGTTTCGGTGGTCATTCGCCGGGTGCCGTCCTGCCTGTTGAAAAAGGCCTGGGGCACGGCCGTGTTCGGCTTGTGGCTTCCGGAGGGACTGACGCCTTCGTATTTGTAATAGATCCGCGCCGGTGTCTGGAGGGCCTGCTCGAGCCGGCGCGCGCGATAGAGGGGCGACGGTCTCCACAGGCGATAGATGTCGCGAACGGGCTCGGGGATCTCGACGTCGCGTTCGACGCAGGCTTCCTGGGCAATCAGGCTGGGCGGGAACAACGGCGCCAGGTCATCGGGCGTCAGACAGGCGCCGGTCGCCGGATGCAGCGCCGGCGGCGGCGGCGCCGGAAGGTCGGCGACCAGATTGTACCAAAATCTCGGAAGGCGGTCTTCCGGAAGAACGTACTTGACGGTTTCGCTCATGGATCCCCCTGGAAAGCGACCGCGAAGGGGCGCCGGCGGATCTCGACGCCGGCGCGAACGGCTTACTCCTCGTCGATACGCACCGTCACGAACCGCAACCCACCCTCGCCTTCGATCAGCAACAGGACCAGTCTCCGCCCGGCCTCCCGGGCCTCCTTGATCCGTTCCGCGAGTTCCGCCGGCGTGTTGACTTCGTTCTGGCTGACCTCGACGATCACGTCGCCTTCGCGAATGCCCTTTGCGGCTGAGGGACCGGAGGGATCCACCTCGGTGACGACCACGCCCTTGGTTTCCTTGTCCAGCTCGTATTGTTCGCGCAATCGGGCGTCGATGCTGGCGACCGTCAGACCCAGGTCATCGATCGTGGTCTTGCCGCTGGGGGACTCGCCCTCCGATGTCTCCTCGGCGACCTCCTCCTCGCCTTCTTCGAGCACGGCGATCGTGACCTTCACGTCGACTTCGCCATTGTCGCGCCAAACCTTTACGGGAACGGCGTTCCCCACTTCCGTGTCGGCGACGATGCGCGGCAATTTGCGCATCTGTTCCACCAGCGTACCGTCGAACTCGATGATCACGTCGCCGGGCTTGATGCCGGCCTTTTCCGCCGGTCCGTCCGGAATGACACTGGCCACCAGCGCGCCGATGGGCTCCTTCAGGCCAAGCGTCTCGGCGATTTCCTCGGTCACCGTCTGAATCCGGACGCCAAGCCAGCCACGGCGAACCTCGCCATGTTCCAGCAGTTGACGGATGACCGGCTCGGCGGAGTTGCTGGGAATCGCGAACCCGATTCCCACACTGCCTCCCGACGGGGAGAAGATAGCGGTCGCGATACCGATGACCTCGCCATCGAGATTGAACATCGGGCCGCCCGAGTTGCCGCGGTTGATGGGGGCGTCGGTTTGCAGAAAGTCGTCGTAGGGGCCGGCGTTGATGTCCCGGCCGCGGGCCGAGATGATGCCGGTCGTCACGGTTCCGCCGAAACCGAACGGGTTGCCGATGGCCACCAGCCAGTCGCCAATCCGCATCTTGTCCGAGTCGCCGAAGCCCACGGCGGTCAACGGACTCTCTGGCTCGACCTTGAGGATCGCGATATCTGTTTTGGGGTCGCGGCCGATAACCTTCGCTTCCAGGCGGGTATCGTCATGCAAGACCACCGTTATTTCGTCGGCGTCCTGAATGACATGGTTGTTGGTGACCACATATCCTTTCGTATCGATGATGAACCCGGAGCCCAACGAGGTGGCGCGCCGTTGCTGGCGGCGGGGCTGATTCTTCTCGAAGAACTCCTTGAAAAAATCCTCGAACGGCGACCCCGGCGGCACCGTCGGCACTTCGATGCCCGGCTGACCCTCGACAACCTGAGTGGTCGAAATATTGACCACCGATGGAAGCAGTTTTTCGGCCAGGTCGGCGAACGACTCCGGCGCCGTCCGCGCTTGTGCCATGGAGGCCGACACCGCCATTCCCAACCCGACCAGCGTGATTGCCAACCAGCGGCCGAACCTCGGACCTTGCGTCAACGCACTGTGTGTACGGGATGGATGAGCAGAAAAGGCGTTCACTGTTTGGATCTCCATGGGCCCGCGAACGGCGGCGCAAATCGCGACTTGTCCGCGCGAATACTGATGGGTTTGAGCTTCAAAACCGAGGCCGTCAAGTGGCGAATGGCGGCTTTTCCGTTCCCGCGGCCAGCCTGTATGGCTTTCTGCCTCCCGGTCATCGCCGCATGAACCAGACGATGCCCACACCGGCGATGGCCGCCACCAGACCGGCGGTCCGCAGACTGTTCTGGGGTTGGGCCAGCACCTGAAGCATCATCTTCTTCATCGCGTTCGGGAAAAGCGCGTACAGCACCCCTTCGATGGCGACCGCCAAACCGATCGCGGTCAACAGGTCGGCCATGAGTTATTTCCCTTCGGCTATCCTCGATCTCCAACTTGGACGACGATAGGATCAGCGCGCCTGTTGCGGCGTCTTGCCCTGTTCGTCCAGGAAGAATCTGAAGAAATCGGCATCGGGGCTCAAAACCATGGTGGTGCCCTTGCCGCCAAGGGACTCGTAAGCCTCAAGCGAGCGATAAAAATCGAAGAACGACGGATCCTTGCCGTACGCCTCGTTCAATATCACTGTCCTCTGGCCATCGCCTTCACCCTCGAGGGTCTTCGCCGTCTTGTTCGCTTCCGCGAAAATGACCGTGCGCGCCCTGTCGGCCTCGGCCTGGATCTTGGCCTTCAACTCCTCGCCCTCGGCGCGAAGCTGCGCGGCCTGCGCGATACGCTCCGAACGCATGCGGTTGTAAACCGCCTGGCTGGTGGCTTCCGGGAGATCGGTACGCCCGATGCGCACGTCCACGACCTCGACGCCGAACTCGGGAGCCTGGTTCTTCACGTCGTTGGTGATCGTATCCATGACCTCGGAACGCTTGGCGGTCAGCATTTCGGCGAGCGACACCTTGGCCACCTCCGAACGCACGCCCGAATTCAGCAATCCACCGAAGACCTGGCGGAAATTGGCCAGGGTCACGGCGCGCTGCTTGAACTTCAACGGATCGACGATGCGGTAGCGGGCGAATGCATCCACATTGATCCGCTTCTGATCCGCCAGCAGCACTTCCTGGGTCGGCGGATCCAGGTCCAGGATCCGCTTGTCGAAGTACTCGACGTTTTGAATGAACGGGATCTTGAACTTGAGCCCGGGCTCCGTCTCCACCCGGACCGGATTGCCGAACTGCAGAATGAGAGCCTGTTGGGTCTGGTGAACCGTGAACAGCGCGCTGGACGCCACGAACCCGATGATCAAAACGGCGACCCCAATGATGGCGAGCGTCGACCTTTTCATTGCGCGGCCTCCTGACTGCGTTTCTGCAACTCCGGCAACGGAAGGTAGGGAACCACGCCTTGTCCGCCGCCGCTGCCGGTGTCGATAATGACCTTGTCGGTGCTGCTCAACAGCTGTTGCATGCGCTCAAGATAGAGCCGTCGGCGTCGTGACTTCCTTACCCGACTGATAGGCCTCGAAGACCGAGTTGAAGCGGTTTGCCTCACCCTCGGCGTCCCGGACGACCTTCTCCCGGTAACCGGTTGCCTCCAGCACGATGCGCTCGGCTTCACCCTTGGCCCTCGGCACGATGTCGTTGCGGTACGCCAGCGCCTCGTTGACGGATCGATCCTTGTCCTGGCGAGCGCGCTGCACGTCGTTGAACGCGTCGATCACTTCCGAGGGCGGGTCCACCTTAAGCTGCTTGACCTCGGCGATGAAGACGCCGGCGTTGTAGTAATCCAGAATATTCTGAAGCAGTTCCTTGGTCCTCTGATCCACTTCCTGGCGCTTGATGGTCAACGCGTCCTCGAGACGCGTCTGCCCCATCACTTCGCGAATGGCGCTCTCGGCCGCCAGCTTCACCGTACCCTCGGGATCGCGAATGTTGAACAGAAAGTCGGCGGCGTTCTTGATGCGCCACTGCACCACGAAATCCACGTCGATGATATTCTGATCCTCGGTCAGCATCAGGCTTTCCTGCGGCACGTCCCGCGCGCCTCCAGCCTGGCCCGAATCGGTGCTGCCGCGGAAGCCGACGGTGAGCTGGTTGGTCAATTCCACGTTGGGCTTCAGGACCTCGCCGATGGGCGCGGGAAACCAATAGTTCAAGCCTGGTGTCGTGGTCTTCACGAACTGGCCGAACAGCAATTCGACGCCCTGCTCGCCCGGCTGCACCCGGTAGAAGCCCGTTGCCAGCCATATCGCCACGACGGCGACCACCACCAGGGCGATCCCCTTGATGCCGCCGCCGCTTGGTATGAACCGCTTGAAGCGTTCCTGACTTTGCCGCAACATCTCTTCGATATTGGGAGGGGGAGGGCTCGATGGGCCACCGCCACCGCCTCCGCCCCACGGGCCGCCACCGCCGCCACCGCTGCCCCAAGGGCCACCTTTTGGGTTCCAGGCCATACGGAACTCCGCTCCTTCTCAGTTAGACCATTCTCAAACCGTTCTGCCCATCCGCCGGTCCATCGGATGACCGGATGTTGAGGATGGACGTTGCCGTATCAAACCATATATGGAAGTGACGTGCCTGAATGGAAGAGACGTGCCTTATAAGCCAGCTTGGCGGACCGTGCAACGAAGCTGGCTTGCCAGGGCACGGATACGAAAAACAAACCCGGGGAGATCTTTAGGGATGGCAGAGGTTACCGAACAGCAGATCATCGACGCCTTGCGCTGCGTCATGGACAGGGAGCGCAACCAGGACATCGTCAGTCTCGGCATGGTTCAGGGCTTGAGGATCAAGGATGGACACGTCGCGTTCTCGCTTGAGGTCGATCCGGAGCGGGGTCCGCGTCTCGAACCCCTGCGCGAACAGGTGGAAAAGCTGGTTCACAAGATGCCCGGCGTGCTCACGGCCAGCGTCGTGCTGACCGCCGAACGCAAGAAAGCGCCCGGCGGTCCGGCGCCCGCGGCGCATCCCGGTCCGGCCCCGGGGGCCCAGGGCGGCAGCCTTCTGCCCGACGTCCGGGCCATCGTCGCCGTGGCTTCGGGCAAGGGCGGCGTCGGCAAATCGACGACCGCCGTCAATCTGGCGCTGGGCTTGGCGGCCCTCGGCCGGCGCGTCGGGCTGCTCGACGCGGATATCTATGGCCCGTCGCTGCGCCGGCTCCTGGGGATCACCGGGCAGCCGGTCTCGACCGACGGGGTCAAGCTGGACCCCATCGAGAAATACGGCATCAAGACCATGTCCATGGCCTTTCTCGTGGAGGAGGAAACGCCCATCGTCTGGCGCGGACCGATGGTTCAGGGCGCGCTCGAGCAGATGATGCGCGACGTCGCCTGGGGGCCGCTCGACGTGATGATCGTGGATATGCCGCCGGGCACCGGAGATACCCAGTTGACCATGGCACAGAAAGTGCCCCTGGCCGGCGCCGTCATCGTGTCGACGCCGCAGGACATCGCCCTCATCGATGCCCGCAAGGGCCTGAACATGTTCCGCAAGGTGGAAGTCCCGGTCCTCGGCCTGATCGAGAACATGAGCTATTTCTCGTGTCCCAACTGCGGACACCGGACGGAGATTTTCGGACACGGCGGCGCCCGGCGCGAAGCCGAACGCCTGGGCATGGATTTCCTCGGCGAGATCCCTCTGGATACGATCATTCGTCAGACTTCCGACGACGGCCATCCCATCGTGGCCACCGACCCCGAAAGCGAGCACGCCAAGGCCTATATGTCCATCGCCTCGGCGGTGTGGGACAAGGTCCAGCAGACCACGGCGGCACAAGCCGCCGCCGCGCCCCGAATCGTCGTTCAGTAGCGGGCGCGTCGCCGTTCATCGCCGCCGGCCCGGTCCGTTCGGGCCGGCGGCGATTTTTTTGTGGCGGGACCGGCTATTCCTCGCGGCCGAGCACCGCCATGAGTTCCCGCCATTCGCGCTTGCTCAAGCCGCTCTGTTCCCGGACCACCGGCTGGCCGGCGACGAGCTTCTTGATCACGTCCAAGCCCTGGGACGAAAGCTGTAGGCCACCCATTCGATAATTGGTGAAGGCCTCGCAGGTAAGGGGCACCCAGCGCCTCACGGTTTCCAGCATGGCGTCGGCGTAAACGCGGATTTCGTACTGCGCGTGAGGGTCGGCCCTCAAGCTCAGAAAATGCAGAAGATTGTGAAGATCGATCTTCCAGTACCACTGCGTATAGGTGTTCAAGGTCAAATTCATCCGCGCGAGTTCGCGCGCCAGGCCCAGCCGGTTCTCGTCCAGGCGGCCGCCGTCGCGATCCTCGTTGAGCATCTCCTCGTAGTCCGCGTAACACCGCTCCGAGTCATCGCGAAGCATGCCGAGAACGCGAGCGGCCTCCTCCCCCTCGAGCACCGAGCCACGACCCTGCCGGTTGCTCCGCGACTGCGCCGCAAGGTGCTCCGGCGCCGGAATGTAATATTCCTTGTCCAGAACCGAATAGCGGGCCGAGTATTCGTTGACGTTGGCCGTGCGGTGACGGATCCACTGGCGGGCAACGAAAATGGGCAGCTTCACGTGATACTTGATCTCGCACATCTCGAACGGCGTCGTGTGCCGGTGACGCATGAGGTAGTTGATCAGGCCCGCGTCGTCCTGGACCCGGCGGGTTCCCTTGCCGTAGGAGACCCGCGCCGCCTGCACGATCGCGCCGTCGTCGCCCATGTAGTCGATCACCCGGACGAAGCCATGGTCCAATAGCGGTATCGGCTGGAACAGGATCTCCTCCAAGTCGGGCACGGTGGCGCGCCGGGTGGTCGCGCGGATTTCTCTTTGGGCCTCGATCTCGGCCTGTTGCTCTGACGTCAGTTCCATGGGGTGCCCCTGCCTGTCGATGCGGGCACTTTACCCGGTTCCAACGGCACGCGAAAGAACCCGCTCCGGACGGCGGAACGCGGGCGCTTTCCGCCGAAGGAACAAATGCGGATCATTTTCCTGCTTCGTGGGTTGCGCGGTGACCCGCCAAACGCGTATATTATGGGTGTCGAGTGATCGACTATGGCGATAAACGCAATTCGGAATAAGCGTAATGGACCCGGGGGCAGTGCCCGGCGCCTCCACCAATTTCCATCGATGATGGAGTATGGGGGCGAAACAGGATCGACATGCGTGGTAAAGGAATTGTTTTTGCCCGGTATGGTACCACCGTTATCGGACCAAACACACAAATGCCAACGATAACGAGGCATATGCTCTCGCCGCTTAAGGCTTGAGCGGGGTTCGGGAGGCACCTGGCAACAGAAGCCTCCCACTTAACACAGAGGTCGTCCATTCACTGCGTGGCGGATGTTATGATTTCAGACTCATTGCCCTATGATCAGTGGATCGAGGATGCCTTGCGGGGCGTCGTTCACCAGGCGCTGCTGCACACCTCCCGGCACGGGCTGCCGGGGAACCACCATTTTTACATCACGTTCCGGACGATCGGCGGAAGGCGTTCGGCTGGCGCCCGAACTGCGCGCCGAGTATCCGGACGAAATGACGATCGTCCTTCAGCATCAGTTCTGGGATCTGGAGGTTGACGACGAGGGCTTCGGCGTGTCGCTCAATTTCCGGGGCCGACCGCAGCATCTGCGCGTTCCGCTCGCCGCCTTGACCGCGTTCGGCGACCCTTCGGTCAATTTCGGCATGCATCTCAAGACCGTGGTCGCCGGCGAACCCGAGGACGAAGAAACCTTGGATCGGGCGGCCGCGGACGACGACGACGCGATCAACGACCCGGAACCGCCGAAAGCGGACATGGGCGAAGTCGTCGCACTCGACAAATTCCGCAAAAAATAAGACAAACACCTTCAAATCCATTCGGCGGATTTTACCGACGCGAGGGGATGAGCGCGCGCTTGTCTTAAATCCGGTCTGTTGGTTGCAACTGCCGGCGCCCTTGCCGTTGCCCCCGCCGACGGCCGCGCCGCCCGGGCGGTGGCGCGGCGAAATTAAGCCCGTCCCCGTCCGGATCGCCGGCCGGGGCACACAAACAAGCTTGCGAGGGTCCTGCCATGAGCGATTACGTCCACCACGAAATGTTTCCCCTGGGTGAGGACAAGACGCCTTACCGTCTGCTCACCACCGATTTCGTCAGCACCGTGAATTTCGATGGCCGCGAGATGCTCAAGGTCGACTCCCGGGCGTTGAGCCTGCTTGCCGACCAGGCCCTGCGGGACACCTCCCACCTGTTGCGCCCCGGACATCTCGCGCAATTGAGAAAGATCATCGATGACCCGGAGGCTTCGGCCAACGACCGGTTCGTCGCCGTCGAGTTGCTGAAAAACGCCAACATCGCGGCCGGCGGCGTCCTGCCCATGTGCCAGGATACGGGTACCGCCATCGTGATGGGAAAGAAGGGCCAGGACGTATTGACCGACGGCACGGACGAAGCCGCGCTGTCCCTGGGTATCCTCAAGGCATATACCGAGTGCAACCTGCGTTACAGCCAGGTGGCGCCTATCGACATGTTCAACGAGTCGAATACCGGCAACAATCTGCCGGCCCAGATCGACCTGTATTCCACTCCCGGCAACGCCTACAAGTTCATGTTCATGGCCAAGGGCGGCGGTTCGGCGAACAAGACCTACCTCTATCAGGAGACCAAGGCGCTGCTGAACCCGGAACGCCTGCGCTCCTTCCTCGACGAGAAAATCCGGACCCTGGGAACGGCCGCCTGTCCGCCTTATCACCTTGCCATCGTCATCGGCGGCACCTCGGCGGAACTGACCCTGAAGACCGTGAAACTGGCCAGCACCCGGTATCTCGATGCCCTGCCCACCAGCGGCAACAAGTTCGGCCAGGCGTTTCGCGATGTGGAGATGGAAGCGGAAGTGCATCGCATGACCCAGAACATGGGGATCGGCGCCCAGTTCGGGGGCAAGTATTTCTGCCACGATGTCCGCGTCATCCGGCTGCCGCGCCACGGTGCGTCGTGCCCGGTGGGCATCGGCGTCTCGTGCTCCGCAGACCGCCAGATCCTCGCCAAGATTACTCGCGACGGCGTATTCCTCGAGGAATTGGAAACCAACCCCGCCAAGTACCTTCCCGAGATCGGGGACACGGATCTCTCCAGCGAGGTGGTGAAGATCGACCTCACCCAGCCCATGGACCAGATCCGCGCCACCCTGAGCCGCTATCCCATCAAGACGCGCCTGTCCCTGAACGGACCGCTGATCGTCGCCCGCGATATCGCCCACGCCAAGCTGAAGGACCGCCTGGATTCCGGAGAAGGGCTGCCGCAATACTTCAAGGATCTCGGCGTCTACTACGCCGGCCCGGCGAAGACACCCGAGGGATACGCGTCCGGATCCTTCGGCCCGACCACGGCCGGCCGCATGGATTCCTACGTGGACCAGTTCCAGGCGGCGGGTGGAAGCATGATCATGCTGGCCAAGGGCAACCGGTCGCCCCAGGTCACCGAAGCCTGCAAGAAGCACGGCGGGTTCTATCTCGGGTCCATCGGCGGACCGGCGGCGGCGCTGGCCCAGGACTGCATCAAGAAGGTGGAATGCATCGAGTATCCGGAGCTGGGCATGGAGGCCATCTGGCGCATCGAAGTCGAGGATTTCCCCGCCTTCATCATCGTCGACGACAAGGGCAACGACTTCTTCGCGGACATCCTGAAACCCGGTCACTGACCGGGTCATGCCCGTACCCGACCTTCTCGTCGATGGGCCGGCGGACGCCGTCCTGACGGTGGCGCTGGCTCACGGCGCCGGCGCGCCCATGGACAGTCCGTTCATGCGGGCCTTCGCCGAGGGGCTGGCGGCCCGTGGCCACCGGGCCGTCCGCTTCGAGTTTCCCTACATGGCGGAACGCCGCCGGACGGGAAAACGTAGAGGGCCCGACCGCGCGGAGGTCCTGCTCGGCATCTGGCGCATGGTGATCCAGCATCTCGGACCGGAAAACCTGGTCATCGGCGGCAAGTCGCTCGGCGGGCGCATGGCGAGCATGGTGGCCGACGAAACGGGCGTCCGGGGCTTGGCGTGCCTCGGCTATCCGTTCCACCCTCCGGGACGCCTGGACCGGGTCCGCGTCGCCCATTTGAACGAATTGCGCGCGCCGGCGTTGATCCTTCAGGGAACCCGCGATCCCTTCGGATCGCCGGAACAGGTCGAAGGCTACGGCCTGCCGCCGTCCATCCGCGTCCATTGGCTGGACGACGGCGACCACGGGTTCAAGCCGCGCAAGGCGTCGGGACGGACCGAGAGGGGGAATTGGGACGAGGGGATCGAGGTATTGAGCGGCTTTCTCGCCGCGTTGACGCAAGGGAAATAGCCATGATCGCCAAGCGAATCGAAACCGACAGCATGGGAACCGTCGAGGTTCCGGCCGACCGCTACTGGGGCGCGCAGACCCAGCGTTCGCTGGAGAATTTCCCCATTGGCGGCGAACGCATGCCGGAGCCGCTCATTCGCGCGTTCGGGGTACAGAAGAAGGCGGCCGCCCTGGTCAATCGGGTCATGGGCGATCTCGGCCCGGAAGTGGGCGACGCCATCGTCAAGGCCGCCGAGGAGGTCGCCGGAGGAAGGCTGTCCGACCACTTCCCGCTGGTGGTCTGGCAAACCGGCTCCGGCACCCAGACCAACATGAACGCCAACGAGGTCATCGCCAACCGGGCCATCGAGATGCTGGGCGGAAAGATGGGATCGAAGGCGCCGGTCCATCCCAACGACCACGTCAACCTCGGCCAATCTTCCAACGACAGCTTTCCCACCGTCATGCATATCGCGGCGGCGCTGGAACTGCACAACCGGCTGCTTCCGGCGCTGCGCCACCTGCATGCGGCGCTCGACGCCAAGGTCGCCGCCTTCGCCGATATCGTCAAGATCGGCCGCACCCACACCCAGGACGCGACGCCGCTGACCCTCGGCCAGGAGTTTTCCGGCTATGCCGCCCAGGTCGCCGCCGGGATCGCGCGCGCCGAGGCCGTCCTTCCGGCGTTGCTGCGCCTCGCCCAGGGCGGCACCGCCGTGGGGACGGGACTGAACACCCGCGCTGGCTTCGCCGATGCCTTCGCCTTCGAAGTGGCCGAGATCACCGGCATGCCGTTCGTCGCGGCCGAAAACACCTTCGAGGCGCTCGCCGCGCACGACGCCCTGGTCGAGGCCTCGGGCATGCTCAATGTGCTGGCGGTGTCGTTGAACAAGATCGCCAACGACATCCGCTTCCTGGCATCCGGACCGCGCAGCGGTCTGGGAGAGCTGATCCTGCCCGCCAACGAGCCCGGTTCGTCCATTATGCCGGGCAAGGTCAATCCCACGCAGTGCGAGGCGCTGACGCAGGTCTGCGCGCAGGTCATGGGCAATCACGTGACGATCACATTCGCCGGCGCCACGGGCCATTTCGAACTAAACGTGTTCAAGCCGGTGATCATCTACAATCTGCTGCAGTCCATCGGGCTGCTGGCGGATGCCTGCGTGAGCTTCACCGACCGCTGCGTCACCGGGATCGAGGCCAACCGGCCGAGAATCGCCGAACTGATGGAACGCTCGTTGATGCTGGTGACGGCCCTCAATCCCCACATCGGCTACGACAACGCGGCAAAAATCGCCAAGAAGGCACACGAGGACGGCACCACCCTGAAGCAGGCGGCGGCGGAGCTCGGACTGGTCACCGCCGAGCAGTTCGACGCTTGGGTGCGCCCCGAGGAGATGACCGGACCGCGCGAGGCCGGACAGCAAGAGGAATGACTCGCCTGACCTTACGTTCGGGGCGGTGAGCGACCACGGTGCCCGTCGACCCCTCCACCCTGCTGGCTTTCGCGATGGCGGTGGCCGCGATTGTGCTGTCGCCCGGACCAGACACCATCCTGATCCTGCGATATGCCCTGACGTCGGGACAAAAGGCTGGTCTGGCGGCCGTCGCGGGTGTCCAGATCGGCCTGATGGTTCACACCCTGCTCGCCGTGGTGGGGATTTCGGTACTCATCGCGTCGTCGCCCGTTCTGTTCAGGGGCGTGGCGGTCGCCGGAGCCGCCTATCTGGCGTGGTTGGGGCTTCAGGCGTTTCGCGAGGGCGGCCTGGTGACGCTCGATGGCGCCCGCCGGCCGGCAAGCCTCATCAAGGCCTGCCGCGACGCGATCCTCACCAACATCCTCAATCCCAAGGTGATCGTTCTGTTTCTCGCCCTCCTCCCCAATTTCGTGGTGATCGGGCGGGACGACGTGACGGCGCAATTGATCACGCTTTCGGCGACGCTGATCGTCATCAACGTGGCGTGGCAGGCCCCCATGGCGTTGGCGGCGAACGGCGTCCGACGCTGGCTGCTGCGGCCGAACGTGCAGCGAACCGTCTCGCGGATAACCGGGATTATTCTTCTGATGTTCGCGGGATTGCTGCTCTACGAGCACCTTTTTTGACGGACGCCGTCGCTCCGACGCCCGTCACGGCTCCATACTCGCCGCCGCGCCGCCCATTGTGCGGCGCGGTTTGTCGCTTCGACGACGAACCCGAACCATGGTCTCAGCGGGCGAAACGCCCGGTGCTCATGGACGGCGGCACGATGCTGCCAGGCCTCCTGAACACACTCATCCAGGTGAGAGCGAGACGCCGTCCCCACGCGGCGAAATGGGCGCTCCGAAGTTGCCGACCGCGCGCCACGCAGCGCTCGATTTCCTCGATCGACATGTTAGAGACCTTCGGAACATCCAGGGTCTTGGTATCTTCAACGTTTGACATGACTTTTGGGCTTTCGAATCCGTTCATGGTTGCACACCTCCTTACGGCATTGATGGCACCCTTTCGGCGGATCCTCCCACTGACCTGGAAATCTTGCTGTTCCCACGAGCCGTGCGCTTTGCGTACAGACCTCACGCACCATTTGAAGGTAAGGTAAGTTTGTTTCGGCCACCAATCAAGGGTTATGTTGCATTGCAAAAAACTTCAACGCTAGGTGGTGTTTTCCGGCAACACGAATCCGATAGCAGATTGTAAATCATCGGTTAAGTTTTGCTGCGCCGCACCCGTTCCTGATTGGATCGCGGTCGCAACCGCGCACTGGACCGGCGCCGAGTTCCCGCTATTGCCTGAACAATTTGCGGAGTTCCTTCAGCCCTTTCTTGACGTCGAGGTCCTTGGGGTCCGGAATGACCACGCGGCGAACTTTCAGGGCATTGGCGTCCAAGTTCACCCTCGGATCATCCAACGGTCCGCGGACCCGGAACGGCAGAACTGGCGGTCCCTCGGTCTCGATCATCAATCCCGTCAGGATATTGCCCCTCAGGCGAATCTGTCCGTTGACGTCCATGTTCCAGCCGGCAAGATCGATCGTGCCTTGCGCCCCGCCCTCTCCGAGCCCCGATTCAAGGGCAATGTCGTCGGTGCGGACGACGCCGTCCGCGATTCGGAAGGTCGCGGTGACCTGGGCGCGCCCCCCGGATGCGCCGAGACCGGCTCCGATCGCATTCAGTTGCTGAAGCAGGTTGATCACCGCCGCCGTCTCGCCGCCCGCGACACCCTTTCCCACCTCGACATCGCTCAGGCGCAGCGAGCCCGATCCGCCAAGCCCCGCCACCAGATCGGCGGTGCTGACACCGCGGCTCTTGGCCTTCGCGGCGAATGTCATCTGGCCCGTGGCGACGGACCGGCCCTTGTCGTCCCGGCTGGCGCGCGACAGATCGGCGTTCTTCACCGACACCGCTCCGTCCACGCTCGGCGTTCCATTGGCGTCGAACCGGAGGTTGGCCTGAAAGGGGCCGCGAAACAGGAGCCCCGTCAACGGTTCGGCCGTCAGCACGCCGCCCGCCAGTTTGGCGACGGCATCCACGTCTTCCAGGACGATCCGATCATGGACGATCCCGTCGGACTTGAGCGTCAGGGTCGCGTCCATCGCCTTCAACGCCGAGAGGTCCATCGGTTCCCGAGACCAGCGCTGGTGCGGAACGTTGGCCGCCATCCGGATTTGCACGTTCGGGCGGGACCTCGGTTGGGGCGTGCCTCCCCACGAAGCGGGAACGAGCCGCCAGATCCCGGCGGTTTTCTCGGCCGGAAGGAAGGGATCGATCACCAGCCGTCCGGTTTTCAGGTTGGCGGAAAGCGTTGGGCGCGCGCCAGCGAAGTTCGCGTCAATCGAGCCGGCGAGGCTGGTGTCGCCGATGGCCCCGTCCATCTCGATCAGGGTTATCCGCGACGCGTCGGCGTCAAGGCGGCCCGCCAAGTCGATGGCGCCGATCCGGCCGGATGGCCGGTAGTCCGCCCCCAACGAGTCCAACACCTGAACGAGATCCACCCGAGAGAGTTTCACCCGTCCGCTGAAGACAGGCTTCGGAAATGCATCGAGGATCCCGCTGAGCTGCGTTTCCCCGCCCGCCGCGCGCAGCGTGACATCCAGGGTCGGTTTGAACAGCGGCCCATCCATGGTTCCAGAGAGGACGAACGGTCCGACGGTGGCAACCGGATCCGGCCGCGGCAGGTCGAACGCCCGCAACAGCCGCTCCAGACTGGGAACGTCGAACTCGAACCCCATCTGTTTCGTCCCCGGCTTCTGCGCCAACGGCTCGATGATCCCCGACATTCGGCCCGACGCCCCCGCCACGTCGCCAACGCTGGCCTCGCTCACATCCACCACGCCATCGAGCAGGGCCGCGTCCAGGACAACGGTCTCGAATGGCGTTCCCTTGTAGATCAGGCGCCCGGCGCGGGCCTTGACCCGGGCATCGAACGCGGTGAGCTTCGGCGGTCCGCCTCTCTTGCCGCCTCCGGAGGCGCTCTTTGTCGGTTGATCGCCGGGGGCGGCCTCGGCCGTGGCCGGCGGCGTTTCGGCGCCGCCGTCCGGGCTCGCGCCGCCCGCCGGCAGGTAGGCATCCACGTCGATCCGGTCCACGCCCAAATCGGCGTCCAAGGCCGGCCGCCGCCCCGTCACGTCGAGGGCCATCCGCCCGGTGACGCGGGAGGTATCGAATTGAAGGTCCGCGTCGCGCAGCCCCACCGCGCCCGGTATGGCCGACAGCTTGCCCTTCAGGTCGATCGCCCGGACGCGGCCCGGCGGAATCCAAGCCGTGTCGACATCCAGCCAACGCAGGAGCCCGCGCGCGTCCCCGGCCTTCGCATCCATCTTGCCCTCGAACCGGGGCGTGCCCTCGGGCACGGTGACGACACCGGACGCGGCCACCTCGGTGGCGCCCGGCAGATTACCGGAGATTTTGCTGACGGCGATTTCGCCACCGGCGAGTTCGGCTTCAACCCGGACGTCGCGGATGATGCCTCCCCGATAGGTGATCGCCTCCGATGATACCGCGAGCGAAACCGAGAGACGGTCGGGCAGAACCATCCCTCCAACGGTCGACGGGCCGGCTTCCGTCGGAGCCCCCGGTCGCGGCGCAGGAGAGGGAGCGGCATCGGGCCGCTGGTCTGGCTTTTCGCTGACGGGGGCCGTGCCCGGCGCTGGCGTCGCCAGATCCAGCCAGGAATCCAGGTTAAGGTGAGAAATGGCAAGCTGCGCCGAAACGGCCGGTCCGTCGTCCAGGATCGCCGACACCGCGCCGGTCGCGCCGGTGCTGCCGAGGCGCAGGGACAGATCGCTCACGTCCACCCGCGACGCCGACGCGGTAACCTCGCCTTGGAGTTCCATGGGCTGGGAGAGGAACCCCGGAAGGTCGCCGCCATCGCCGGCGACCGCTCGGATCAGTCCCGCCGTGTCGCCGGCATTGGCATCGAGGCGGCCGGTGAAACTCGGCGAAGCGGAGAGATCGCCAACCTTGCCCCGAAGCTCGAACCGGGCCTTGCCCGCCTTCGGGGTCAGCACGAGGTTCACGGCGACGGGTCCGTCGCCGTCGATTTCGCCGACCGCGGCCTTGAAGCCCGTCTGAAATCCGCGCGCGGTCAGGTGGCCGTCGCCCTCGAAGGGCCCGCGCAGCGAACCGGCGGCAACGGTCGCCGTGAGCCCCTCGATGCGTTCAACCGTACCCGTCGCCCCATCGCGGTAGACCACCACCCCGTTTACGATTTCGAGGCTGTCGAATTGCACGGAAACCGGCGAATCCCCGCTGTCGGCCGCCGATTGTTTTTCGCCGACCGCTGATACCCGGGGCTCCGGCGCGGCCGTCGGATCACGCTCGGGTGGCGGCGAGAATTCCCAGTTGTTCCTGCCGTCGGCCAGGGTCTCGAGTTCGACGACCGGGTCCAGCAGCCGCACCTTCTCGACCTGAACCCGGCCCTGGAGAAGCGGCACCAGGGCGACGCGCACCTCCAGTTCGCGAAGATCGCACCATGTCCTCGGTTTCGGCGCCATCCACGTTGCCGAGCCGCAGATCCTTGGCCACCACCGCCGGCGCCGGCAGCAGCGTCAGACCGATGTCGCCGTCGATCGCCAACGTCCGCCCGGTCCGCTTCTCCACCTCGGCGATGATCTGGCCCTTGTAGTCGTTCCAGTCGATGAAGCTTGGAACGATCAGGGCCGCCGCGACCAGAAGAACGATCAAGCCGCCGATGCCGATAAACAGCTTTTTCACACGAATGCTCCAAGTCCGGGGTGGGAAGGGAATGCTACAGCGGCGGCCCCCGTCAATCAAACCGATCCGTTACTCGGCCCGCCGGGTCGAGATCGTGGACACAAAATGTCTTGTGTTTGACGGCTTGTGGCTCCGGGTCTATCCTCGATGGCCAGAGACGATGCAAGTTGGCCGGTTATGTCCGAGGTTGATCAGGGGGCGACGCCACCCGTCAGAGGCAGGGTGATCGCGGTCACCGGCTCGGTGGTGGATGTAAGCTTCGCGGGCGGCCCACTGCCGGCGGTGAACTCCGCCTTGGACGTCGAGTGGGACGGACCTCACCGCCTGACCCTGGAAATTCAGCAGCACCTCGACCTTGATACCGTTCGCGCCGTGGCCATGCAGAACACCGCCGGTCTTGCGCGCGGCGTATCGGTGCTCGGCACCGGCGGTCCGATCACGGTACCCGTTGGCGACGCCGTCCTCGGCAGGTTGTTGAACGTGGTCGGAGAGCCGGTGGATCGGCTCGGCGATTTTGCCGCCGACGTGCCGCGTCGCTCGATCCACCAGCCATCGCCCAAGCTTGAGCAAAACGGTCGGGCGCGCGAGGTGTTCCGGAGCGGCATCAAGGTCATCGACCTTCTGGCGCCGGTCGCCAATGGCGGCAAGGCCGCGATGTTCGGTGGCGCCGGGGTCGGCAAGACCGTGCTGATCATGGAATTGATCCGAGCGACGGTCGAAAGGTATGCCGGCGTCTCGGTCTTCGCCGGCATCGGCGAGCGCTCCCGCGAGGGGCACGAGTTGTTGCTCGAACTCCGACAGTCGGGCGTGCTCGACCGGACCGCCCTCGTATTCGGTCAGATGAACGAGCCCCCCGGCGCCCGTTGGCGGGTGGGAATGACGGCCCTGACCATCGCCGAATATGTGCGGGACGTGAAAGGGGAGAACGTCCTGCTGCTGATCGACAATGTCTTCCGGTTCGTTCAGGCCGGCGGCGAGGTTTCCGGCCTCCTCGGACGCCTTCCCTCGCGCGTGGGATATCAACCGACACTCGCCACCGAAATCGCCGAACTCGAGGAACGGATCGCCTCCGTCGGGGACAGGGCGATCACCGCCATCCAGGCCGTCTATGTTCCCGCCGACGATTTCACCGACCCGGCCGTGGCGGAAACCTTCAGCCACCTTGACTCCACCATCGTCCTGTCCCGCGAAATGGCGAGCGAGGGCCTCTATCCGGCCATCGATCCGCTCGCCTCGTCTTCCACGCTGATGGACGCGCAGGTGGTGGGCAAGGACCATTACGACACCGCCCAGGACGTCCGCCAGGCGATCGCCCACTATCGCGAGCTCCAGGAAATCATCTCGCTTCTCGGCATGGAGGAGTTGAGCGCGTCGGACCGCGCGACCGTTCGGCGGGCGCGGCGGTTGCTGCGCTTCCTCACCCAGCCCTTCACGGTGACGGAGGCGTTCACCGGAAAACAGGGCCGATCGGTGGATATCGCCGATACGATCGCCGGATGCCGCGCCATCCTCGATGGCGAGGGCGACGGCTGGCCGGAGAGCACGTTCTACATGGCCGGCGGTCTCGACGAGATCCGCGAGCGAAACCGGCATGCCGGCGGGGAATCGCCATGAGACTGGTGATCACCACGCCGACGGCGCTGATCGCGGATCTCGACAACATCCGGCATGTTCGAGCCGAGGACGACACCGGCGCCTTCGGCATCCTGCCGGGACACGCCGATTTCCTCACCGCGCTGGCGATTTCGGTTTTGAGCTGGCGGGATGCCTCGGGCGCCGAGGGTCACGCGGCGGTGCGCGGTGGCGTGCTCAGGGTGGACCATGGCGATCGGGTCGAGGTCGCCACCCGCGAGGCGTTGATCGGGGACGACCTGTACGCCCTGGAAACCCGCGTGCTCGGCAGCTTCCGCGCCGGCGAGGCGAGCGAACGGCGCGCGCGCGGCACCGTCGCCCATTTGGAACTGGCGGCGATCCGCCAAATCCGCGATTTCCTGCAGTCCGAGAGGGGCGCTCATCGCATGGCCCCCGCCGCCACCGGCAACAACACCGGGCGTCACGGTGAAAAGCAATGAGCGCCATGCCGTCGAACCACAAGTCGCTCCGCCGCAAGGTCAAGGCCCACCGGGGCCGCAAGGAGTTGTGGGAGAAAGAGGGCGAACGGTCGCTCGGACAGAACCTGGCGATGATCGGCGCCCTCGGCTGGCTGATCGTGATTCCGGCGCTGGCCGGCATCTTCCTCGGACGCTGGTTGGACCGACTCGCGGCCACGGGTATCATGTGGACGGCGGCGTTGCTGTTCGTCGGCGTGGTCGCCGGATGTTACATGGCTTGGAAGAGGATTCATCACGATTGACCCCCACGGACCTGATCGTCGTCATCTCGAGTGCCGCGCTGGGCTTGGCGGTGGGGATCGCCTACCTCGCCCTGCTGCGCGTTAACGTCCGGCTTTACACAAGCGGCGGCGCGGGGTGGCGGCCGTTTCTGCTGCACGCGGTCCGAATCGCCGGTGCCGTCCTGGTGTTCTGGGCATTGGCGACGCAGGGCGCCGGAGCCTTGCTGGGTGGGTTCGCCGGCTTTCTCGCCGCCCGCCTGATCGCCAGGCAGTGGAAGGTCAAGCCGTCGTGACCGAGGGGACACCGCTTTCGACCCACGTTCTCTTCCACGTCGGCCCACTGCCCATCACCGACGCCGTGGTCGTCACCTGGGCCATCATGGCCGCGCTAGCGGTCGGCGCCGCGGTGGTGACGCGAAGCCTGAAGATCCGCCCCGGCGCCGGACAGATGGCTGTCGAAATCATCGTCACCACCATCTCCGAACAGATCGAGGACGCGATCAAGCGGCCGGCGGCGCCGCTGTTTCCGCTGATCGCCACGCTGTTCATCTTTCTGGTGGTCGCCAACCTGTCGATGCAGCTTCCGGGCGTCTCGGCTCCGACGGCCCGCCTGGAAACGGCGGCGGCGCTGGCGCTGATCGTTTTCGTGGCGGCCCACGTGTATGGCATCCGGGCGCGCGGCCTCAAGGGGTATTTGGCGCACTACCTGAAGCCCAATCCGTTGCTCCTGCCGCTCAACATCCTGTCTGAACTCACCCGCACGCTGTCGCTGATGGTGCGCCTGTTCGGCAACATCATGAGCCACGAGTTGATCATCGCCCTGCTTCTGGCCATCGCCGGTCTGCTCGTTCCCATTCCGATCATGGCCCTCGGCATCCTGATCGGCCTGGTGCAGGCGTACATCTTCACCGTTCTCGCCACCATCTTCCTCGGCGCCGCGATCGGCGCCTTCGAAGCACACTGAGAGGATCGCATGGACGTCAATCAAATCAGCATCATCTGCGCCGCCCTCGCCGTATCCTTCGGCGCCATCGGACCGGCGCTGGCGGAAGGCCGGGCCATCGCCGCCGCGATGGACGCGATCGCCCGTCAGCCGGAGGCCGCCGGCACCGTGTCGCGGACGCTGTTCGTCGGCTTGGCCATGATCGAAACCATGGCCATCTACTGCCTGGTCATCGCCCTGCTTCTGCTGTTCGCCAATCCGTTCGTCGGCTGACCATGCAGATCGACTGGTGGACGCTGGGGCTCCAGGCCGTCAACTTCCTGGTCCTGGTATGGCTGCTCCAGCGCTTCCTCTACAAGCCGGTGACGCGGCTGATCGAACGGCGCCGCCAGAACGTGGAAAAAGCGTTCGCGGAGGCCGAGGACGCCCGGCGCAAGGCGGAAGAGGACGCCGCGGCCTACGAGGCGAAGGTCGCGGCCCTCGCCGAGGAACGGCTGGGCATGATCCAGACCGCGCGCGCCGAAATCGAGGAAGAACGCGCGAAGATGCTGGACGAGGCGCGCGAGACGTCGAACGGTCTGATGGCCGCGCAGCGCCAGGCGATGGCGGAGGAGCGCGCCAATACGCTGAAGGAGCTTCGTCGGCAGGTGACCGATCTGGCCGTTTCGCTGGCGGAGACCCTGTTGCGCGAGTCGTCCGGCCAAACGGCGGCCGAACCGTTTCTCGAACGCCTGGAAGGACAGCTTGCGGCGATGCCCGAGGCCGAGAGGAACCGGCTGTTCGGACCACGCCCGGAACACCGTTTCCTTCGGGTGGCGACGGCGCCGCCGCTCGACGGAGCGCGGCGGGACGCCTGGAAGAAACGGCTGGCCGCGGGGATCGGAAACGGCTGCGAAATCGCGTTCGAGGCCGACGAAAACCTGATCGTCGGCGCCTGCATCCACTTTCCCGCCGCGAGCCTGGAATTCAGCTGGAGCCGCACCTTGAACGACGCCAAACGGGATCTTGTCCGCGATGAACCGGCTGCATGACGATTTGACACACTGGTTCGAGGGCGCCCGGCGGCGTGCTTCGGATATTGCCTCGCGGCCCCACCTCGAACAGATCGGGGTGGTCGAACGGGTGGGCGATGGCGTCGCCGTGGTATCGGGGCTCCCCGACGCGCGGCAGGACGAATTGCTGCGCGTCGGCCGCGATCTCTACGGAATGGCCGTCACCCTGGATCGGGAGACCGTCGGCTGCGTTCTGCTGTCCCCCTGGGAAACCATCGCGGCGGGTGACCGGGTATTCGGCACGGGGGAGGTGGTTCGGGTGCCCGTGGGCGAGGCGCTGCTGGGCCGGGTGGTCGACCCGCTCGGTCGCGCCCTCGATGGCGGCGCCCCTCCGGAAACGGAGAGATCCGATCCGGTGGATGGCCCGGCCCCCGCCATCATCGACCGCGATCTCGTCACCACCCCGCTGCAGACCGGCATTACGGTCATCGATGCCATGATCCCTCTCGGCCGGGGCCAGCGCGAGCTGATCATCGGCGATCGCAAGACCGGCAAGACGGCCATCGCCGTGGACACGATCATCAACCAGCGGCGGAGCGGCGTGATCTGCGTCTACGCGACCATCGGCCAGAAATCGTCTTCGGTCGGCCAGGTCATCGACGCGGTTCGCCGCCATGGCGCCATGGACCGGTGCGTTTTCGTGATCGGCGCGGCGGATTCCACGCCGGGCCTGCAATGGATCGCGCCCTATGCCGCGTGCACCATCGCCGAGTACTTCCGCGATCACGGCCAGGACGCGCTTCTGATTCTCGACGATCTGACCAAGCACGCGGCCGTTCATCGGGAACTCTCCCTGCTGCTTCGCCGTCCGCCGGGACGCGAGGCCTATCCGGGCGACATCTTCTACATCCACGCCCGCCTTTTGGAGCGGTCCGCGAAACTGAGCCGGGAGCGCGGCGGCGGTTCGCTCACGGCCTTGCCCATCGCCGAAACCCAGGGCGGCAACCTCAGCGCCTACATCCCCACCAACCTGATCTCCATTACGGACGGTCAGATCTATCTTGAGCCGAAGCTGTTCTACGAGGGGCAGAAACCGGCCGTGAACGTGGGCAAGAGCGTCTCCAGGGTCGGGGGCAAGACCCAGGCGCCGGTGATCAAGGCGTTGTCGGAAAGCCTGCGCCTGGATTACGCGCAGTTTCTGGAGCTGGAGCTGTTCACCCGGTTCGGCGCCATGGTCGACGACGACACCCGCAAGGCCATCGACCGGGGAAAGCGGATCCGCTCGATCCTGAACCAGCCGCAATTCGATCCGCTGTCGTTGAGCCATCAGGCGGCGCTGCTGCTGGCCGTCGGATCCGACGCCGTCGACCGGCTGGACCCCGGTGCGATGGCGTCCTTCAAGGAGCAACTCATGCCCTGGCTCGACGACCGCTGCCGCCCGATCCTGGAACGCATCGACGCGACGGGACGCCTTGAAGAGGACGCGCGCCAGCAGCTTCGCGATACCATCCGGTCCCTGGCGGACAAGCTGGCGGCGGCCGATGCGAATGCCAATCCCAATCGTAATGCCTCTCCATAGGAACCCATGGAAGAGCTGACCCGCCTGCGAAGCCGCATCGACAGCATTTCGGAACTGCTCGGCGTCGTTCATACCATGCGGGCGCTGTCGGCGGTCCGGATGCGCCAGGCCAATGAATTGCTTGCCGGCGCCCGCACATACGCCGACGTGATCGGCGCGGCTTTCGCCGATGCCATCGCGCTGGTCGAGCCGGAGGCACGATCGTTTCGGCGACGCGGCTCCGGCGGTCGCGGACTTCTGGTGTTCTCCTCCGAGCACGGATTCGTCGGCGCCCTCAACGAGGTGCTGATGGACCATGCCTCCGCCGCGCTGGACGGCGGGGCCTACTCTATGTCGTCGGGACACGGGGCGCTCGGGTGGCGTCCGAGCGGGGGCTCGACGTCTCGTGGGCGCTGCCCATGACCACCCGCCGGGACGGAATCCCCGTCGTCGCCCGGAAAATCGCCGCGGAAATCTACCGCCGCTTCGAGCGGAACGAGATCACCCGGCTGGACGCCCTGTTCGCCCGAACCCGCGGCGCCGGCACCTGGGCCGTCGAACAACGGGCCCTGTTGCCGCCCGACCCCGAGGCCTTCCCGGCCTCTCGGCCGAACGGTCCGCCGCTTCATTATCTGCCGGCCCCGCAGACTCGTGGAACGGCTGGCGGAGGAGTACTTCTTCGCCGAACTGGCCCACGGCGCCATGGAGGCGCTGGCCGGCGAGAACACCGCGCGGATGGCGGCCATGGGGGCCGCCCACGACAATATCGAACGGAAGCTCGACGAACTCCGCCATCGCGAGGCCCAACTGCGCCAGGAAGACATCACCACCGAATTGATCGACGTGATCACCGGCAGCGAGGCGCTCTTGCGTCCGGGTTCCTGATTTGGTCGTCAACCCGCCGATATCAGCTCGTTGACGAGGATCCAGGCGATGGCCAGGGGCGCGACGAACCGCAGGATCGTCAGCCAGGCGCGGGCGAGCGCCGGCACGGTGGCCTCCTCGCCTTTCAATTCGGCGATGGCCCGGGGTCCCATGACCCATCCCACGAACACGGCGATCAGCAGACCGCCCACCGGCAGCATGATCGACGAGGTGACGAAGGCCAGGAGATCCAGGAAGCCCTTGCCGAACAGGGTCGCGTCGGCCCACGGCCCCATGGACAGCGACGACGGGATGCCCAACAGGAACGCCGCGCCGCCCGTGACCACGGCGATCCGCGCCCGCCGGAAGCCGTACTCGTCCATGAAAAACGCCACCACCGGTTCCAGCAGCGACACCGCCGACGTCAGCGCGGCGATGGCCAGCAGCACGAAAAACAGGGCGCCGAAAACCTGACCTCCCGGCATCTGGGTGAAGACCGAGGGCAGGGTCACGAAGACCAGCCCCGGCCCGGCCCCCGGATCGACGCCGGCGGCGAACACGGCCGGAAAGATCACCAGGCCCGCGAGGATCGCGGCGAGGGTGTCGAGCCCCACCACCGATGTCGCCGACCGGCCGATATTCTGCTTGCGGTCCAGGTACGAGCCGTAGGTGATCATGGCTCCCAAACCGACGGACAACGAGAAGAACGCCTGACCGAGGGCGGCGGTAAAGGTGGCGCCCGTGACCTTGGAGAAATCCGGCCGGACGAAGAACATCAACCCGTCCATCGCGCCGGGGAGCGTCACCGCGCGCGCCACCAGGGCCACCAGAATGACGAACAGCAGGGGCATGAGCACCAGGTTCGCCCGCTCGATGCCGTGGCCGATGCCGCCCAGGACCACCCACGCCGTCAACGCCATGAAGGCGGCGGCGTAGAGCAACGGCGGCAGCGGCGCGCCGATGAAGGCGCCGAAGATGGTGGCCGGATCGGCGCCCGGCACACTGAACACGCCGGTCGCCATCTTGACCGCGAACGCCAGTGTCCAGCCGGCGACCACGCCATAGAACGACAGGATCAGGAAGGCGGCCAGAATGCCCATGAAGCCGACCAGGGGCCACGGGCGGCGGCCGAGCACCCGGAAGGCGCCCACCGGATCCTTCTGGGCGGCGCGGCCGATGATCAGTTCGGCGAGCAGCACGCTGATGCCGATGGTGAAGACGATGGGCAGGTACACGATGACGAAGGCGCCGCCGCCGTTCTCCCCCGCCATGTAGGGAAATTTCCAGACGTTACCGAGCCCCACGGCCGAGCCCGCCGCCGCCATGATGAAGCCGGCCCGGCTGGCCCAATGTTCGCGTTTCGCCGGCCGATCGGTTTCGCCGCCTGGAACCATCGCTCTCCCCCCATCTGAATTGAGCCGTCAGAAATAGAGGGTTTGCCAGGGGATTTCGAGGCGTTCCTTGGAGTCCTGGATCGGAAATGGCGCCGTCGCGGAGAAAAAAGTGGCCGGGATCCGATATGAACGTATCGGGTCCCGGCCAAGTTTGGCTCCGAGGGATTCCTATTTTCGGCCGAGAAGACCGTGCGCGCGGAGGTAGTCGCGGTATTCCATGTCGCTCTTGAGCATGTGCCCGACGGTGAGCCGGATCATGAATTCGAGCACCGGCCACGCCACGTCGGGCTTCGACCCCCAGCCCGCGAGATTGAACACGTTCGCCCGCACGGTCTCGAATTCGCGCATCAACGTCCTATGCTCGGCGGCATGCTGCAGGACATACGGGTAGCCGCACCGGACCAGCTTGTCCTCCTCATGGGAGAAATGCCGCATCAGCAGAAGTTCCACCTCGCGAATGGCGGCCTTGACGTCGTCGGGGTCGGTGCCCTCCAGGCGAAGCGCGTGCAGGTCGTTCAGGCACCGGACGAAATTCTGGTGCTGATCGTCCAGTTCCGCGTCACCGACGGAGAAATGATCGTTCCAGGTCAGCAATGCCCCAAAGATCGCCGATAAGGATCGACGGTTCGCGCCCCGACGCGAACGCCCACCGCGTCGACGGTTGCCCAGTTCCTGCGAGTCCATGTTGAGTTGTAGTTCGGCCATGGGATTTTCCCTTTTGTTCGTTCGTTCCGCGTGTCGCCCGGGCGACGTGAAACCTTTTTGAATGGCACTCTTTTGGGATCTCCGGTGATCTCGCCGGAACGGGTTCGGCCTGCGACAGAAAGCCCGGTCATGGACAGGCGCGACACCAAATAACCCCCATATGGGGTATTGCTAACACGATAATTTTTCCATTTCTACTCAATTCTTCGTTGTATGGATGCAATGTTCCGCGACTGCGCTTATTGCGCCGCCGGACCATGCCCGCCCCACAACGACGTGACCACAAGACGGGATTTCGGATGGAATATCGCGCCCTGGCGGGCTCTTCACGGCCGAATTTCTACTGTGCACCGGGTTGTTTTGACAAAAACGCGTTACACCCCCCCCACCCAATCCGGATCACCATTCCAACGGCAAGCGCGCGACGGCGGCCGAGCGCCCGGCGCGGGAGATCCCGAGTTCCTGTTTATACCTATTCAAATTGGAATTGCCCGGCGGAGGCCGGGCGATCTCGGGTCCCGGGTCAGGATACGGGGGGTGTATCCGGTTTGCTTGCCAGATACCTGGCGGCGACGCGTTGGCCGCGTTTGGTCAGCCAGAAGCGCTGGCGCCAGAACGGAAACGTCACCGAAAAATAGAAATCCCGGTCGATGTACTTTTTCTCGCCGAGGAGTTCCATGAAGGTCGGCAAATAGGACGAATTCCACGCATAACTTGGGTCCCAGAGGGTGAGGCCGTCAAGCCGCTCCTCCGGATACAGCCTTCGCATGATGGCGCTCTCTTCCTCGCCAAGCTCTCCGGCCCATTCCTCGATGTTCAGGACATATCGCTCGCAAGCCGCCGCCACGCCCCGGGCGACGTCGGCATGGGCGTCCGCCCGGCTTTTCCATGCGGAAACGGGGTTGCCGTCGCTGGGCAGGCACTCCGGCCGGCGCGCCGCCGACTTCATCCAGTCGCAGTTCTCCAGGATCACCGGGACCACGACCATACCCTTGGCCATCGCGTGGTTCATCTGGTCCTGGCAGAAATTTGAACCGAGAAAGGCTTTGCTGACCAGCAGGACGACAAGGTCGGCGGCGTCGAGGCGGTCCCTGAGCGCGTCCGTGAACCGGGAGCCGGCGGTGATATCGCCGTCCCAGCGGAGCGCCAGCACGCCCGCCGCCTCGAGAGCGGCGAGACCCCGCGCCAACATCTCGGCATGCTCGTGATCGCGGGGCGCGTAACACATGAACGCGTCGATGCGCATTGCCGTAAACCTCTCCTGCCGGTCCGGATCGCGTGCCGCTCGCGCGGCGTTTTGTTACCGCACCATTTCCTGCTTAACTCACCGGAAGCCGGGAGAAAAGCATTTGGTTCGCTTGGCGGCGGTCCCGGCCGCGCGCGCGTCTCCAGTTGGACGGTTGAAACCGGGCGCTGGTCGCGATAGAGATGCTCTTCGCCGCTCGATCGCGAGCGCCGGTCAGGGTCGCTCAACGGATGGGCAATTCGAACCGCTTCCGCGTTTCCGACAACCAGTGAAAGGGGACTCCATGCGCGTTTGGCCCGGCATGCCGTATCCACGGGGCGCCACGTGGGATGGGACAGGTGTCAATTTCGCCCTGTTCTCCGAGAACGCGGAACGGGTGGAGCTCTGCCTGTTCAACCAGAGGGGAACCCAGGAAGTCGCGCGGATCAGCCTGCCGGAGTACACGGACGAGATCTGGCATGGGTACCTGCCCGACGCCCGCCCGGGACAGCTCTACGGGTACCGCGTTTACGGCCCCTACGATCCCAACCGCGGCCACCGTTTCAACGGCAACAAGCTGCTGATCGATCCCTACGCCAGGAACCTGGTGGGGGACCTGAAATGGACGGACGCCCATTTCGGCTACCGCATCGGCGGGCGCAAGGAAGACCTCGGCTTCGACCGGCGCAACAACGCCCGCTGGATGCCCAAGTGCCAGGTGGTGGACACCGCCTGGGAACTGGGCGACGATCCGAGCCCCCGCGTCGAATGGCACGGGAGCGTGCTTTACGAGGCGCACGTCAAGGGCTTCACCATGCGCCATCCCGAGATCCCCGAGAAGCTGAGGGGCACCCTCGCCGGCCTGTCGGCGCCGGCCGCGGTCGAATACCTGTCCAAGCTCGGAATCACCGCCATCGAACTGCTGCCGGTGCACGCCTTCCTCAACGACCGCCATCTGATCGAACGGGGTCTGACCAATTACTGGGGCTACAACACGCTCTCATTTTTCGCGCCGGACCCGCGTTTCCTGGCCACCGGTCAGCTCCGCGAGTTCAAGGCGTTCGTCCAGACCCTGCATAGCGCCGGTATCGAGGTCATTCTCGACGTGGTGTACAACCACACCGCCGAGGGCAACCAGATGGGGCCGACGCTGTCGTGGCGCGGTATCGACAACGCATCGTATTACCATCTCGTGCCGGGAAACGAGCGCTACTACATGGACTTCACGGGGTGCGGCAACGCCCTCGACCTTCGCCACCCCCGGGTTCTCCAGATGGTCATGGACTCGCTGCGCTACTGGGTCCAGAACATGCACGTGGACGGCTTCCGTTTCGATCTCGCGACCACGCTGGCGCGCGAGGAACACGGCGGTTTCGACAATCACTCGGGCTTTCTCGACGCCATGCGCCAGGACCCGGTGCTGTCCCGGGTCAAGCTGATCGCCGAGCCCTGGGACGTGGGCGAGGGCGGCTACCGCCTGGGTGGTTTTCCCGCCGGCTGGGCGGAGTGGAACGACCGTTACCGCGACACCGTCCGCCGGTTCTGGAAGGGCGACGAGGGCGAGGTCCCCGAACTCGCGTCGCGGATCACCGGATCGAGCGACCTGTTCGACTCCCACGGCCGACGGACCTGGGCCACGGTCAACTTCGTCACCGCCCACGACGGGTTCACCCTCGCCGACACGGTCGCCTACAACGACAAGCACAACGAAGCCAACCAGGAAGACAGCCGCGACGGAACCGACAACAACAACTCGTGGAACTGCGGGGTCGAGGGTCCCACCGACGATCCCGAGATCCGCCGGCTGCGCGTAAAACAGCGACGCAACATGATGGCGACGCTGCTGCTGTCCCAGGGGCTGCCCATGCTGGTGGCGGGCGACGAGTTCGGCCGAAGCCAGGGCGGCAACAACAACGCCTATTGCCAGGACAACGAGGTCAGCTGGCTCGATTGGGAGGGAATCGACGACGAAGGCCGGTCGTTTCTATCCTTCGTCCAGTCGCTGATCCGCTTCCGGCGCGACCACATCGTCTTCCACCGGGCGCGCTTCTTCCACGCGCGGTTCATTCCCGGAACCGACATCCAGGACATCACCTGGCTCAAGCCCGACGGCCTGGAGATGACCGAGGCCGACTGGGGGGATGGCCACGCTCGCACGCTGGGTTTCCTCATCCGCGGCGAAGCCGGCGAATACCATTTGACGGCCACCGGCGAACCGCAGCCGGACGACAGCTTCATCGTCATGCTCAACGCCCATCACGCGGCCATCGAATGGACCCTGCCGCCCGTGACCCCGGGCAATCACTGGGATCTCGTTCTCGACACCGATCTCGACGATCCCATGGCGGGCGGGCACCGCGTCGAGGACGGTGGCGTTTACGCCTTGCAGGCGCGGTCGCTGGTGGTCATGGTCCGCGGCAACGGTGGATAGCGGCGCGTTCGCGAGGCCGGCGTTTACCGGACGTTAATCGGAAGACCGGATACTGGAGCCGAGATTTCCCTCTCGGCGAAGGTGTCCTGCTCATGGTCGGATCTGGCGCGCGGCGCGGCGGCGTGATCGGCGCTCTCGTGGCCGTTATGGGGCTCGCGGTCGGCACGCTTGGATACGGTACCGGCGAGACCGGCGCCATTCTCGCGGCGTCCTTCGGCGACCAGTACACGGTACGGCTCACCTGCGCCGGCGGACGGGCCTTTTCCGAATACACGCATGGCTTCAGCCACGCCCACGCGCGCGGGAAGTCGGAAGCAAACCACCCCGGATGCGAGGCGGCCAGCGTCATGCCCGTCCGCCACAACCGCCGGTCCGGCGTCGGCTACCGTACCGACATACGCCTGTAGCCGTCTCCACCCCATTTCCACTAGGATGACCGGCAGTCGATAATCCGCGCGCCCCGGTCCCGGACCGCCGGCGCGCAAACCGTCCGCATCTGGCTCGACGATGATCCGCTCCGGCGCCCGTGTCCTGACGCTCCTGCTCGCCATCCTCGCGGCGGGCCTCGCGCGCGGCGAGGAACCGGACACCCTGTGGCACGGCGTCGACGACAGCGGTCGGGCCACCGTTCGGCTCTATGTGTTCTGGACGGCGACCTGCCCCCATTGCGAGCGGGCGCTTCCGTTCGTGCAATCCCTGCCGGCGGAGTTTCCCTGGGTGGATGTGCGGTCCATGCCGCTGACCGACCATCCGGAGAACGTGGAGGCCCTGCTTCGCATGTCGGAGCGGCTGGGCCAGCCGGTCCAGGGCGTGCCCACGTTCATGGCCTGCGGCGAGGTCCGGGTCGGTTTCGGGAGCGCCGAGACCACCGGCCGGGAGATCCGCGATCTTCTCCTCGACTGCCACCGGCGCCTCGGCGGCGAGGCGAGCTTTCCGACGCTGGACCGACCGGTAGACACGATCGAACTGCCGCTTTTCGGGCCGGTCGATCCGATGACGGTGTCGCTGCCGCTGTTCACCGTGCTCGTCGCCGGGCTCGACGCCTTCAACCCGTGCGCCTTTTTCGTGCTGATGTTTCTCCTGAGCCTCCTGGTGCACGCGCGGGACCGGACGCGCATGGCGGCGATCGGCGGCATGTTCGTCCTCGCCTCGGGCGTCCTCTATTTCGCGTTCATGGCGGCGTGGCTGAACGTGTTCCTGCTGTTCGGCGAGCTGGCCTGGGTGACGACCGTGGCCGCGTTGATCGCCATCGGGCTCGCCGCGCTCAACATCAAGGACTACTTCTGGTTCCGCAAGGGCGTCAGTCTCTCCATTCCCGATCGCGCCAAGCCCGGCCTGTTCGCGCGCATGCGCACCCTCGCCGCCGCCAGCGGCTGGCCGGCCCTGGTGCTCGGCGCGGCCGCCCTCGCCATCGCCGCCAACACCTACGAGCTTCTCTGCACGGCCGGCTTCCCCATGCTCTACACCCGGGTGCTGACCCTGCACGCGCTCCCGCCCGCAGCCTATTACCTGTATCTGGCGCTCTACAGCGCGGTCTACGTGGTGCCCCTGCTGGGCATCGCCACCGTGTTCGTGGTCACCCTCGGCGCCCGCAAGCTCCAGGAGGGCGAGGGGCGCGTGCTCAAGCTGCTGTCCGGATTGATGATGCTGGCTCTCGGCGTCACGCTGCTGGTGGCGCCCGGCTGGCTCGGCGACATCCGCGTCGCCGCCGGCATCCTGATTTCCGCCGTGGCCCTGACCGCCGCCACGGTCGCGGCGACCCGCGCCCTTCGCCGCTCGTAATCCTTCCGCCGCCGCGCGCCCGGACGATCCGGAAACGCCCATGCCGATCTCTGTTCCCAATGGGGATATGAGGGGGGTGGGGGGGGGTAAAACCATTTTTGCAAAAACAACCCCATGCACAGTAGAATTTGGGTGTCGAATGGACGATTCCGGCCCATTCCGGGGCCCCGTCCGCGTCCGGGAGAACGAGCGCGACGGGCGGCGGCGGCGGGTCTCCGGGGCGGGACATCGAACGCCGACGGGCGTTGGAAAAATGGGGTAAAATTCCTCAACGCGGCGCCATGCGCCGGCGTCTTTTCACGGGCGCGCCCGACCGTCCGACCGCGCGACCGCGACAACCTCCGCTTCGGCGTTTGCTCCGGGCGCATTTCCGTGTAAGCAGTGTTCCATGCGAACGCTCTATCACGTGTGGCTGTCGCCCTTCTGCCGCAAAATCCGAATTGTTCTCGCCGAGAAAAAGCTGGAGTTCCAGGCGGAGGTGGAACCGGTGTGGGAACGCCGGGAGGCTTTTCTCGCGCTCAATCCGGCCGGCGCCGTTCCGGTCCTGGTGGAAACCGACGGAACCGTGGTGTGCGACAGCGCCGCGATCGCCGAGTACCTGGACGAAATGTATCCCGAGCGGCCGTTGATCGGCGACGGCCCGGTCGCGCGGGCCGAGGTCCGCCGCCTGGTGGCCTGGTTCGACCGCAAGTTCAATGCCGAGGTCACCGACAACCTCGTTGGCGAAAAAATCATCAAACGCCTTACCGGCACGGGCCAGCCGGACTCGTCGGCGATTCGCGCCGGTCATTCGAACATCCGGTATCACCTGGAATACATCGCGTACCTGATGGAACGCCGGACGTGGCTGGCGGGCGAGCGCCTGAGCCTCGCCGACATCGCCGCCGCCGCCCATCTCTCCTGCGTGGACTACCTGGGCGACGTGCCCTGGGACAAGCATCCCGAGGCCAAGGATTGGTACGCGCGGATCAAGTCGCGTCCCAGCTTCCGGGCGATCCTCGCCGACCAGGTCCCCCGCATGAACCCGCCCAAGGCCTACGCGGACCTCGATTTCTAGGATCGGCACCGGCGGCTATCGGCTTTATTTCCCGGAATTCTAATCAGTCGAACTTTATGGCCGCGTCCATCCGGTCGAGGTTGACCTTGGCGATTCGCGCCGCCTCGGTATCGGGGGCGATGGTGATCAGCGTCAACCAGTCGCGGCGCGCGGCGATCTTGTCGTTCTTGAGGCGGTAGATCATTCCCCGCTCGAGGCGCCCCTCCGGGTGCCCGCCGTCGAGCGAGAGCGCCTTGTTGGCATCGGCCTCCGCCTTGTCCAGGTCACCGAGGCGGCGATGCGCGCTGGCGCGGAACACGTATGCGTCCACGAGTTCCGGATCGATGGCCAGCGCCGCGTCGAGATCGATGACGGCATCGCGATAGCGCCGTTGGTCGAACGCGGCCTGCGCCCGGTCCACCCGGAGCGACGGGTCGTCCGGAACCAGAATGATGGCGCGGTTCAGAACGTCCGCGGCCTTCTCGGGATTCCGGTCCAGCAGCCACGCCTGGCCGGCGTGCCCGAGCAGGGCCGCGCGAGCCCGCGGATGGGCGCTGGAATTCTGGGCCAGAAGTTCGAACGCGTTGGCCGCCTCCGTGTAGCGGTCGAGGCGCATCAGCGCGGACGCGGCGCAATGACCGGCCGAATCGCCGCCGCCCTTCTCCGTCCAGGCCATCGCCGTCTCCAGGGCCCGTCGGGGGTCGGTTTCCGCGAGCGCCATGCATTGGCCGTACCGCGAGGACGGATCGGCCGCGGCCGCGGCCGGCGAAACCGGCACCGCGACGGCCAGCGCCACCCACGCCATCAGCGACGGGCGGAGAATGCGGTGGAGGTGTCTTTGAAATCTCATCATGCCCCCTGTATCCATTCCTTTGCGGTGGCGGTAAACTCCCAAGTTAAGACAATCGTGAGTTGGGGCGTCGAATGAGCGAGGGAGCGGCCTCCGGACAGGCACCGCACCTGTTCTGTTTCGGACTGGGATTCAGCGCCCGGGCCCTGGCGGTCCGGCTGATGGCGGAAGGCTGGGCGGTCTCCGGCACCTGCCGCGACGAGGCAACGCGGACGGCGCTGACCGCCTTGGGCATCCGGGCCTTCCTGTTCGACCGCGAGCGCCCGCTCGACGATGCCGGGGATGTTCTATCCCAGGCCACCGACATCCTGAGCTCGGTTCCGCCCGACGCGGACGGCGACCCCGTCCTGGACGTCCACGGCGAGACCATCGCGTCCATGAGCGGAGCGCGATGGGTCGGCTATCTGTCCACCACCGGCGTCTACGGGGATACGGGCGGCGCGCGGGTGAACGAAAGCTCTCCGGTCAACCCCACGTCGGCGCGAGGGCGCCGCCGGGTCATGGCCGAAAACGGGTGGCTGGACCTGTTCTGGAAACAGCGGCTCCCCGTTCACGTTTTCCGGCTTGCCGGCATCTACGGTCCGGGGCGGAGCACGCTCGACCAGGTGCGGGCGGGCCGGGCGCGCCGCATCGACCGGCCCGGGCATCTGTTCTCGCGGATTCACGTGGACGATATCGCGGCGGTTCTCCGCACGTCCATGGCGCGGCCCCGCCCCGGCGCCGTCTACAACGTCTGCGACGACCTTCCGGCGGCCCCCGGCGACGTGGTCGCGTATGCCTGCGAGCTGCTGGGCGTGCCCGCGCCGCCCGTGGTGAGCTACGAGGAGGCGGCCGGGGACATGTCTCCCATGGCGCTCAGCTTCTGGAACGACAACCGCACCGTGGACAACAGCCGCATCAAGCGCGAGCTGGAAATCAAGCTCCGCCATCCCGACTACAAGGCCGGCCTGAAAGCGGTTTTCGACGCGGAGGCGTCGGGTTGATTGGACTTGAACGCGAAACTAAGGGATGATTTGTCGCGCTGATCGAGTTCGTATCGCCAGACCGCTGACCGAATGACCGTACCGTTCATGATCTTGAGGGCGTCGTTGCTTGCGTTTGCCGTGCTGCTGGGACTGATGTCGCCGGCGGGCGCGGGCGGCGCGGCCGTGCTGCTGGAGATCAAGGGACCGATCGGTCCGGCGACCAGCGACTACGTCTCGCGCGGTATCGAGACGGCGGCGGCGGAGGGCGCCACGGTGGTGATCCTGCAAATGGACACACCCGGCGGCCTCGATACCTCCATGCGCGAAATCATTCAGGCCATCCTGGCCTCGCCGGTCCCGGTGGTCAGCTATGTCGCTCCCAGCGGCGCCCACGCGGCCAGCGCCGGCACGTTCATCAGCTATGCCAGTCACGTGGCGGCCATGGCGCCGGGCACCAACCTCGGCGCGGCCACGCCGGTCGCGGTCGGCGGACCGGGCATGCCGCCGCGCCCGCCGGATCGGGGGCCGGACGACGGCGAGGGGACGGACAGCGAGGAGAAGAGCAAGGATACGGGGGCCGAGCCGATGAAGCCGGCCGCGCCAGCGGCGTCCCCGATGGAACGCAAGGTGGAGAGCGACGCCCGAGCGTATATCCGCAGCCTCGCGCAAATGCGCGGACGCAACGCCGACTGGGCCGAAAAGGCGGTGAGCGAGGCCGCCAGCCTGTCGGCGGAGGAGGCGTTGCGCGAGAACGTGATCGACCTGATGGCCACGGATATCCGCGATCTCCTGGCCAAGCTGGACGGGCGGGAGGTCGTGGTAGCGGGCGAGCCGCGCCGACTGGAAACCTCGGCGCTGGGCGTGACCCCGGTGAAAGCCGACTGGCGGACGCAGTTCCTGGCGGTCATCACCAATCCCAACGTGGCCTACATCCTGATGCTGATCGGCATCTACGGGCTGCTGTTCGAGTTCTACAGCCCCGGTCTGGTGGGGCCCGGCGTCATCGGCGGCATCTGCCTGTTGCTGGCGCTCTACGCCTTTCACGTGCTGCCGGTCGATTATACCGGCCTTGCCTTGACGCTGCTCGGCGTGGCGCTGATGGCGGCCGAGGCGTTTCTGCCGAGTTTCGGAATCCTCGGGATCGGCGGCATCGCCGCCTTCGTGGTCGGCTCGGTGATGCTGATGGATACCGACGTGCCCGGGTTCACCATCGCCTGGCAACTGGTCGGCACCATCGCGCTGGCCGCCGGCGGCGTGCTCATGGCGGTGCTGACGTTGCTGGCGCGCTCGCGCCGCCGCGCCGTCGTCGCGGGGCCAGAGCAGATGATCAACGACAGCGGACCGGTCCTCCATTGGGCGGGACACGAGGGCACGGTCCGCATTCATGGCGAAATCTGGCGCGCGCGCGCGGAGGCTTCGCTTTCGCCCGGCCAGCAAGTCCGCGTCGTCCGTATCGACGGGCTCACGCTGGACGTGGAGCCGGACAATCAACGGAGGTGACGGAAATCATGTCGTTCATTCTCGGCCAAGCCTGGATCGTCATCGTGGCGCTGTTCGCCGTTCTGCTGATCGTGTCGCTGAAGGTGATGCGCGAGTACGAACGCGGCGTGGTGTTTCTGCTGGGCCGCTTCTGGAAGGTGAAGGGGCCGGGCCTGATCGTCGTCATTCCCTTGATCCAGCAGATGGTGCGCGTCGACCTGCGGACACGCGTGCTGGACGTACCGGAGCAGGACGTGATCTCGCGGGATAACGTCTCGGTGAAGGTCAACGCGGTGGTCTACTACCGGGTCATGGACGCCGAGAGATCCATCGTCCAGGTGGAGGACTTCAACGACGCCACCAGCCAGCTCGCCCAGACCACCTTGCGCTCGGTACTCGGACAGCACGAACTGGACGAGATGCTGGCCGAGCGCGAAAAGCTCAACGTCGACATCCAGGCCATCCTCGACGAACAGACCGAAGCCTGGGGCATCAAGGTCTCCAACGTGGAGATCAAGCGCGTCGATCTCGACGAAAGCATGATCCGGGCCATCGCCAAGCAGGCCGAGGCCGAGCGGACGCGGCGCGCCAAGGTGATCGACGCCGAGGGCGAACTGCAGGCGGCCGAACGGTTCTACGAAGCGGCCAAGATTCTCGCGGTGGAACCGCAGGCGCTTCAGCTTCGGTATCTGACGACCATGAGCGGCCTCGCGGCGGACCGAAGCTCGCTGATCATCTTCCCGCTTCCCCTGGAAATTTTCAACGCGTTCAAGGCGTCCGGAGACAAGGAACGGGACAAGGACCAGAGCGAAAAATCCGGCTGAGCCCTTCCGCCGACTGGACCGGCCGCGACGGGCGTCAAAGCAGCGGCATGTCGTCCGCGACGATGTCGATGTCGAGTTCGCCGAGCGCCGCGCCGGGAACCACCACCGCGCCGGCGCCGGCGAGGCTGTGATCGAGGTCGATGACGGTCTGGCCGTTCTGGAAGGTGACCTTGAGCGGATCGAGATCGTTCACCAGCCCGTTCGGGTCGTAGATGACGATCTTGTCGACGCCCCGGACGAAATCCTTGATCCCATCGACGCCGTTGTTCGGCGACGCGCCCAGCGAGAACCAGAACTCGTCGAAGCCATCGCCGCCGGTGAGGACGTCGTTCCCAGCACCGCCGACGATCGTGTCGTCGCCGTCTCCGCCGAGGAGCGCGTCCGCGCCGTTGTCGCCCCTGATAAGGTTGGCGTCGGCGCTGCCGATGATGGTGTCGTTGCCGCCGCCGCCGGAAATCATCGAAACGCCGGTCAATCGCGCCGATTGGAAATCGAGGACGTTGGCCTGGCCGGTGCCGACGACGGCGCTCTGCTGGCCATCGCCGTCGGGGTCGCCGTCGATGATTTCGATGGACGTCGCGGCGTTGAAAACGCGGAGCGTGACGGCGGAACTCGCGAGTTCGAGGGTGTCGGTGCCGTTTCCGCCCCTCAGCACGTCGTTGGCGTCGTCGCTTCCGGTCGCCACGATCACGTCGTCGCCGTTGCCGCCCACCTGGGTGTCGGTTCCGGCTCCGCCAATCAGGGTGTCGTCGCCGTCGTCGCCGAAAAGCTGGTCGTTCCCGTCGCCGCCGTCGAGGCGGTCGTTCTCGTCGCCGCCCCGGAGGATGTCGTTGTGGTCCCCGCCGGAGAGATCGTCGTCGCCGCCCCGGCCTTGCAGGGTGTCCGCGCCGGCGCCGCCGTCGGCGATGTCGTTTCCGTAGAATCCGATGAACTGGTCCCGTCCCTCGAGCAACGCGATCAGCGGGACGCCGCTCATGAGCTGTACGTTGGAGAGGTTTATGATGTCGTTTGTCTTGTCGCCGAGGACCGTTTTTCCGTTGCCGTCGAACCGTTCGATCGAGGTGTTCGTGCCGAACATGTGGAGGACGAGGGCGCTGGTTCCCTGGACGATCAGGGTATCGTAGCCCGGTCCGGCCCTGAACATATCGAACCGATCGCCCGTGTAGGGTTCCGGATCGTCCGCGGCATCGGCGCCCGCGCCGTCCTGGGGCGCGGTTTGCTCCGCCGCCCGTCCGGCGATCAGCACGTCGTCGCCGGCGCCGCCGATAAGGGTGTCCTTGCCCTCGCCGCCGGACAGCCTGTCGCCGTCCTGCGCGCCGTTGAGGTGGTCGTTGCCCGCGCCGCCGTTGAGCGTATCGTTGCCTTGATGGCCGGCCAGAACGTCGTTGCCGTCGTCGCCGTTGAGCTCGTCGTTGTCCGTGCCGCCGAGCAGCGTGTCGTTGCCGTCTCCGCCGGAGAGGGTATCGGTGCCCCGTTCGCCGTTGAGCATGTCGTTGCCCTGGTCGCCGGCAATCCGATCATTGTCGTTGCCGCCGAGCATGCGGTCGTTGCCCTCGCCGCCGCTAAGCTCGTCGTCGCCGTTGTTGCCGGAAATGACATCCGCGCCGTCTTCTCCCCAGATGCGGTCGTTGCCCCGCGCTCCCATGAGCCTGTCGTTGCCGCCGGCGCCCCAGAGGCTGTCCTCGGCGTTGCTGCCAAGAATCTGGTCCTTGAACCGGGTACCGCGAAAGCCCTCGACGTCGGTGTAGGAATCGCGCTTGGCTGCCGGACCCGCCTTCGCGCCGGTGATCAGGTTGAGATTGACCGGTCCGTCGGCCCGCGAGTAGTCGACGATGTCGTTGCCCTCGCCGCCTTCCATGACATCGGCGCCGTTGGAGCCGAAGAGGGTATCGTCGCCCGGCCCGCCGATCAGCGTGTCGGATCCGCCGTTGCCGTCGAGCTGGTCGCGGCCGGCCCCGGCGCTCAGCCGGTTGGCTCCGCCATCGCCGGTCAACTCGTCGTCGCCAGCGCCGGTGAGGGCGTTTTCGATGCCGCGCAGGATGTCGCGGTCGGCGCCGGGGGTCGTCGTCGTGTCGGCGTCACCGCGGGTGAGGGAATTCTGATCGGCGTTCGTATCGAACACCGAGGCCGTTCCACCGCCGAGGTTCAACTTGACCGGGTTGTCGGTGTAGGCGGCATAGTCGACGGTATCGTTGTCGGCGCCACCGTCGATCTCGTCGTCGCCCAATCCGCCGGTCAAGATGTCGTTGCCGCCATCGCCGAGAAGGGTGTCGTCGCCCTGATTGCCGACAAGCGTATCGTTCCCGCCGCCGCCGTTGAGCGTATGGGGTTGGGAATCGGGAGCGGCGATGAGTTCGCCGGCACCGGTGACTTCGAGGGTCGGCATCGTTTCGTCTCCTTCGGTCTCCCGGCCGCCTGGCGTGCGGGAAAATGCGCGAATTGTCGGGTTTCCGCCAAATACGGATCCGTAAACGTGCGTGGACCTGGGAGCGCGCGCAACAGGGTTTCCGCCGGCGCGGCCGCGATGGGAGCGAACCTATTGACACTGCTTAAAAATTAGGCGCCCAAAATCATTCCGTGATCGGAAGATCTCATCTTTTGCAAGATGAATCAGGGCATTAAAAGTCGAATCGCGAGTCGGATGGGAGCTGTTCGAGGTTCGCGCGAGAAGTGGACGGGCCGGCTTCTACAGGCGTCCGAGCAGGCCGTCCAGGGTCTCGCAGATACGCTCTAGGTCTTCGGGCTCCGACATCCGGTGTTCGGCGTCCTTGACGAGCGTGATCTCCACGTCGCCGGACCGCAGCTTTTCGGCGATTCGAAGCGACGTTTGCCAGGGAACGTCCGGATCCTTCATGCCGTGGATCAAGCGGACCGGGCAATCGAGTTGGATCTCGTCGCGCAGCAACAGGTGATCGCGGCCCTCCTCGATGATCAGTTTGGTGACCGGCGTCGGTTCGGGGTCGTAGGGGCTGTGGACGGGAACCACACCGTCGCGCTCCAGGATCGCCTTCTGGTCCTCGGTCAGCGTCGCGGTGATCAGATCCTCGGTGAAATCGGGGGCGGACGCGATGCCGAGGATGGCGGCGATCCGCTCGGGGCGCCGCAAGGCGGCGAGCAGCATGATCCAGCCGCCGAGGCTGGAGCCGACCAGGACCTGCGGCCCGTCGGTGAGGGTATCGAGGGCGAAGGCGGCGTCGTCGGCCCAGCGCCCCACGGTGCCGTCGGTAAAGGCACCCGACGACGCCCCGTGGCCGAAATAATCGAACCGCAGGTACGCCAGTCCGCGCGCCCGGCAGAAGTGCTCCAGGCGAATGGCCTTGGTGCCGGTCATGTCCGACATGTAGCCGGTCAGAAAGACGATACCTGGCGACTTGCCAGGGATTCGATGGTAGGCAATAGTCTCGCCGTCCCCGCGCCGCGCGAATTGCGGTCCGGGGTCGGTCTTCGCGTCACCCATGATGAACTCCCGAGCATGACCTTGGAACCGGACCATAACACCGCATCGGCGGCCGACGCCACGGACAACCGCCATGCCCCGTATAGCGCCCGGGCGGACGGGCGTCCGCCGGCGATCCTGCAGGTGCTGCCCGCGTTGCGCAACCTGGGCGGACTGGAACAGACCGTCCTGAGCGTCGCCGCCGCCGTCGCCGAGGCCGGCGGCCGGTCGGTTGTCGCGTCGGCGGGCGGGCCCTTTGTCCACACGTTGACCCGCGCCGGCGTCCGCCACGTGACGCTGCCGCTGGACAGCGCCAATCCGCTGACCCTGTATGTCAATGGCCAGAAGCTCGCGAGCCTGGTCAAAACGGAGCAGGTCGACGTCATCCACGCCTTCGCGCCCGGCGCGGCCACCAGCGCCTGGCGGGCGGCGCGGCAAACGGGCCGCCCGCTGATGACCACCTTTCATGGCCCGCCGCCCGGCGCCGGCCGAACGGCGCGCCGCTACGTCAAGGCGATGACCATGGGAAAACCGGTTATCGCCCTCTCGCGTTTCGCCGCCGGACGGCTCAACCGGGATCACGGGGTGCCGGCGAGCGATATCCGGGTCGTCTATCCGGGCATCGACGTGGAGCGGTTCGACCCGCTTTCGGTGTCCACCGACCGGATCGTCGCGTTGGCCCAACGCTGGCGGCTCCAGGACGGCCACCCCGTGGTCATGCTGCCGGGCGACCTGGTTCCCGGAAGAGGTCACGAACTGCTGCTGGAGGCCGTGAGCAGGCTGGGCCGGACGGATGTGTGCTGCCTGTTCGTCGGATCGGAGCGCGACGGCGGACGCCACCGGCGCGCGATCGAGACCCTGGCCGCCACGACCGGACTGGGAGGCGGCGTGCGTCTCGTCGATCGCTGCGAGGACATGCCGGCCGCCTACATGCTGGCCGACGTGGTCGTCTGCCCCTCCACCGAACCCCGGGCGTTCAATACGCGCATTGTCGAGGCGCAGGCCCTGGCGCGGCCCGTGGTCGTCGCCGACCATGGCGGCGCGCGGGAGGCCATCGATCCCGACCGGACCGGATGGCTCGTCGCTCCGAACGACGCCGGCGCCCTCGCCGCCGCCATCGCCAGCGCCCTCGGGCTCTCCATGGAGGAGCGCGCCCAGCTTGGAGAGGTTGCCCACGGCCATGTCCGCGACCATTTCTCAAGAGAGGTGCTCTGCGCCCGGACCCTTGAAATCTACGCGGAGGTGGCGGGAACGCCGCGCGGCGCCTGAATGCCGCCGGCCGCTCGGACCGGCTAAATCTTGACTATCAAGTGGACAAGTCTAGATTGCGGACCCACTCACGAACACCGACTCTCAAGGCGAAGGCGAACCGGTATTGCAAATCGAGGATAAGGCTCAGGACGCCGTCCGCATTACCTTGCCCGACGGCGGCATCAAGGAATTCGGCGGCCCGGTCTCGGGCGCCGACGTGGCCGCCAGTATCGGACCCGGACTGGCCAAGGCGGCGTTGGCCGTGCGCGTCGACGGCGTGATGAAGGACCTCGCCGAGGTTGTGGACCGCGACAGCAATGTGTCGATCGTGACCGCCAAGGACGCCGACGCCCTCGAACTGATCCGGCACGACGCCGCCCATGTCATGGCCGAGGCCGTGCAGGAATTGTATCCCGGCACCCAGGTGACCATCGGTCCGGCCATCGAAAACGGTTTCTATTACGACTTCGCCCGGGCGGATCCGTTCACCCCGGACGACCTCGCCGCCATCGAGGCGCGGATGCGCGAGATCGTCGACCGCGACGAACGGATCGTCCGCGAGGAGTGGGACCGGGACCAGGCGATCACCCACTTCAAGTCCATCGGCGAGCACTACAAGGCCCAGATCATCGGCGAAATCCCCGAGGACGAGCCGGTCAGCATCTACCGCCAGGGCGACTGGCTGGACCTGTGCCGGGGACCGCACCTGCCGTCCACCGGCAAGCTCGGGAAGGCGTTCAAGCTGACCAAGCTCGCGGGGGCCTATTGGCGCGGCGACTCGCGAAACGAGATGCTGCAGCGGATCTACGGCACCGCCTGGGCCGACCAGAAGCAGCTCGACGCCTACCTCCACATGCTGGAGGAGGCGGAACGGCGCGACCACCGCCGTCTCGGCCGCGAGATGGACCTGTTCCACCTGCAGGACGTGGCCGCCGGCTCGGTCTTCTGGCACCCCAAGGGCTGGACGCTCTACCGCACGCTGCAACGCTACATGCGCGATCGATTGGAGCGGGCCGACTACGTGGAGGTGAACACGCCGCAGCTGGTGGACCGGGGCCTGTGGGAAGCGTCGGGACACTGGGAGAAGTTCCGCGAGCACATGTTCACCGCCGAGTCCGAGGACCGGATCCTGGCGCTGAAACCGATGAACTGCCCGTGCCACGTTCAGATCTACAAGCAGGGGATCACCAGCTACAAGAGCCTGCCGCTGCGCATGGCGGAATTCGGCTCGTGCCATCGCGACGAACCCTCGGGCGCGCTGCACGGACTGATGCGGGTCCGCGCCTTCACCCAGGACGACGCCCACATTTTCTGCACCGAGGACCAGATCACCTCGGAAACCGAGGCGTTCTGCGCGCTGCTTCTGAGCATCTACAAGGACTTCGGGTTCGAGGACGTGATCGTCAAATTCTCCGATCGCCCGGACAAGCGGGCGGGGAGCGACGCGACCTGGGACAAGGCCGAGAACGCGCTCAAGGAAGCGACCGCGACGGCGGGCCTGGCCACGGAACTGAACCCGGGAGAAGGCGCCTTTTACGGCCCCAAGCTGGAATTCGTCCTGCGCGACGCCATCGGCCGGGACTGGCAGCTCGGAACGCTGCAGGTGGATTTCGTTCTTCCGGAGCGGCTGGACGCCACCTACATCGGCGAGGACGGGTCCAAGCACCGGCCGGTCATGCTCCATCGCGCCATTCTCGGATCGTTCGAACGGTTCATCGGCATTCTCATCGAGCATTACGCCGGGCGGTTTCCGCTGTGGCTGGCGCCGCTGCAAGTGGTGGTCGCCACCATCACCAAGGACGCCGACGATTACGCGCACCAGGTTCACAAGGCCGCGGTGTCGGCCGGATTGCGGGCCGAACTCGATCTCCGCAACGAAAAGATCGGCTTCAAGGTGCGCGAGCACAGCGTCGGCAAAGTGCCGCTGATCCTCGTGGTCGGCGCCCGCGAGCGGGACGACGGAACGGTCGCCATCCGCCGTCTTGGGTCCCAGGGCCAAGAAATACTTGCTCTTGATCAAGCGATTGCTAGACTTCTCGCGGAAGCCGCCGCGCCCCGCGCGACGGAATAGGCGGGGATGGTTTCGCCATGATCCGCCTTGTGGAGAGGCTTGGGGACGTTGGAGCTTGAAGGCGATATCGGGTGACGTTCCGGGAGGGTGTGTTTGAGTGATCACATCGGAATTGGGTTGACCAATTGCGAACAGGGCAGCAACTCCCGTTGGGCCGCCCCACGGCTCTCATACCATCATTTCACTACTACGGACATCGAACACGGGCCGGGGCCGGGCGTGGAGGCCGGATCCGATCCGCAGGCGTATGGCGCCGCGCCGAGGGTTGATGTATGAGACCATGCGCGGTCCAGGCGCCGAGTAGCAGCAATCCAGGCCCGGCGGCTCGCGGGAGAGCGGGGCACAGAAAAAGGAGTTCGTTCCATAGCCAGAGTACCATTTGACCAGACGCCGTCACGCGATGGCCCGCGCGTCAACGAAGACATCAACGTGTCCATGGTGCGTGTCGTCGATCATGAAGGAGAACAATTGGGCGTGCTTTCGGTTACCGACGCCCTGAACCGGGCGGCGGACGTCGGTCTCGATCTTGTGGAGGTGGCGCCGAACGCGGATCCGCCGGTCTGCAAGTTCCTCGATTACGGCAAGTACAAGTACGAAGCGCAGAAAAAGAAGAGCGAGGCCCGGAAAAAGCAGAAGATCATCGATGTCAAGGAGATCAAGATGCGCCCGGGCATCGACGAGCACGACTACCAGGTGAAGATGCGCAACATGCACCGCTTCCTGGAAGACGGCGACAAGGTCAAGGTCACCATCCGGTTTCGCGGCCGCGAGATGGTTCATCAGGATCTGGGAATGAAGGTTCTCGACCGCGTGCGCGAGGAACTCGGTGAAATGGTCAAGGTCGAACTGATGCCCAGGCTCGAAGGCCGGCAGATGATCATGATCATGGCTCCGCGCTGAATCCGGCGCCGGCGTTTCGCCTGGCCCGCCACCTTGCGTTTGTTGGCCAGTGGCCTTATAAGCTTCGCTTTCGTGCGCCTGGCACAGCGGTCCGGCGAGGGCATGCCCCGCCGCTGACAGGCGTTTTTTCGCGTTGATCGCGGAAATTCACCGCCAAGGAACAAGGAAAAAAACCAAATGCCCAAGATGAAGACCAAGTCGTCGGCGAAGAAGCGCTTCAGCCTGACCGGCACGGGCAAGGTCCGCGCCAACGTGGCCTGCAAGCAGCACAACCTTCGCAAGCGCTCGAAGAAAATGAGACGCCAGGCGCGCGGCACCATTATCCTGTCGGATTCGGACGCCCGGATGGCCAAATCCTGCATGCCTTACGCCTAGGGAGAATCGAACATGGCGCGCGTTAAACGCGGGGTTACCACCCACGCTCGACACAAGAAGGTCATCAGCAAGGCTCGCGGCTACCAGGGGCGCGGCCGGAACGCCTTTCGCGTGGCGGTCCAGCGGGTCGAAAAGGGCCTGCAGTACGCCTATCGCGACCGTCGCAACCGCAAGCGGTCGTTCCGCCGGCTGTGGATTCAGCGGATCAATGCCGCGGCCCGGGAACATGGCCTGACGTATTCGCAATTCATGCATGGCCTCGCCGTCGCCGGTGTCGAACTCGACCGCAAGGTGCTGTCCGACATCGCCGTGCGCGAACCCGATGCCTTCAAGGCCCTGGTCGACCATGCCCAGGGAGCGCTCGCGACCGCGGGCTAGACGGAAACGCCGGATTCGATCCCATCGAATCCGGCCCACGGGGAACACGGCAAGCACGCTTTTTTTCGGCGTATCCGCGCGATCATCATGGAAAATCTGGACAAGCTCCGTTCCGAACTCGTGGCGGCGGTCAACAATGCGTCCGACCTGGACGGGATCGAGGCCGTTCGCGTCGCCGCGCTCGGCAAGAAGGGCCGTTTGACGGCGCTGATGAAAAGCCTCGGAAGCATGGCTCCCGAGGAACGGCGGACCATGGGCGCGACGCTCAACGTTCTGAAGACCGAGATCGCCGCCGCCATCGACTCGCGCAAGGCCGACCTGGCGGACGTGGAACTGGACGCCCGTCTCGCGGGCGAAGGCGTGGACGTGACGTTGCCGGCGCGTCCCGAGGGGGCCGGTAAGATCCACCCCATCAGCCAGACCATCGACGAGATCGTGGCCATCTTCGGCGAGATGGGGTTTTCCGTCGCCGAGGGGCCGGACATCGAGAACGACTGGTACAACTTCACCGCCCTGAACATCCCGCCCGAGCATCCGGCGCGCCAGGAGATGGATACCTTCTATCTTCCGAACGAGATGGACGGCAACCGGATGGTGCTGCGCACCCATACTTCGCCGGTGCAGATCCGGACCATGCTGAAGCACCCGCCGCCGCTCCGCATCATCGCGCCCGGCCGCACCTACCGCTGCGACTATGACGCCACGCACTCGCCCATGTTCCATCAGGTGGAAGGGCTGGTGGTGGACGAAGCCACCAACATGGGCCACCTCAAGGGCTGCCTGATCGAATTCTGCCGCGCCTATTTCGGCGTGGACAACCTGCCGGTCCGTTTCCGCCCCAGCTACTTCCCGTTCACCGAACCCTCCGCCGAGGTGGATATCGGATGCACCCGGGAAGGCGGCACCTTCCGCATCGGCCACGGCGACGACTGGCTGGAAATCCTCGGCAGCGGCATGGTCAATCCCAAGGTGCTGGAAAACTGCGGGATCGACTCCGATCGCTACCAGGGGTTCGCCTTCGGGATGGGGATCGAGCGCATCGCCATGCTGAAGTACGGGATTCCGGATCTCAGGACCTTCTTCGAATCCGATCTGCGGTGGCTGCGGCACTACGGCTTTTCCGCCCTCGATGTCCCCTCCATGGTGGCGGGAGTGACCCCGTGAAGTTCACCCTTTCCTGGCTGAAAGAGCACCTGGACACCGATCAGGCGGCCGAGACGATCGCCGAAAAACTGACCATGCTCGGCCTGGAGATGGAGGGCCTGACCGACCGGGCGGCGGGGCTCGGAGATTTCGTCGTGGCGCGGGTGACCGAGGCCAGGCCGCATCCCAACGCCGACAAGCTGACCATCTGCAAGGTCGACACGGGGACCGGCTCCTTCGACGTGGTGTGCGGCGCGCCCAATGCCCGGGCCGGCATGAAGGGCGTGTTCGCGGCGGCCGGATGTCATATCCCCGGCACGGATATCACCTTGAAGAAGGCCACGATCCGCGGGGTCGAAAGCAACGGCATGCTGCTGTCCGAGAGGGAGATGGGCCTCTCCGACGATCATGCCGGCATCGTCGAACTTCCGGAAGACGCCCCGGTGGGCGCGTTGGCGGTGGACGTGATGGGCCTCTCGGATCCGGTGTTCGATGTCGGCATCACGCCGAACCGGGGCGATTGCCTGGGCGTCAGGGGGATCGCGCGAGATCTGGCGGCCGCCGGGCTCGGAGCGTTGAAGCCGCTGCCGGCGGACGCGGTGCCGGGCACCTTCAAGAGCCCCATCGGCGTGGTCATGGAGTTCGATCCCGCGACGGCCGACGCCTGTCCCTATTTCGTCGGCCGCTACGTGAGGGGTGTCCGCAACGGCGAAAGCCCGCAATGGCTGAAGGACCGGCTTCTGGCGGTGGGGCTGCGCCCGATCTCGGTCCTGGTGGATATCACCAACTACATGACCATCGGCCTGAACCGGCCGCTGCATGTGTTCGACGCCGACACCGTGCGCGGCGACCTTCATGTGCGGTTGGCGCGCCCGGGCGAGCGGATGGTGGCGCTGAACGAAAAGGAATACGAGCTCGATCCCGACATGACCGTCATCGCCGATGACGCGGAGCCCGAGGCGTTGGGCGGCGTCATGGGCGGGCTTCGGACGGCCTGTACCGGCGGGACGGTCAACGTGTTCGTGGAGTCGGCGTTGTTCGATCCCGTGCGGACCGCCAAGACGGGCCGCAAGCTCGGCCTGAACTCGGACGCCCGCTACCGTTTCGAGCGCGGGGTCGATCCGGCCTTCGCCCTGCCCGGAATGGAGTTGGCGACAAAGCTGATCCTCGAGCTTTGCGGCGGCGAGGCCTCGGAGATCGTCATCGCCGGCGCCGAGCCGGAATGGCGGCGCGCGGTGCCGCTTCGCCTCGACCGGCCGCGAATGCTGGCCGGCGTCGACGTGCCCGCTGGCGAAACGCGGCGGATTCTGGGCGCTCTCGGCTTTTCGGCGGAGGGCACGGGCGACATGCCGCAAGTCGAGGTTCCGTCGTGGCGCGGCGATATCGTCGGCGAGGCCTGCCTTGTCGAGGAAGTGGTGCGCGTCTATGGCTATGACCGCATTCCGACGACGGCGATGACGCGCGAGACGGCCCTGCCGAAGCCGGCGCTGGCTCCGGAACAGCGGTCCAGGAGCGTGGCGCGGCGAACCCTCGCGGGGCGCGGTCTGGTGGAGGCGGTGACGTACTCGTTCGTCTCATCCGACCTCGCGGCGCTTTTCGGCGGGCGGTCCGAGGCCCTGCGGCTGGTCAATCCCATCAGTTCCGATCTCGACGTGATGCGGCCCTCGCCGCTGCCCAACCTGATCGCCGCCGCCGGCCGCAACGCCGATCGCGGAGTGAGCGACGCCGCCCTGTTCGAGGTCGGCCCGCAGTACGCCGGCGACGCGCCCGAGGACCAGCAAATGGTCGCCGGCGGCATCCGGTCGGGCCGCACCGGACCGAGGAACTGGGCCCAGCCACCCCGGCCGGTGGACGTGTTCGACGCCAAGGCCGACGCGCTTGCCGTGCTGGCGGCCATGGAGGTCCCCGTCGACAAACTGGGCATCACCACCGACGCACCGGACTGGTACCATCCCGGCCGGTCGGGCGTGCTGCGACTTGGACCGAAAACCGTGCTGGCGCGGTTCGGGGACTGCCACCCCAGGGTGCTGAGGCGGATGGGCGTGAAGGGACCCGTTGTCGCGTTCGAGGTTTTTCTCGACGCCGTTCCCGGCCGGGGCAAGCGCCGGGGCACCGCCAGGCCGCCGCTGGAGTTGACACCTTTTCAGCCGATCGAGCGCGATTTCGCCTTCGTCATGGATGACGGGGTTCAGGCCGCCGACGTGGTCGGGGCCGCCCGCTCGGTGGATCGGAAGCTGATCACCGATGTCCGGGTGTTCGATGTGTTTTCCGGTGGCGGACTCGGGGACGGCAGGAAATCCCTGGCCGTCAACGTCATCCTGCGGCCGACCGACAAGACGCTGACCGACGCGGATATCGAGGCGATTGGCGCGAAAATCGTCGCCGCCGTGGAAAAGGCCACGGGAGGCGCGCTCAGAACCTGAGCCGCCTCACGGACAGGTACGGGATTCCGAAATCACGAACGCAGATCGGCGGGGCCGATGCATCCGATGCGGCGTTTCGCCGGAACGGGCTGGCTGGCGACAACCGGCGCGGGCTTCGGCTGTGGCGCCTGCACCGGGAAGAAAACGTCGAGCATGTTCTTCGAGAACTGCCAGTACTGATACATGGCGTTGACGTTCGCCCACATGATCATTTTGTACGGATTTTCCATCGTTTTTACATCCTTTCCCCGGCGCCCCGGCGGCGAAACCGCAAAAAAAGCGGTGAGGCCCTTTATTGCCGACGCCGGCCGGCCAAAATTGTTTTCGGCGCCCAAGCCCACTATGATCGCCGCACAAGCGAACTCGACGTCTATCATCAAGGTAGAGCCCAGGCTCTCGGAATGCAATGAAAGGTGACAGCCATGTCCAGCGAAGGTCTCCACGCGCCGCGTGAAAGACTGTCCAGCAAGACCATCTCCCTGCACCAGGCCATCGCTTCGCTCATGGAGGAACTCGAGGCCGTGGACTGGTATCGCCAGCGCGCGGACGACTGCGACGACGCGGCACTCAAGGAAATTCTTTTGCACAACATGCGCGAAGAAATGGAGCATGCCGCCATGGTGTTGGAATGGATCCGCCGCAACGACCCGGACTTCGAGCATGAACTCAAGGACAACCTGTTCAAGGAGGGACCCATCGCGGGCCATCACGGCTGACCGACTTGGCCTCCCCGGGCGTTTCGGGGAGCCGGCCGCGCCATCGGTTCAGGGGCGGGAAAATGAAGATCCAACCGTAGATTGCTTACCGCATGGCGGTATGAGAACGTAGTGCAAACGGCCGGCGCTTTCCCGTGGGGCGCGGGAGGAGCGCCGGGCGGGTCTCGCAGGCATGGCGTGGCCGAATGCCGGCCGATGCCGCGTCCGACCCCGGGATCGGCATCGGCGGGATGGTTTTTCCCATTCAACGCTATGAAATTAAGAAGAAAAAAGCCGGGCTTAAAAAAGCCCGGCTAGTCCAACAGGGAGGCTTCACGTCTGGGAGACGTAGGACTCTTTGGGAAAGAGCCCGTTTTCCGGGACTAGCGCCCGAAAACTCATTGAATGCTGCAATGCAGCACTCATGTTGTAGATATACGAGCCTTAACCGCCGGGGGCCACCTGTAAAATTGCAGAGCTCCCATGTCGAAAACGCATAACTCGCGCAAATTCGTGGGAGAAACTTCACTTTATAGGATAATTACCCCATCCGCCGAGTCGGGAACTCGAAAGGATGCCTGATTCCGGCGGTCAAACGGCAAGAGAAACCGCCGATTACGGCGAGTCCTCGAGATTGCATTGCAACAAGAAACGCCCCGCATATCGCGCATGCGGTCCGGGCGGTCAACGGAGAAAACGCTCAGGCGTTCAATTCCTCGATTTTACGGATGAGGAAATCGCGGAACACCTTGATCCGGATGGAGTGGCGCAGTTCTTCCGGATAGACGAAAAAAACGTCCACGTCGGGGCCGCGAAGTTCCGGCAGGATTTCCACCAGGTTGCCCGTTTCCTGATTGAGATAGTGGGGCAGCGCGCCGATCCCGATCCCGCTCTGCACCGCCCTGAAAATACCATAGGTGCTGTTGACCTTGAGGAACGGCTTGCGCCTGTGATCGTTGCGGACACCGGCGTCCAGCAGCCAGTTGAGGCTGGGCACGGGCATCCGCGCGTCGTCTCCGAAGATGATCAGGCGATGGTTGTCGAGATCCTCGGGCTTGCGCGGCATCCCGTGCGCTTGCAGGTAGCTGGGGGCGGCGAACACGTGGTAGCGCAACGTCATCAGCCGCCGCTGGACGAGGTCCGCCTGGGTGGGCGGCGTCAGCCGAATGGCCACGTCGGCCTCGCGCATGGACAGATCGAGTTCGTTGTCCGACAGCACCAGCGAGGCCTCGATATCCGGGTAGTCCTCGAGAAACTCCTTGAGCCGGGGAGCGAGCCAGACGGAGCCGAAGGCGATCGTGGTGGTGATCCGCAAGGGGCCCTCGGGGCGCTCGCGGCCCTCGATCAGCCGCGCCTCGGCCATGTTCAGCTTCTTGGCGATTTCGCGCGCCGTCCGCAGCAGGGTCTCGCCCTGCTCGGTCAGCATGAGACCGCGGGCGTGACGGTGGAAAAGCAGAACCTGCAGGCTTTCCTCCAACGCGCTGATCTGGCGGCTGACGGCGGATTGGCTGAGGTTGAGCGCCTCGCCGGCATGGGTGAAGCTCCCCGCCTCGGCAACGGCATGGAAAATGCGAAGCTTATCCCAGTCCATGAGCATCCTATGTTAGCGTCCTGGCGTGCCCCGCGGGGCTGTTAACCCGGAAAATCGTTCGTTACGGCGCCCCGGGCACCATAAAAACCATGGGCCGACCGGCGCCGGTTTCGGCCGACGGACCCCGCGCGGTCCTCATTCGGCGGCAACGGCCTCCCGCGTGGCGACAAATCGTTCGGCCTCCAGGGCCGCCATGCACCCGGTGCCCGCCGCCGTGACCGCCTGGCGATAGATCTTGTCCTGAACATCCCCCGCGGCGAAAACGCCGGGGACGCTGGTAACGGTGCTGTCCGGCGCCGTCAGGATGTATCCCTCGGCGTCCATGTCCAGTTGACCGCGGAACAATTCGGTGTTGGGGGTGTGGCCGATGGCGACGAACACGCCATCCACGGCGATATCCCCGACCGCGCCCGACTTGACGTTGCGGATCCTGAGCCCGTCGACGCCGGGCGGCGTGCCGCCGCCGAGGATGTCCTCGACCACGCTGTCCCAGATCATCTCGATTTTCGGGTTTCGAAACAGCCGGTCCTGCAGGATCTTTTCGGCGCGGAGCTGGTCGCGCCGATGGACGACCTTGACCGAGGTGGCGAAATTGGTCAGGAAAAGGGCTTCCTCCACCGCCGTGTTGCCGCCGCCGATCACCGCCACGTCCTTGCCCCGGAAGAAAAAGCCGTCGCAGGTCGCGCAGGCCGACACGCCGAACCCCATCAGCGCCCGCTCGCTGGGAAGCCCCAGCCATCGCGCCGAGGCCCCGGTGCAGATGACCAGCGCGTCGCCGGCGTAGGTATCGCCGGAATCGCCCGTCGCCACGAACGGCCGGCGGCGCAGATCGACGCCGACGGCGGTGTCGTCGAACATCCGGGTTCCCACGCGTTCCGCCTGCTGGAGCATCTGTTCCATCATCCACGGGCCCTGAACGGCTTCCGCGTAACCGGGATAGTTTTCCACGTCGGTGGTGATGGTCAACTGGCCGCCCGGCTGAAGGCCCTTGACCAGGATCGGTTCGAGGTTCGCCCGCGCCGCGTATATGGCGGCGGTGTAACCGGCCGGCCCGGAGCCGAGAATGACAACCTTGCTTTCATGGGCACGCGGCATCGCGGCTAGGCCTTTCCCGGGCGTGAGGGGAAAAAACGATCAATCGAGTGAACGAATCCGAAGCTTAGGATAGAAAACCGGACGGTCGCACGCAAGGGCAGCCATGTTTTTTACGCAATGGTGGGACGTTACAGCGAGGGATCTTTTGCATCCGCCCGCTTCTAGTAATATAGTTGCGCCTCCGAGGGAGGGAATTGGAGCAAAAAAACGTGCGGCGGGTCAAACTAGATAAAATCGATCAGCGTATCCTGCATGACTTACAGTCCAACGGTCGTATCACCAATGTCGAACTCGCGCGCCGGGCCGGCATCTCGGCGCCGCCCTGTCTGCGCCGGGTGCGCGCGCTCGAACAGGCCGGCTACGTGTGCGGTTATCACGCCGAACTCGATCCCCGGGCGCTCGGCTTCAACGTAACCGTGTTCGCGCACGTGGGATTGACGAGCCAGGCGGAGCACGACCTGGAGGCGTTCGAGGCGCGGGTGGCCGAATGGCCCGAAGTGCGGGAATGCTTCATGCTGGCGGGCGAAACGGACTTTCTGTTGAAGGTGGTGGCCGAGGACTGGGCGGCCTATCAGGAGTTCCTGACCACCAAGCTGACCGCCGCGCCCAACGTCAGTCAGGTCAAATCGGCGCTGTCCATTCGCAAGTCCAAGTTCCGACCGGGCGTGCCGATCCTGGTGGACGGCGGCAGCCCGAACGAAGCGTAGCCCCGCCCCGGCCGCCGCGCGCGGCGGCCCTCAGGCGAATTTTTGCACGACGGCGCGAATGCGTTCGCGGATGGGCATGCCCGCGTCCGCCGGCTCGAACGGCCGGCCGGTCACGGTCTCGTACAGCGTGATATACCGGCGGCTGAACTCGATCAGCGTGTCCCTCGGGATGTCGGGAATGGGCTCGCGATAGGGATCGCACCGGTCCTTGATCCACAGTCGCAGGAAATCCTTATCAAGGCTTTCCGGGTTTTCGCCCGCCTCGAAACGGGCCGGGTAGCTCGCGGCCTTCCAGTAGCGGCTGCTGTCGGGGGTGTGGATCTCGTCGGCCAGCATGATACGGCCCTCGCCGTCCATGCCGAACTCGTACTTGGTATCCACCAAGATCAGGCCGTTCTCGGCCGCGATTTCCTGGCCGCGCGCGAACAGCCCGAGCGCGGCGGCGGCCACCGTGTCCCACTGTTCCCGGGAAAGCAGGTTCCGCTCGACCACCGCACCGGGGCTCACCGGCATGTCATGCTCGCCGTGGGCGGCCTTCGTGGTCGGCGTGATGATCGTTTGCGGCAGTTTCTCGCTCTTGCGAAGCCCGTCCGGAAAGTCGACGCCATACATCCGGCGTTGCCCGGCCTCGTACATGGGCCAGATGGAGGTGGACGTGGATCCGGTCAGGTAGTCCCGGACGACGATCTCGATCGGCAGCATCTCGAGCTTCTTCACCACCATCACGTTGGGGTCCGGATAGTCGAGCACGTGATTGGCGACGATGTCCCCGGTGGCGTCGAACCAGAAACGGGCCGTCTGGTTCAGCACCTGGCCCTTGAACGGGACGGCGGTCAGGACCTGGTCGAAGGCGCTCTGCCGGTCGGTGGCGATGACGATCCTGCGTCCATCGGCGAGATCGTAATTGTCGCGCACCTTTCCGCCGGAAAACCCGGGAAGTTCCGGGAACCGGGCATCGACCAGAACGTCGTCGATGTGCGCCGCGATCAGCTCGGACAGGGGATCGGTGTTCATGGTCGCTGACGGGCGATCTGCCGCGAGGAAAGAACCGAAAAGAGGTGGCGAACCACTGGAAACGCCCGGGGCGACGGAGCGCTCATCCGTTGTAGGCGATTCTGATCACCTCGTAGGACTTGGACCCCCGGGGAGTCGTGACCTCGACCATGTCGCCCAAGCGCTTTCCGATCAGGGCGCGGCCCAATGGCGAGGTGATCGACAAACGGCCCGCCGCCGCGTCGGACTCGTGGCTGCCGACAATGCAGTAGGTGGTCTCCTCCTCGGTGTCCTCGTCGGCCAGAACCACCGTGGCGCCGAACCGGATCACGTCGCCGCTCAGCTTGGTTATGTCGATCACGTCGGCCCGCCGCATGATATCGTCGAGCTCGGCCATGCGCCCCTCGATGAAGCTCTGGCGCTCCTTGGCGGCGTGATACTCGGCGTTCTCCGAAAGATCTCCATGCTCGCGCGCATCGGCGATGGCGCGGATGATCGCCGGCCGTTCTTCCGTGCGCAGCCTCTTCAGCTCCAGCTCCAGTTGCACGAACCCTTCCGGGGTCATGGGAACTTTATCCATATGTCAACTCTCCAGCGTTGGGGATGGGCGTTTCGGCGCCCCCATCGATCCCCATCTATGCCATTCCACCCGCCTTGGCGACAGAACGGCGTTTCCGCGATCAAAACGCGCATGCAAGATAGGACTGCAGCGGAATCACTTCAAGGCTGTCGCCTTCCACGAGCGATTCAATGGCCTCGACCGCCGCGCTCGCGCCCATGATGGTGGTGTAGTGCGGCACATTGTGGTGCAGGGCGGCGTCGCGGATCGAAAAGCTGTCCTTGATGGCTTGGGCGCCCTCGGTGGTGTTGATGATCAGTTGGACCTCGCCGTTGATGATCGCATCCTCGCAGTGGGGGCGGCCTTGCAGCACCTTGTTGATCGGGCGGACGGCCAGTCCGGCGCCGGACAGCGAGCTCGCCGTCCCGTCCGTGGCCAGAAGGTCGAACCCCAGGTCGGTCAATCGCCGCGCCAGCCCGGCCGCGGCGGCCTTGTCGCTTTCCTTGACCGAGATGAACACGGTCCCCTTGGTGGGCAGGCGGGAGCCGGCGCCCATCTGCGCCTTGGCGAAGGCGCTCCTGAACGTGGACGCGATGCCCATCACCTCGCCGGTCGATTTCATCTCCGGGCCGAGAATGATGTCGACGCCGGGGAACCGGGAAAACGGGAAAACGGCCTCCTTCACCGAAACGTGATTGAGACGCGGGCGCTCGAGCAGGCCGAAGGAGGCCAGCGATTCGCCGGCCATGATCCGGGCGGCGATCTTGGCGACGGGAACTCCGGTCGCCTTGGCGACGAAGGGAACGGTGCGGCTGGCGCGGGGGTTCACTTCGAGCACGTAAATATCTTCGCCCTTGATGGCGAACTGAATGTTCATCAGGCCGACGACGCCAAGAGCGTTTGCCAGGGCGGCGGTCTGCAGCTCCAACTCATCGATCAGGTGCGGCGCGAGGGTATGAGGAGGCAGCGAGCAGGCCGAATCCCCGGAGTGAATCCCGGCTTCCTCCACGTGCTGCATGACACCGGCCACGTAAACGTCCTTGCCATCGGCGACGGCGTCGACGTCGATCTCGATGGCGTCCTGGAGGTAGGAGTCGAGCAGGACGGGCTTGTCCCCCGAGACCAGAACCGCCTGCGTGATGTAGCGGTGAAGTGCCTCCGGGTCGTGAATGATTTCCATCGCCCGCCCGCCAAGGACATAGGACGGCCGGATCACCACCGGAAAGCCGATGGCCGCCGCGACCCGCTCCGCCTCCTCGCGCGACCGGGCGATGCCATTGGCCGGCTGGCGCAGACCGAGTTTTTGCAGCAGCACCTGAAACCGTTCGCGGTCTTCGGCGAGGTCGATGGCGTCGGGCGGGGTCCCGAGGATCGGGATGCCCGCCTTCGACAGGCCCTCCGCCAACTTCAGCGGGGTCTGACCGCCGAACTGGACGATCACGCCGAGCACGTTGCCGCGGGTTTGCTCGACCCGGATCAGCTCGGTCACGTCCTCGTCGGTGAGGGGTTCGAAGTAGAGCCGGTCCGAGGTGTCGTAATCGGTGGAGACCGTTTCCGGGTTGCAGTTCACCATGATCGCCTCGAAGCCCGCTTCCCGGAGCGCGTAGGCCGCGTGGACGCAACAGTAGTCGAACTCGATACCCTGTCCGATCCGGTTGGGACCGCCGCCGAGGATCACCACCTTGTCGCGGTCCGAGGGGGCCGCCTCGCATTCCGCGGGATTGACGGGGTCCGCCTCGTAGGTGGAGTACATGTAGGACGTTTGCGACGGAAATTCGGCGGCGCAGGTGTCTACCCGCTTGTACACCGGCGTCGGCCCGAGCAGCCGCCGTCTCAGGGCCACTTCGTGCAGGGTCATGCCGGTCAGTTGCGCCAGCCGAGCGTCGGAAAACCCGAGCACCTTGAGGCGCTGATAGCCCGGCGCATCGCCCGGCAGGCCGCGCAAGCGGACCTCCTGCTCGACGTCGACGAGGTACTTGATCTGATCGAGAAACCAGTGATCGTACCGGCAGGCCCGGTGGACCTCGTCGATGCTGAAACCGTGGCGAAAGGCCTGCGCGATCACCAGAACGCGGTCGGGCCGGGGCGACGCGGCCGCCGTCAATACCGCTTCCCGGGGTTCGCCGACGAGCACTTCGTTCAGGCCGGTCAGATCCGTTTCCATGGACCGGAGACCCTTTTGCAGGGACTCGGCGAAGCTTCGGCCGATGGCCATTCCCTCGCCCACGGATTTCATGGACGTGGTCAGGGTCGGATCGGCGGTGGGAAATTTCTCGAACGTGAACCGCGGAATCTTGGTGACCACGTAATCGATGGTCGGTTCGAACGACGCCGGGGTCACGCCGGTGATGTCGTTCGACAGTTCGTCGAGCGTGTAGCCCACCGCGAGTTTGGCGGCGATCTTGGCGATGGGGAACCCGGTCGCCTTGGAGGCCAGCGCCGAGGAGCGGGACACGCGCGGGTTCATCTCGATGACGACCATGCGCCCGGTCTCGGGATCGATGGCGAACTGGACATTCGAGCCGCCTGTTTCGACGCCGATTTCGCGCAGCACCGCGATCGAGGCGTTGCGCATGATCTGGTATTCTTTGTCGGTGAGGGTCAGCGCCGGCGCGACCGTGATGGAATCGCCCGTGTGGACCCCCATGGGATCGACGTTTTCGATGGAGCAGATGATGATGCAGTTGTCCGCGTTGTCGCGGACGACCTCCATTTCGTACTCCTTCCAACCGAGGACGGACTCCTCGATAAGGACCTGACTGGACGGCGACAGGGCGATGCCGTTGGAGACGATGCGCTCGAATTCCATGCTGTTGTAGGCGATGCCGCCACCCATGCCGCCCAGGGTGAACGACGGACGGATGATCAACGGCAACCCGATCTCCCCCAGCACGCCGCGCGCCTCGTCGATGTTGTGGGCGATCCGGCTGGTGGGGCATTCGAGGCCGATGCTTTTCATGGCCTCCCGGAACTGCAACCGGTCTTCGGCCTTGGCGATGACCGCCGAATTCGCCCCGATCATCTCCACCCCAAGGCGCTTGAGCGCGCCCGAGGCGTCCAGGGCCAACGACGTGTTGAGGGCCGTTTGCCCGCCCATGGTCGGCAGCAGGGCATCCGGGCGCTCGCGCTCGATGATCTTTTCGACGATCTCGGGCGTGATCGGTTCGATATACGTGGCATCGGCCATGCCAGGGTCGGTCATGATCGTCGCTGGATTGGAGTTGACCAGGATGACCCGGTAACCCTCCTCCTTGAGCGCCTTGCAGGCCTGGGCGCCGGAATAGTCGAACTCGCACGCCTGGCCGATCACGATCGGACCGGCGCCGATGATCAGGATTGACTCGATATCCGTACGTTTAGGCATCGGCGGCGACCATCATGTGCTCTTCTTCATGAAATCCATGAACCTGTCGAACAGATAGTGACTGTCCTGTGGACCCGGCGATGCCTCGGGATGATGCTGAACGGAAAAAACCGGGCGTCCCTCGAGCCTCAAACCTTCGTTGGTTCCGTCGAACAAGGAGACATGCGTCTCCTTGACCTCGGGCGGCAGCGTCTCGCGGCTCACCGCGAACCCGTGGTTCTGGCTGGTGATCTCCACGCGGCCCGTCTCCAGGTCCTTGACCGGGTGGTTGGCGCCACGATGGCCCAAATGCATCTTGTAGGTCCGCGCGCCGAGCGCCAAGGCCAGCATTTGATGGCCGAGGCAGATTCCGAAGATCGGAATGTCGCGCTCCAGCAGACCGCGGATGACGGGGACCGCGTACTCGCCGGTCGCGACCGGATCGCCGGGACCGTTGGACAGGAAGACGCCGTCGGGCCGGTGGCCCAGGATGTCATCCACGCCGGCGGTTCCGGGAACCACCGTGACCCGGCAACCGGCCGCCGCAAGGCAGCGAAGGATATTGCGCTTCGCTCCGTAATCGACCGCGACCACGTGGCGAACCGGAGCGGTTTGCCGGCCGTAGCCCTGTCCCAGCGTCCACAGGGTTTCGTCCCAGCTATACGTCTGTTGGCACATCACTTCCTTGGCGAGGTCCATGCCTTCGAGACCGGGCCACTGAGTGGCCATGAACCGCAAGGCCAGCGGGTCGATGGTTTCGTTCGGAGCGTGGATCAGCGCGCCCTTGGGCGCCCCTCCATCGCGAATGCGGCGGGTCAGGCGCCGGGTGTCCACACCCGTCAGGGCCACCAGGTTCCGCGATTTCAGCCAGGTGTTGAGATGCTCCGCCGCCCGCCAATTCGCGGGATCGGTAATGGACTGGCGCAGCACGCAGCCGCGCGCCGCGGGCGTGGTGGCCTCCACGTCTTCCGAGTTGACCCCGACATTGCCGACGTGCGGAAACGTGAACGTGATGATCTGGCCCGCGTAGGACGGATCCGTCATGATCTCCTGATAGCCCGTCATGGAGGTGTTGAAGCACACCTCGCCCATGGCGACGCCCTGGGCGCCGGCTCCCTGGCCCCAGAAAACCGTTCCATCCTCGAGAACGAGAGCCGCGTCCGTTCCCGGCGGCCGGCTTGAACTGACCGGCGCGCCCGTCGGAGCGGCGGTTTGCTGTTTAGGCGTTGGCGCCATGGAGCACCGGCCTCCTGATCAACCTGGCGCGGATTGGAGCGCGACTCAAAAGGGAATTGGCCGTCGGACGAGCGGTCACCGTTTTCGACGTGCTCGCTCTTAAGCAAAAGCGCAACTTCCGTCAACCCTTAGTCGGCCGCGAAAGTCGAGGGTCGCGAAATGTGGATTTTGAGATTGGGGATTGCCGGTCCGTTGACCTAGTATGTGCCTTTGCAGTCCTTGAGAGGTACGATTTTGCGGGAACGATTGGACGAGGCATTGAAAACAGCCTTGCTGGCAAAGGACGCGCGGGCGGTATCGACCCTGCGGCTGATCCTTGCCGCGCTGAAGGACCGGGACATCGCCGAGCGGGGCAAGGACAACCACCGGGGCCTGACCGACGACGAGATCGTGGGCCTGCTGCAATCCATGATCAAGCAGAGGCGGGAAAGCATCCAGTTGTACGAGCGGGGCGGACGGCCCGAACTTGCCGCCCAGGAAGCCGAGGAAATCGCCGTGATCGAGCGGTTTCTGCCGCCGCAGATGGACGACGCCCAGATCGAAAGCGCGGTCGGCGCGATCATAGACGAGATCGGCGCGTCTTCGCTGAAGGACATGGGCCGGGCCATGGCGCTCGTGCGGGAGCGGTACGCGGGCCGGATGGATTTCGCCAAGGCCGGGGCCGCCGCGAAGGCGCGGCTCGCCTGACGCGGCGACGATGGCTGGCCCGTCCCGCCGGATCCGAAACCAAGGCGGCGCGAAAGCCGGCGGCCAGGGGAGATCGCAAGCAGTGAAACATGGCGTTTTCGCCTGAGTTTCTCGATGAAATCCGTGCTCGCGTCGGCCTGGCCGACGTGATTAGGGCGCGCGTCCGGCTCACGTCCAAGGGGCGCGAGTTCCAGGGGCTGTGCCCTTTCCACAATGAAAAAACGCCATCCTTCACGGTCAACGAACAGAAGGGCTTCTACCACTGCTTCGGCTGCGGAGCGCACGGCGGCCTCTTCGACTTCGTGATGCAATCGGAGGGATTGAACTTTCGCGAAGCGGTTGAAAGGCTCGCGGCGGGCGCCGGATTGCAGGTCCCGTCCGACACACCGGAAGAGCGCGACCGCGCGCGCCGGCGGCAATCCCTGCACGAGGTGATGGAGGCGGCGGCCGCCTACTTCGAACGCATGCTGCGCATGCCCGAGGGCAGGAACGCAATGACCTATCTTCGGGATCGCGCGATCACCGAAACGGCGATCCGCCGCTTTCGCCTGGGCTATGCGCCGGATGGCCGCGCGGGCCTCAAGACGGCGTTGGCGCGCGAGGGCATCGCGGAGGACCTGCTGTTGGAGGCGGGCCTCGTGATCGATCCGGACGACCGCGGGCGCGCATCCTACGATCGTTTTCGGGGGCGGGTGATGTTCCCCATCGACGACCGCCGGGGAAGGGTAGTCGGCTTCGGCGGCCGTATCCTCGGTGATGGCGAGCCTAAGTACCTGAACTCCCCCGAAACCCCGGTTTTCCGGAAGGGACACCTGCTTTACGGCCTTCCCCTTGCCGCCAAGGCCGCGCGCGATCACGGAGGCGTTGTCGTGGTCGAGGGGTACATGGACGTGATCGCTCTTGCCCAGGGCGGGTTCGAGAACGCCGTGGCGCCGTTGGGAACGGCCTTGACCGAGGAGCAGATCCGGGAACTCTGGAAGCTCGTGGACGAGCCGATCCTGTGCTTCGACGGCGACGCCGCCGGCGGACGGGCGGCGGTCAGAGCCGCGGAGCGGGCCCTGCCACTGTTGCCGGCGGGAAAGGGGCTGCGGTTCGCCGAACTGCCGCCGGGCGACGACCCGGACACGCTGATCGCCCGCGAGGGCGGCGAGGCCATATCCCGGCTGCTCGCGGGGGCCGTTCCGCTCTCGGCGTTTCTGTGGCGGATGGAAACGCGGGGCAAGGCGGCGGAGACCCCAGAGGCCCGCGCGGCGTTGTGGCGGCGGCTCAAGGAACATACCCAGCAAATCCCCGATCCGGACGTGCGCTCGCAGTTCCAGAACGCGTTTCGCGCCAGCCTCTGGCCGGAGCGGCGGCCGGACCGCCGGGCGGAGCGGTGGACAGACCGGCGGCCGGGGCGCGCGCGCAACGCGCCGGCGGCGATGAGCACCGCGCCGGGGGAAAGCCCGCGCGCCCGGTCGATCCGGATGGACCCGCTGTCCGACGCCGCGAAAACCCTGCTCGCCATCTTGATCAATCACCCCGATTTCTTTCACGACGTGGAGGATGAGATCGGGGCCGTCGGGTTCGCCCGGCCGTCGCTGGATACCCTGCGGCAAGAACTCATTCCCGTGCTTTCGGGATCCTCGAGCCTGGCCCCCGAGGCCGTGAAGACGGCACTTTCGGAACGCGGGCTGTCCACGTCGGTCAACGAGCTTTTCAGCGACGATCTGATCCGCGCCAACACGTTCATCAAGGTCGAGGCGTCGCGATCGGAGGTCATGTCGGCATGGCGGGAATGCTTCAAGGCGTTGCGGGCCGCGGCGGTCCCGGACGAAGACCAGGACGAGACCCGGCGCCTGGGTCGGAACACCTCGGACGCGGATTGGCAAAAATGGTTGGCACGAAAGCGAACGATGCTAAATCAAGGGGATGACTGAACCGGCTCCGTCCTCGGCGCGGCCCGGTCGGGTCGAACTTGACAACTTTTATTGAGACGATTTAAAGACAAAAGGTTGAAGCCAACATCTTGACGCGGCGAAGTCGGAACGCCACCTCAGAAATTGCGTTTGCAATTCATGCTGGACTCGTTCGTGAGTCCTCGGCGACGAAACTCTTTTTTTAGAGCTGAGGTTTACGATCTGAATGAGTATTCGAACAAAGAGGTCAACAGCCCCGCGTGGCAAGCGCCTTCCGGGAAACGGGCACACCGCTCAAGCAGCCGCCGGCGGCCGGCCGGCGGAAACGGAAAGCCTTTTGTAAGGCGTGGCGAAAGCACGGGAGGCCGCCATTTTCGGACAAGGACGGCCGTTTCGAGCCGGTTTTGAGAAATGAGCAGGCGACTTCGGCGGTGTTGGCCGCCCGGAGCAGTGGGCTGTCGCGGACTCGCTCCCGCGGCCGCATTGATTTTTAGCGGGGAATAGATGTCCAACAAGACCACCGCCGTGGCGGAAGCGCCGGAAGCCAAAAGCGAAAACACCGACGGTCCACTGCTTGATTCTCTGGGAAGCGGGATCAAAAAGATGATCGCGCGGGGCAAGGAGCGCGGCTACGTCACCTACGACGATCTGAACGACGCCCTGCCGCCGGATCAGGTCTCTTCCGAACAGATCGAAGATACGATGGCCCAGTTGTCCGAACAGGGCATCAACGTCGTCGAGAACGAGGAAAGCGAGGAAGCGGCGCCCCCGGCCGAAGTCTCCGACGCGGGAACGCCCGCCGGAAACGTCGACGAGGCCGACATGGGCCGCACCGACGATCCGGTGCGCATGTACCTCCGCGAAATGGGCAACGTGGAACTGCTGTCACGCGAGGGTGAGATCGCCATCGCCAAGCGCATCGAGGCCGGCCGGGAAATGATGATCGGCGGCATCTGCGAAAGCCCGCTTGCCATTCGCGCCATCATCGACTGGCACGACGCCCTGGCCGAGGGGCGGATGCTGCTCCGCGACATCATCGATCTGGAGGCGACCTACGGCGGCGTGACCATCCCCACCGGCGGCGAGGCACAACCCGGCGGTATGCCGGGCGGCGAGGGCGTCGACGGGGCGGCGGAGACCGGAGGCGGCACCGATGGCGGAGCCGCGGCGAAGGACGACGAGGACGAAGCGGACGACGGCGGCGAGGACGAGAGTGCAAGCGAGGAGACGTCCACGGAGGGTGCCGACGACGACGATCCGGACGGCGAGGAGCAGAACCTCTCCCTGGCCGCGATGGAAGCGACACTGACGCCGAAGGTCATCGACACCTTCGAGCAGATCACGGCCACCTACGCCAAGCTGCACAAGGTTCAGCTTCAACGCATTCAGGCGTTGCAGCGGGGCGAGGAGGTCAAGTCCTCGCTTGAGAAGCGGTATGGACGGTACCGCCGCGAACTGGTCCTCCTCATGGAGGATGTCCACCTTAACAATGCCCGGATCGAGGAGTTGATCGAGCAGCTCTACAACTTGAACCGGAGACTGATCGGCCTGGAGGGACGGTTGCTGAGGCTTGCCGTCGACTGCCGCATCAAACGCGAAGACTTTCTGCAACATTACAGCGGTCATGAACTGGCGCCCGACTGGCTGGACCGGATGGCCGAACTGCCCGGTAAGGGATGGCAGAAGTTCGCCGATGCCCATCGCGAGACGATCGAGGCGATGCGCCAGGATATCGCCGCCATTTCGCACAGCGTCGGCCTGCCCGTGACCGAGTTCCGGCGGATCGTGGCGACGGTGCAGAAAGGCGAGCGCGAAGCCGCCAAGGCCAAGAAGGAGATGATCGAGGCCAACCTGCGGCTGGTAATTTCCATCGCCAAGAAATACACCAACCGCGGCTTGCAGTTCCTGGACCTGATCCAGGAAGGCAACATCGGCCTGATGAAGGCGGTGGACAAGTTCGAGTACCGCCGCGGCTACAAGTTCTCCACCTACGCCACCTGGTGGATCCGCCAGGCGATTACCCGCTCCATCGCCGACCAGGCGCGCACCATTCGAATTCCGGTGCACATGATCGAAACCATCAACAAGCTGGTTCGCACCTCGCGCCAGATGCTTCACGAAATCGGCAGGGAGCCCACCCCCGAGGAACTGGCCGAGAAGCTCTCCATGCCGTTGGAGAAGGTGCGCAAGGTCCTGAAGATCGCCAAGGAGCCCATCAGCCTGGAGACGCCCATCGGCGACGAGGAAGACAGCCATCTGGGCGACTTCATCGAGGACAAGAACGCGGTCCAGCCGCTGGACGCGGCCATTCAGTCCAACCTCCGGGAAACCACCACCCGGGTGCTGTCGAGCCTGACCGCGCGCGAGGAACGGGTGTTGCGCATGCGCTTCGGGATCGGCATGAACACCGATCATACGCTGGAGGAGGTGGGCCAGCAGTTCTCGGTCACGCGCGAGCGGATCCGTCAGATCGAGGCGAAGGCGCTCCGCAAGCTCAAGCACCCGAGCCGGTCGCGAAAACTTCGGAGTTTCCTGGACTATTGATCCAGACGCCGATAGTTGGCTATTGAAGGCGTCTGCTCCCGGTCACCCGTCTCCCGCGCGTCATCTATCCGGGTATCCATGCGCCGGGCCCGTAGCTCAACTGGTTAGAGCCGGCCGCTCATAACGGTCTGGTTGCAGGTTCGAGTCCTGCCGGGCCCACCATTCCTTATGGAGTTCTCTGCGTGACCGACGCCTCTCCGGCCGGGCACTACTGGCATTTGTAGGCGCGGATCGGCATCATGTACTGTTTTTTGCCGGTATCCTCGAGGGTCGACTGATATATGGCGCGCTTGCCGTATTTCCGGCAATGATCCTCGGCCGTCGTGTCGGGGTTGCTGATGTTGAACATGGGTTCCTGGATCCATATTCCGTTCGCGTCGCCGTCCAGCACGGACGAGCAGCCCAGTAGGGGCACGCAGGTCAGCGCGACCAGAATCTTGCGCATCGTTTCTCCTTCGAGGGTTCGTCGACCAACGCGTCCGATGGTATACCAACGCGAGGGGAAACGCGATCCCGCGCGGCCCGATCTTGGTTGCGGACCGCTATACCCGGACGTCGGAATCCAGCCACAGGCGGAATCCTCCCTCGAACGCGTTGGCGTTGTTTCCGCGCCGCGCGTACGGCGGAAGCGCGGTCAGCAACCGCGCGTTGCCGCCGCCGACGACCACGTAGTCCGCCACCAAGGCGTTGCGCAGAAGCTCGATCACCTGGGAGACCTCCTCCCGCCAGACCTCGAGGCCGAGGCGCGCGATGGCGCTGTGACGCACGGAGTCGCCGAAGGTTTCGCCGTTCTTGTAAGGCAGCTTGGACAACTCCATCGGTTGCACCAGCTTGTCGATCACCAAGGCCGAACCGAGCCCGGTTCCGAGTCCCAGAAACAGCATGCGGCCGCCCTGATAGCTGCCGAGCGCTTGCATGGCGGCGTCATTGATGACCTTCACCGGCCGCCCGAACGCCGACTGGAAATCAAAACCGGTCCAGCCGGTGCCGAGGTTGTGGGGTTCCCGCGACGGACGGCCGCTTCGCACCTCTCCCGGATAGCCAAGCGAAACGGCATCGTACGGCCAGTCCGCCGCAAGCGCGCGTACCCGTTCCACCAGATCCCGCGGGGTCATTGCCGGTCCCGTCTGCGCCTGGCGGATCTCATCGCGATGATTGACGCGGATCTTGACCCGCGTCCCGCCCGTGTCGATCACCAGGATATCGGGATGTCGGCTTTTGTCCTGATACTTCATCTCGGCACGGTCGCAAGCCTCGCCGGGCACTAGGGGAAGAACGCATGGACCGCCATTATGGGCCAGATCGGCGCCCGTCGCGATATTTTGATTGCGCGCTTGACCCTAAGCCCCGGTGACCTACTGTATTATGGGTCGCTGAAGCGTTCGGGCGTGTTGGCCCAACCCATCATTTATTGTGCGGCCTTGGACACGGATCGGGCATGAACCTTTTTGAAACCCTGTTACATCCGGATCGCGAAGAGTTGGAAATGGGCGAACGGGTGATCGTTTCGTCGGCGGCGAACCTGTTGCAAGTCGGGGAGTTCCAGTTCCTTCAGCTGGCCTATCGCGAATGGTTCGACAAGGACCTGCCGGAGGCCATGGTGGCGAATCTTTTCGGCTCGTACATGTTGCGTAATGAGGTCCCCCACTGGGCCCGGCATTACGCCCGCCTGATCCTGATGCGCGAGGAGCAGGGCAAGCTCGATGACAACGACCCCGCCTTCCATCGCTACGACCACAACTATCATACCCACGTGCCCAGGGGCGTTCGGCAGTTCTGTACCGTCGTTGGGTTTTTGACCCTGTTGATGGTCACGGGGCTGATGGTCGCGAGCATGGCCGTGGAAAAACCGACGTCTCTCCTGCCGCCCTACTTCACCGAAACGGAACTCCGGGCCGTCGACCAGGATGTGAAAAGGCAGGGCTCCGGCCTACCGGCGGTGTCGGAGCAGCGATAGGGCCGGCGTTCCCCGTCCGGGGCGATGGGCCCAAGCCCCGCGAAAAGATACCGACACGGATGACGCCAGTTGCCAGCGGCATCGGCAGTGTCTAGCTTGTGGCCATGTTCGAATTCGCCGGCGACCTAGAGCCGCTCATCAATCTGGTGTTTCTTATCGTAACGGGCGCGATCGCCTGGCACGGCATCCGCTACCGCGACGCCGACGGAAACACCGATTTCGTCCGATTGCTGTTCGGCTGCATTGCCGCGACCTATTTTTTCCTGGTGCTGTTCCAGGACGTGCTCGGCATCGTGCAGTTTTAGCGAAACGCAAAAACCCTCTCCGGGATAGCGGTCAGGGCTTATGCATGCGCTGCTCCGCGTCCTTCTCGGGCAGCCTCAGCAGACGCTCCTCCTCGGGCAGGGCCAGTTGCTGCTGCAGGTAGACCGCGCGGTCGCGGACCGTCGCCGCGCGCGGCATGACGTACAGCACCTTGTCGACGATACCGGGTCCCTTGACGGCCTCCTCGTCGATCTTGAGGGCCTGAATATAGTCCGACAGCGCCTGCTCGTATCGGCCCGTCCGGTCGTAGAGGATGCCGCGGTTGGCATACGCGCCGGCGAGAACGGCGGTTCCGGTGTGGTCGTCCGTCTCCAGGCTTTCCTTCAGATAGGCGATGGTGTGCGTGAACACATCCTCCGCTTCGTCGAATCGCTCCATCTGCAGCAGCGAGATCGCCTTGCCCATCAACGCCCCGCGATGATTCGGCATTTCCTGGAGCGCCGCGTCGAAACGATCGATGGCCTGGTCGTATTTCTTGTCGCCGAGCAGGATGTCGCCCTGGCGGACCTCGTAATCGCCCGGCGCGGTGGCGACGAACATTGGCTTGATCACCGTCCAGAAGGTGAACATCGCGAACGTCGCGATGGCCATGATGATGATCAGGCGGCGGATGACGCGTGGATTGGTGAAATCCTTGGAGATCATGGGGCGGCGAAAAAGTTCTTGAACATCACGTGGACGTACGCGACGGAAAACACAAAACACAAGAGAAAGGCCGTGAACGCCGCCCGCCGCTTGAGCGCGGCGCGGCGTTCGCTGTCGGTTGGCGCGCCAAGTTTGCGTTCCTCGCGCCGGACCGCCAACGCCCAGATGAGCTGGCGGACGGGAAAGAACAACGCGGCGCCCAACGCCAAGGTCCACAGCCACTGGTATTGAGGGGAAAAAACTTGCTGCATCTGACGAGAGGTACTCGCTTCACGTGGTCGTTGGAGCAACACGCCGCTCCGCCGGATAGTAACAAAATGACTTGGCCGTCGCCATGCCTCAATACCTCCGATTGGCGAATCGTGACCGAAGGCACGCCTTTCTCGCCTCTCCCAGGGTGGCGATCCCGCGTTCCGACAGCAGCGGTATCATCGCCAGGAAAATCTCGGCGGTGATGAGAGAGTTCTCCGAGCGCGGTGTGGCGCCCGGATGCCGCCACCCCCAGCCGCTGGCAAATGGACTCCAGCCTCCGGTCCTCCTGATTGGGCGAGACAACGCTGTCGAGAAGCAACGTATCGAGGACCGGGTTGGAGAACCGAACGCCCGAGATCCGTTCCTTGAGTTCGAAAAAACGCATGTCGAACGCCGCGTCGTGGCCGACGATCACCGTGTCCTGCACGAAGCGATGCAGGTGCGGGAGGACCTGTTCAATGGTCGGTTGTCCGCGCAGCATGTCCTGGGAAATACCATGAATGGCCGTCGACTCGTCCGAGATCGGGCGCCTTGGATTGACCAGGGTGTCGAACATTTCCTGCCTGAGGACCCGTCCGTTGACGATCCGGATGGCGCCAATGGCGATGATTTCATCCCCGGCGCTGGGGTCGAGACCGGTGGTCTCGGTGTCGATCACCGTGTAGCCGAGTTCGGTCAGCGGCACGCCGTCGAGATCGTCGTGGGCAGCGGCGCCGGTACGGCCGGGCAAACGGAAATCGAAATCGATCCCCGCGGCGGCGCCGGCCGGGGCCACGGCCGTTTCCGAGGGATCCATATCGCTCAGCGGAAGCACCAGATACAGCGAGGGACGGCCCGCGGCGGCGGGCGCGCGCGGCCAGATGGCGGCGCTGTGCCTCTCGATGACGTCGATCAACGTCACCGAGGATCCCATCCGGTCCGACATGACGTTATGGCTGCTCCAGGCTTGAAGCGCCTCCATGTGGAGCGGCGCCCCGGACCATTCCAAGATGAGATGGGCGAACGAGGAATGGCGCTCGAGGGTCAGGCCGATGTTTTCGGCGCGGCACGCGAGCCTCAACTGATCGATGAGGAAGATGATCGAACGGGCGATGGCGTAGCTGTCGACCTTGAACCTCAGGGGTTCGATGGGGACGCTGACCTGGATTTCCACATTCAGGAGTCCGTGAACGTGGCGCTGGATCGCCGCCACGAGATCGCTCGCCAGCGCGTCCTGAAGCGGCCATTTACCCTCCTGGTGAGCGGAGGACGGATCCTCGAGAGCGGCGAACAGGCCGGCCATCTTGAGGGATTCCTCGTGGATGGCGCGGTGGAATTGCCGAAGGCTCCGACTGTCGATATCCGGATACTCCACGATGGTCTCGATGGCGCCGCGAATGGCCGCGGCCGCCGAACGCTGCTTCTCGATCAGCGACTGGAGGCGCGAAGCGCGTGTCGACTCCCGGGAAATGCGGTGGGTAATGTCGTCCAGGGTGAGGATATAGCCGTGCCATAGGCGGTCCTTGCCCGATATGGGAACCAAGTGCACGTTCAGGACCTGGCCGCCGCCCCGGTTCGCCACGAAGGGCACCATGGCCTCGGTCTCGCCGCGCTGGCGGCCGTGCATCAGGGTCATCAGCGCGTGGTTGATCTGATGTTCGTCGAGAACGCCGTGCACCGACCGGCCGAGGCCGATCCAGTCGGCTCCTCCGCTCGAGCGGATAGTCCCCTCGAGCATCCTCTGGGCCTGATGGTTGTACAACAGGATGCGGCCGTCGAGGTTGCACACCAGGATTCCCTGCGAGATCTTGGACATCAACGCGGACAGCGTGTGCTTCTCGTCCTCGAGGGCGGCTCCGGCTTCACGGATGCGGTCGTCGAAATCGCGCCGCAACTGCTCGTATCGCTCCGCCAGGACATTCAGGCCGCCGATCATGTTCCGCAACTCGGTCGGACCTTGCATGGACGACCGATGCGCCGGATTGGTGACCGCGATCACGCGCGCGTCCTCGGCCAGGGCTCCGAGCGGATGGATGTAGCGGGTGAAGATCCAGTTGGTTCCGAACCCGATCAGGACGAGCAGATAGGCAAGGGTGACGACGACATAACCCCCGAGGGACTTCCAAAGTCCGGCGATGACCAAGCGATCGCCGTCGGCCAGGTCGGTCCACATCGCGCCGGCGACTCCGACGATCACGCCGATCGTCAGCACGCTGGCGATCAGGAACATCAGCACGGCGTTCTTGGACACTGACTTCGATCCCTCCGGCCCACCCGCTCTCCGCGTTGTTCAGGCCCCCGTCTCCCGGTCACGACTTCCCGTGGTCAGCCGACCAGGTTGAGCTTGAAATGATAGAGGATGAATTTCTTGAATTCCTTCACGATCTTGAACGACGACCGCAGAAGTTCCCGTTCGTGGCCGTTGAGATCGCGCGGAGCGAGGTAATTGTCGCACGGACCGCCGAGGACGATCTGTTCCAATTGCGCTTTCACCCGCAGCGACGACATGATGTCGAGCAATTCGATCAAGTCCGCCGACAGGCCGCTGGTGAAGACACCCAGGCTGCTGAGATTGTGGATCCGCTCCAGGGTGCTGGTTTGCGGAATTCGATGCTCCAGGGCCAGGCAGCGAACGCCGTGGACAATGGGAAAGACCCCTCCCTTCTTGATGTCGAGCTTGCCGGCGTGGGGCGGTTGTTTTTCGGTAATCAGCCGGTTGAAAAAGCCCAGGGGCGTATTGAATCCAAGCATCGGTTTGGCGATGTGGCCAAGGATGACGCTCTGATTGTCGAGCAGTTCGAACACATGGGTTTTGAGCGCGTCGAGGAGACCGGCATCGCCCACCACGGGGCTCGCGTCAAGGAACACCGCCAGCTGGTTGAAGGAGGTTTCGTCGGGCTGATGAATCCAGCGGCGCAGGGTCTTTTTGTAAGCCTCCACGGACTGCGTCCAGTCGGGGTTGGACACCATCACGTTGCCCTCGCAAGGCGGGTACCCCAGATCCGCCAGGGCCTCGACAAAGGCCTTGGTCACCGGAGCCACGTCGTCCCAGGTCAGGTCGGAACCGAGGATCAGGCCATTGTCCTGATCGGTCTTCACGAGCTGTTCGCCCCGCCCCTCGCTGCCCATGACGATCAGGCACGAGGAATCGCGGACCTCCCTGGGCGCCACCGTTTCATATACCTGGGCCATGAGTTCACGATTGAGCCGGGTAACCAGCCGGGCGATGTATCGGGTTTTGACGCCGCGCTCCAAAAAGCTCTTGATCAGTTCGGTGATGGCCGCGCCGGCCTGCTTGAGGTCCTCCCCCGACGAAGCGTTCTTGACCCGGGCCGCGATGACGGTGGCGCGGCTGGCGAGCGACCTGAGCAAGTCCTTCTGCTCGAAGATACCGGCGATATCGTCACCCTTGGCGATGACCACGTGGCGTATGGAATGCCGTGTCATCACCTGGAGGGCATCGAACAGGGTGTCGTCGGGCTGCAGCGCAATGAGCGTTTCGCTGGCCAGATCGCCGACCGGCGTGGTCTCCGGCAAGTGCAATAGGGTGTGTTTTGCGTGGACATCTCCCCTGGTGAAGATACCGCTTCCGGATTTCCGGCGGACGAGAACCGCGGTCACTTCCTCGGACCGCATGATCGCCGTCGCCTGTTCCAGGGAGGTTTCAGGCGTCACGAAGACCGGAGGGTGGAGGCCGGCCGTGCCGATCGGCTCTATCAGCGCCGCCGCCGCCTCGCGGCGTTCGTGCACGGTTACGATGTGGTCGAGCCGGCGCGACAGCACCCCGCCGAAATGCCGCCGGATTTCGGCGTTGCTCTTCAGGAGCATCCGGAAAAAGCCGGCGGGAAGCCGCAGGCATCGGCACGGCGTGCGGGCAACGAAGGTATTCTCGCTTCTTCCCTCGATGAGCGCGCGCGAACCGAACGCCTGACCACGGGCGAACCGGCCGACAGTTCCGGTGTTATCCACCTCTTCCACCACCCCGTCGACGATCAGATAGAGGTAGTTGAGGGTGTCGAACCGGTTGACGACCGTCTCGCCGGCCGCGAATTGGCCGGGAGAAAGCGCCAGGACAAGGTCCGCGAGACCGTCGGCGTCGAGACGGTCGAACGGCTCCAGGGTCTTGACGAACGCCGTTTCGTCGAATGGGCTCAAATCAAACCTAACCTTTTCCGCTTAGGCGCGAATTCTCGAACAAGCCTGCTCCAAAACCAAGGAAAAAGGCCAGCATGCAAGCGCGGAGTCAAGAAACGGGGATGAAGGGGGGAGGGCGGATGGCGGCTTGATGATCGATTTTAAGACCGCTTGGCCGCGAGCGGGGCGGCCCAAAAGAAAGAGGGGAAGGACTTGGTCCTTCCCCTCCGTCGCAAGTCGAAATAGTGGTTCTAGACGCCCGGTTTCTCGAGAGTCGTATCACCGATGTCTTCCACAAGCGCCTCAACTTCCGTGTCCGGAACGGTGGACATTTCCATCTTGTACGCAAGGAACCACATCATGAACACGCCGAGGAGCCAGAACAGGATCTGCCATGCCCAGATCGAGGGAATGCCAAAGGTCCATCCCTCCGGCGAGCCGGCGTTCGGCGAACCGAAGATGTCGTTTCCGATGACCGCTCCGGGACCGATGCCGAAGAAAAACCACGCGAGCGTGATGATCCAGGCAATGGGTTTCAGGCCCTTCTTCGACGCCGGCAACGACGCATGCTCGCGCAGGAAGTTGTGATACTTCATGCGATGGGCCGTGGATTGCTCGTTCTGGGTCATCGCCGAGACGACGACGACGACGATAACGTTGAAGATGATGCCCCAACCGGCCGAGTGAATGGTCAATGGCCACCGACCCCAGGGCACCGCCCCGCCGGTAAGCGTCATTCCCAGGCTCTCGGTCATGATGACCCCGATGAGACCGGCCGCCAGACCCCATGTGGCGCCCTGACGGGTGATCCATGGGAACCAGCAGACCGCCGCCAGCGCCGGCCACATCTGGAAGCCGAACGCCACCGCCAGTCCGCCCAGAAGCACCAGGGCGTCACTGGAGAACGTCGCCACCATCAGAGCCGATATCACGATGAACGCGACGCCCAACCGACCGAACATCTTCTGGGTGGTGTGCGAGGCGCCGGGGTTCAGATACCGCTTGTACAGGTCGCGGGTCAGAATACCGCCGGCGGTGGACATGTATGCCGCGCCGGTGGACTGCATCGCCGCCAGGGCACAAACCGCCAGAAGCCCGATCAACCACGGCATCGAATCGGCGATCAGGTTGAAGTAGTGCGGCACGATACTATCCTCTAGACCCTTGGAGAGGTCCGGAAGCCAGAATTCACCGGTCGCCGCGTTGATGTTCGGCACCACGTCCCTGACCAGTTCCGACGCCGCGGGAGTGGCACCGAGAAGATGCGCGCCCATGCCCTGGAAAGCGGTGAAGAAGAACAGGATCGCGCCGATGCAGAAGGAAGACGCCCACACCTGCTGCGGCGCGAACGGCCGCGGGTTGGTGTTGGCGAACGACCACATGCTGAACGCCGGGGCCGACTGAATGCCCATCAGCGCGAACATGTAGGTGAGGCACATGACGCCCGTCCACAGACCGCCCACCGGGGTTTCCTTGCCCAGTCCGGCCGTCCACTGGATCACCCCCGGGATCGCGAAGTAGGCGTTGTAGTCGCCGCCTCCGTAGCCCTTGGTGGTTCCCCACTTGCCGATGTCGGAAGCTGCCAGCTCCGCGAGGCCCAACTGCAGGGAGTCCCATCCGCCCGCGTAGGTGAGGGCGATAATACCGGTAATGATGATACCGAGACCCAAGAGGATACACTGCACGGTGTCCACGTACGCCACCGCGCGGAGGCCGCCCGAGGCCACGTAGATCAGCACGACCAGCGAGAGCAGCCACATGCCGAAGTCTTTCGGCACCAGGTCATCGGTGAGCACGTTGAACAAGAAGCCCGAGGCTCCGAGCTGCACGCCCAGATACGGGATCGAGAACAACAGCGCCACGATCACGGTCAGGATGCGAATGCCGTCACCCTGGAAGTAGTCGGACATCATTTCGCCCGGCGTGATGTAACCGTAGCGCTTGCCCAGCATCCATTGCCGCTTGAGGAACATCACTCCGGTGAACGGAATGGTGATGACGTAGAACGACGCGTAGGCGTACTGGAAGCCGTCGCGATAGACTAGGCCCGGATGGCCCATGAAGGTCCAACCGGAAAACGATGTTGCGGTTGCCGCGAGGACGAAGACCCACAGCGACAGTGTTCGACCAGCGATAAAGTAGTCGCTGGCCGTTTTCGCCATGCGTGCCCCTCTGATGCCCCAGAAAATACAGTAGGCCCAGTAGAGAGCGACAAAGACGAAAAGCCAAATGACTTTCGGTGCCAAGACAGTTCTCCCCTAATCCGTCGGTCGAAGCGGCCGACATCGGCCACCGTAAACCTCAGATCACACCCAGGTGCGATACCCAACGACCCGCGAGTATCTCCTACTCGAGAGCCAGACGTGCCGAACGATAAGCAGGGGAAATGTGGCGAGAGGCCTTACCTTGGTGTATGGAGTCCATTTTACGGCTCCAGGACATTTAGCCTTCCCCACGAGCGCCCTTCTGGGCCGGCTTGAAGCCCGCGAAAACGCGATGCTTCCCCGTTTTCTCGTTCAACGTTTCCTCCCAATCCGCGAGGTATACTTGAACCTTCAGACTGGGAACTTAATATGGATAACATTTTCCAACCCCAGGCACAATACGGCAAATTATATTGCGCGAAAAACCAACAAAAAAAAATAGAGTGTCATTTATTCGCATTTGCGCCTCGCGAATTCGTGGCCTCCTCGCGAGAGATCCTGCTCACCTCGCCCTTGAAACTCCGCCGCGTCGGTGATTTGATCGCGGGATCGTCGACACGGGTTCCGGCCGCGAGAGTCCCATGTCGAACACTCCTTGAGCCGCCACCCGTGGCCGGCGAAACCGCGGCATTGCATGATTGAGTAAACAATGGCGAACAGGACGGACGAAGGCGGGCACTCGCGGACGGCGGTTTTCAGTATGCTGGTTCGGGATTTCATGCGGCCGCGCTCGGAGCTGCTGGCGGTCCGGGTGGGGACCCGTTGCTCCGATATGATCGCCATGATGGCGGCGGAAGAGGCTTCGTGCGCCATCATCGTCGATGCCGGCGGCCGTCCCATCGGGATCATCACCGAACAGGACATCGCCCGGAGGATCACGTACCGGATCCCCGGCGAGACCCCCGTGGAAACGGTGATGACCTCGCCGGTGATGACCATCGAGCGCCGCGATTATCTCTATCATGCCATCGCCTGGATGCGGCGGCACGACCTGCGCCATATGCCGGTGATCGATCGGAGCGGCCGGCTCGCCGGTATTCTGTACCTTCACGATGCCTTGGCGGTGTCCACGGAACGCCTGATGAGACAGATCGACCGCCTGAGCCACGAGGGAACGCTCGAGGGATTGAAGGACGTCAAGGCGGCCCAGGTCGAACTGGCGGAGGAGCTGTTCGCCGACAACCTGCCGGCGCCGGAGATCCAGCAGCTGCTCACCCGCATCAACAACGACATGTACCGGCGGATCGGCGAATCCGCGATGCACCAGATGGCACAGGAAGGATGGGGAGACGTCCCCGTTTCCGCCACGACCATCGTCATGGGGTCCGGCGGGCGGGGAGAAAACTACCTGTTTCCCGACCAGGACAACGGTTTCATCATCACCGACTATCCCGACGCCGAGCACGGCCGGGTCAACTCGTACTTCATCGAACTGGCGGAGCGCATGTGCCGCGATCTCAATGCCGTGGGCATTCCCTACTGCAACGGGTACTGCATGGCGGTCAATCCGCTGTGGCGCAAGACGCTCTCCCAGTGGATCGAACAGATCAACCTGTGGGGCCGCAAGAGCAACTTCGTGGCCATTCGCCTGGCCGACATCTTCTTCGACTTCCAGCCGGTGTGGGGAGACCGGGACTTGGCCGTGGAGTTGCGGAGCAAGGTCACGGGGATGGTCCGCCACAACCATTACTTTCTGCGCCAGATGTTCCAGGACCAGGCGGATCACAACGTGGCGCTGGGTTTCTTCGGCGGCTTCATCACCGAGAAGGAGAAGGAAGAGTTCAAGGGGCAGGTCAACCTGAAGTACACGGGCACCATCCCGCTGGTGGAGGCGGTCCGCCTGCTCGCGCTCCGCGAGGGCGTCGAGGAGACCTCGACCCTCGAGCGGATCCGCGCCCTCCACCATCAGGGGGTGCTCAGCGTCAACGAACACGACGACCTGACCAGCGCGTTCTACCTGATTACCGATATCCTGATGCGCAAGCAGATCCGCGATTACAAGGCGGGGCGGCGCGTCAGCTACTACGTCGATCCGGATGCCCTGACCAAGCGCGACCGCGTCATGCTGCTGGAATCCCTGAAGGCCATCAACAACGTGCGCAAGCGGGTCCACATGGAGTTCACGGCGGAGATCTTCTGAGGGCGCGCCGGGCGCGCGGGATCAGGCGTAGGGAACCGTGAAGAAAAAGGTGGCCCCGTGTCCCGGCTTGCTCCGCACCCAGATGCGGCCGCCTAGGTGTTCCACGATGCCGCGGCAGATCGCGAGCCCCAGGCCGGACCCCATGGGATTGCCGGTCTGGTCGGATCGGACCTGATGGAACTTCTCGAAAATGTTTTCCTGTTCGTGCACGGGAATACCCCGCCCGTTGTCGGCGACGCTCACGGTCAAATCGGTGGGACCGACCTTGAGCGCGATTTCCACGCGGCCGTTTTCGGCGGGGCAGAATTTCTCGGCGTTCGACAGCAGATTGATCGCGAGCTGGATCAGCTGATCGCGATCGCCTCGAACCGTGGGGACCGAGTCGGGCTGGCGAACCTCGACCGTGATGTTTTTCTCCTCGAACAGATGGTGCATGGAGGAAACGGCGTGGTCGATGACCTCGCGGAGACTGACATCGCTCATTTGCCATTCCATGCGCCCCCTTTCGATCTTGGTCAGGTCGAGGACCTGATTGATGAGACGCGTCAGGCGCTCGCTCTCGCGGATGATGATGCCGAGAAAGTGCTGGCGCTCCGCCAATCCGAGATCCGGCGTGTCATGGAGGATTTCCGAGAACGACCGGATCGAGGTCAGCGGCGTCCGCAGCTCGTGGGTCACGGTGGAGAGGAAATCGTCCTTGAGCTGATCGAGTTCGGTCAGCCGCTCGTTCGCCGCTTTCAATTCGGCGCTGGTGTGCTCCAGTTGCTCGGATTTCTGCTCCAGTTGGCGGCTGTACTCCAGGACCTGCGACGTCTCGTCGAGGATCTGCATGAGTTCTTCCAGACCCACGCCTTCCCCCTTCAACGTCGACGCCACCATCACCCTGGCGGATGCCGCGCCGATAATTCCCGCCAGCCTCCGCTCGACGAACTGAACCAGTTCTCCGCTGGCGTTGCCGACCATGTCCGGTTTGGTCCTTTTCTGGCGGGAATACTCGGCGAAAATTTCGCTGGTGCGGTCATGGCCAAGAAACCGTTCCGCCATGGCCCGCAAATCGCCGATCGAGACGCTGCCCTGCCAGACGCTGGCGCCGGCGCCGGCCGTCCCGGCCTGCCGATCCACCTCGACGAACAGCGTCGCCTGAATCCGCTCGATCATGCTCTGGCGATCGACGAGCGAGACCCCGACCAGCAAGCCCACATTCACTAAAAGGCTCCAGAACAGGGAATGCGAGATGTGATCGTGTCCCTCGAGACCGAACAACGCGTATGGCTTCAAGAGATCGATCCCGAACAGCCCATGCTCGACGAACGCCGCCGGAAACCAGCCGGACAGCGCGAACGACGGCAGCAGCAGCGTGTAGGCCCACACCAGGAACCCGCCGGAGATTCCCAGGAGGGCGCCCCGATGAGATGCCCGTTTCCAGTACATTCCGGCGAGGATGGCGGGCGCGAACTGGGCGGCGGCGGCGAACGAGACAAGTCCGATGCTTACCAGTGCGTAAGAGTCGCCGATGAGAACGAAATACAGATAGCCGATCAGCAATATGAACGCGATGGCACCCCTGCGAATGGCGAGCAGCAGACCCGACAGATCCTTTTTCTCGGACAGATGCAACCACGCGAACCGCAACAGAACGGGCATGATGAGGTCGTTGCAGATCATCGTGCTGAGCGCCACGGTGGCGACGATGACCATTCCCGTGGCCGCCGACAGGCCTCCGATGAACGCGAACAGCGCCAGCCCCGGCGCGCCCTCGGCCAAGGGCAGGGCCAGCACGTAGGTGTCCGCGTCGACGGTTCCCAGCGGAAACCGCAACAGGCCGCCGAAGGCGATGGGCAGGACGAAGATGTTGATAAGCAGAAGATACAGCGGAAACAGCCAGATCGCCTTGTTCAGGTGTCTCTCGTCGACGTTCTCCACGACGGTGACCTGAAACTGACGGGGCAGACAGAAGACCGCCAGCATGGCCAGCAGCGTCAAGGGCGCCCACTGGTTTCCCACCACTTCCATGGTCATCAGCGGGGCCAGCCTCGGTTCGGCCACCGCGCGGTTGAACAGGTCGCCGAATCCGTCGAATAGCCCGAACGTGACGAACACCCCGACCGAAATGAAAGCCACGAGCTTGACGACCGACTCGAAGGCGATGGCGGCGACCATGCCTTCGTGATGTTCGGTCGCGTCGATGTGGCGGGTTCCGAACAGGATCGAAAAAACGGCGAGCAGCACGGCGACCCACATCGCGGTATCGCCGAAGATCGTCATGCCACCCGGCGATACCGGGTTGGAAATGTCGGGATAGTTGAGCAGCACGTTGAAACTCGCCGAGATCGCGTCCAGTTGCAGCGATATGTACGGCATGATGCCGATGACCGCGATCACCGACACCAGTCCCCCGAGAACGTGGCTCTTGCCGTAACGCGACGACACGAAGTCGGCGATGGAGGTGATGCGGTGGACCTTGCTGATCCGGATGATCTTCCTCAGAACGACCCAGCCCAGGGTGAACATCAACGTCGGCCCCAGGTAGATGGGCAGGAAGCCCACGCCGGCCCGCGCCGCCAGGCCGACACTGCCGTAGAATGTCCAGGCCGTGCAGTAGACGGCGATGGACAAGGCGTAGATGTAGGGGTTGAGGATTACGCTCCGGCCCTGGTCGGACCGGCGGTCGCCGTAATAGGCGATGGCGAACAGCAACGACAGGTAACCGAATGAAGCGATGACGATGAGCCAGCCTGGGAGCATCGCGCCGCTATCCTCCGTCGGTCGGCGTGATCGGCGGCATGGGATCGGGAGGCGGGACGGCGGCCTCTGGCGCGCCCTCCGCGACGACGGCGACCAATCCGATCAACAGGGCCCAGCCGGCGAACAGGTACAGGTAAAGCGCCGGTATTCCGAACAGTCGGGTATCGGCCCCGGCATCGAAGATCCCCACCACCAGCGGATTGAACAAGACGACCCCGAACGCGAACAAGGCCACCAGTTTCTCGCCGCTCCGGTTGCCGTCCTTCCGATTGGGCATGGCCCCGTTCCTTATCCTCTGGGCATCAGTGTATCAGAAACCCGCCTGTTGGGCGCGAACCTCCACGATAGAGTGAGAGGCCTCGACGGCCTGATCGAGGGTATGGATCCCACGCGCCTCGAGAACGTCGATCATCTTCAGGAACACACCCGCGGTTACCAGGGAGTCGCCAAGGGCCGTGTGGCGTCCCTGAATGTCGATGCCGAACCGTTCGGCGACGGCGTCAAGAGTGTGCCTGCTGGTGTAGTCGTGCAGATAGACCGACAGCAACAGCGTGTCCAACACCGGATTGTCGAACGAGACCCCGCATTCGACCTCCTTCAGTTTCAGGAACTTGAGGTCGAACGCGGCGTTGTGCGCGACCAGAACGGCGTCGCCGACGTAATCATGGAATTGCGGCAGGACCACCTGAACCGGCGGCTTGTCCCTGACCATTTCCTCGGTAATTCCGTGGAACCGGATCGAGTCCTTGGGGATCGGACGCTTGGGATCGACCACGCGCTCGAAGGACTTGCCGGTCAGGATCCTACCATTGACCACCCGCACGCCGGCGATCGAAATGATTTCGTCCCCGGACGATGGTTCGAGTCCGGTGGTTTCGGTATCGAAGACCACGTAATTGATGGATTTTAACGGACGGCTGCCCATGTCGCCGAGGGTTTCCGGCTGCCGAAGCAGCTCGAAGTCGTAGAATTCGGGCCGGGCCGGGCGGTTTCGCGCTCCCCGCGCCGTCGGCGGCCGCTTGGCGGGCGGCAGTGGCAGGCGCAACCTCGCCATGCCGCCGCGATGGGGAAGGCTCCAGATATCGGTCTTGTGGTGCTCGAGAACGTCGCGGAGCGACAGACCGCCGAGGGTGTCCTCAAGCTGATCGTTGAGCCAGGAACTCAACTCCGACGCGGGGATCGGCTCCCCCTTCCACATGACATCCAGATACATGTGGCGCTCGCCGGAAACGGCCTCTAGGTCGAACGATTTGGCCCCGGTGTGGGCGCTGAGCTTGTGGATCATCTGATCCAGAAGTTCCACGAGAGTATAGCTGTCTCCGTGCACCCACAGCGGAATGCCGATCATAACGGTATCGATCTGCGACCGGTCCTTCAGTCTGTGGGACAGGTTGTTGAACAGGTTCGAGGAGTAGATATCCGTCATCGGCCAATGCCCGGTGATGACGTCGCGGTACTGCGCCGACAGCGTTTCGAGGCGGTCCGCCAGATAGGAGCCTTCCTTGAGCATGACCTGCTTGAACGCGGCCTGGTCGTCCTTGGGCATGTCGGGATTGGCGTTCAGGATTTCCGCCGCCGCCTTAAGGTTGGCCACGGGCGCCCGCAGCCCCTCGGTGGCTTCCCGGAGAAGCCGGTCGCGGAGGCCGAGAGCCGCGAGTTCCTCCGTTTCGTCCTCGAAGGAGATCACGTAGCCAGTGGGAACGTCTTCGGCATCGAGGATGAGACTCATGCGTCCGTCAAGCGTGTGGCGCCCGTCGATGGTGGAACCGACGAACGAGACCATGGTCCCTTCCGCGTGTTGCAGGTGGCGGCCCTCGGCGACGCGGTTGGTCAAGCGGTCCAACGCGTGCAGAACGGGCAGGCGGTTCATGAAACTGAACAGCGAACGATCGAGGCCGATATCGCTGGTAATGTGAAGCAATTCGAGCGCGCGGTTGTTGTAGAGCAGGATATTGTGCTTGAGGTTGCACACCACCACGCCTTCATGAAGGTCCTGCAGAATGATGCCGAGCTGCTCCTTTTGCTGCTCGACCTTTTCGGTGGCCTTGGCGATGGCCTCGCCGACACTGTTCTCCGCTCTCGCCAGCTGCGCGACCAGATCGGAGACCGCCCGGGGCAGTCCGCCGAGTTGATGCAGGTCCGGAACCTCGATGCGGTGATCCGGGTTGGCGTGTATCACGGTCTGAATGCCGCGAACGATGGCCGCGGTCGGCTGGGCGAGGGCATGGTCCAGGTACGCCCAGACGACGGCGATCACCGCCGTCAGAAGGAATGCAAGACCGCCTCCGTACACCATCACGATGTTGAAGATGTCGGGACCGGTTTCCGGCAAGGCTGTCGCGATCAGCCACATGCCCGCGCCGACCGCCGCCAGGCACGCGGCGGCCAAGCCCGCGAAGCAAACAATGAGGAAAAGCCGCGGCCCCATGTTCCTCAGCCGTCAATCAGCTTCAGCACCGCAACTCAGCCCGAGCCCAGCAACAACTGCTTGACCTTCTCCGTCAGGTCGCGCGTGGAGAACGGCTTGGTGACATAATCGTTGGCCCCGAGGGCAATACCCTTTTCGCGATCCACCTCGCGGCCCTTCGCGGTGAGCATGATGATGTAGATGCCGCTCCAGGCCGGATTCGAACGGATGGTCTGACAGACGTCGTAACCGTCCCGCTTGGGGATCATGACGTCCAGAAGAATCAGGTCCGGCGCCCGGTCCTTGACCGCCGCCAGCGCCTGTTCGCCGTCACTGGCGACGCGAACGTCGAAGCCCGCTTTCTTCATCAGGAACTGAAGCGAAAGTACGATATTTGGCTCGTCTTCGACGACGAGAATGGATTTCGCCATTCTCTCCTCCCGTGCATGACCTCTTCGATGTTTTGATTTGGCGGCCCATGCCTCCACGCCCGCACCATTAATATACCACTTTTGAAAATGTTTAAGCCCTTTCGCGACTCCGCCAACCGATTGCGCGCGCCGCCGCCGGCGCGTTATACACACGTCCATTGAACGTTAACCATTGTGACGGCCCTTCGTCGTCTCCGGCAAGGCGTGTTCCGCGCGCGATGTTTCCACGTCGCGGAGCGGCGCGAGACGCCATCGCCCGGACTCGAACGGCGGACGGTTGTGATCACGGATATCGAAACCGGCGCGCCGCGCGGGCGGCCGATGCCCGCCGCGCGGAGCGGCGCCGAATGTTTGGAGTTGACCATGGCCGCCTACCAGTATGTCTACGTGATGAAGGGACTGACCAAGACGTTTCCCGGTGGACGGGACGTTCTGAAGAATGTCTCTCTGTCCTTCCTGCCCGGTGCCAAGATCGGCGTCCTCGGCGTCAATGGCTCCGGAAAGTCGACGCTGATGAAGATCATGGCCGGCCTCGATACCGAATTCGACGGCGAGGCCTGGGCCGCCGACGGTGTCCGGGTCGGATACCTGCCCCAGGAGCCGGAATTGGACGCCACCAAGACCGTCGAGGAAAATGTCCTGGAGGCCCTGGGCGCCACCAAGGGCCTCGTGGACCAGTTCAATGCCATCAGCGAGCGGTTCGCCGAGCCGCTGGACGACGACGAGATGAACATGCTGCTGGCGGAGCAGGGAGACCTGCAGGAGAAGATCGATGCCGTCGGCGGTTGGGAACTGGAGCGGACCCTCGAGGTGGCGATGGACGCGCTGCGCTGTCCCCCCGGCGACGCCGACGTGTCCACGCTGTCCGGCGGCGAGCGGCGCAGGGTGGCGCTCTGCCGGCTGCTGCTCGAACACCCCGACATGCTCCTTCTCGACGAACCCACCAACCACCTGGACGCGGAATCCGTGGCATGGCTGGAACGGTTCCTGAAGGATTACGACGGCACCGTCATGGTGGTCACCCATGACCGCTATTTTCTCGACAACGTCACCGGCTGGATCCTGGAAATCGATCGCGGCCAGGGGATCCCCTATCAGGGAAACTACTCGTCATGGCTGGAGCAAAAGCAGAAGCGCCTGGGACAGGAGGAACGTCAGGAATCGGCGCGGCAGCGCACATTGAAGCACGAGCTCGAATGGATCCGGCAGTCGCCACGGGCCCGCCAAGCCAAGAGCAAGGCGCGGATCACGGCCTACGAGGACCTGCTCGCGGCGGCCCGCGATCAACCCATCGGCGAGGCGCAGATCGTTATTCCTCCGGGGCCGCGCCTGGGCAATCTGGTGGTGGAGGCGGAACATCTGCGCAAGGGCTACGGCAACCGGCTGCTCATCGACGAGCTGGATTTTCGGCTGCCCCCCGGCGGCATCGTCGGCGTGATCGGTCCGAACGGCGCCGGAAAGACGACGCTGTTTCGCATGATCACGGAGCAGGAGCAGCCGGACGGCGGAACCATCAGGATCGGTGAGACCGTGGTGCTCGGCTATGTCGACCAGTCCCGCGACGCGCTCGACGCCAAAAAGACCGTCTGGGAAGAGATCTCCGGGGGCCTCGACGAAGTGGAACTCGGCAAGGGCAAGATGCAGAGCCGGGCCTATGTGGGGCAGTTCAATTTCAAGGGACCCGATCAACAGAAACGGATGGGCACCCTCTCCGGCGGCGAGCGCAACCGCGTCCACCTGGCCAAGATGCTGAAGTCAGGCGCCAACGTCCTGCTGCTGGACGAACCCACCAACGACTTGGACATCGAAACGCTGAGGGCGCTCGAGGACGCGCTGGTGGAGTTTGCCGGCTGCGCCGTGGTCATCAGCCACGATCGCTGGTTCCTCGACCGTATCGCGACCCACATCCTTGCCTTCGAGGGCGACAGCGAGGTTGTCTGGTTCGAGGGAAATTACCAGGACTACGAAGCCGATCGCCATCGCCGGCTCGGCGCCGAAGCCGATCAGCCGCATCGGATCAAGTACAAGCCGCTGACGAGGGGGTGATGTCGACGTTCAGGTCGAAATGCCCAAGTCCAACCTCAGTTCCGCGACCTTCTCCCGCAACACGGCGAGCAGGCTTTCCACGTTCCCGCCGCCTTGATGGATGGTCGACGCGAAATCCGACCGCAATGTCTGGCTCAGGGAGGTTCCCTCCACCATCACATCGGTAATTCTGTACGTGTCCGCGTCGTGTCCGACCCGCCAGTCGACGTTGATCGGTTTTTCCCCGCCCGGTCTTATGAATTCGGAAAAAACGGTAACCGATTGCTTGTCGTTGCTCGCGGCCCGGAGGATTTGCAGCTTCTCTCCGGAGTAATTGCCGAACCGTTTGACATAGCCGTAGACGATATAGTCTTCGAACAGCCGCAGGTATTCCTGCCGTTCCGCCTCGGTGGCCTGCTTCCAATAGCGGCCCAGGACCCACTTGCCGATCGCCGCCGACGCGAAGTAGCGACGCAGCAGGCCGCGGAACGCCTCGACCCGCTTTTCGGCCGTCGCGTCCGGCTTGTTCAGCAGCGACGTCGCTTCGTCGGACAGCGCCTGGACCAGGGCCCGCGCTCCTTCGGTGGGCTCGACCGCGTGCGATGGTTGGCCTTGGGCGAGCAGGAAGGTCGATAAGACCACCGCGAGAGACGAAAACACCAAAGCCTGCCGTATGATTTTCCTCATCGCGTCCTCCGCTTGCGCTGACCGCGTTCCCGGTTATACCGGACGCGCCTCTAGTCGGGCACACCATCGATCAGATCAGGCATGTCCGACATATCCGGAAAATCCGTCGTCGCCGGCGCGCTGGATTCGTCGCCGCGTTCGGACGCCGGCTGCCACCGTCTGAAAATGAACTTGTCGACGTCGCTCCGGCGATTTTGACGATAAAGACTGCGCACCGCCGCATAGAAATCCAGGGACGTTTTCTCGACTTCCTCCAATTCGCCGATGAAGCGCGAGCGGGTGTCCACGGCGGTCAACACGGTTCGGGCCATTGAGTAGGGGAACAGCGCATCGTTTCCAAGGGCCCCCAGCAAGCCGAACGGGTCGAGAACGAAGCTGTCCACGGCCCTGCCGACGCCGTCGCGCGGGTTCGAGGGGCCCATGACGGGCAGCATCAGGTAAGGTCCCTCGCCCACGCCCCAAACCGCCAGCGTTATGCCGAAATCACCGTCATGGCGCTCCCAACCGAGGTCGGTGGCCGGATCACCCAACCCCCCGACTCCAACGGTTGTGTTGATCAGGAACCGCGTGAAGGTGGTGCCGGCATTGTCCATGTTGACCTGCAACAGGTCGTTGGCGAGGATCACCGGCGTTCTCAGGTTGTTGAGAAAGTTGTGTATTCCGGTCTGGAACGGCGGCGGCAGGAACACCGAATACATGATCGCGAACGGCTTGAGGATCAGTGTGTCGAGACCGCGATTGACCTGGAAGATAGCGCGGTTCATGGGCTCGAGCGGATCGTTGATTTCTTGCCACTCGGCATAGGCTTCGGCGTCGGAGCGATCCGGCGCGCTCGCGCAGCCTGAAACACCGACGACCAGGACGAGCGCCGCCAGGAACCGCGCGGGAAACGCACGGAACATCCGCGAGCCGCCGTCGACCGCAAACTTGATACTCTCCATCGCTCGCGTCCCCGAGGATACCTTGCGCAAGAAACGGTCCAATGGCCGCTTCGACAGTTGTGTTGCCCGAATAGCGCACATTGCCGCTTCGTGCCCAATCCGGGCGCTGGCCGAATGCGCGCCAGCCGGATCGCGCGGTGGCGCAACTTCACAAAAAAGTCACGGTGCGCGGCAATTCGCCCCGCGACCGTGGTGTCTTCAACTATCATAGCCCAAAAAAAAATGCCAGCGGCGCCTTTTGCCGGACCGTGTCGAGGCCGGCACCCGGGGCCAGCCGTTCTATCCGCCTGGAAGTATGCTGAAATCCGTCGAGCGGCCGCGTCCCCGCGCTCCGCTCGCACGCGGCCGCCATTCCGGCCACGGCCGTGGACTGGTGCCCCGGATGGTGGTTGACATTCGCCGTCATTGTCCGGAAAACGAGGTCATCGGCGCGGAAGTGGCGAGTGAGGGGTGCCTTGCCGCTTCAAAGCGTGTTGAAAAACACGACCGGCGGCCTCACTAACATTGTAATCAGCAGCATGGCGGAAGGTGCGGAGCATAGATGGCCACGTCTGGAATGAGGACAATCCTGCCCATAACGACGCCGTTACCACGCGACGTAAAGGTGTCGTTCGAATTTTTTCCGCCGAAGACGGAGAAAATGGAGCAGAACCTGTGGGCTTGCGTGAACCGGCTGGCGACCCTCAAGCCCGCCTATGTATCGGTCACCTACGGAGCGGGGGGAACCACGCGCGAGCGGACACATGCCACGGTCACCCGCATTCGCCGCGAAACCGACCTGGAGCCGGCCGCCCACCTCACTTGCGTCGGCGCCACCCGCGAGGAAATCGACGAGGTCGCCCGGCAGTATTGGGACGCCGGCATCCGTCACATCGTGGCGCTGCGCGGCGATCCCCCGGAGGGAGTCGCGCGGTACGAACCGCATCCAGGCGGTTATGCCTATGCCTGTGACCTGGTCGCCGGCCTGAAGCGGGTGGCCGACTTCGACATCAGCGTGTCCGCCTATCCGGAAACCCATCCGGAATCGGCCAATGGGCATGTCGATATCGACTACCTGAAACGCAAGGTCGACGCCGGCGCCAGCCGCGCCATCACTCAGTTCTTTTTCGACACGGACGTGTATTTCCGGTTTCTCGACCGCGTCCGCGCGGCGGACATCGACGTTCCCATCATTCCCGGCATTCTGCCGGTCTCCAATTTCAAGCAGGTGGCCGGCTTCGCCAAGATGTGCGGCGCGTCGGTGCCCCGTTGGATGGCCGACCTGTTCGAGGGGCTGGACGACGACGCGGATACGCGCAGGCTGGTGGCCGCCTCGGTGGCGGCGGAACAATGCCGGGCCCTGCACGCCGGCGGGGTGAACCATTTCCACTTCTATACCCTCAACCGCGCGGACCTCGCCTTCGCCATCTGTCACGTTCTCGGCGTCCGTCCGGCGATCGGCGCGGTCGAGCAGCCGGAACTCATCGTGCAGGCGGGAGAGTGACGATGATGGATCACGCGCAACGAATAGAGGCTCTCAACCGGGCGATGTCCGAGCGGATCCTCGTGCTCGACGGGGCCATGGGGACGATGATCCAGCGGCACAAGCTGGACGAGCAGGCCTACCGGGGCGAACGGTTCGCCGACTGGCACCGTGATCTCAAGGGCAACAACGATCTGCTCGTCCTCACCCAGCCGGATATCATCCGGGATATCCACAACGCCTATTTCAGCGCCGGCGCCGATATCGCCGAGACCAACACCTTCAACTCCACGCGGATCGCCATGGCGGACTACGGCATGGAAGAGCTGTCTCGCGAACTGAACGTGGCCGGCGCCCGTCTTGCCCGCGACGCGGCCGACCGGCGAACCGAGCAGGAACCGCACAAGCCGAGGTTCGTGGCCGGCGCCCTCGGCCCCACCAACCGCACTGCGTCCATCTCGCCGGACGTCAACGATCCGGGTTACCGCAATATCTCGTTCGACGACCTGCGGGCGGCCTACCGCGAAGCCGCGGAGGGGCTGATCGAGGGCGGCGTCGACGTGCTTCTGGTGGAGACCGTGTTCGACACGCTGAACGCCAAGGCCGCGTTGTTCGCGGTGGAGGAATTGTTCGACGATCTGGGGTTCCGCTTGCCGGTGATGGTGTCGGGAACCATCACCGATCTGTCGGGCCGCAACCTCTCTGGCCAGACGGCCGAGGCGTTCTGGAATTCGGTGCGTCACGCCGATCCGCTGACCATCGGGCTCAACTGCGCGCTGGGCGCCAAGGAACTGCGGCCGTACGTGGCCGAACTCTCGCGGGTCGCCGACACCTATGTCTGCGCCTATCCAAATGCCGGCCTTCCCAACGAGTTCGGCGAATACGACGAGCAACCGGAAACCACCGCCGCGCATATCCGCGAGTGGGCGGAATCCGGCCTGCTCAACGTGGTCGGGGGATGCTGCGGTACCACGCCCGACCACATCCGAGCCATGGCCGAAGCGGTCGCCGGGCTGAAACCCAGGCCGATCCCGGAAGTACCCAGGCGGCTCAGGCTGTCCGGCCTGGAAGCGTTCGAGTTGGCGTCATGACGGGCACGGGCATCTTCGTCAACGTCGGAGAACGGACCAACGTCGCGGGCTCCGCCAAGTTCCGCCGCCTCATCAAGGAGGGCGACTTCGAAACCGCGCTCGACATCGCCCGCGAGCAGGTCGAGAACGGCGCCCAGATCGTCGACGTCAACATGGACGAGGGCTTGCTCGACTCCGAGGCGTCGATGGAGCGGTTTCTCAAGCTCGCCGCCACCGAGCCCGACATCACCAAGGTGCCGGTGATGATCGACTCCTCCAAGTGGTCGGTCATCGAGGCCGGGCTCAAGTGCGTCCAAGGCAAGGGCATCGTCAATTCCATCAGCCTCAAGGAAGGCGAGGAGCAGTTCGTCGCCCTGGCCAGGCAGGTCCGGCGCTACGGCGCCGCCGTGGTGGTCATGGCCTTCGACGAGCAAGGGCAGGCCGATACCGCCGACCGCAAGTACGAAATCTGCGAACGCTCCTACCGCATTCTCGTGGACAAGGTCGGATTTCCGCCCGAGGACATCATCTTCGACCCCAATATCTTCGCCGTCGCCACCGGCATCGAGGAACACAACAACTACGCCGTGGCCTTCTTCGAGGCCACCCGCCGGATCAAGGAGAACCTGCCTTACTGTCACGTGTCGGGAGGCGTCTCCAACGTGTCGTTCTCGTTTCGCGGCAACAATCCGCTCCGCGAGGCCATGCACTCGGTGTTCCTCTATCATGCCATCGCCGCCGGCATGGACATGGGCATCGTCAACGCCGGCCAGGTCGTCATCTACGAGGACATCCCCAAGGACCTGCGCGAGCGCGTCGAGGACGTGATCCTCAACCGCCGGCCCGACGCCACCGAACGGCTTCTCGATATCGCCGAGTCCTTCAAGGGCACGGCCAAGGCCCGCCAGCAGGACATGTCCTGGCGGGAGCGCGACGTCACCGCGCGCCTGACCCACGCCCTGGTCAACGGCATTTCGGAATTCATCGAAGAGGATACGGAAGAAGCCCGACAGAAAGCCGAGCGCCCCATCGAGGTGATCGAGGGGCCGCTGATGGACGGCATGAACGTGGTCGGCGACCTGTTCGGCGCCGGCAAGATGTTCCTTCCGCAGGTGGTCAAGAGCGCCCGGGTGATGAAACAGGCGGTGGCCTACCTGCTGCCGTTCATGGAGGCGGAAAAGGAAGGAAAGCCGCGCGAGACCAATGGCAGGATCATCATGGCCACGGTCAAGGGCGACGTCCACGACATCGGCAAGAACATCGTCGGCGTGGTCCTGCAGTGCAACAACTACGAAGTGATCGACATGGGCGTGATGGTTCCCACGGCCAAGATCCTGGAGCGGGCGCGCGAGGAAAAGGCCCACATCATCGGGCTTTCCGGCCTCATCACGCCAAGCCTGGACGAGATGTGCTACGTGGCCGCCGAAATGCAGCGCCAGGGTTTCACCATCCCGCTGATGATCGGCGGCGCCACCACCAGCAAGGTGCACACCGCCGTCAAGATCGCGGGCAATTACAGCGGTCCGCTGGTTTACGTCCCCGATGCGTCGCGCGCCGTCGGCGTGGCGGGTTCGTTGCTGTCGCCGGGCGACGGCGAGGCCTTCGCGGCCCGCACCCGGGAAGAATACGCCGCCGTTCGCGAGAAGCATGCCCGTGGACGGGAGGACTCGTCCAGGTTGTCCATCGACAAGGCGCGGGCAAACGCGGCTTCCATCGTCTGGTCCGGTTACCAGGCGCCGAAGCCCGCGAAACCCGGTTTGACGGTGTTCGAGGACTACGACCTCGCCGAACTGGTGGCGCGCATCGACTGGCGGCCCTTCTTCCAGGCCTGGGAGCTTGCCGGCAACTATCCCGACATCCTCGACGACCCGGTGGTGGGCGAGACCGCCCGAAACCTGTTCAACGACGCCCAGGCGATGCTGCAGCGGATCGTCGGCGAGAAATGGCTGACCGCGCGCGGCGTCATTGGGCTCTGGCCCGCCAACCGCATCGGCGACGACGACATCGAGATCTTTACCGACGACACCCGCTCGGGCGTGCGCGCCATCGTCCATACCCTGCGCCAGCAGATGGACCGCCGGGGCAACGACCGTTCGAACTTCGCGCTCGCCGATTTCGTGGCGCCGAAGGAGACGGGCGTCGCGGATTACCTTGGCGGGTTCGCGGTGACCGCGGGAATCGGCGTCGACGAGATCGCCCGCGAGTTCGAGGCAAAGCATGACGACTATAACGCCATCCTGCTCAAGGTGCTGGCGGACCGCCTGGCCGAGGCCTTCGCCGAACGCATGCACGAGCGCGTCCGCACCGAGTTCTGGGGCTATGCCAACGGCGAGACCCTCTCCAACGAGGACCTCATCGCCGAGAAGTACGTGGGCATCCGGCCGGCCCCCGGTTATCCCGCCTGCCCCGATCACACGGAGAAACGGACCCTGTTCGATCTCCTGAAGGCCGAGGACAACGCCGGCATCACGCTGACCGAGAGCTTCGCCATGATGCCCGCCGCCTCGGTCAGCGGCTATTACTTCAGCCACCCCGACAGCCGGTACTTCGGCGTCGGGCGCATCGGCCGCGACCAGGTCGCCGACTACGCCCGGCGCAAGGGCATGGACGTCAAGAAAATGGAACGCTGGCTCGCCCCGAACCTGGCCTACGACCCCGGATTGGGAGACGGTTAGCTCCCGACAGGTCTGGACCGCATTATCGGCCCAAGGCGTTCCGCGCGACCAGCCGGGAGCGGTACCGGGGGGGGGGGTGTAACGCGTTTTTCGCAAAACAACCCCATGCACCGTAGATTTTGCCCGATGAAACCGGAGCGCGCCCCATCGGTGGGGCCGCTCCGGTCCATGCGGCACGTGGATATCGTTGGTCCTGCGTTTACGTTTTCCTGTCCCAGGCGGTCGGATCGATATCCAGATCCGAAAACTTTTTCGGATCGAATACCGGCGCGTCGTTGCCCTCCTTCAACTGGTCCAAGAAGTCCTTGAGAACCCGCATGCCGACCGGAAACAGCATGAGAATGGCCAGCAGGTTGACCACGGCAAGGACGCCCATCATCGGGTCGGAGAAGAAGAACACCGACGTGGCGCCCGGAGCCGAGGACCCAAGAAAGACCAGACCGATAATCGCGATCCGCAGGATGTGGCGCGAAATCGGGCTTTCCGTGAACACCGTGAGGGCGTTTTCGCCGAGGTAGTAATTGTAGATGATGGAACTGAAGGCGAACAGCAGGATCGCCGCCGTCAGGAAATACTGGCTCCATGCCCCCACATGCGACACCAGCGACTGCTGGGTCAGGACGACCCCGTCGATCTTTTCCGCCCCCGGCACGTAGACGTCGCTCAACAGGATGATGAAGGCCGTGCACGAGCAGATAATGATCGTGTCGATGAACACGGAGAGCGACTGAACGATTCCCTGGTCGATCGGATGGCGCACATAGGCCGTCGCGGCGACGTTCGGGGCACTGCCAAGGCCCGCTTCATTGGAGAACAGTCCGCGGCGAAGACCTTGCGCGATGGCGGCGCCCATGCCCCCGCCGACGACCTCCTCGAAACCGAAGGCGTTCTTGACGATCATGGCGATCACGCCCGGAAGCTCCGTGATGTTGAGCACGATGATCAGCAGGGCCATGCCGATGTAGCCGAAAGCCATGACGGGGACCACCACGTCGGCCACCTTGGCGATCCGCTTGATGCCGCCATAGACGACGATACCAGTGGCGATGGCGAGCACCCCGCCCGTCCAGATCCTGTCGATGCCGAGGCTGTCCTTCACGGCGCCCGCGACGGTATTGCCCTGGAAGGCGTTGAAGCCCAAGGCAAACGCGGCAATCAGGGACACCGCGTAGATGATCGCCAGCCAGTTGTAATGGCGTCCCAGTCCATGCAGGATGTATTGGGCCGGACCGCCGCGGTACGTACCGTTTTCGTCCGAGCGCTTGTAGATCTGCGCCAGCGTGCATTCGAACAGGCTGGTCGCCATGCCCACGAGCGCGATCGCCCACATCCAGAACACCGCGCCGGGACCGCCCAGCGTGATGGCGACGGCCACGCCGGCGATGTTGCCCCCGCCGACCCGTCCGCCGACGCTGACGAACAGCGCCTCGCGCGAACTGATGTGCCCTTCCGCGCCCTTCTGCCTGCCGATCAGCACCCCGAACATGCGCCCGAAAAACCGGAGTTGAACGAACCCCGAGGCGAAGGTGAAAAACAGACCGAAGATTACCAATATGGGGATGAGAGCCCACCCCCAAGTGACGTCCCCGATGGCGTTGAAAATTCCTTCTATAAATTCCATGACCCTCTCCTCTGACGCAATTTAGACCGTAACATGGTTACGATCCCCATGGCCGCCTAGCAATATTTATACCGATCGCATCCATTTGGGGCTCCAATGGTGGGCTGGCCTCGTGGGAATGGGCCCCCGCCCCTGTAGGGGCCGACGTTTCGGCGCCCGTGTTAAAAGGGTGGCTTTGACCCCAGGCGGGGGCACAATAAGTCAGATCTTGGAACCTGACCTGAAACCTGAAATTCACGGCATATCTGGGGGGATTCGGCCGGTATGAAAATTTCAACGATTCTCGATCATATCGACAGCGGCCACATGGCCCTGCCCGAATTTCAACGCGGCTATGTCTGGAATCGGGATCAAGTCAGGGCTCTTTTCGATTCGCTGTACCGTCGGCATCCCGTCGGTGGCCTGCTCGTCTGGGCGACCGAGTCCATGACGGCGGCCCATCGTGGCGACGGTCCGCTTGCCGCCGGCGTGGTCAAGCTGCTGCTCGACGGCCAGCAGCGGATGACTTCGCTTTACGGTGTCGTACGGGGGCATCCGCCGAAGTTCTTCGATGGGAACGCGCGGACATTCACCGGGCTGCGGTTCCATCTCGACTCCGAGGCCTTCGCTTTCTATCAGCCATTGAAAATGAACGATGATCCGCTTTGGATCGATGTCACCGAGTTGATGAGGAACGGCACCGCCGGGCTTGGCGCTTTCGTCTCCCGGCTCGGCGCGGATCCCCGCTCGGTGGCAAGGCTGGGTGACCATGTGGCCAGGCTCAGCCGGCTGATTGGCGTGATCGATGTCGACCTCCACGTCGAGGAAGTCACCGGCGCGGACAAGACACTTGATATCGTGGTGGACATCTTCAGTCGCGTAAACAGCGGCGGCACCAAGCTCTCCAAGGGCGATCTCGCGTTGGCCAGAGTGTGCGCCGACTGGCCGGAAGCCCGTGACACGATGAAGGAGAAGATCGGGGAGTGGGCCGGTTTCGGCTATCACTTCAACCTGGACTGGCTCTTGCGCTCGGTGAACACGGTGCTGACCGGCGAGGCGAAATTCCAGTTCCTGCACGACAGGAGCGCCGAAGCTGTTCGGGACGGCTTGGGGCGGGCCAACAAGCACATCGACACCTGTCTCAACCTGATCGGCGGCCGGCTGGGATTGGATCACGATCAGGTTCTTTTCGGACGCTTTGCCATTCCGGTCATGGTCCGCTATCTCGACCGGCGAAACGGACCGATGAACGAGCGGGAGCGCGACAAGCTGCTGTTCTGGTTCGTTCAGGCGGGGATGTGGGGGCGCTTTTCCGGTTCGACCGAGTCGTTTATCGACTATGACCTGGCCGCTCTCGAAGGCCCGGATGGCGGTCTCGACAGGCTGATAGAGCAACTGCGTCTTTGGCACGGTGGTTTGCGCGTGGAGCCGGGGCATTTCACCGGGTGGAGTCTCGGAGCGCGGTTTTATCCTGTTCTCTATTTGCTGACGCGCATGCGGGAAGCCCGCGACTGGGGAACGGGGTTGCCGCTCAAGGCCAGTCTGCTCGGCAAGATGAGCAAATTGGAAGTGCACCACATCTTTCCGAAGGCCAGGCTCTACAAGCGCGGCTTCCGGCGTCCGGAAGTGAACGCGCTGGCCAACTTCTGCTTTCTGACCAAGGACACCAACCTGGTTATCAGCGACCGTGCGCCGGAGGTGTATTTCCCGGAAATCGAAAAAGCGCATCCCGGCGCGCTCGCCTCGCAGTGGATTCCGGATGAACCCGAGCTATGGAAAATCGAAAACTTCGGCCGGTTTCTGGAGGCGCGAAAGGAGCTCCTGGCGGCGGAGGTCAATCGGTGCATGGCGGAATTGCTGCACAACGATACCCGCTGCCTGACCGGTGCTCCCGGGTCCGTTGCCGAAGCCGTGAGTGTCGTCGGCGGCATCGCCAGCGAGGAGGAAGAGGAGCAACTCGAGGCCCTGAACACGTGGATCGAGGAACAGGGACTGCCGCGTGGCCTGCTCGCCTACGATTTTGCCGATCCGGACACCGGCCGCCAACGCGCCATTTTCGACTTGGCTTGGCCGAACGGCGTTCAGGAGGAACTCAGCCAGCCTGCCGCCGTCCTTCTGGACGAAGGCAGCGACGTCCTGGCCATCGCCAATCAAGCGGGCTACCGGTGTTTCGTGACGGTCGAGGACTTCAAGCGCTACGTGCAATCCGAACTTCTGGCACGCGACGTGGCCGCATGACGGCTTTGGCGGACAACATGGTCATATCGTGAACCGCGCCAGCCCTTTACTTATTTTACGCGGCGAGCGGCCGATAGTTCTCTTTTCGAATGGTGCACTCATACCCGTTATATATCAACGCGATATATGATGATCGATGATGGATCGAAACAGCACCCGAATGAGTTAAGAACCGCAGGTTATTTTAGGATTAATATCCCACTAACTCGGCGAAGGCGGGCGGCGCTTTATCCCCGCTCGTCGGCTTCTCCGCGGATCGTGGCGATGGCGTGCAGGTAGAGGCGGCGCCAGCCGAGGTGGTGGAGGCGGTCGCGGATCAGGTCCTCGATGGCGTCGGCGTCGCGGGCGCCACCCTCGATGAAGCGGATGTCGTCGCCGAGAACTTCACCCAGGTCGCTGTCCAGCAGGTCCCGGATTTCGGCCGGCGCCAGAGTCGAACACCACCGCCAGCGCGTCGCTGGCCGCCGCCCAGACCCCTTCGGCGTCGTAGCCCTGGCGCGCGGTCGCGGCCCAGAAGCCGGACGCCCGGTTACGCGGCGGCAGGATCGGCGGAGCGCTCACGTCCGGTGCCGTCCCCGCTCGCGCGCCGCCACGCGGTCAGCCGCCCGGCGCGCGGCCGTCCAGCCGGACCCGGTCGTCACGCCTCAGCCGACCGCCGCGGATTTCCTCGCCTTCAAGGTTGGTCGATAGGCCATGTCACAGTGCGTCGGACAGTAGGGCTTGCCCTCGGAAGCGGCCGCGCCGCAGAAGTGGTAGCCGTCCCCATGGGGTTCGCCCAGCGGCCAACGGCACATGCCCGATTGCAGGCTCGACAGGCGGATCACGTTGTCCCGCGCGGACTCATCGTCCGCCCCGTCGCCCATGGACGGCGGACCGGATGTCCGGCGCCGGGCGAGATCGAGCCGGAATGCCTTGCCGATGACGGCGTTCTTGCTCACTCCCAGCCGGCGCCCGATTTCACTGGCGGGGATTTCATCATTCCACAGGGCGATCAGCGCGCCTGTCCGCTCCGGAGTCCATTGTTGCGTCATCGGTTCCACCATCCCTTCCAGATTGGCACGAATACCCGCGTTTGCCGCCCACATCTTTTGCGACAATAACTCAATGAAAGCAATTAGTTGTCGAATTTTGATGATACATTACACTAAGAGAAGGCCGATTTCAAGATCGAGCCTCCGAAATCGTGCGGCGGCGGGAACGAATGGCGACGCTTTGTGGCCGATCGCGGGTTGGAAATGGGGCGTCGACGGAACCGGCGGTGCCGAGTCATGCCAGCGACCGCGGCGGCTTCCGTGGAAATTGCGGCGCAACCAGCATTTGGGCATTTTTCCGACAAACGCTCGGCGTTCGAGGGCGAGACGGCAATGCGTCAACGGGAAGAAGTGGCCCGCGATAACGATAAATGAAATCACCCGGGGCAGGGCCGGCGTGGAGTGCCCACCGGGATGCCCCGATGGTTGCGGCTATTTGGGCGCGGCTTCACCCTTGGCGAACCGGATGATGGGATCCGTGCCGTCGCCGAAGATCAGCAGCGCGCCGTCCTTGCTTTCGAACCGGTTGGCCTGGCCAAGCGCGTCCAGATAGCGCCTCTCCTGGTCCATCATGGGAGGGGGGCAGGCCATCATCGTGGATCCCATCTTACCGAATTCGATGGACTCGCCCGTTATCGTCACCGCTCCGAAAAAGCGGTTGCAGCCGCCCTTTCCGAAAACCTGCCCGGGCTCGCCGAAGTCCAGGGTCGAGGCTGTGTCTTCAAGGACGCCCTGTCCGTCGATGTCCGTGGCCACCCAGGAGGTTCCAACCAGATCCGCCGCCTTCTCGGATTCCGAGCCGGTGGCCTCACATCCGCCGACAAGGACCGTCGCGACGAGCGCCGGCACGAGACCGAGTTTCAAGTTCACGGTATCCATCCTCCCCTCAAAGAACATCGAAGTGGCTTGATTGTATAACGCCCGGCCCACTCGGCGTCCACTTCGGGGACGGCGGGTATGTCAGGCAATCGAGGGGGTGATGAACCGATCGGCGTGTGATCGGGTTGACGCGGCAAGCAAGATCGTGATTGATCACTATCCGTGTTCCTCGTTTTTGTTTGCCCGTTTTGGGGGTTTTTGGCACTACTGTCCGGGTGATTTAGGTGACTTTCACATAACATATTGTAATTTATAAGTATCTTGCGATCTTTCCCTGTTAACGACTTGAACCCGCATTGCGGGATTCGCCATTCTTCCGGCGCTTTAGCCAGGAGGATGGCCCATGTACGCTGGCAAGATCGTCTTCGCCCAACTCGTCGATCACCTTCCCATGCACAGCTTTCGGCGCTGCGTCATTCGCTATCTCGGCGCGCATAAGTGTCTGTCCGGGAACATCTTGAGTTGGTTGAGTGTTCTGTGATTCGATGGCGGCAGTCCGATAAGGAGGAGGCCGCCGATGTGGACGCCAGAGAACCGTCATCGCTACGACCGCAGCGAGCTGCGCTATCCGAGTGATCTGACCGACGCGGAATGGTCGCACGTGGCGCCGCTGATCCCGCCCGCCAAGCGCGGCGGCAACAAGCGGACGGTCAATGTGCGCGAGGTAGTCAACGGGCTGATGTACATCCTCAGCACCGGTTGCCAGTGGCGGGCGATTCCGAAGGACCTGCCACCGCGCAGCACGCTGCATGACTATCTGGAGCTGTGGCAGTGGGATGGCACGCTGGAGCGCATTCATCATGCGCTCTACGTGAAGTGCCGCGAGCAGGTCTGCCGAGAGCCCAGCCCGACGGCCGCCATCATCGACAGCCAGAGCGTCAAAAGCGCGGAAAAAGGGGGGCCTCGATCGACCGGCACGGCTACGATGCGGGCAAGAAGATCAAGGGCAAGAAGCGCCATCTGCTTGTAGACACCCAAGGCCTTCTGCTGTGCGCCATCGTCCATGCCGCCGACATTCAGGATCGCGATGGCGGCCCGTTGCTGATGGCAACCCTGTTCGGCCTGTTCGCGTTCCTGCGCAAACTCTACGCCGACGGCGGCTACCAGGGACCGGCGTTCCGGAAGGCTCTGGCAAGGGTGCTGCGGCAAGTCGACGTCGAGATTGTCAAACGCTCCGATCGCGCCCAAGGGTTCGAGGTGCTGCCCAGGCGCTGGATCGTCGAGCGCACCATCGGCTGGCTCAACCGCTGCCGCCGGTCCGGCTCGCGGAAGAAATTCGCCAAGTCCGCCCCCTCCGTGCTGTCCCGGGAAAGAAGGAATCAGGCACTGCGGATCACGTCAAGAGAAGATGGTGCGATTCTACAACAAGCTCTTAGAGTTTGTCCGGGAACATCATGAGGGGTTGCAGAGTTTTCGGAGCATGAGGCGGATGGAGGCGAGCCGGACCGGCGGCAGCGATTTCTTCTTCCGGTGGACATGAAGGACTGGGTTCCGGAGACGGACATGGTCCACCTTCTTTTGGACGTGGTGACCTTGATGGAGCTCACGGCCTTCGAGGCCCATTACACGAAGCGAGGCACCGGCGCCCCACCGTTCGCGCCCTCGATGATGGTGTGCGTGCTGATCTACGCCTATGCCAACGGCCATCGCTCCAGCCGCAAGATCGAGCGCCTGTGCGAGCGCGACGCGGGGTTCCGGATGATCGTCGGGCACGAGGTTCCCGACCACACGGTGATCGCGCGGTTCCGCAAACGCCATCGCAAGGAGTTCGAGGCGCTGTTCGTGGAGGTTCTGAAGCTCTGCCATGCGGCGGGCTTGGTCCGCCTTGGCGTGGTGGCGCTGGACGGGAGCAAGATCAAGGCGAACGCGGCGCTGTCCGCCAACCGGACGGCCCGGTCTTTGGAAGCGGAAGTTACGGCCATGGTGTCGGAGGCGGACGCGGTCGATGCCGCCGAGGACGCGCTGTTTGGCGACGAACGGGGCGACGAGATGCCGGCCGAGATGCGCGATCCTTCCGGCCGTCCGTCCCGGCTGCGCGCCTGCCTGGACCGCCTGCGCGCCGAGGCACACGCGCAAGCCGCCTGCCAACAGGAGAAGATCGACGCCCGTGCGGCCGAGGAGAAGGCGACCGGCAAGGCCAAACGCGGCCGCAAGCCGAAGCCGGCCGAGGAGACCGTCGCGGACGACGCCAAGGCTAACGTGACCGACCCGGCGAGCCGGATCATGAAAGACCGCAAGGGCTACCTCCAGGGCTACAATGCCCAGGCTGTCGTGACCACCGGTCAGATTATTCTTGCGAGCGATGTGACCCATGAGGCCAACGACGTCCATCAGCTGTCGCCGATGATCGCCAAGACCCTGGCCATGATGGAGGCGGTGGCGGGCGAAGAGGTCGCGCTGGGGACCGGCCTGTTCGACGCCGGGTCCTGGTCCGAGGACAACGCCGCCACCGAGACGGCGGAATGCGAATACCTGATCGCGACCACCAAGGACTGGAAACAGCGCAAGGCGACGCGCGACGCGCCTTCGCCCCGGGGCCGGATTCCCAAGGAGATTAGCTCCCGGGACCGCATGGAACGCAAGCTGCTCACCAAGCGTGGCCGGGCGCTGTACCGCCTGCGCGGCCAGACCGTGGAGCCGGTGTTCGGCCAGATGAAGGAAAACCAGGGCGCTGACCGCTTCATGATGCGGGGCGAGGCGGAGACCAAGGGCGAATGGAACCTGCACTGCTCCGCCCACAACTTCAAGAAACTGCACCCGGAGGCCGTCCGCCGAGAAAGCAAGGGCGGAAAACACCACCGGAAATGAGGCTGAAGGCCGGAAAAAGCCGCCGAGAGGCGAGACAACTATCATGTCCTGCTCCTACCTCAGCCTCTCGGCCCATTCCGCAACAGGTTCATAAGCAGAAGAACTTCTCCTGTCTCGACCAGTATCTGTGCATGGCCTTCGCCCAACTCACCTATCGTGAAAGCCTGCGCGACATTGAGGCCTGCCTACGCGCCCAGGAGAACAAGCTTTACCACATGGGCATTCGCGGACGTGTCTCGCGCTCAACCCTCGCCGACGCCAACGAGAGACGCGACTGGCGGATCCATGCCGATTTCGCCCAGGCCCTGATCGGCATCGCCCGGCGCCTGTACGTCCATGACGCTTTTGATGTGGATCTCGCGAACACCGTCTATGCGCTCGATGCCACCACCATCGATGTCTGCCTCACGCTGTTTCCCTGGACGCCGTTCCAACGCTCCAAGGCCGCCGTCAAGCTCCATACGCTGCTTGATCTGCGTGGCAACATCCCGGCTTTCATCCATATCACCAGCGCCCGCTGGCACGACTCCTGGGTGCTCGACGAACTTACCCCCGAGCCCGGCGCCTTCTACGTCATGGACCGCGGATACATCGACTTCGCTCGCCTCCATCGTCTGGCCCAACGCGCCGCCTTCTTTGTCGTTCGGGGGCGCGCCAACTTTCGTTTCCGCAGGCTCTATTCCAACCCCGCCGACAGGAAAACCGGTGTCATCTGCGACCAGACCATCGTCGCTACCGGTCAGCATTCCGCCACCAATTACCCGGACAAGCTGCGCCGCATCAAATATTGTGATCCGGAGACCAAAAACACCCTCGTCTTCCTGACCAACAACTTCACGCTTCCAGCGCTGACCATCGCCCGGCTCTACAAATGCCGCTGGCAAGTCGAGTTGTTCTTCAAATGGATCAAGCAGCACCTGCGCATTAAGCGCTTCTTCGGCACCTCGGAGAACGCCGTCAAAACCCAAGTCTGGATCGCTGTCTCGGTCTACGTACTTGTCGCCGTCATCAAGAAGCGCCTCGACATCGAGGCCAGTCTCTACACAATCCTACAGGTCTTGAGCGTGACCGCGTTCGAGAAAACGTCTCTTCTTCAGGTGCTTAGCGAGGCCGAACGCACGGAGAAAAACCACCCATCTCATAACCAATTGAATCTATTCGACTAACAGCCGGACAGTAGTGGGACGCTTTCCGAAGAACTTCGAGACACGACAAAGCTAGACGCGACCCAAACGCCGCGCCACCATGGATCGGGACGCCATAAACCCCGTAGAAGTCGTCGATGCGTTGCCCAACGGCGCGATCACGCCAGTCGGGTTCGCCGCCGCGATCGTAACGCGGACCGCCCTCGAGCTGCTCGCGGGTCAAGGAGATCACATACCCGTCCTTCTCCACGTCTTGGGTCAAGGCGTCCCACGGAAGCGGGTGATAGCTCTCGCCCATGCCGAGGAACCCGCCAAAAGGCATGACGGCGTAGGAGACCTTGCCCGAGCACTTGTCGATCATCAGCTTGTCGACGGTGCCCAGTTTTTCGTCGTCGGCGTTGTAGACGGGAGTGCCCTCGACCTTGTCGGCGGCGATCAGGGAAATCGTCTCGTTCACCTTGGGTTCTTCCCGCGTCATCTCGGATTTGTTGGCCATGGTTTCCTCCAGTGGTCGTCGATGAACACTGAACACTTGGCCCCGGAGTAAGTTCCGGGCCGGCGGGGGCATTTTAGAGACGACGCGCTCTTGTGCGCACGAAACGCGCTTTCGAGGAAGCCTATTCCTGCGTCGTGAAAGACCCCCGAAAATCGCGTTTGGCGGGGCAAATAGGGCGCTTTTGCCCGCCGATAGAGTGGAAAATGACGATATCGAAAGCCAAGCATTCCGGTGTCGCACCGGAATGTTTCGTTTGATATCAACAGCTTGTGTCATTGCGCAGCAGCAAAGAGCATTTGAAATATTCATATTTTTCAATGTGTTGCGGAGAAATTCCACTGTGCCCGGGGTTGTTTTGCAAAAAACGCGTTATACCAAATCCCCTTGATTGATTCGTTGAAAGTGTGATTCACGTAAGGTTGTGGCCACGAGATATGGTGTGATCATGACCGGACGGATACAGATTGAAGGATATTTGAGTGCGAATGCTCTGCGCGAGCGTTATCGGGGCGCGGATCATCCGGTGGCTCGCAGCCACTTTCAGATCATCTGGCTGCTGGCGAGCGGGAGCAGTGTCGCGGAGTGTTCCGCGGTGACCGGCTACTCGGTCCGTTGGATCGAGATTCTGGTCAAGCGCTACAACGCTGGCGGCCCGGACAGCCTGGGTGACCGGCGCCGCGCCAACAAGGGGGCGAAGCCGCTGTTGACGGCCGAGCAGTTGGCGTCGCTGGCCGAGACGGTGGCCAGCCGGCCGCCGGACGGTGGGTTGTGGACGGGGCCGAAGGTGGCGGCCTGGATCGCGCGCGAGACCGGCCGCGCGCATGTCCACCCACAGCGCGGCTGGGCCTATCTGCGGCGTCTCGACAAGACCTGGCAGACGCCGCGACCGCGCCACGAGCGGGCGGCAACGCCCGAGGAACAGGAAGCCTTTAAAAAAAACTCCGCGAAACCGTGGATCAGGCGCGCGCGGCAAAACCGTGGGCCAGGATCCAGGTCTGGGCGTTCGACGAACACCGGATCGGCTTGAAGCCAATCACCCGGCGGGTCTGGGCGCCGCGCGGGCGCCGCCCGCTCGCCCGGTCAAGCCATCGCTACCAATGGCTCTACCTCTACGGCTTCGTCCATCCGGCCAGCGGCGAGGTCGTCTGGTTCTTGTTCAACACCGTCAACACCGCCGCTTTCCAGGCGACCCTGGAGGCGTTCGCCCGAGAGGCCGGCGCCGGCCCGGACAATACCGTCATCCTCGTTATCGACAACGCCGGCTGGCACGTCAGCAACGACATCAAGCCACCCGACGGCGTCATCCTCGCCTTCCTGCCGCCCTATACGCCGGAATTGCAGCCAGCCGAACGGCTCTGGCCATTGGCCAACGAGGCCGTCGCCAATTGCAGCTTCGACGACCTCGCCGACCTCCAACAAGTCCTCGCCGGGCGATGTCGGAACCTCTGCGAGAAACCCAACGCCATCCGATCCGCAACCCTCTGGCACTGGTGGCCCGATCAGATGGCGCCGAACGAATCATAAGGATTTGGTATTACACCCCCCCGGTCCGCCGATCAGCGGACCGGGGGGCTGGCTGTGCAACCGGAGACATGGGTGGCCCCGTTTGACCTGGCGGGCGATGGGCGGATCGCTCGGGGTGGCCTTGGAGATGATCGCGTTGATGTCCTGGGTCGCGGCGGTCCGCGACGACCAGGTGCCGGGGAGCGTCCCGTCCTCTCCGGTCACGATCGTGACGTTGACGCTGACCGTGAAGGGCTTGACTACCGGGGCGACGTGATGGAGTTTCCAAGACCCCGGCCTCTCGACGACACGGAAGACGATAGCCTGATCGCCGATCAACTACCCCTTTCCGCCGCCGCGCTCGCGGTCCAGGAGGGTCTTCTTGCGGTCGAGGCCCCAGCGGTAGCCGTGTAGCGACCCGTCGGCGCCGACGGCGCGGTGGCAGGGAACCACCACGGCGACGGGGTTGGTGGCGCAGGCGCGGCCGACGGCGCGGGCGGCGCCCGGTTGGCCCATGGCGGCGGCGATCTCGCCGTAGCTTCGGGTTTCGCCGGCGGGAATGGCGCTCAGGTGCTCGAACACCCGCCACTGGAACGCCGTCGCGCGGATATCGAGCGGCAGCTCCGCGCGCGGCGTGTTGCCCTCGGCCAGTTCCGCGACGGCGGCCGCCCACCGGGACAGGCCGGCGTCGTCGCGCCGGATGACGGCATGCGGGAACTCGTCGAAAAGATCTTTTTCCAGTTCCGTCTCCGACGAACCGAGCGCGACCATGCACACGCCGCGTTCGGTGGCCGCCACCAGCACCAAGCCCAGCGGCCCGAGGCCCGCGTGATCCACGACGGCGTAGGCGACGCGGGCGCCGCGCCCGCCCTTGGCGTAGGACGCGGGCGTCATGCCGAGCCGGGACGGCGCCTTTTCATAGAGGCGGCTGGACGATCCGTAGCCGGCTCCGTAGAGGGCGGAAGCGACGGACTCGCCGTCCTTTAGGCCCCGCTTCAACCGGCCGAGCCGCACGGCGTCCGCGTACCGGCGCGGCGACAGGCCCATGAGCGACGTGAACAGGCGTTGCAGGTGGTGGGGGCTCACGCCCATCTCGACGCCGAGTTCCGAGAGCGTGGGGGAGCCCTCGTCGCGCTCCTCGATGAACCGGCAGACGCGGCGGACCAGGGCGATGTGGGGATGGGCGGCCTCGGCGCGCTCCGGACGGCAGCGCTTGCAGGGCCGGTAGCCGGCCCGCGCCGCCGCCTCGGCCAGCGCGTAGAAGCTGACCTGGTCCCGTCCGGCCCGGCGGCTCGGGCACGACGGCCTGCAGAAGATGCCGGTGGACCGCACGGCGTAGACGAACCGCCCGTCGCCGCCGGGATCGCGCTCGACCACGGCCCGCCAGCACTGTTCGTCGGTCATGGAGGGGATTGCGTTGGTGTTCATGGCCCGATGATACCGCCCCGCGCGGCGGTTTCTATCCGAAGCTTGCGGTCAAACCCGCGCGCGTCCGCCGACTTCAGCCGTAGCGGTGCAGGGTCCGGCCGTGGCGCCGCAACCAGCGACGGGACGGCTCCACCTGGTCGGTCAGGGTCTCGACCGTCCGCCAGAATTCCGGGCCGTGGTTGGGTTCGGCGAGATGGGCGACCTCGTGGGCGACCACGTAATCCAGCACCGCCTCGGGCGCCATCACCAGCCGCCAGCAGAACGACAGGTTTCCCTGAACCGAACAGGAGCCCCAGCGGGACCGGGTATCGCGCAGCGTGACGCGGTTGGCCGGCCGTCCCAGCCGCGCGGTCTTGCCGGCGACCCTCGCGGCAATCTCGCCCCGCGCCTGGTGCTTCAGCCAGCGGTCGACCCGGCGGGCGAGCAACGAGTCCGGGCCGGCGACGACGATCTCCGCGCCCTCGACGCGCACGGCGGCGGATCCCCTGGGCCGGTGCCTGATGGTGTGGTCGCGGCCGAGAAACGGGATCGTCGCGCCGTCCGCGAAGGGGACGCGCGGCGGAATGGCGTCGAGCCGCTGGATGATCCATTCGGCGTTGCGCCGCGCCGCCTCGATGCCTTCGTCGAAGGCCGCGCGCCCCGGGATGGTGACCGAGACGGCATTGCCGTCGCCATCGCCGTCGCCTGTCAGCCGCACGATGATGCGTTTCGCGCGCGGGTTCTTGCGGATGGTGAGCGGTATGGCGCGGCCGTCTAGGGTGAGCGTGACGTGCTTTTCCCGAACGGTGTCGCGCGGACGCCAGCCTCGCAGTAGCTTCACGGCGGGGGCTCGAAGCCCAGCAGATCGAGCGCCAGAAGCACGTCGGACGCCTCCTCGGCGGCGAGGTTGGTCAGCGGCGGCCGCACCGCCCGCCACGCCTCGTCGCCGCCGTGTCTGGCCATGACCTGCTTGAGGGTGGCGGTCAGCGGATAGGCGGAAATGGCCCGCCGCACCAGGGTCAGCCGGCCCTGCGCCCGCTCGGCGGCCTCGAGGTCGCCCCGGCCCCAGGCGGCGTAAACCTCCGCCGCGAGGGCCGACGCCACGTTGCAGACGGCGGTGATACACCCGGCCCCGCCTTCCTTGAGCAGGGGCAGGAGAAACTCGTCGGAGCCGCTGATCACCGAGAACCCCGGGAAGGTCCGGGCGTTGTGCACCATGTTGGCGAAATTGCCGGAACTGTCCTTCATGCCGGCGACGGTGTCGGGATACTGTTTCAGCAGCCGCTCGATCAGGGCCGGGCCGAGGGGAACGCCGGACAACTGCGGGAAATGATAGAGGTACACCTTCAGGCGGACGTCGCCGACCCGCTCGATGACCTCGGCATAGGCGGCGAAAACGCCGTCGTCGCGGACGTTCTTGTAATAAAAAGGCGGCAGCATCAGCACGCCGGCGGCGCCGATCTCCACGGCCTTGCGGGTCAAGCGGACGGTGTCCGGGATCGCGCAGCATCCGGTTCCGGGCAGCAGCACGTTGCCGGGAATGCCGTCCTCGATGAGGTGGTCCAGCAGGTCGATGCGTTCCTCCACGGAGAACGAGTTCGCCTCGCCGGTGGTGCCGAGCACCGCGAGACCGTCGCATCCGTTGTCGAGAAGCCAGCGGCAGTGCGCCGCCAACGCCGTCCGGTCGGGGGACAGCGACGAATCCAGCGGCGTCAGGACCGCGGCCATTACACCTCGAAGGGACTCAGTCACGGATCGCTTTTCCTCGGGTCTCGGGTCTCAAATATGGGGCCTCTCAGGCCGGCCAGGTGACGATGTGATGTTCGAGCGGCCCGGCGCGATGCTCCGGAATGGCGCGGCCCTGAACGGAGGCGCCGACCGCGTGGACCGTTTCGCGGTCGCCGCTCACCAGATAGTGCCACCAGGGCAGGTCCTCGCCGCGCGCCACCAGCCGGTAGGCGCAGGTCGACGGCAGCCAGCCGAGGTCGGGAACGCTCTCGGCGGTCAGCCCGACGCAGTTCGGCACGAATCGGCGGCGCTGTTCATAGCGCGTGCACCGGCACGTGTGCACGTTGAGCAACCGGCAGGCGACATTGGTGTAGCTGACCTCGCCGCTGTGATAGTCCTCCAGCTTTTCCAGGCAGCATTTTCCGCAGCCGTCGCAGAGCGATTCCCATTCCTCCGTGGTCATCTCCTTCAGCGTCTTGCGCTTCCAGAACGAAACCTCGGGCGTGGCTTCAGGGGTGGACATTCAAAACCTCTCCCGGTACGCGGCCAGCGTCGGATCTGTCGGTTTTCGATAAGAGCGAATGTCCTCCGTTTCACCGGCCGCGGTCAACAGGGAAGAACCCCGATCCATCACGCGGGATCGCCGGCGGTTTCCGCGTCGATCAGGTGGACGAAGGAGCCCATGACCCGTCCGGCGACCCGTCCGGCGGCGCCGAGGTCATGCCCGGCCGCGTTGGCGCACTGGAACAACGATTGCCCCGGGCCCTCGCGGACGATGGTCGCGTAGTGGAACTCGTGGCCGCGCAGTCGCGACCCGGCTCCGCCCAACGCGCAGTCCGCCTCGAGGGTGACCCGCCGGTAACCGAGGTGCAGCCGGCGGTCCGCGAAGGAGGTTTCGAGCGGCAGCAGGCCCGCCATGGCATGGCGGTTCCCCTCGCCGTCCACCAGCCCCTCTCCCAGCACCATGTAGCCGCCGCATTCGCCGAACACATTCGCGCCCCGGGCGGCGGCGGCCCTCAGGCCGGTCATGAAGGTTCCGTTGCGGGCGAGCGTTCCGGCGTGGAGTTCCGGGTAGCCGCCGGGAAGATAGACCGCGTCGGCGTCCGGCGCGGGCGCCGCGTCGGCGAGCGGCGAGAATGGAAACAGCTCGGCGCCGGCGCGCCGCCAGCCGTCGACCGTCAGTGGATAGCAAAACGCGAAGGCGGCGTCGTCGGCGACGGCGATCCTCTGGCCGAGCGGCGGGACGGGGGGAGACGGCTTCGCTGCCGCCGCGCCGTCCGGCCCCGCTTCGGCCAGGCCGCACAGGGCGTCGATGTCGAGATGGCGGCCGATCAGACCGGCGGCGTGTTCGAGAAAAGCTTCCAGGTCTGGATGTTCCAGCGCCTGCACCAGTCCGAGGTGGCGTTCGGGAAGGGCCAGGATATGTTCGCGCGGCAACCACCCGATCACCGGAATTCCGGGCATCGCCAGCGCGCAGGCCTGCTTGAGGATGTCGGCGTGGCGCTCGCCGCCGACGCGATTGAAGATGACGCCGGCGACCCGAACGTCCGGCCGGTGCGCCGCGAAGCCGCGCAGCACGGCCGCCGCCGACGCCGCCTGGGCGCGAACGTCCATGACCAGCACCACGGGCCATCCGGTGATCGCGGCCAGGTCCGCCGTCGAGCCCTCGGTGACGGTGGCGCCGTCGAACAACCCCATCACCCCCTCGCAGACGATCAGGTCGGCGTTCGCGGCCAACCGGCGCGCGGCGGCGGCCAGGGTCCCGGGCCGCATGGCCCAGGGATCGAGATTGACGCAGGGACGGCCGCTGGCGGCGGCGTGGAAGGCGGGATCGATGTAGTCGGGTCCCGTCTTGGCGGACGCGACCGAAACCCCCGACCGGGCGAGATGGCGCAGCAGTCCGAGCGTGACGACCGTCTTGCCGCTTCCCGAGGCGGGAGCGGCGACGATCAGGCCCTTGGTCAAGCGCCGGCCTCGGCCATCACTTTCCGCATGCGCTCGGCCATGTCCTCGGGCGTGGCGTCGTGGCTGAAGTGCTGAACGAACTTGCCGTCCGGCCCCATCATGAAGGTAATGGCGGTGTGGTCCATGAGGTAATTGTCGGGGTCGCCGCCTTCTTCCTCCACTTTCGCGAAATAGACCCGGTAGGCCTTGGCCGCCGCCTTCACCTGCTCGTCGGAACCGGTCAGGGCCACCAGCCGGGGATGGAAGAACGTGGCGTACTGCTTCATGTGCGCCACCGTGTCGCGCGCCGGATCGACGGTGATCAGGATCGGAACCACCTTGTCCGCCTGTTCGCCGAGGATGTCCATGGCCGCCGAATTGCGGTTCAGCGCCGTCGGACAGACGTCGGGACAGAACGTATAGCCGAAATACACCAGCATGAACTTGCCCTTGAAATCGGCGTCGGTGACGGTGGCGCCGTTCTGGTCGACCAGGGTGAACGGCCCTCCGATCAGGGGCGACGTGGTGGTGGCCGTCTCGTTCGACGCTTGGCTGCCCGGACCGAAATAGAACCGGCCGACCAGCAAACCGACGATCATCAGCCCGGCGATGGCGAACGCAACGGCGATCCCGTTGAAGCCCCGGCCCTTGCCAGCAGTGCGTTTCTCGCTCACGTCCATGTCCCTCCTTGCTATCTCATGATGATTTAGGGCCTATGCGACGACGCGCCAGGCCAGGTAGGTCAGCGCAGCCGCGTTGAAGACCATCAGGACCGGCGTGATGCCCGCCAGCAGCCCCTGCCAGCGCCGCCCGGCAACGTGACCCGCGAGGCCCACGGCGACAAGCGCCGGAACCGTGCCCAGCGCGAAGGCAATCATGGCGAACGCCCCCGACAGCGGATCCCCGCTCGCCGCCGCCGCCGCCAGCGCCCCGTACAGCAGGCCGCAGGGCAGGAACCCCAGCATCAGTCCCAGGGCATAGCCCCGGACCCCCACCGGCCGTTCGAACAGCGGCCGGGCCCACCGCCCCAGGTGGCGCGACCACCCGCTTTCCCCGCCGCTCCTGAGCCACGGCACATGGACGCCGATGCGCTGGACCGCGTACCCCAGAAAGAACAGCGCCGCCAGGATCAGCAACGCCGCCGACAGCCACTTGAGGCCGGTGACGTCGATCACACCGCCGGCGAGCAGCGCGGCGGCCGCGCCCAGACCGGCATAGGTGGTCGTCCGGCCGAGATGATAGGGCGCCAGGGCCGCTCCGGACAGCCGGTGAAACTCGCGCATGTCGGAGGCCGGCCTGGATTCGAGTCGGGCGACGGTCTGGGCCAGCACGAAGGGTCCGCACATGCCGACGCAATGGGTGGCGCTACCGACGAGGCCCGCCATGAACAGACTGGTCAGGAGCCCGCCATGCTCGACGGTGACGGCCTGGCAGTGAGCCAGGCCGGTGGCCAGCATATTGATGAGGAGCGATTCCTGATCCACGGTACAGCTACGTTGAGGTCCAGCCGCGAAACGGCGAACCTGGACATGATATATTAGAATTACAAACTATATGCACCGCGGCAAAATACAGCAAGCGCTCGTGCCAATGAAAGGGTTACAGTCGGGAAATGAACGACGACAAGCCTGACGGGCCGCTGCGCCGGGGATGGACCACCGGAACATGCGCCACGGCGGCCGCCACCGCCGCCTATGAAGCGCTGCTGACGGGAACCTTCCCGGAGGCGGTGACGGTGCTGTTGCCGCGCGGCGGCTCGGTCACGCTGCCGCTCGCGCGGACCGAGCGCGCAGAGGGCTGGGCGCGCGCCGGCGTGATCAAGGACGCGGGCGACGACCCCGACGTCACTCACGGAGCCGAGGTGGTGGCCACCGTCGCCCATGGCGCGCCGGGAACGGGCGTCGCCTTCCGCGCCGGCGAGGGGGTCGGCGTGGTCACCCTGCCGGGTCTGCCGGTTCCGGTCGGCGAACCCGCCATCAATCCGAGCCCGAGACAGATGATCCGCGACGCCCTTGCAACCGTGGCGGAGCATTGCGGGGTCGTGGCCGACGTGATCGTCACGGTATCCATTCCGGGCGGGGAGGCGTTGGCGGAGAAGACCTTGAACGGCCGGCTCGGTATCCGCGGCGGGCTGTCCGTGCTCGGCACCACCGGGATCGTGGTTCCGTTCTCGTGCGCAGCATGGGTGCATTCCATTCACCGGGGCATCGACGTGGCGCGCGCGTCGGGGCTGGACCACGTGGCCGCCGCCACCGGCAGCACCTCGGAGGCCGGCGTCCAGCGCCTCTACGGCCTTTCCGACCAGGCGCTGATCGACATGGGCGATTTCGTCGGCGGGACGCTCAAATACCTGCGCACCCACCCGCTGCCCCGGCTCAGCATCGCCGGCGGCTTCGCCAAGATGACCAAGCTGGCGCAGGGCAACCTTTTTCTCCATTCGTCCAAGTCGCGGGTCGACATGGACCGGCTGGCGGACGATCTGGCGGCGCTCGGCGCGTCTCCGGCGGCGGTCGACGAGGCGCGGGGCGCCAACACCGCCGCCCAGGTTCTGTCCCTCGCCGGCGACGAAGGCCTGCCGCTGGCCGACGCGGTGGCGCGGGGGGCGCTCTCCGTCAGCCGCGCGACCCTGGATCCCGGCTGCGAGGTGGAGGTCCTGGTGTTCGACCGGGCGGGCCAACTCATCGGCCGCGCGGATGCGGGGAGCGATGGTTACTAAACGCCTGTTGATCCTGGGCGGCACCACCGAGGCCGCCGAATTGGCCGGGCGCGCCGTCGACGGTTTCGGCGACCGTCTCGAAGTCATCAGTTCGCTGGCCGGCCGGCTGCTGAAGCCGGCCCGGACCCTGCCTGGCCGGACCCGGATCGGCGGTTTCGGCGGAACCGGAGGGATCGTCGACTACCTCAAGGGCGAGGGCATCCATATGGTTATCGACGCCACCCATCCGTTCGCCAGGAACATTTCCGATCAGGCGGCGGCGGCTTGCGTCATGGTGGGCGTGCCGCAGCTCATGGTGGTCCGTCCGCCATGGCGCCCCGGGCCGGGCGATCAATGGCTGGAGGTGGATGGCTTCGAACAAGCCGCCGACCTGCTTCCGACGGTGGCCTCGCGGGTTTTTCTCACCACCGGTCCGGGGATGATCGAGGCCTTTTCCCGGGTCGCCGACGTGTGGTTTCTGGTGCGCCTGTTTCAGCCGCCGGTGGGTGTGCTGCCGCTGACACGCTATGCCGTCGTCGCCGCCGAACCGCCCTTCACCGTCGATCGCGAACGGGCGCTGTTCCAAGAGCACGGGATCGATACGCTGGTCACCAAGCAGAGCGGCGGTCCCATGGACGCCAAGCTGGCCGCCGCCCGGGAGGTGGGCGCCCGGGTGGTGATGATCCGCCGGCCGCCGCCGCCGCCGGAGGTGGCGCGGGTGGCAACCGTGGACGAGGCGCTGGCGTGGATCGGCGGCGTGATGACCCGCTGACGCCGCTCAGGCCTTGGGGCGGAGGACGTGATGGTGGTCGGCGGCATACAGCCGGCTGTCGTCGAACGCGCCGGGATCGAGAACCCGGCCCACGAGGATCAACGCCGTCCGGGTGATGCCGGCGGCCTTCACCTGGGATCGGATGTCGGCCAGCGTGCCGCGAATGATCAGCTGGTCGGGCCAGCTTGCGCGGTAGATCACCGCCACCGGGCAATCGTCGCCGTAGTGCGGCGTGAGCGACCGGACCACGTTGGCGAGGTTGGTCACCGAAAGATGGATGGCCAGGGTCGCCCGGCTGGCGCCGAGCACGTCAAGGCTCTCGGTTTCCGGCATGGACGAACTGCGCGTGGACGTGCGCGTCAGCACGATGGTCTGGCTGATCCCCGGCAGGGTGAACTCGGTCTTCAGCGCCGCCGCGGCGGCCGCGTAGGCCGGGACCCCCGGCGTGATCTCGTAGGGAATACCGAGGTCGTCGAGCCGGCGCATCTGCTCGGCGATGGCGCCGTACAGCGACGGATCGCCGGAATGCACCCGGGCGACGTCGTGCCCGGCCGCCTGGGCGGTTTTCATCTCGGCGATGATTTCGTCGAGGTGCAGGGGCGCCGTGTCGATCACCTTCGCGCCGGTGGGTGCCTCCGCCACAACCTCGCGCGGCACCAGCGACCCGGCGTACAGCACGACCGGGCAGCGGCGGATGAGGTTAAGCCCCCGCACGGTGATCAGGTCGGGCGCGCCCGGACCGGCGCCGATGAAATGCACGGTCATCGGCTTGTCTCCTTTTCCGAAGCCGATCCGGCCGGATTGTCGCGCTTCTTCTCGTAGCCGCGCGGCGTATAGACCCAGCGGTTGACGCCGCGATGCACGACACGGCTCTGGCTGTTGCCCACCAGCACCATGGTCAGCATGTCGGCCCGCTCCGGTTCCAGTTCGTCGAGGCGGATGACCTCGATGCGTTCGCCGTCGCGCCCCAGATTGCGGGCCAGCACCACGGGCGTATGGGGCGGCCGGCCGGTGAGCAGGATATCGCGGGCGGTCGCGAGATGGGTCTGCCTCCGTTTCGAGACGGGGTTGTAGAACGCCACCACGAAATCGCCATCGGCCGCCGCCTTCAAGCGCCGTTCGATGCGCGGCCAGGGCGTGAGCAGGTCCGAGAGCGAGATGGCGCAGAAATCGTGGCCGGTGGGCGCGCCGATGCGCGACGCGGCGGCCTGGAACGCGGAAACGCCGGGTGTCACCGACACCGCCACCCGGTTCCAGGCGGGATTGTCGTCATGGTCGAGGACCTCGAAGGCCAACGCCGCCAGCCCGTAGACGCCGGCGTCGCCGGAACTGACGAGCGCCACGGACCGGCCCTCGGCCGCCAGTTCGAAGGCGCGGCGCACCCGGTCTTCCTCCTGCGACAGGTTCGACGTGTGTCGGGTCTTGCCGGATATGGCGTCGGCGATCAGATCGAGATAGAGGCCGTACCCCACCACGTCGGTGGCCTCGGCGAGGACCCGGCTGGCGTCGGGCGTGCGCCAGGCCGCGTTGCCCGGTCCGATGCCGACGACGGTGAGGCTGCCCTGGGGACGGCCCACGGCGGCGGGGTCGATGGAACCGGGCGCGCGGGCCACCGCGCAGGTGGCGCGTCGGGAGCGCGTCTTTTCCACGATCAGGGCGGCGGCCGCGCCGCCGGCCGCGAGCGCCGCGCCCTCGGCGACACCCGGACATCCCACCTCGCGGAACACCACCTCCGACGGGTTCCTGAGTCGCGGCGCTTCGGCGTTCAGTTCCCCGGCGGTGAAGAAGCGGGCGGGGACACCAAGGGCATCGGCCACGGCGTGAACCGCCGCCTCGTCGGCCTTGAGGTCGATGGACGCCACGCACGCCACCGCCCCCGGGGCCAGCCGGTGCGCGGCCAGGGTTTGCAGCACCAGTTCCGTGACTTCCTCCGGAGACGCTCCGCGTTCGCAGCCGACGCCGACCGCGAGCACCGGCGGGTGAAGGACCAGCGCCGCGCCCATGTCCTCGTCCATGCGGTCGGTGACCCAGACGGCATGCTCGCCATGCTCGCAAAAAGGAATATCCGACTCGGTCAGCCAACGCGCGTCCCCGGCCTCCACCCGCAGCGCCACCGGATCCCCGGCGAGCAGGGCCGCCGTCACGTCCTTGACGGCCGGCGGATTGGCGATGCGCCAGCCGGGCGGCGGGTCGTCCAGGCTCAGCCCGAACCGGATGTCTCCTCCGGTGGTGACCGCCGCCGTTCCGCCGGTCGACGCCGCGATGGCGCGCGCCAGCCGGTTGGCGCCGTGATGGCCGCCCAACAGGGGGATGGCGCTGCTTCCGTTCTCGGCGACGCAGACCACCGGGGGTTCGGTTTGCTTGTCGCGGAGCAGCGGCGCCAGGGCGCGGATGACGATCCCGGCGGCGCACACGGCGACGATGGGGACACCCTCGGAAAACAGAGCGCGGAGATGGGCCATGGTCTCGGAGAACACCACGTCCGCGTCCACGGTGCGGCTCGCCAGGCCGTGGATCCGGCTTTCGGGCAGCAGCGCTTTCAGGCGGCGCGCCAGGTCCATGCCGCCGGCGCCGAGCGCGATCAGCGCGGCGCCGGTCGGCAGGCGGGAGACATCCGCCCGGCCCGGGCCCCGGCGCCCCTCGGGATGCCGCACCAGGATCATGGAGAAATATGGAGCGCCGTCGTCGGCGAGGTCGTCCAGCGCGACCACCCGCTGGTCGGGCATGGTCGCCCGTTCCACGTAGCGGGCCCGCTCGTTGAGATCGAGGCGCCGCAGCACCCGCCGCACCTTGGATAGATGGCGGCCCACCTTCATGATGGCGGCGGTGTCGGTGGCGGCCAGCCGCGTTTCCAGCTCGGCCTCCGGCAGCGTCGCGGGGAGGATCGTCAGGACCTCGTTGCGCGAAACCAGGGGGGTTCCGGCCACCGCCGCCACCGCGCCCAAGGAGGACACCCCGGGGACCACTTCCGTCGGGTACCGGCCGGCGATCCGCTCGAACAGATACATGAACGAGCCGTAGAGGAAGGGGTCGCCCTCGCACAGCACCGCCACGTCGCGGCCCTGGTCGAGGTGGGCGGCGATCATCTCGCCGTAGCGGTCGTACACGTCATTCGCGGGAAAGCTTTCGGCCACCATGGGCGTGCTGATGACGATTTCGGTGCGGCCCTCGGGAATGTGCGGGTCGGCGATGGCGCGCACCAGGCTGGTGCCGCCCTCGGGCGCCGGATAGGCGATGACCGGCGCGGTCTGGAGGATATGGCGGGCCTTGACGGTCACCAGGTCGGGATCGCCCGGGCCGATGCCCAGTCCGTACAGTGTCGCGCTCATGTCGTGTTCCCCGCGTATTGGGTCACGTCCATCAGCGGCCTGAAGGCGTTAAGCCCGCCAACCGCCTCGGCCCGCGAAATGGACATCCGGGTCAAGGTGCCGCCGTGGCGGCCGTGAAACTCGATCAAGCGCGCTTCTCCTTCCAAGGTGACGGCGTTGGCGACCAGCCGCCCGCCCGGAACCAGCACCCGCCAACAGGCATCGAGGAGCCCCGGGTTGGAGACCCCGCCGCCGAGAAAGATCGTGCTCGGCGGGTGCTTCTGGTTCTCGAAACAGTCGGGCGCCTCGGCTTGCACGACGTCGAGATGCGGAGTGCCGAGCGCCAGGGCGTTGCGGGCGATGGTGGCGCACCGCCCGGCGTTCCGCTCCATGGCGACCGCCCGGGCCGCGCCGCTTCTGGCCGTTCGCTGGGCGGGCGCGGCGCGCAGCCACTCGATGGCGACGGATCCGCTGCCGGCGCCCACGTCCCACAGTACCTCGCCCGGGAGCGGCGCCAACGCGGCGATGGTCATCGCGCGGACCTCCCGCTTGGTCAGTTGGCCGTCGTTCTCGAACACCGCGTCGGGAAGGCCCGGCACGCGTGGCAGGATCCGGGCGTCCGGCCCCGCGCGGCACGCGATGGCCAGTGTGTTGAGATCGGCGCAGCGGGGATGGTTCCAGGCGTCGGCCCGTCCCTCGACCCGCCGTTCCCTCGGGCCACCCAGGTGTTCCAGCACCGTCACAAGGCTCGGGCCGAATCCGCGCTCGGTCAGCAGCCCCGCCACCTGGGCCGGGGTATCGCCGTCGCGGCTCAGCACCAGGAGCCGCATGTCCGGGGCGATGACCAGGTTGAGCATTTCCAGCGGACGGCCATGGACCGTCGCGGTCTCCACGTCCGGCAGCGACCACACCATCCGGGCGGCGGCGAGGCTGAACGCTCCGGGGGCCGGCACGACGGTCATTTCGGCCGGATCGAACCGCCGGCCGAGGTTGGCGCCGCCGCCGAAGTACATGGGATCCCCCGTGGCCAGCACCACCACCCGGCGTCCCCGCCACTCGGCGATGGCGTCCATCGCCTTGGGCAGGCCGTCGGCCCAGGTGAGACGGGTGGCGGAGGTCTCGGGGACCATGGCCTGGTGACGCTCGCCGCCGACCAGCAGTTCGGCGCCGTCGACAAGGGCGCGGGCGGACGGGCTAAGTCCGACCAATCCGTCGTCGCCGACACCGATCACCGTCAGCCAGGGGGTCACTGGACCGCTCGCGAAAGGGCGTTGACGGCGGCGGCCGCGAAAGCGCTGCCGCCCCGGCGGCCGCGCAGGGTGACATAGGGGACGCCGCCGGCGTGGGCGATCAGCGCTTCCTTCGATTCCGCCGCGCCCACGAACCCCACCGGGAACGCGAGGATCACCGCCGGCGGAGCCGCGCCCTCGTCAAGGAGTTCCAGCAGCCGGAACAGGGCGGTGGGAGCGTTGCCGATGGCCACCACCGCGCCCTTCAGGTGGGGACGCCACAAGTCCACGGCCGCCGCCGAGCGGGTGGTGCCCAGCGTCTCCGCCAGCGGCCGGACCTCCGCGTCGTTCAGGGTGCAGAGAACCCTGTTGGCGGCCGGCAGCCGGTCGCGGATGATGCCGTCGGCGACCATTTTGGCGTCCACCAGGATCGGCGCGCCCGATTGGAGCGCGGCCCGGGCGGCGGCGGCCGCCTCGGGGCTGAACGCCAGGTCGGGGACGATATCGGGCATGCCGCAGGCATGGATCAGCCGCACCGCCAGGGGTTCGAAATCGGCGGGCAGATCGCCGAGCCGCGCTTCGGCGCGAATGGCTTCGAAGGACCGGCGATAGATGTCCCGCGGATCGCGGACGTAGCCGTAGCGCGACGTCGCGGCGGCGGGCGGTCGCGCGCCCCTGGCCGCCTTCTCGACGCCGAGGATCCAGCCCTCCTCGGTCTCGATGACATGCCGCTCACCGCTGCTCAGGTCTTGGGGACCCGCGAACAGGGGGGCGAGGGCGCCGGCGCCGTCGAGATGGGCGAAGTGCTCCGCCAGCGCGCGCACCTGGACCGCGTCCTTGATGTCGCCGGATTGGACCCTGGGCCGGATCATCGACGGATAAACCTCGGCGAACACCAGCCGCCGCCCGATGGTGTTGCGCTTTTCCAATGCGCCGAGCCCGGTCTCGAACGGCCAGATGCGGGTGGCGTCGGCCAGCCACGGATGATGACGGAGCGAGAAAACGCAGGGGATGCCCGTCAGCGTCTGGCTTCCCACGCTTCCCTGGTAGTGCAGCTTCCAGACCGGCTGAGGCCCCGGGATGGCTCGTTCGGTCATGCGGAGTTCGGCCAGGCCGCCGCCGCCAAAACCCTCGGGCTTGGTTTTCCCCAGGTTCGGCCGCCGGGTCTTGTCCGGGCAGCCCCAGAACGGAAAATCACCGCCGGATATCTTCTCGTTCAGGGCGGCGGCCACCTCGAAGCGGTTGTTCACGTTGTCGTCGCCGTCGCGAACGCGTCCCGCGATTTCCTTCCAGACGCTCAGCCAGTTCGGCGCGTTCGGGCGAAGGCGCGCGGCGAACCCCGCGGGATACCCGAAGGCGAAGTCGAACCCGGCGAGCGCGTGACAGCCGCGCGCGATCAGGTCGCTGAGCAGGTCGGCCAGCTCGGCGACGGCCTGGCGGCGGGTGGCCGGGTTGGCCAGCCGGACGGGCATGAGTTGTCCGTTCTGCCGCTCCAGGCAGCAATACCAGATGCTGTCCTCGCCGGTCCTCGGAGTGGCGGCGGCGCTCCAATCCACCATGATGTACGCGTCGAATACGGGAGGCATGGCCAATCATTCGTTCGGGCGTGCTATCCCTTGTCCGCCGTCGCGGCGTGACGGTGCCCGTGCCCATGATCATGTCCGTGATCGTGCCCGTGGTCGTGATGATGGCCGTGACCATGATCGTGGTGATGACCATCCCCGTGCCCGTGATCGTGCTCGTGATCATGATCGTGCGCGTGACCGTGATGGTGGTCGTGGCCGTGATCATGATCGTGATCGCCGTCGGTGCCGATCCCTCGGACATGATGGTGATGGCCCACCTGCGGCGTTCCGGGCGCGTCTTCGTAACCGATGATCTGTTCGCGGTACTTGCAGAGCTGGCAGTTCATCAGGTTGCGGCCGTGAAGCACCTCGTCGACCCGCTCCAGGAAGGTATCGATCACCAGGGGATGGTCGTTGAGATAATCGGCCTTGAGAACCTCGATCCCGGGATTGGCCGCCGCCGCCGCGTCGGCGCCGTCGTAGATCCGCTTGACCAGGATTCCGGTGAACAGGAAGTACGGAAAGACGATGATCCGCTTGTAGCCGAGCTTGACGGCATGCGCCATGCCCGCGTCCACCAGCGGATGGGCGACGCCGCTGTAGCACACCTCGGTCCATCCGAACCCCATGCCTTCCCACAGCATGCGGGCCACCTTGGACACATTGGAGTTGGCGTCGGAATCGTTGGTTCCGCGCCCCACCACCATCAGCAGCGTATCCTTGCGGTCCACGGAGGTCCCGGCCGATTTCTCGGCGGCCTCGATGCGGTCGGCGGATGCCCGCAGCAGCCGCGCGTCGATCGCCAGTTCGCGGCCGAACAGAACCTCGATCTGAGGGTTTTCGGCGGCGAAGCCGTTGACCTCCGAAGGCAGGTCGTTCTTCACGTGACCGGCGGCGAACAGCATTCCGGGGAGACAGATGATCCGCTTGGCGCCGCGCGCCTTCAGGGCCTCGAGACCGTCCCGGATAACGGGCTTGGCGAATTCCAGAAAACCGCTGTCCACGTCGTAGTCGGGAAGCCGCTCGCGGAAGTGGCGGGCGAGTACGTTGAATTCCTCAACGGCGGCGACGGAGCGGCTGCCGTGGCCGCAGATCATCACGGCATTTCCTTGGTTCATTGTGCTTGGTCCTTGCCTTCGAGCGTCATTCAATGCGGCGGCGCGCGCCGCCACGGCCGGGTCCGGATGGTCATGGCCTCCGGCCGGACGGGCCGCCGCGCGGATCATAGGGGCTCGGGCGGGATCTGTCATCCCCGGTGACCGGCGGCCCGACGGAGAACACGGCGGACGGAGAACACCGTTGACGGAAAGGCGCCGTCCATCGAAACTGCGCGCCATGTTCATATTCGGCCTCGGGGACTCCGGGGGGACGATCGATCCCCTTCTCATTCTCTTGCTGGCGCTCGCCATGGAGGCGTGCGTGGGAGAGGCCTCGTCGCTGTTCCAGACGGCGCTGCATCCCGTGCGCGTCATCGGCGGCCTGATCGGTTTTCTGGACCGGACGTTCAATCGGGAGAGTCTGTCCCCGGCCGCCAGGGTCGCGCTTGGCGCGCTCGCGGTGGCGCTGGTCATCGTCCTGGCGGGGGCGGTGGGCTGGGCGGTCACGTGGCTGACCTCGCATTTCGTCCTCGCCTGGATCATCGAGTTCGTGCTCACGGTGACGCTGCTCGCCCAGCGAAGCCTGTACGACCACGTCCGCGCCGTCGGAGGCGCGCTGAAGACCGACGGCCTGGAAGGCGCCCGGCGCGCGGTGGCGCACATCGTCGGGCGCGACGTCGACCAGCTCGACAGGCATGGCGTGGCGCGCGCGGCCATCGAGTCGTGCGCCGAGAATTTCAGCGACGCGGTGGTGGCGCCGGTGTTCTGGTACGTGCTGTTCGGGTTTCCCGGCCTGCTCGTCTACAAGAGCGTCAACACCTTGGACAGCATGATCGGCTACACCTCCCCGCGTCATAAGTCTTTCGGCCTGGTGGCCGCCCGGCTCGACGACCTGCTCAACCTGGTTCCGGCGCGTCTGGCGGGCCTGTTCCTGGTGGCCGCCGCCGGGGTCGTGCCCTCGGGGGACGCGTCGGGCGCCTGGCGGGCGATGCGGCGGGACGCCGGCAAGCACCGCTCCCCGAACGCCGGCTGGCCCGAGGCCGCCATGGCCGGGGCGCTCGGCCTCGCTCTGGGCGGTCCCCGGCGCTACGGCGAGACCACCGTCGACGATCCCTGGATCGGCGACGGCCGCACCCGGGCCACGGGCCAGGACATCGAGGCGGCGTTGTCGGTCTACGTGGCGGCGTGCCTGATCAACGCCCTGGTGGTGGCCTTCCTGGCCGTTCTGTAGCGAAACCCGAGACGAGGGGGAACCCATGAGCGAATACACCCTGATCATCGCCAACAAGAGATATTCGTCCTGGTCCATGCGCGGCTGGCTGGCGATGAAGCTGGCGGGCGTGCCCTTCGATGAGATCGTCATTCCGCTCGACCTCGAGACGACGAAAGCCGCCATCGCCGAGCACTCGCCCTCGGGGCTGGTGCCGACGCTCAAGCACGGGCCGCGCACCATCTGGGACTCGCTCTCCATAATCGAGTACCTCGCGGAGCTGTTCCCGGGGCACGGGTTCTGGCCGGAGGATCCAACGGCCCGCGCCTTCGCGCGCTCGGTTTCGGCGGAGATGCATTCCGGTTTCAGGGCGCTTCGAGGCGAAATGCCCATGAACATCGGCGCGGCCAAGCGCGGACACGCGCATTCCGACGGATGCGGAGGCGGACGTTCAACGGGTCATGCGGATCTGGCGCGATTGCCTGCACGTGTTCGGCGGCGGGCCGTTCCTGTTCGGACCCGTCGGCGCCGCCGATATCATGTTTGCCCCGGTGATCACCCGGTTCGAGACCTACGGGATCCAGCTGGACGAGATCTGCCGCACCTACGCCCGTAATGTCATGACGTGGCCTCCGGTCATGGAATGGTGCGAGGCGGCCAAGGGCGAGCCGTGGGTCATCGAGAAGTACGAGGCGGCTTGACGGCCGGCCCCGGCGGCCGGGACCACGCGGGAGCGTCAGTCCTTTTTCGCTCCCGCTTTTGCCTGGGTGATCAACGTTTCGCAGGTTTCGGCGTTGAGCGGCATTTTCTCGGACAGTTCCGCCTTTTCCACGAGGTCCTTAAATTCGGTCCGAAGATGCGCGGCGGTGTCCTCGAGCAGCCGCTGTTTCTGTTCCGCCGTCAGGATCCCCTTGTCCTCGGCGACCTTCAACGCGGTGCAAACACCGAACTCGGTACCGCCGATACTTCCCGCCATCATTCCGACGGTCCCGCCACCGATGCCGCCGGCAACGAAGCCGACGATGCCGCCGATCACGAACACCAGAATGTACAAGAGTATTTTCATCGCATCGTTTCCTTTTCCTCGAAAATCGCATTCAACGGGCTACCCGGACGGGGCCCGCGCCACCAACTCGGCCAACCTATTGCGCGTTTCCTCTGGGCTCAGGCGGAGCGCCGGGATCTTCGGTCAGAAACCAGCCGGCAACCCAGCCCTCGACGCCTTGGTAGCGGATCCGGCACCACCGCTGTCGCGCCGCCCGTTCCCGCTCGGCCTCGCTCATCTTCTCCCACTGCGCGAACGTGGGGCCGCCCAGGCAACCGAGGTTCCGAAGACCGCGACCGTCGTGCGGGATTCTGCCGATCCTCGCGGCTCTCGCGGACGGTGCGGCGCGGATGTTGAGGACGTCGTCGGCGGCGATGCCGGTCACCGCGTAATAGTCGGGGCCATCCGCGGTCGCCCGCGCCTCCGGAGCGCCATGTACGGAGATGACGAAGAGGGCGAAGGCGGCCAGTACAAGCGATCTCATCACGCGACCCGCTTGATCAATCCAACCACGAACAGAAGAACAATGGCGCCGACTGTCGCCGTAACGATGGAACCGATCAAGCCGCCGGCCTCGATGTCGAAGAGTTGGAAAATGTAACCGCCGACGAAGGCGCCGATGACGCCAACGATCAGGTTGCCGATGATGCCGAAGCCGCCGCCGGCGATGATCTTGCCGGCCAGCCAGCCCGCGACCACGCCGATGAGCAGGAATATCAGAAGTGCGGTGATGTCCATCGTTGAACCCTCCTTGCGTCGATTAATCCCGGAAAGCGTTATGGCCTAGTGGTCAGTTTCCAGCCGGTTTGACGATCTCGTAAGTGCACGCGAACGACGCGGCGGCGACACGATACGTGTCCTTCGGATCGGCCGGGTCGCGGACCAGCGCGTCCCCCGGCCGCGCCACCATCGGCTCTCCCCACGGCGCTGTGAACGTGAAGCTTCCGTCCTCGGCCCGCACGACCACGTAAAGCATGTCGGTTCCCGTCGGACGGAATGGACGCCAACCGTCGGTATCCTCCGGTCCAAGGGGTTTTCCGTAACGCTCGGCGAATTTCGAAGCCGTCACCAGGTATTGCTCATTGCCGGTTGCCGGACAGCGATTGCGTACCACCATGTCGCCGGCTACGGCGGGTTTGCTCCGGGTTTCCTGGCCTTCACCGCTGATGACCGTAACGATTACCTCGCCAACCTCGGAAGGGCGGGCATCGACGAGCCTTGTTTTCCTCGCCGTTCCAACCGATCCGTCTTGCTCCGCGCGAGCGAAAATCGCATCCGGGTCAATGCCTTCATCGGCCGACGTTCGCGGAGCGAGGACGCTCAAAAACAAACCGCCAGCGACAACCCCGATGGCGCACATGGATAGTTTGCAGATTTTCGTCTTCATCGCGATTTCACCTTTCTTGTCAGGGCCCACCACCACAGAAGCCCGGCGTTCAGTGCAATGGCGCCGGTCACCAGGGCGATATTGATGCCGACGGAGCGGCTTTCCGCGATGCGATCCGCGAGGTTCACGAACAATAAGCTCCATGGTAGTCCCACCAGGATCGCATAGACGGCAGAAAGCGGATCGTCCCAGGGGACGACGAAGCCGATAACGAGCGCGGCGATTCCCAGGAGCGTATAACCGCTCGCAGCTATGATGAGCACGGTGCGCGGCATGGTTGTTAGCGACGCCCCCTGGATCCGGCTTTTCTCTGGGTGCCAAGCCGATCCAAGATCAAGCCGTATCCTGCGTCATGATGACGAAGTCCGTCCCCGTGCGGGTTTCCGCGTGGGCGGGAAGGTCGGTCATGACCAGGACCATCCCGGGGTGCATGCGCGCCTTGATCGCGTCGAGCACGCGCGTTTCCGCTCGCAGCCGTTTGATGACCGCTTCCTCCGGTGTGGGGACCGCGAACCCATCATGTGGGTGATAGCCGACGGCGTGCCAAACCATGCCGCGAGAAGGCTCGTGCGTATCGACGAGAACGAAAACGTGCGAGCCCAAGGGCGTTTCCGGGTCCGCGATCGCCGCCTTCCCCTCGGCGACGATGGCGCCATTTTCCAGCACGAACACGCGCCGATCGGCGCCGCTGACCAACACCGACGTCTGGGAAGTGGCACTGTCGGCGGATATGGCCGCCGGCAGGCTCTTGTTCTCGAGGCTGGCCACCGCCTCCTCGAACTCGTGCTCGGCGTACTCGCTCAGAACCAGCCCCGGATGAACGATCTCCGCCGGTTCGGTGTTGCCTCCCGCGATGATAACCGGCGTGCCGACGTGCGTGATCCCGAACAGTTTGGCCGAGAACTCCGTTGGCAACCGGACGCAGCCGTGCGAGGCCGGATAACCCGGCAAGTTACCCGCGTGGAGGGCGATACCGTCCCAGGTCAGCCGGTTCATATTGGGCATCGGCGCGCCACCGTAGGTCGACGACCGATGATGTTTATCTTTCTGCAGGACCGTGAACACCCCGGTGGGCGTGGAATGGCCGGGCTTCCCGGTGGAGCAGGTCGAGACCGCGATGCGCACGCCATTGCGGTAAACGTGCACGCGCTGGTCCGGGATCGACACGACGATCGCGACGGGACCGCTCGGCGAGCGTTCCGGGTGCCAGGTGAATTCTCCCGGCTCAAGGTCCCGGATATCCTTGACGACAACCCCGGCCAGCGCTCGAATCCCGGGAACACTCAGTGCCGCCACCGCCATTCCACCGGCCGCCGCCACCCTCAACACCCGGCGCCGCTGGCACCGAAAAATTTTCGTTTCGCTCAATTTTTGATCATCCCGACTTGTTCACTTCGCGTCGATCGCCCTCAAGAAGGCGTATGCCGCCCGCCGCATACTTCGCCGGCGGGCCTTACTCTATTGAATTGTGGGAATCCTCCCTCCCCCTGACGACGCTTCAACATTCAACCGGCTCTCGCGGGGTCGTTGCCCCGGAACATCAACCGCCGAAAATTACTGCGTCCGGGATCTCGTAGCGTTCTTGACCGATAAAGATCGTGCTCATATCGGACTGCTTCTCGGCGCGGAATTCCCCGGGATCCGCTTGGCTCATGTCATATCCGGTCGCGGTTCCGTTCTCGAAGAAAATGGTCCGGGTCCGCCCATCGGACTTGGTGACCGTGACCATACCGGATCCGCCGCCCTCGCGCTTGACGCCGAACGGGCAAGAGCCCGTTGGCTGGCCGCCGCCCATGGAGCAGGGAATGTTCCCGGTGGCGTGATAGTCGGTTCCCGCCACCTTCGCGTCGCCCGAGGGCGCGGCCGGTGAATCGGTGGAGGTTTCCGCGCCTCCAGACATGCCCGACCGCTGCTCGCCGGCGTTGATGATCATCTCAAGGCGATACTTGGCGACCTCGTTGCGGCGGGCGGCGCTTCGCATCATGTAGACGCGGACCTTGTAGTCGCCGCTTTCGGGCAGAATACCCTCGTACTGGTTACCCGACGTGGAGCCGATGAACATCGCCACGTCGGTCTCGCCCGGCGCCAGGATGTTGAAATAATTGGCGCCGTTGTTCGTGGCCATGCTGACGTTCATGGACTGCCCCTTGCGGGCGCCAAGAACGTAGTCGACGGTTTCGTAGCCGGTGATGGAGCCCTCGACGACGGCGCTGTTGGCGCCGGGCTTGAACTGAACGCGCTCGGTGCGGATTTCGCTTTCGGCAAACGCCGCCGAAGCGGCGAAAAAAACCACGGCCAATGCGACTAACAGACCACTTGAGGCTCCACGAAGCATTTTTACCCCTCTCGCTAAGAACGTATTGGTTTCTGTCCCCTGCTGGGCAATCGCTTTATTAGGAAACGAAAGGCGAGGTGTCAACCCGAGACGCCACCGAGAGCAGGCCGTCCAGGTCGAGGTGATTCTCCAGGTGGTCGGCAAGGTCGTCGAGCACGCGTTCCACCTGCGTTTCGTAGGCGAGGCCGCTGGCGGCCCTGTCGCGCAGGCGACCGAGAAACGCCTGGCGGAACACGTCCGAGGCGAACAGCCCGTGGAGGTAGCAGCCGAAGATCCGGCCGTCGGCGGAAATGGCGCCGTCGGTTCCGTTGCCCAGCCGCAACATGGGTCGGTCGCGGTCCGGTCCGGAGGTCCGGCCCACATGCATCTCGTAGCCGCGAACCGGGGCCCCGGTGGTGGTGTCGGTGCCGGTGGCCTCGGTCAGGGTCTTGTCGCCGGTCAGTTCGGTTTCGACCCGTAGCATGCCCAGGCCGGCGACCTCGCCGGCGCGTCCCTCGACGCCGAGGGGATCGCGGACCGCCGTCCCGAGCATCTGGTAGCCGCCGCACAGGCCGACGACGGCGCCGCCGCGGCGCACATGGGCGCGGATATCCACGTCCCAACCCTGGTCGCGGACGAACGCAAGATCCGCCAGCGTGGCCTTGGAGCCGGGCAGGACGAACAGGTCGGCGTCGCCCGGCATCGCCTCGCCGGGCCGCACGAACGTGACGGACACGTCGGGTTCGGCGATCAGCGGATCCAGGTCGTCGAAATTGGCGATCCTGGAGAATACCGGCACGGCGACGCGGATCGCCGGGTCGCGGTCGGCGGCCCTCCGGCCCTGAAGCGCCACCGCGTCCTCGGCGGGCAGCAGGCCGGCCGCCGCGAACCACGGCGCGACGCCGAAACCGGCCAGCCCCGTTCGCTCGGTAATGGCGCGCAGACCGCCGTCGAACAGCCGGACGTCGCCCCTGAACTTGTTGATGATGTAGCCCTTGAGGTGCCGGCGATCGGGCTCGTCCAGCAGCACCCAGGTGCCGACGATGCTGGCGATGACGCCACCGCGATCGATATCGCCCACCAGGACCACCGGAGCGCCGGCGGCGCGGGCGAAGCCCATGTTGGCGATGTCGCCGGCGCGCAGGTTGATTTCGGCCGGACTTCCCGCGCCCTCGATCAGCACCAGATCGGCGTCGCCGGCGAGGCGCCGGTAGCTTTCCAGCACGCGCGGCAGGAGTGTCGGCTTGAGGCTCTGATAGTCGAGCGCGCCGGCATTCCCGAGGATCCGTCCCTGGACGACCACCTGCGCGCCCACGTCCGTCTGCGGTTTCAACAGCACCGGGTTCATGTCGATGATGGGCTCGATGCCGCAGGCGCGCGCCTGCAGCGCCTGGGCCCGGCCGATTTCGCCGCCGTCGCGGGTGACGGCGGCGTTGTTCGACATGTTCTGCGGCTTGAAGGGCCGAACCGCCAGGCCGCGCCGGGTATAGGCCCGGCAGAGGCCGGCGGTCAGCAGCGACTTTCCGACGTCCGACCCGGTGCCCTGAAACATCAGGGCCCGGGGGCGGGAACTTGGACGGGAGCCGTCAGTTGAGGACAAGCGACTCCCTCAGCGGATCCGCCTGCGCGTTGACGAACTTGTTCTCGATGGCAATCCTTTTCGGTGTCGCGCCGGGCTCGCCGTAGTACGCCTGATTGAGATCGTTGCGCCGGGCAAGGACGGCGCCCTCGAGCGAGAAGCCGGCGTAAAGCCCGGACCCGTGGGCAAAGCCGATGATGTCGGCGCCCATGTTGGTGGTGGTCGAACCCTGCATGCCGGCCCCGAACGTTCCCACGGTGAACTGGATGTCGCCCCCGAGCTTGCCCTGATTTTCGAGGACGGCTCGCACGGCGGCGGGAGTGCGGAGCACGAGAACGACCTCCGAGGCTTGCGCCCCGGCCTGCAGCCCGAAGCTGCCGCCGCCCATGGTGTAAAAGGCGGGGTAACTCCACTCTCCGAACTGGTTGCGGGACAGAAGCACGCCGCTTCCGCCCTCGGCGCCGATGATGAACGCTCCCTTGTAGGCCCCCGGGAAGACGACGACGCCGTGCGCGTCCTTGAGGGCGCGGGCGAACATCTCGTCGGGCTGGTCGTCCCCCGCCTTGAACATCTCCACGGTCCAGTGCGCCTTGTCGACGATGGACTCGGCCTCGCTTCTCGGAGGCAGGCTGTTGACGCACGCCGAGAGCGTCAGCGCGATGACGAACACAAAAGCAAGTCCTGTCGGTTTGGTCATTGTCGCGTCTCCGATATAAGTCATGGTGACGGAGGACTTGCCGACACGGCTCAGAACTCCACGCCCGCCTGGGCCTTGACGCCCGAACGGAACGGATGCTTGACCTGAGTCATTTCGGTCACCAGGTCGGCGGCCTCGATCAGGTCGTCGCGGGCATTGCGGCCGGTCACGACGACGTGCAGGTCGCGAGGCTTGCCGCGCAAGGTTTCGAGAACCTCTTCGAACGGCAAATAGTCGTAACGCAGCACGATATTCAGTTCGTCGAGAATGACCATTCGATAGGAAGGATCGGCCATCATCTCCTTGGCTTTCTCCCAGGCCCGGGCGGCGGCGGCAACGTCGCGTTGCCGGTCCTGGGTGTCCCAGGTAAATCCCTCGCCCATGGCCGTGAATACGCAAAGCTCGGGAAACTTCGCAAGTACCTCGCGTTCACCCGTGGCCCAGACTCCCTTGACGAACTGTACGATGCCAACCTTCATGCCCTGTCCGATGCACCGCATGGCAAGACCCATCGCGGCCGTGGTCTTGCCCTTTCCCTTGCCGGTGTGGACGATCAGCAGTCCCTTTTCTTCCGTCTTCGTAGCGAGAATCTTATCGCGTGCCGCTTTCTTCTTGGCCATCTTTTCAGCATGACGCTGGTTAAGGTCTTGTTCTGCCGTCATTTCCGTCTCCCACCACTGGACATTTCCTAAGAATTTCGGGCTCCAAGCCGGCAAAAAAAGCCGAATCGCCAAGAATTTGGCGCTTTTCGTCAATCGCCTGTTCTTGCCGCGAACTGTTGGAGCGTCGGATGCGTGCTGTTCAGTTTTGGCTTCCACAGGCCGCGTTCTTGCGCTTCCAGCAATCGCTCGCTCATTTCCCGCAACGCCGCCGGGTTGTTGTCCTCGAGGAACCCGCGCACCTCGTCGTCGTCCAGGTAGGCCTCGAACACGGCGTCGAAGTGATGGTCGCGCACGCAGCGGGCGGTGGCGGCGAAGGCGAACAGGTAATCCACCGTGGCGGCCATCTCGAACCCGCCCTTGTAGCCGTGGCGCATGACGCCGGCGATCCACTTGGGGTTGACAACCCGCGCCCGGACGACCCGCGCCACCTCCTCGTCGAGGGTCCGGATCCGGGGCGTCTCGGGGCGCGAATGGTCCGAATGGTAGACCGCCGGCTGATCGCCGGACATCACCCGCACGGCCGCCGCGAGGCCGCCCTCGAACTGGTAGTAGTCGTCCGAATCCAGCAGATCGTGTTCCCGGTTGTCCTGGTTCTGCACCACCACCTCGATGGTCTTGAGGCGGTTCTCGAACACGCCGTGCGCGGCCTTGCCTTGCAGTCCGGAGCCGTAGGCATACCCTCCCCACGCCACGTAGGCGCGCGCCAGGTCGGCGTCGGTCTCCCAGCCGCGCTCGTCGATCAGCGCCTGCAGGCCGGCGCCATAGGCGCCCGGCTTCGACCCGAACACCCGGCATCCGGCAAGCCGGCGCGAGTTCGAGCTCGCTGGTTCCGTCGGCGACCAGCCGCCGGGTTTCCTCCTCCACCCGCGCGCGGAGCGGATTGTCGGCGTCGGGCTCGTCCAGGGCCGCCACCGCGCGCGCCGCCGAATCGAACAGATCGATGAGGTTGGGGAACGCGTCGCGGAAAAAGCCCGAAACCCGGAGGGTGACGTCCACCCGGGGCCGGTCGAGCATCCGCACCGGCAGGATTTCGAAACCGCTGACCCGGCGCGACGCCGAGTCCCAGGTGGGGCGCGCGCCCATCAGCGCCAGCGCCTGGGCGATATCGTCGCCGCCGGTGCGCATGTTGCTTGTTCCCCACGCGGTCAGCGCCAGCCTTCGCGGCCACGCCCCGTGTTCCTGCGCATGGCGTTCGACCAGCAGACCCGCCGACTTCCACCCCAGCGTCCAGGCGGCCGGCGTGGGCACGGTGCGGGTGTCCACCGAATAGAAATTCTTGCCGGTGGGAAGAACCTCCGGACGCCCGCGCGTGGGAGCGCCGGACGGCCCCGGGCGGACGAAGCGGCCGTCGAGGCCGGTGAGCAGTCCCCGGATTTCCGCCTCGCCCGAAGCGGCCACCGCGGGGCGGATAGTCCCGTCCAGCGTGTCCAGCACGGCGCGGGTCCGATGCCAGGACGGGTCGGCCGTTTGGGCTCCGGATACCAGAGCGGCCGCCAGGATCTCCAGCCGCTCCACGGTGTCGCCAAGGCTGCGCCAGGGATCGCCGCCCGTCAGAATTTTCGGTTTCGGACCCGGCCACGGCGACGCCATGTCGCAATCCAGCGGATCGAAGTCGAGATCCAGGTCCGCCGCCAGCGCCCTCAACAGCGATGCGTCGCCGTTCTTGCCGTCGTTGCGCGGCGTGCGGATCAGGGCGACCAGGAGGTCGCGGAGCTGATCGCCGCCCGGAGTCTCGCCGAACACGTGGAGGCCGTCGCGGATCTGCATTTCCTTGAGTTCGCAGAGATAGCTGTCGAGCTTGGCCAGCGACTGGTCCCGGTCGTCCTCGCCCTCGATGCCGCAATCGGCGTCCAGGCCGCTGACCCGGCAGAGCGACAGGATCTCGTCGGTCAGCACCCGGAGCCGCCGTGGGTCGACGCCGGCGGCCTCGTAGTATTCGTCCACCAGTTGCTCGAGATCGCGGAGCGGGCCGTAGCTCTCGGCGCGGGTGATGGGGGGCGTCAGGTGATCGACGATGACCGCCTGGGCGCGGCGCTTGGCCTGGGTGCCTTCTCCCGGATCGTTGACGATGAACGGATAGAGGTGCGGCATGGCGCCGAACGCCGCCTCGGGGAAGCACTCCCCGGACAGCGCCAGCGCCTTTCCGGGCAGCCATTCCAGGTTGCCGTGCTTGCCCATGTGAACCACGGCGTGGGCGCCGAACGCGCGATGAAGCCAGGCATAGAACGCGAGATAGCCGTGCGGCGGCGGCAGGTCGGGATCGTGGTAGCTCGACGACGGATCGATGTTGTAGCCCCGCGCCGGCTGCAGTCCGATGACCACGTTGCCGCAGCGGAAGGCGCAGATGGCAAAGCGTCCGCAATCCAGTTCGCCCGGCATGAAGAACGGGTCGCGTTCCGGCGATCCCCAGCGCTCGTGGACCCGGCTCTGGACGGCCGGGGGCAGGCCGGCGAAGAACGCGGAGTAGTCCGCCAGCGACAGGACCTCGCGGATCTCCCGGGTTCGGAGGTCGAGCGTGTGGTTGGTGGGGCCCGAGGCCAGCCGGTCGATCAGCGCCTTGCCGTCGGCCGGAACATCCTCCACCCGGTAACCCGCCGATCGCAGCGCCCGAAGCACGTTCATGGTGCCGGCGGGCGTGTCGAGACCGACGCCGTTGCCGAGGCGGCCGTCGCGATTGGGATAGTTGGCGAGCACCACGGCGACGTGGCGCTCGGCCGGCGGCGTCCGACGCAGCCTGGCCCAGTTGGCCGCGAGTTCGCACACGAAGGCGATGCGATCGGGGACCGGCTCGTAAACGACGATGTCGGTTTCGGTCAGGGCATGGCGTTCGCTCCGGCCCTTGAACGACACCGCCCGGCTCATGATCCGGCCGTCCACCTCGGGAAGCGCCACGTTCATGGCGATGTCCCGGGCCATCAGCCCCTGGGTTCCGCCGCGCCAGCCGGCTTCGTCGCCGCTCGCGAACACCACCTGCAGGACCGGACAGTCGCAGGCGTCGAAGGGCGTCGGCGATTTTTCGCCGCCCGGCGCCGAGACGGCGAACCCCGTGGCGTTCAGGATCACGTCCGGCGGCGCCTCGGCGAGAACCTCTTCCACCGTGGCCGCCGCCACCGGATCCTTGAGACTGGCGACGAACAGCGGCAGCGCGTTGAGGCCCTGGGCCGCGAGCCCCGCCACCAGCGCGTCCACGGCCTTCAGGTTGCCGGCCTGAACCAGCGCCCGGTAGAACACCAGCGCGGCCACCGGCCGATGGTCCCGCCAGTGCGCGCGGACGGTGTCGAGTTGGCACCGGTGCTGGCCCGGCCAGTAAAGACCGCCGCGCAACAGCGGGCGCGGATCCTGCCACTCGGCCTCGTATCCGATCAGCGACGCGCAGTAGCCGAGAAAATCCACCGCGTTGTCGACACCGCCGTGGACGCAGTACTGCCACAGCCGGTGACAGGTGTCGGGCGGCAGCGTCGAAAAACCGGTCAGTTCGGGGTCGGGCTGGTCGTCACCGGGCAGGAAGGCCACCCGGATCCCCCGTTCCCGGCAGACGGCGGCCACCTGCTCGACGCCATAGGGCCAGTATCCATGCCCGCCCAGCAACCGGACGACGACCAGTTTGGCGTGGGCGACCATGGCCTCGACGTAGAGGTCCACGGACATGTTGTGGCCGAGGTGGAGGAGGCTGGCCAGCCGCAGGGAGGGGAACTCCCGTTCGGGAAGTTGCGCGCGCGCCGTGGCCAGGCAGGCGAGTTCCGAGTCGGCGGCGGACAGCACAAGAATGTCGGCGGGGGTCTGCCCCAGATCCACCGCCTCGCTTCCGTCGTTGATCGCCCCCGGGCGTGCCGCAAGCAGGTGCATGGGCTAGACGGTCTCGAGCGAGGTGGGCATGTCCTGGCCCATCAGGGCCGCGCGAACGGCCGCCTGGTCGAGGCCCCTCAGGCCGATGACCACCAGCTCGGTCCGGCGCTCCTCTCCGGCGCGCCACGGCCGGTCGTAGTATCGCTGGATGCGGTCGCCGACCGCCTGCACCACGTGGCGCATGGCCTTGCCGGGCACGTCCACGAACCCCTTGACCCTCAGCACGTCGTGTTTTTCGGCGATCGTGCGGATACGGGCGTCGAGGACCGCCGGATCGGCCATGGGGTCGAGGGCGGCGATGAAGCTGACGAAATCGTCGTGATCGTGGTCATCGTCGCCATCGTGGTGCGACGGGCGGCCCTCCAGGTCGTCCTCGGCGCGGGCATGCAGACCGAGAACGACGCCCGGGTCGAGCGTTCCGTGGACCGCCGGCACCATCTTGGTGGCCGGACGGACGATCCTGGATATCTCGGCCCGCACCGACGCCAGAACATCCCCGTCCACGAGGTCGGTCTTGTTGAGCACCACCATGTCGGCGGAGAGCAGCTGATCCTCGAACAGCTCCTCGAGGGGCGAGTCGTGGACCAGGGCGGGATCGGCCGCGCGCTCGTCCTGAACGGCGCCGGGGTCGTCGGCGAACCGGCCGGCGGCGACGGCGGGCGCGTCGATCACCGTGATGACCCCGTCCACGGTCACCCGCGAGCGCACTTCCGGCCAGTTGAAGGCCTTGATCAGCGGTTTGGGCAGCGCCAGCCCCGAGGTTTCGATGATGATGTGATCGGGCGGCTCGGGTTGGTCGAGCAGCATCTCCATGGTCGGCAGGAATTCGTCGGCGACGGTGCAGCAGATGCAACCGTTGGGCAGCTCGATGATTTCGTCCTCGGCGCAGCCCTCCACACCGCAGCCGAGCAGCACTTCCCGGTCGATGCCGAGGTCGCCGAACTCGTTGATCACCAGCGCCAACCGCCTTCCTCCGGCGTTGGCGATCAGGTGACGGATCAGCGTGGTCTTGCCGGCGCCGAGAAAGCCGGTGATCACGGTGGCGGGGATCTTCATTCGGTGGTGTCCTTCATGATGAGCGGCAATCCGGCCGCGACGAAAACGACGCGCCCAGCGATCCGCGCGACGGTCTGGTTCAGCCGGCCGGCGTGATCGCGGAACACCCGTCCGAGCTTGGTCCCGGGAACGATGCCGAGGCCGACCTCGTTGGAAACCAGGACCACGGGGCCGGGCAACCGCGAGAGGCATTGACTCAGCGCCTGCGGTTTCGGCGGGAACGTCGAGATCGGCGGCCATGATGTTGCTCAGCCAGAGGGTCAGGCAGTCCACCAGGACCGGACGCCCGGGCGCGGTGTATTGCCCGAGCGCGCCCGCGAGATCAAGCGGTTCCTCGACGGTGGTCCAGCGCGCGCCGCGCCGCCGCTGGTGGAGGCGGATGCGCTCGGCCATTTCCTCGTCGCCGGCCTCGGCGGTGGCGAGGTAGAGACCGGAGCCCATGCCCTCGACCAGCGTCTCGGCATAGGCGCTCTTGCCCGACCGGGCTCCGCCCAAGACAAGGGTAACGGACGGTAGTGCGGTACCGATAGCTCTCCTCCCGGCCCTATCGAGGGGGCATTCCCAACACCTTGAGGGCGCTAATGACCGCTGTGGCGGCATGGGCGCCGCTGACGGGCTTTCCTGTCCCGGCGCGGGCGGGACACTAGACCATTCTCCAACCGGATTGAACCCCTCGCGGACCCTCACCGGCAGGGAATGTTGACACCCTGCACCATCCACACGCCGCCCTTGTTCTTCAGAAGTCCGTCTTTCACGTGACTGAGCCGCGTGATCGACAGGTTGTCCACGACCACGGCCATGGCGGCCTCGGGCGTCAGGTCCAGGGCCACCGCCACGGCGGCGCGGATGGTGCCGCCATGGCTGACCGAGACGATATCGCGGCCGGCGTATTCGGCGCTCAGCCGCTCGATGGCGGCGCGCACGCGGTCGATCTGCGCGACGTAGCTCTCGCCCTCGGGCGGCGCCGAGCGCGTCGGATCCCGCCAGAACTCCGCGTAGCTCTCGGGGTCGATCTCCCGCATTTCATCCCAGCTCAGCCCCTGCCAGCGGCCGAAACTCTGTTCGATGAAGTCCGGCTCCACCAGCGGCGGCGGCGGGCCGGACGCCCCGGCCTTGGCGGCGATGGCGTCGAAGGTTCTGCGGGTCCGGCTCAGCGGCGTGGTCAGCCACACCGCGCCGGCCGGCAATGTCCCGGCGAGCGCGGCAAAGCTGAGGTCGTCGCCGGTGTCGCATTCCACGTCCATTTGTCCGTAGAGGCGTCCCGCGACCGCCGTGACCGGGGCGTGGCGGATCCACCACCAGTGCGTGGGCCGGCTCACGCGACCGCCACCACGGCGGCCAGCGCCGCCATTTCCGCAAGTTGCTGGGAGGCGCCGAGAATATCGCCCGTGTGCCCGCCGATCGCGCGATGGCCGATCCACGCCATCGCCGCCGCCGCCGCCGCGGCCGCCGCCAGCACGGCCAGGGCCGCGACGGGCCCGAGCACCAGCAACGCGACCACCGCCGCCACGATCCAGGCCTCCGCCACCCGCGCGACACCCGGCCGGCCCGCGCCCGCGCCCAATCCCTCGGCCCGCGCCGGCGGCAACCAGCGGAGGATCGCCGCCAGCGGCGCGCGCGAGGCGGCGGCGCAGGTAACCAGCGCGGCGGCGGCGGTCTCGGGCGACGAGAGGCCGGCGACAAGAGCCGCCCGCAGCCCGACACTGAACACCATCGCCAGCGCGCCGTAGCCGCCGATCCGGCTGTCGCGCATGATTCTCAGCCGGTCGTCCCGGTTTCGGCCGCCGCCGAGGCCATCGGCCACGTCGGCGAGGCCATCCTCGTGCAGCGCCCCGGTCAGGAGCGCGCTTAACGCGAGGGCGACGAGCGCGCAGGCTAGGGGCGGCAGGCCCAGCCCGTGGGCTCCGAGAAACGCCGCCGCCGCCGCCAGGCCGATGCCGGCGCCGGCGAGCGGGAACAGCCCGGTCGCCCGCGCGAGGTAACCGGCCGCGAGGGGGTCGGCGGGCGGAGGCGGAGAAACCGGCAAGCGGGTGAGAAACGCGAGGGCAATCCGCAGGTTCAGCCACCAGTCGGCCACGATTTGGGAAACGCCCCTGGACTGCGGTCGGGTATGAAATGCCATTGTTCGATGCTATTGCCCCGGCGGGCCAACAATCTATCCCTTATCGGAAAAGCCCGCTACAAGGCAATTCCTTGGCCCCCTGGCCCACGGCCTCTCCACGACACCAGCAAGGGACTCGATCATGACACGGTTTCCCGCGATCCGGACTCTCGACGACGTTCGGAGTCTGTTCCGGGACCTTCCCGGCCCCGACCTGGACGCCGAAGCCCGCGCCAGAGACCGCGAGCCTCGGTTGACCAAGCCGGCCGGCGCGCTCGGCCGCCTGGAGGAATTGAGCGTCTGGCTTTCGGCGTGGCAGGGGCGTCATCCGCCGAGCGTGAACAAACCCACCGCGCGGGTGTTCGCCGGCACCCACGGCGTGACCCGGCGCGGCGTCTCCGCGTATCCGTCCGAGGTAACCGCGCAGATGGTGGCGAACTTCGAGACCGGCGGAGCCGCGATCAATCAGCTTTGCCGCCTGTTCGACGTGGAACTCGCCGTTCATGCCGTGGAGCTCCAGAACCCCACCCGAGATATCGTTCAGGCCCCGGCCATGGACGAGCGCGATTTCGTCGAGGCATTCGCCGTCGGCATGAACGCCGTCGATCCGGAATCGGACTTGCTGTGCGTCGGCGAGATGGGCATCGGCAACACAACGGCGGCGGCGGCGGTTGCCCATGCGCTGTTCCGGGGGGCCGCCGCCGACTGGACCGGTCCCGGCACCGGCGTCGAGGGAGAAGTGTTGGCCGCCAAGGCGTCGGTGGTGGCGGAGGCGGTCCAGCTTCAAAACGGGTTCGTGGCCGATCCGTTGGACGCGGTCCGCAGGCTCGGCGGGCGCGAGCTGGCGGCCATGGCGGGAGCGGTCGTCGCGGCCCGGCTGGCTCGCATACCGGTGATCCTGGACGGGTTCGTCTGCACGACGGCGGCGGCGGCGCTGGAGGCGTTCAAGCCCGGCGCGTTGGATCATTGCCAGGTCGGCCATCTGTCGCCGGAGCCGGGACACCGCCGTGTCCTCGAACGCCTGGGAAAGCGGCCGCTGTTGGATCTGGACATGCGGTTGGGCGAGGCGTCGGGCGCGGTCCTGGCGGTCGCCGTGGTCAAGGCCGCCGCCGCCTGCCACGCGGGCATGGCGACGTTCGAACAGGCGGGCGTCGCCGACAGGGCGTAAGTCAAAAATCCAGCCGTTCCGGTGTTGCCCTGAACCGGCGACCCTTTACATAATGGGGGATCATGAAACGGATTTTCATCCTCGCCGTGCTGTGTCTGGCGCTGTCCGGCGTCGCCGCCTGCTCGACCAATCCGGCCACCGGCCGGAGCAGCTTTACCGCGCTGATGGGGCCGGAGGACGAAAAGCGGCTCGGCGCGCAAGAGCATCCCAAACTGGTCAGGCAGTTTGGCGGCGCGTATTCCGACCGCGAACTCGATGCCTATGTCAGCAAGGTGGGGCTCGCGCTCGCGGCCGAGACGGAGATGCCCGGCCTCGACTATTCCTTCACCGTTCTCGACGACGACCTGATCAACGCCTTTGCCCTGCCGGGCGGCTACATCCACGTCACCCGGGGCCTGATGGCCCTGGCCAGCAACGAGGCGGAACTGGCGGGCGTGCTCGCCCATGAGTTGGGTCACGTAACCGCCCGGCACAGCGCCGAGCGCTACAGCCAGGGCGTCGTCGCCGGCGTCGGCGCGGCCATCCTCGGGGCCGCGGGTTCGATCGTCGGGGTGCCGGGCGTGGGGCAGGTCGCCGGTTACGGGGCGCAGGCCTACATGCAGAGCTATTCCCGCGACCAGGAATTCGAGGCCGACAAGCTCGGCATCCGCTACATGACCCGGGCGGGCTACGATCCGGATGCCATGGCGAGTTTCTTCAGGAAGCTGGATGCCTACACCGAGCTTCAGGCGGCCATCGCCGGCAATCCCGGGGCGGCCGGCCAGTTCAGCATCATGGCGTCCCATCCGCAAACCGGGGACCGCGTCGAGCAGGCCATCCGGCTCGCCAAGACGGTGCCGGTGGCGAACCCCAAAATCAACGAAGAGGTTTACCTCTCGCATATCGATGGAATGGTTTTCGGCGACTCTCCGGACGAAGGCGTGCGCCGGGGACGGGAGTTCGCCCATCCCGGATTGGGAATCGCCTTCCGCGTTCCGCCCGGTTTCACCCTGTCGAACAGCCCCGACCGGGTGACCGCCCAAGGTCCCCAGGGCGCGGTCATCGTCTTCGACATGGAGCCGAACGCGGACCGCGCGCGATCGGTCGGCGACATGAGCGGCTACATCCAGCGCGCCGGCGGGCGGCAGTTGAAGTTCGGGGCCATCCAGGAGATCGACGTCGACGGCATGGATGGCGCCACCGGGACGGCACGGGTTCCGACGCGGCAAGGGGATGTGGATGTCCGCCTGGTGGCCATTCGGGAACGGCCGGACCGGATTTACCGCTTCCTGTTCCTGACGCCCGCGAGCGTAACCGACAGCCTGGCGCCGGAACTGAGGCGAACGACCTACAGCTTCAAGCGCTTGAGCCCCTCGGAAGCGCGGGCCATCCGGCCGTTGAGGGTGAAGGTGGTGACGGTCCGGGACGGCGATACGGCGGAGTCCCTGGCCGCCCAAATGCCCTTCGAGTCGTTCCGGTTGGACCGCTTTCTCGCCATCAACGGCCTGCGTCCCGGCCAGGTCCCGACCCCGGGACAACCCGTCAAGATTATTGTCGATTAATGGCCGGGGGCCGGTTCAGGAGAGCAGCGCCCTGAGGAAGTCGGCGGCCTCGTCGTAAATCCCGGGCGACGAGCTTTCGCGGGGACCGGCGACATTGAGCACGACGATCTCCTCCTCCGCGATCCATTCCCTAACCTCCTCGGGCGCGGCCGGCGCGAGCAGGTCGACCACCCGAAGCGGCCGTTCGAGGTTGAGAGCATACTCCACCGTCAGCGCCGTGCCCCCCGTGGGCTCGCCGCGGGTCAGGATCAGCGTCGCGTCGGAGTCCCGCACGTTCAACAGCGTGCGCTCGGGATATCCGCGCCCGCCCGTTTCGCGCATGGGATAGGAGGCGGGAACGCTGCCGTCCTCGGCCCGGCGGCCCTTGGGCACCCATCCGCCACACGGGTATCCGAGCGCGAGCGCCACGTCCAGGGCCGCCCGGTCGACGCCCGTTTGCGCGCCGGAAACGATCTTCGAGAGCTTCGGCTCGTCGTCCATCAGGCCTCGATGGTCCGGATCAGTTGGCCCGAGGTGTCGAAACAGGCCGCCGTGAGCGGACCGCCGAACCCGCAACCGCTGTCGATGGACGCGGTGTTGTCGCCGATCACGACGCCATGTTGCAGGGGGTCGAAGCCCCGGACCACGCGGACGAAGTCGAGATAGGGCCCATCGATCGCCTCGAAGGCCTTGCCCCGCCACCAGAACGAGTCCGATTGCTCGGACAGTCCGCGCGAGGGGTCGATGCCGGCGTTGACGAACAGCAGGCTGCCGTTCTCGGTGAAGGCGGCCCGCTTGAGCGCGCTCAGCAACCGGTCATGGCCGTCACGCGCGCGGACGGTCGCGCGCAACCGGTTGGTCCACTGCGACAGGGAGACCGCGCCGAGCGCCGCGGCGCTCCGGCCCTGGTCGGTCTGGCAGCCGTAAGCTTCAAGGGTGGCGCCGACGCCCTGGGACAGCATCCATTCGAAAACCTGCCGGGGATTGGGCGCAAACTGGATCTGCAGCAATTTGTGCCAGATTTCCTCCTGGCTGCCCCGGAGGTAGACGATCTCGCCGCCCCCATCCTCGCCATCGATCTGCCACGCCATCAGCGCGCGGCGGAACAGGAGCATCTCGTCGACGGTCTCGGCGACGCGCGCGCCCCTGCCGAGGAAGTTGCCGAGATAGACCAGGTTGTCGCCCGGGCCGATGTGCTTCTCGAGCTGGGCATGCAAGGCCGACAAGCGGTCGGCCTCGCCATGGATCGCTCCGATTGCCCAGGTCCGCCGGCCGGACGGCAACGCGGCAAAGATCGTCTGTTCCGTCAACGCCGGCCGAAGACCACCGTCCTGGGGCGCGCTCGGTGCGCCCAGGTTCGGGGCGGTCGCGGCGCGGTTATGCCGCATTCAGAAGGTCTGCCAGCTTCACCGTCGCCTCTTCCTTCCCGATGCATTCCATGGCGGCGACTTCACAGGCCAGACGATCGAAGGCGGCCTCGTAGATCTGGCGCTCGCTGAAGGACTGATCGGGCTGACCCACGTTGGGATGCAGGTCGCGGACGACCTCGGCGATGGAAACAGGATCCCCGGAGTTGATCTTGGCTTCGTACTCCTGGGCGCGCCGGCTCCACATGGTGCGCTTCACCCGCGCCCGACCCTTCAGGGTGGTCAGCGCGTTCTCCATGACCTTCTGCGTGCTCAGCTTGCGCAGGCCCGCCGTGTCCACCTTGCTGACGGGAACGCGCAGCGTCATGCGATCCCGATCGAACGAAATCACGAACAGTTGCAGATTCTGCTCGGCGATCTCCCGGGTCTCGACGCCCAGGACCTTGCCGACCCCGTGCGTCGGGTACACCACGTAGTCGCCAGCAGCGAATGCGAATTCTTCCGCCATGCTCATCCTTCTCTCTTTCCACTCAAGTCGCCGGGGGGCCGCCCTCTGACGGGGAACGACACATTCTGCCCCCATTGGCTCCGCGCCGCGGACACGCGGGCGGGCTGTTTCATACTTGATCTTGCGTGTATCATTCCCCTCGGGCGCAGCTTCTTGGCCATAGACCGAAACGACCAAAACCGGCTGTGACCAGCCGGTTAAGGTCTTCTTATAGCACGACCCGCCCCCAAAACATAGGGTCAGATGCGCTCCCGGCCGGCGGAAGCCCGCGCGTCCGGCCCGAAATCAGTCTCCGGAGCCGGGATTCGGGCTGAAATCCTTTTCCTTGTCCGCTTTGCCGTTCCACTCGTCGGCGTCCGGCGGCGCGTCCCGCTTGCGCGTGATATTGGGCCAGATTTCGGCATATTTCGTGTTGATTTCCAGCCAATGGGCCAGGTCCGGTTCGGTGTCCGGGACAATTGCCTCGGCCGGACATTCCGGTTCGCAGACGCCGCAGTCGATGCATTCGTCGGGATGGATCACCAGCATGTTCTCGCCTTCGTAGAAACAATCCACCGGGCAGACTTCCACGCAATCCGTATACTTGCAGCGGATGCAGTTCTCCGTGACGATGTAGGTCATAAGTTACTCCGTTGATCCTCTTGCGTCTTTTTGGCCCTTGGCGCTCGCTCTAAGGGTCCGTTTCGTCCCCGGTCTCCTGGTCCCGCGCAACCCGCTTCCGGGCCGAACCGCTGTCGCGATCGCTGACATGCAGCAACCCGGCAACGCGCCGAATCAGATTGGACTCGTAATGATGAACTTCGCCGTCCGCATAAACCACTTCCCACAGCATTTCCACGATCTTCACGCGCTCGTCGGGATCCAGCTTGTCGTTGATGACCCGCGTGAAGGCGAACAGCTGGGTCGATTCCTCCGCCTCCTTGCGGCCCTCTTCCAGCAGTTCCTCGACTTCGTCCTGGTTCAGATCGAAATGCGACTTCAGGAGGTTGCGAATGGTCTGGATCTCGTCATCGCCCACCTCGCCATCGAGCGAGGCGGCGTGCGCGAGCAAGCCCGCCGCCGCGAGGCGCAATTCATGCTCGCCGCATTTACCGGTTTTTTCAGCGCGACCGCTTTCGCCGCCGCCGAACAAGGCTACCAATCGATCAAACATGATGCTGGGTATCACACACTCCGGCGCTGCTCAACCCCAACGGATCAAGGGGCAATAACCAGGGCCGCCGGCGCCGGCGGGGCGTGACATCGCGCTCAATCTTCGTCGATCCCTCTGAGCTTGTCGGTGGCGCGGCGCTGGACCTTCGTCGGCCGCCCGCTCCCGCGTTCGCGTTCCGCCACCTTCTCCGATATCGCCGGGATTTCGGGCTCGGCGGCTTGCGGAGGCTGAAGATCCTCGTAAAGCGCGCGGGCTTCGGTCGCCGGGCCCCGGCGCGTACCCAACGCCACGACCTGGATGACCCGAATGTGCGGTCCGCGCGGAAACGTCAGCACATCGCCCGGTCTCACCGCGCAATGGGCTTTCTTTACGATGGAGCCGTTGATCCTGAGGCGGCCCGACGCGCAAAGCCTTGTGGCCAGCGTCCGGCTCTTGAAGAACCGCGCGTACCACAGCCACTTGTCGAGCCGTAAAATGTCCGAAGGTTCGGCGGTCATTTCCGGCCGTGGAGCCCGCGAAGCCCGGCAAACGGAGAATCGGCCGCGGCCGCCGCGCCGCGGGCCCGCCGCCGTTCGGCCTCCTTGGTCCTGGAACGCTGCTTTTTCGCCCGGCTGAACGTTATTCCATGCCCGCCTACCCGATCGCCGGCAACGGCCCGGTACCCGAGCGCCGACAGGATGCCGGCGATTTCCGGCAGGGTGCAGCCGGCCAGGGACAGGAGGTCGGGCAGGGCGTCGAAGTCCCCGTCCCGGGCCATCTTGAACGCGCGCGCCGCCAATCGTTCGACGATATCGATCCGGACGGCCCGCGCGCCCAGCGGGCGATAGCCGACGGCTTCGAAAAAACCTTCGGGACACCGGGGGTCGAGCAGCACCGAGGTGCGCCCGGCGGGCGGCAGCGGCGGCATTTCCCGGCCATGATGAACCGCCCAAAGCAGCCCGCGCAGGGCCATGGCGGCCGGTTTGAGCAGAGCCGGGAAGTAGACGCTCTCGCGGCCGATCCGCAGGCCCAGATCCCACAGGGCCTTGCGATCCCGCGCGCTCAGGGCCGCGACCTGGGCCATGGCCGTTGCTCGCGGCATCGAGCCGAGCGCCTCGGCCGTCTGGAACAGGAGCCCCCGGGGCGCGCCCGACACCGCCGCGTCCGACAGCGACAGCAGCGGCGCCAGGGAGCTTTCCAGGTGCGCGCGCAGCCAGGCGGCGGCACGCTGGCGGATCTTCTCGACCGCCCGGCCGTCCAGCAGGTCGCTGTTCAGCGGCTCGACCCGCGGCCGCAGAATATCCGGCCCAGCCACCACCTGGGCGACGGCGTGCTCGCGCCACACGATCCGGCCATCCTGGCACAGACTGAACGCGTCGTCTCCGTCCGCCACGAGTTGATCGACACGATCCCGGATCTCGCCGCGCAGGGACCGGATCGCGGCCGCGGCAACCGCCCGTCCCGCGCCGCGCCCATCGCCCGCGCCGATGGCGTCGACGCCCGGGTCGGCGGTAAACCGGAAGCCCTCGAGGACGCCCACGAGATGCCCTTCCACCAGGACGTCGCCGGAGTCGCCGACCGCCGCCAGCAACTCCTGGCGATCCTTCAACCGGCCCACCAGGACCGCCGTGCGCCGATCGACGAACCGCTGTATCAGGCGCTCGTGCAAGGCATCGGAGAGGGTGTCCTCGATGCCGCGGGTTCGTTCCCGCCAGTAGGGGGCGTCGGCCAGCCAGGCGCCATGATGGGAAACATAGGTCCAGGTGCGGATGTTGGCGATCCGCTGCATCAGGACTTCGATGTCGCCATCGACGCGGTCGATGCGGTCCACCTGCCTCGCCACCCAGTCGGCGGGAAGCCTGCCGTGTCCGTCGCCGTCGCCCATCAGATACCGGTATATCCGTCCCAGCAGGCGCGCGTGAGCATCGTGCGCCACCTTGCCGAAATCCGGAATCTGGCAAACCTCCCAAAGCAGGCGAACCGCGTCCGGGTTCCGCGCCAGCGCGGCGATCCCAGGTTCCTTCGATAGCATCGCGAGCAGAAGCTCGTCGTCGGCCTCGCGCGCCTTGAGCAACCCCGCCTGGTCGGGCACGCGGGCAAGGCTCGCCTTCAGGGCGGCGAGCGAGGCGAATTTGAGATCGTGATTGCGCCAGAACAGGTGTTTCAGCGGGTCGAACCGGTGGCTCTCGATCTGGTCGACGACGTCCGCGTCCATGGGGCCGATATCGGCCGTGGTGCCGAAGGTCCCGTCGTTCATATGCCGGCCGGCGCGGCCGGCGATCTGCGCCAGTTCGGACGGCGTCAGCTTGCGCGGCGCCCGGCCGTCGAACTTGCGGGTGGCGGCGAACGCCACGTGGTCCACCTTCATGTTGAGGCCCATGCCGATGGCGTCGGTGGCGACCAGGTAGTCCACCTCGCCGGCCTGATACATGGCCACCTGGGCGTTACGCGTGCGGGGGCTGAGGGCGCCGAGGACGATGGCCGCGCCGCCGCGCTGGCGGCGGATCAGCTCGGCGATGGCGTAAACGTCGGCGATGCTGAAGCCGACAACGGCGCTACGGGGCGGCAGCCTCGAAATCTTGGCCTGGCCGCTGTAGCGGAGCGTCGAAAATCGCGGCCGGCCGATGAACTCCGCGTCGGGCGCCAGGCGCCGGATCAGGCCACGCACCGTTTCGGCGCCCATGAACATGGTTTCGAGCGTGCCGCGCGCTCGGAGCAGGCGATCGGTGAAAACGTGGCCCCGGTCCGGATCCGCGCACATCTGGATTTCGTCGACCGCGAGGAAGGCGACACGCCGGGTCAACGGCATGGATTCCACGGTGCAGAGGAAGTACCGGGCCTCGGGCGGGACGATTTTTTCCTCGCCGGTGATCAGCGCGACCTGACGGGGGCCCTTGATGCCGACCGCCCGGTCGTAGTTCTCCCGCGCCAGCAGCCGCAGCGGAAATCCGATCATGCCGGATTCGAAGCCCAGCATGCGCTCCATGGCCAGGTGGGTCTTTCCCGTGTTGGTGGGCCCGAGAACCGCCACCACACGCGAGGGCGTTTCCCGCGGCTGGGTGTTGATCTGCATGTCTTGAACTTTGCCCTTTTGCCACGCGAAAGCAAGCGGCGGAGGCGCCCGCGCCGAAGCGCGTTCCGCTATTTCGCCCGCGAGTCCCCTTCCTTCACCTGGGCACGGATATGCCGGGCGCGGGCCTCCAACTCCGCGGCCTCCTGTTCGCGACCGGTCTGGCGAAGAACCGCCGCGAGGGCTTCCGCGGTTCCGGCCACGTCCAGGTTTTCCGGCCCCAGCTTGTTTTCCTGGATCGCGAGCGCGCGCCGAAGCAGCGGTTCGGCGTCCCCATGACGGTCCTCGTCCACATACAACACCGCCAGTTTCTTGAGACTCGTGGCCACCTGGGGGTGCTCGGCGCCCAGGCTCGCCTCGAAGATCGCCTGGGCGCGCATGAACATCGGCCGCGCCGCGTCGAACTTGCCCTGAACGTGGTAGAGCTCCGCCATGTTGGTGAGGCCGAGCGCGAAGCTGGCGTGGTCGCCGCCGAACGCGCTCTCGAGTATGTCCAACGCGCGCTGCTGGGCGACCTCCGCCTCCTCGTAGCGCTCCTGGTCCCGGTAGAGCGCCGCCAGGTTGTTGAGGCTCATGGCCACGTTGGGATGGCCGTCGGTGAGCAGATTCGCCCAGGTGGCGATCGCGCGCCGGTAAAGCGGCTCGGCTTCCTCGAAGCGGCCCCGCGTATGGTACAGCAGCGCGAGATAGTTCAGCGTGTACGGGAGATACGGGTCCCCGGGACCGATGTTCGTCGCTTCGGCGAGCGCGGCAAGGAGTTGACGTTCGGCCTCCGCGTCGTCGCCGCTTTCGTGCGCGGCCCGGGCGGCCTCCATGTAGTCCCGCCAGGTCCCGCCCTGGGCCGCCGCCGGAGTTGTCGCGATGGTCAGACACAGCGCGAACGCCGCCAGGAAACCCGCGAACCTGAACCCCTTCGAACGTTCCACTGGGCGCTCCGTGCTGGTGTTTGTGCCGGTACTGCCGCTATCGGCTTTGATGGACCATCGGCACGAAGGCTACCGGCAGCTTGCGTTCCATGTCGAGAGTTCCATCCGCCCGCTTGACCCCACGATACAGCATCTGGGTTTCGTTGCGGTCGCCGATGGGGACGACCATGCGGCCGCCGGGCTTCAACTGCTCCACCAACGCCTCCGGGATCTCCGGCGGCGCCGAGGTGACGATGACCGCGTCGAACGGCGCCTCCTCCGGCCATCCCTGGTAGCCGTCGCCGATCCGCGTCTCGATGGTGCCATAGCCCAACCGGTGGAGGCGGCGCCGCGTCTCCTCGGCCAATTGCCTGACGATCTCCACGGTGTAGACCCGCCCCGCGACCTCAGCCAGAACGGCCGCCTGGTAGCCGCACCCGGTACCGATTTCGAGAACCCTGTCGGTGGGCGCGAGATCCAGCAGGTCGGTCATCACCGCGACGATGTAGGGCTGCGAGATGGTCTGTCCATGGCCGATGGCCAGCGGCCGGTTGACATAGGCCACCGCCAGGTCCTCGGGCATCACGAATTCGTGCCGTGGCACGGCCGCCATGGCCGCCATGACCCGGTCCGAATAGGCGCCGCGTCCCGTCCAGCCCCGCGTCTGAAGGGCCTCGGCCTCGATCTCTTCGAGCAGCCGCCGGCGGGCCTCGGCGAAGTCCGCGTCATCCACGGCCCGCGGCTCCCGTTTCGCCCGGCGGCGGCGGGGGGTTGCGATCGGCGCGGGATCCCCACATATCACGCCCGGAATTGGTCACCATCGAAACTCCAATGGGGGATGAAACGGCATCATGGCGCAGGAGACGTTTACCTTTCAAACCGAAGTCAGCAAGCTGCTCGACATCGTTGCTCACTCTCTCTACACCCACAAGGAAATCTTCCTCCGCGAGCTCATATCCAACGCGTCCGACGCATGCGACCGCTTGCGGTATCTGGCCCTGACAGAGCCCGACCTGACCGCCGGGGACGCGGATTTCAAGATCCGGCTGGTGGCCGACAAGGACGCCAAGACGCTCAGCATCATCGATAACGGCATCGGCCTCAACCGCCAGGACCTGGTGGATACGCTGGGCACGATCGCCCGCTCTGGCACCCAGAACTTCGCGGCTCAACTCACCGGCGACGCCAAGAAGGACGTGGCGCTGATCGGCCAGTTCGGCGTCGGCTTCTATTCGGCGTTCATGGCGGCGGACAAGGTCGACGTGCTGACCCGCAAGGCCGGCGAGGACAAGGCCTGGCTGTGGAGTTCCGACGGCAAGGGCGAGTTCACCATCGACGAAGCGACCCGGGACGAGCGCGGCACCTCCGTGATCGTGCATCTGAACAAGGAGTCGCGCGAGTTCCTGGAGGAGAGCCGGCTGCGTACCGTGGTCAAGACCTATTCCGACCACATCGGGTTTCCGATCGAGTTCGGCGGCGACGGCGACGCCCAGACCTTGAACGCCGCCTCGTCCCTGTGGACGCGTCCGAAGAAGGACATCACCAAGGAGCAGTACAAGGAATTCTACCATCACGCGGCCCACGCCTTCGACGATCCCTGGCTGACCATGCACAACAGCGTCGAGGGCGTGCTGTCCTACACCAGCCTGCTGTTCGTTCCATCGACCCCGCCGCTCGACCTTTTCCAGCCGGAGCGCAAGGGGCACGTCAAACTCTACGTCAAGCGGGTGTTCATTACCGACGACTGCGAGGGTCTGCTGCCGCCCTATCTCAGGTTCCTGCGCGGTGTCGTCGACTCGGAGGACCTGCCGCTCAACATCAGCCGCGAGACCTTTCAGCACGACCCGCGGCTGGCCAAGATGCGGTCCGGACTGGTCAAGCGCGTCCTCGACGAACTCGAGAAAAAGGCGAAGAAGGCGCCCGAGGAATTCGAGACCTTCTGGGACAATTTCGGTTCCGTCCTCAAGGAGGGCATCTACGAGGATTTCGAGAACCGCGATCGGATCCTGAGCCTGTGCCGGTTCCGCAGCACCGCCGGCGATGGGCTCACCACCCTGGAAGAGTACGTGGCTCGGATGAAGGAGGGCCAGGACGCCATCTACACCATCAATGGCGAGCAGTTGGACGGACTGCGCCGCAGCCCGCAACTCGAGGGGTTCAAGGCCAAGGGCGTGGAGGTTTTGCTGCTGACCGATCCGATCGACGAATTCTGGATCCCGGCCGTCGGGACTTTCCAGGAAAAGCCGTTCAAGTCGGCGGCGTCGGCGGGGGCGGACCTGGGCAAGGTCGCGGCGGGCGACGGCGACGGCGAGACCAAGCCGGAGGACGAAAAGCCGGGCGGCCTCGACCGCCTCATCGCTTCGTTCAAGGCGACGCTGGGAGAGTCCGTCAAGGATGTGCGCGCCTCGGAGCGCCTGACCGACAGCGCCGTCTGTCTGGTGGCGGCCGAGGGGGATATGGACATCTACCTCGAAAAGTTGCTCAAGCAGCACCAGCGCCTGGGGGCCGGCATGGCGACGGCGCGGATTCTGGAGCTCAATCCCGGACATCCGCTGGTCAAGCGGCTGTCCGCCCTCGCCGACGCGGACGGGGCGGAGGATACGCTGTCCGACGCGGCGTACCTGCTGCTCGATCAGGCGCGGATCATCGAGGGAGAGACACCGCCCGATCCGGTGGCGTTCTCACGGAGGCTGGCGTCTGTGATGGAAAAAGGATTGGCGGCGGTCTAGGAAACGCCGTTTCGCAAGAGTATCCGGACACGGAGCCGCTCACGCGTCACCGGCGTGGCGCTGAGCGGGGACCGTTTCCGCATACCCTGGCGCACGAAAAACCGTTGGTCCGGATCGATGCTACCGCGAGCGCAAGCCTTCGCGCGTGGCGACGATCAAGGTGCGGAGCGTCGCCGTGTTGACGCCGTCGCAGCGCATGATGGCCTCCGTCACCGGATCCTTCAGAAGGTCTTCCAGCAGGGGCTCCGTGCCGCCTCCGGAGAAGGGGTCTTTCCGCTTGGGCCGCCGCCGCGGAAGTCTCGAGGGGGACGAAATCCCTCTCTGGGTTGGTCTGTGGTCAGTCTTCAAACCGAACATCGCATCCTCCCTTGCAACATCGATAAACCTTGACGTTGATGGCCAGCTTGTTCGTTGAGAAACACACCTTAACCATCGCGCAGGCGCTTTGTTTTGTTCTTAACGTTGACTAAGTGTTCTTTGTTTTCCTGGACGTTTATTTAAAGCAACGGTTTCCTGTCTTACCCCCTTATTTTGGCAAAACTTGGTCATAGGGTAACAAAATTATCCCCATTAAGGGCATTATAGCATTCGCTACCGCGAAAACAAGCGGAATGGTAGAGCGGGCGGGGCGCGGAAACACTTTTGAAGAGTTTTAATGTGCCCACGGGGCGCGAACCGGGGCGCATGTGGGGCCGTCACCATCCGGCGACCGGACGACGAACGCCTTGTCATCCGCCGGTTTGCCCGTAGGACACGCCAGACACGTTGGATGACGATTGCCGGCGCGGCCGGGAGCGCCGGGACCCATCCGCCCGTTGATGGACGGGTCCGGGCCTCCGGGACGCCGCCCGGCGTCAGGCCGCGGCCAGCTTCTTCAGCACGTACTGGAGGATCCCGCCACTCCGGTAATACTCCAGCTCGTCGAGGGTATCGATACGGCACAACAGCGGGGCGCGCTCGGTGGAGCCGTCGGCCCGGTGGACCACCAGCATCACCTCCATCAGCGGACGGATCTCGCCGTCGAGCCCGGTGATATCGAAGGTCTCGGTCCCGTCCAGCTTGAGGCTTTGCCGATTGACGCCGTCCTTGAACTGCAGCGGCAGCAGCCCCATGCCCACGAGGTTGGAACGGTGAATGCGCTCGAAGCTCTCGGCCACCACCGCCTTGACGCCCAACAGCCGGGTTCCCTTGGCCGCCCAGTCGCGCGACGATCCGGTGCCGTATTCCGTGCCGGCGATGACCACGAGCGGCACGCCCTCGGCCTGGTATTTCATGGCCGCGTCGTAGATCGGCATGACGTCGCCGTCCGGCATGTACTTGGTCACTCCGCCCTCGGTTCCGGGCGCCATCTCGTTGCGGATACGGATGTTGGCGAAGGTGCCCCGCATCATCACCTCGTGGTTGCCGCGCCTCGAACCGTAGGAGTTGAAGTCGTTCGGCTTGACGCCGTGTTCCATCAGGTAGGCGCCGGCGGGGCTGTCCTTCTTGATGGATCCGGCCGGCGAAATATGGTCGGTGGTCACCGAGTTGCCCAGGATCGCCAGCGGGCGGGCGCCGGTGACGTTGGCGAACTCGTTGCCCAGTTCGCCCTCGAAGAACGTGGGCAGGCGCACGTAGGTGGACTCCTCCTGCCAGGTATAGGTCTGCCCCTCCGGCGCCTCCAGCCGCCGCCACGCCTCGTCGCCCTGCGAAACGTCGGCGTAGCGGGTGCGGAACATGCCCGGTGTCAGGACCTCCTCGATCATCGCCTGAATGTCGTGGTTGGACGGCCAGATGTCGCGAAGATACACCGGCTGACCCTCCTCGCCCTTGCCCGAGCGGGTCGGTGAGCAGGTCCTTGGTCATGGATCCGGCCAGCGCGTAGGCGACCACCAGCGGCGGCGACGCCAGATAGTTGGCGCGCGTCTGCGGGTGGATGCGGCCCTCGAAGTTGCGGTTGCCGGACAGCACCGACGCCACCGCCAGGCCGCCCTTGTCGATGGCCTTGCTGATGGCCTCCGGCAGCGGCCCGGAGTTGCCGATGCAGGTGGTGCAGCCGTAGCCCACAAGGTTGAAGCCGAGGGTGTCCAGCTCGCTCTGCAGGCCGGCGGCCTCCAGATAGTCCGTCACCACCTTCGATCCCGGTGCCAGCGACGTCTTGACCCACGGCTTGACCGTGAGCCCCAGTCGGTTGGCGTTGCGCGCCAGCAACCCGGCGGCCACCAGCACGCTGGGGTTCGACGTATTGGTGCAACTGGTGATGGCGGCGATGACGATATCGCCGTCCCTGAGGCGGTAGTCGGTTCCCGCCACCGCCACCGAGCGGTCCAGGCTGGGAACGCTGCCGCCGCCCTCTTCGTCCATGTCGGCGGCGGCGCCGGAGTTGTTGACGGCGCGTTCGGAACTCAAAAAGGTCTCGAACGCCGCGGCCGCCTTGGACAGCGCCACCCGGTCCTGGGGCCTCTTGGGCCCGGCCAGCGACGGCTCCACCGAGTCCAGGTCCAGTTCGATGGTGTCGGTGAACATCGGGTCGGGGGTCGCGGAGTCGCGCCACAGCCCCTGGGCCTTGGCGTAGGCCTCCACCAGCGCGACCCGGTCGGGATCGCGGCCGGAGAAGGTGAGATAGTCGATGGTGGCGCGGCTGACGGGGAAGAAGCCGCAGGTGGCGCCGTACTCGGGCGCCATGTTGGCGATGGTGGCCTGATCGGCCAGCGTCAGGTGGTCGAGGCCGTTGCCGTAGAACTCCACGAACTTGCCCACCACGCCCTTGGCGCGCAGCATCTGGGTCACGGTCAGCACCAGGTCGGTGGCGGTGGTGCCCTCCTTCATCCGGCCGGTGAGCTTCATGCCCACCACCTCCGGGATCAGCATGGAGATGGGCTGGCCGAGCATGGCCGCCTCGGCCTCGATGCCGCCCACGCCCCAGCCCAGAACCGACAGGCCGTTGACCATGGTGGTGTGGCTGTCCGTGCCCACCACGGTATCGGGGTAGGCCACGGTGGAGCCGTTTTCGCCGAGCGTCCAGACCACCTGCGCCAGGTATTCCAGGTTCACCTGATGGCAGATGCCGGTTCCCGGCGGCACCACGCCGAAGTTGTCGAACGCCTGCTGCCCCCAGCGCAGGAATTCATAGCGCTCGCGGTTGCGCTCGAACTCCATCTCCACGTTCTTCTTGAACGCCGCCGCCGAGCCGAACTCGTCCACCATCACCGAGTGGTCGATGACCAGGTCCACGGGCACCTGCGGGTTGATCTTCGCCGGATCGGCGCCGAGCGCCACCATGGCGTCGCGCATGGCCGCGAGGTCGACCACGGCCGGAACGCCGGTGAAGTCCTGCATCAGCACCCGGGCCGGCCGGTAGGCGATCTCGCGCTCCGACGAGCGGGTCTCCAGCCATCGGCCGATCGCCTTGACGTCGTCGACGTTGACGGTGCGGTCGTCCTCCCAGCGCAACAGGTTCTCCAACAGAACCTTGAGCGAGAACGGCAGGGTCGAGATGTCGCCGAGCGTCTCGGCGGCGGCCTCCAGGCTGTAGTAGTCGTAGCTGTTGTTGCCGACGGCGAGGGTGCGGCGGGTGTTCAGGGTGTCATGGCCAAACTGGGGCACGAATTCTCTCCTCCGGGGGGGCGGGACTGCACGGATTCTCAAGCACACTTCGCCGAACCTGTCCAGTCCCGTAACGAGAGATGGGGTGCCGCGGGCCTATGCGCACGATCTGATTTATGCGAATATCCATAAGCTTGTTGTAGCCATGGGAAGCCCCCGGCCATGAGGATCCCGAGCCACGAGGTCACCCGACGGTGAGCACCCATCGAGACAGCCTGGTCATCGCCGCGCCGCGCGAGCGGGTCTTCGATCTGGTGGCCGACGTCGAGAGATACCCCGAGTTCCTGCCGTTGTGGCTGGACGCGCGGATCTACCGCCACCGCGACGAGAGCACCTATTTCACCGAACAGGAAGTCGGCCTCGGCCTGCTCCACGAACGGTTCCGCACCAAGACGGTGATGGAGCGGCCGAACAGCATCGACGTGAGTTCCCATGACGGCCTGTTCCGCGACTTCCGGATCCACTGGGCCTTCGCCGACGCCGGAACCGCCGCCAAACCGGCCTGCCAGGTCGATATCGCGCTCACCTGGCAGGTGCGCTCGCGGCTGATGCAGCGCGCCATCGACCTGGTCCTGCCCGAGACCGCGCGGTCCATGGTCCGCGCCTTCGGCCGCCGCGCCCGCCAAACCGCCGCCTGATCCCGGACGGCGTCGAGGGACGCATGACGGCTTGCCCCAACGGCCAACTGGAACTAGTGTTTCCGAACGGTCGGAGAAGCGTCGGGAGCCATGGAAACAGGGGTACTCGCGGTCCCGATCCGGTCCAAGTCGCCGTCGCCACGAGGAAACTCCGCGACGCATTGGACCAAAAGCGCCCGTAGCTCAGTAGGATAGAGCACAGGATTCCTAATCTCCCGCCCTATAGACGATATTGCCCATAAAATTGTAAATATCTACTTAATAACAATAAGTTGTGAATTTTCTTGCCTCGCTGTGATCGCCATTTTATCATTACACACCGCTTACACATTTCACACTTTTCGGACGGTCATGGCAAACCACACGATAATGGGCGGAAAAGTCCATGTTTATAAACGAGGAAGGAGCCGATACTGGCAGTGCTCAACTTACATCGCCGGTAAAAACCGGCGCGTCAGCACCAAGCAAGAGAGCCTGGCGCAAGCAAAGGATTTCGCCGAGGACTGGTATCTGGATCTTCGCGGAAAGAACAATCGCGGCGAACTGAAGGCCGAAAAGACATTCAAGCAAGCCGCCGAGCAGTTCCTGCGCGAGTACGAGGTCATCACCGAAGGTCAGCGCCATCCCGGTTATGTCGAAGGACATGAGCGTCGGCTCAAGCTCCACCTCATTCCCTTTTTCGGAGACAAAGGGCTATCCGAAATCACGCCCGGCCTTGTGCAGGAGTACCGCATCTCCAGAACTCAATCCGGACAACAAACCAATCGAAAAGCCCTTCAAGCATGCGGTTCGCCAGTTTGAAAAAGAATACGGCTTTCGCAGCAATCACCGTACGGAACGCGAAGCCGAGTTCCGCCTGGAAACCGTGAAAAAGCACATCGTTCCCTATTTTCGTGATGCCGTCGCATACACCGTCACGTCCAAGGCTATCGAGAGATACCGTGACTACCGGCTTTCAGAGATAGATCAGGACCCCGCCATCGCCGAGAAGATAGTGGACCGGGAATTGGGCGCGCTTGGCGAAATGCTTAGCTGGATGAAACAGCGTAGCAGGCCGCCATCCAAGAGCACGATGCACCATGAGATCGTGACGCTTCGTCAGGTCATAAAAACCGCCATCCGCCACGGCTGGCTGGAACACCTGCCCGACTTCTCACCCCCTTACCGGAAGGCCGAGAAGATCGCTCACCGCGCGTGGTTCTCGCAGGAGGAGTACCGGACACTCTACGAGGCGACCCGCGCGCGCACCCAAAGAAACAAGGGAACGGGAAGGCAATGGGCTTCCGAGCAGTTGCACGACTACGTCCTGTTCATGGCGAATACCGGCTTGCGTCCGGATGAAGCCAACACGCTGGAGTTTCGCGACGTGGAGATCGTCGAGGACGAAGGGACCGGCGAAACGATCCTTCTGATTTCAGTCCGGGGAAAGCGCGGCGTCGGCTATTGCAAGAGCATGGCCAATGCCGTGCGGCCGTTTGAGCGGCTGCGCGACAGGCTGCGAACGGCGTCAGATGACCAGACCGACGATGACAACACAGAATCCAAATCGGAGGAACGCGGCTGGCGGAAACCGCAGCCGACCGACCTTGTTTTCCCCGCCAATCACAAGAAGCAGTTCAACGCCATTCTCGAAGAGAATGACCTGAAATTCGACCGCGAAGGCAGCAGGCGGACAGCCTACAGCCTGCGGCACACCTATATCTGTTTCCGGCTACTCGAAGGTGCCGACATCTACCAGATCGCCAAGAACTGCCGCACCAGCGTCGAGATGATCGAGAAATACTATGCCTCGCACATCGCCACGACGCTCGATGCGTCAGCGATCAATGTGCGAAGGCCGAAGCGCAAAGATCAAAGCAAGGAAGATGACTCCGGCAGGAGGCCGGAGGCTTAATTTCCCTTCACCCCGTCAGGCTCGGAAGGCAGCTTCAAGAGCCGTCAGGGCCAGCCCGCGGGGCATCAATGGACCTGGACGGGTAACCCCCAAGGCCGCCGCTGTCACCATCGTCTGGAAGTGGACGATATCGAAGCCTTTCTTGGGTTCAGGGCTGAGCGACAAAGCATTCAGCCAGGCGACCGTGCGGCAATGGCTCGCCTGTTGTTGGCACTTCGAGAGGCGGGGTTGATCGCGCCGGCGGAGATGCCGCAGCCAACCGAGCATGAGGCGATTTTCCAGGCGTTCAGCGATTATCTGGAGAAGGAGCGCGGCTTGGTGCGCACCTCGGTGCTGAGGCATCCCACCGATTCGTCCGCATGTCACCCGGATCGAGCTCTACGGCGGCCGCTGTGGCGCCTGCGGCAAGCGGTTCTGTGCCGTCCCGCCGGACGGCATGGCGCCGGGGACGCCGTTCGGCGCGTCGATCCGGGCGCTGTTGCTGTATCTCCACCACAGCCATCACGTGGGCTTCGAGCGGCTGTCGCGGATGATGGCGGACCTGTTCGGGCTGCAGATCTCCGAGGGCGCCATCGCCAATGCCTTCCGGCGCACGGAGACAGCGATGACGGCGGCCTGCCGCGCGATCCGCGACAGGCTCCTGGCTGCCCGGGTGATCGGTTCGGACGAGACCACCAGCCGCATCGACGGCGATACGCATTGGCACTGGGTGTTCGTCTCGGCCACCGCCGTTCTGCATCAGATCGCGCCGCGTCGGGCGAAAGCGGTGGCCAAGGACGTTCTCGGCGATCATCGGCCGGCGGTCTGGGTGTCGGATCGCTATGCCGGCCAACAGGATCTGGCGGCAAGCCATCAAATCTGCCTCGCCCATCTCCTGCGCGACGTCCAATACGCCATCGACTGCGGCGATAGCGTCTTCGCTCCGCGACTGCGCGAACTGCTGTGCTGGGCGATCCGTATCGGGCGGCGACGAGATCGGCTCAAGACGACGACGCTCTCGCACTACCACGCCCGCGCCGAACGCCGGCTCGACGCGCTCGTCGCCGTGCCCGCCGCGCATCCCGTCGGCCGCGACCTGCAGGCCGCCGTCAAGGCCTGGCGGACCAAGTTCTTCGTCTTCCTCCAGGACCGCAGACGTCCCGCCCACCAACAACGTCTGCGAACGCGAACTACGCCCCTCCGTCGTCTTCCGCAAGGTCACCGGCGGCTTCCGCTCCGACTGGGGCGCCCGCATCCATGCCGGCTATCGCTCCATTACCGGTACCGCCAAGCTCCACGGCCAAACCCCGCTCCAGGCCATCAACCACGTCCTCAATGGAACCTTCACCCCCGCCCCGGCAACCTAAAGACAGCAAGGTGAGCAGTTACGTTGTTCCGGCGCCGTCCGGACCGTCCTGACCTCGTCGTCCCGGGCCTGGTCGCCGACGCCGGCGACGACGCCGCCACCCGCTTCATCGAGTTCTTCACCGCCAACATCCGCAACGCCAACACCCGCCAGGCCTATGGCCGGGCCGTCGGGGATTTCTTCGCCTGGATGGAGCGGAGCGATATCGGCGCCTTGCACCTGATCCAGCCGGTCCATGTCGCGGCGTGGGTCGAGGACCTCGGGCGGCGCCATGCGGCCCCGACCGTCAAACAGCACCTGGCCGCGGTCCGCATGCTGTTCGACTGGCTGGTCACCGGCCAGGTGATCCGCCACAACCCGGCCACCGCCGTGCGCGGCCCCAGGCACGTCGTCCGCAAGGGCAAGACGCCGGTGCTGACGCCCGGAGGAAACACGGCTGCTTCTCGATCGCCATCCCGGCCGAGACGATGGCCGGCCGGCGCGACCGCGCGTTGATCGGCCTGATGGTCTACAGCTTCGCCCGCGTCGGCGCGGCCCTGGACATGAGCGTCGAGGACGTGTTCCACCAGCACCGCCGCCTCTGGGTGCGCCTGCACGAGAAAGGCGGCAAGCATCACGAGATGCCCTGCCACCACAATCTCGAGCATTACCTGCAGGACTACATCGACGCCGCCGGCATCGCCGAGGACCGCAAGGGGCCGCTGTTCCGCACCATCGAGCGCGGCACCGACAGATTGAGCAGCCGTCCCCTGCCCGCCCAGAATGCCTGGGACATGGTGCGCCGGCGCGCCCGCCAGGCCGGCATCCAAACCCGGATCAACAACCACACCTTCCGGGCCACCGGCATCACCACCTACCTGAAGAACGGCGGCCAGCTCGAGAAAGCCGCCCACATGGCCGCGCATTCCTCGACCCGCACCACCCAGCTCTATGATCGGCGGAGCGATGAGGTCTCGCTCGATGAGGTCGAGCGGATCGTGATCTGACGAGCGAAGGTCGGATCCGGAGTGCGGTAATCGCTGGCCAAGCGGCCCTGGCGCCTCTTGGGCGATTAGTGGCGGCACAGGTCGTCATGGCGGCGCGTCAGGTCGTGCGCGGGCATCCTTGTCGAGGTTGCGGAATGCCGCCGACAGGCTGTCGCTGCGATGCTCCCGGGGCACGCCGCCAAGCGACCACAGGGCATTCTGCAGGCCCTCGGCCAGGGCGACGAAGCTCTCGCCGCCGAGCACGACATGGGCATGCTCGAAGCCGGAATAGGCGAGCCGGAAATGGTAGAGCCGGTGATCGAGCGGCTGGCCGGCGATGGTGATGCCGGCCTCGCCCATGTCGGTGAAATCCGACAGGCCGACGCCGGCCGGGCTCATGCGTCTGGCGGAAGATGACCTCCTGCTCCTCGCCGTGAACGGCACGCCAGGCGCGGATCGCGCCGTTCCAGCGTGCGGCGAATGCCGCTGCCCAGTTCAGGATGGCGCCGCAGCATCTCCTCGAAGATGGCGACCGGCCGAATGCCGGGCGCCGCCTTCAGCAGCGGCACGACATCGGTCTCGAAAACATGGCCAAGCGGATCGGGACGGCGGCGCTGCCGCGCTACCTTCTTCTGCGAGGGCAGCCGCGGATCCTTCTCGATGCGATAGGCCGTGGCCATGCTGATCGACGCCTTCGCCGCCGCGACGGCCGTCGTATGGGTTTGTTCGACGAACTTCATGTAGAGCCTCATCTGGTGATCGGTTACGTGGCGGCCGGGCACAAGGCGATTCCTCCCAATCGGAAAAACCACCGGCATACCCGGTCGGCCGCAAACACCAGACAACGCTCCCGAAGGAACGCCGCCGGCGGCTCGAAACTCCGGTCGGGCTACGCCCTCCCTGCGTCTCAAGCCGCCGGCATTCTCATCCTGATTGACGCAACACTCTCATCTTGATTGTCGCGCTACAGCCGTAGCCCGCCAGATGCCGTTCCGGGTGTTCGCCCGAACGGTCGCGGGAATAGTGGAACAGGGCCGCCGGCGGGTCGGCGCCGCCGAAGGGCGCGTCGTCGCGCACATAGGTCCACACCCGGCCGGTCCGGGTCTTGCCCTTGGCCAGCACCGGTACCGTGGTCTCGTCGCCATGCAGGCGTTCGGCCGCCAGCACATGGGCGGCGATCCGGTCATGAAGGGGCCGCAGTTGCCAGGCACAGGCCCCCACCTGGTCGGCCAGGGTCGACAGGCCGAGGTCCACGCCCTCGCGGGTGTAGCGTTCGCTCTGCCGGTTCAGCGGTTGATGCTGCCCGTACTTCTCGAACAGGATCATCGCCAGCAGGTTCGGGCCCGCAAAGCCCCGCGGCGTGGCGTGGAACGGTGCCGGCGGCTGGCTGATCTTCTCGCAGTCCCGGCAACTGAACTTCTCGCGCACCGTCTGGATCACCTTCCACTGACGGGGAATGACCTCCAGGGTCTCGGTGACGTCCTCGCCCAGCTTGCGCAGGCGATCGGAGCCGCAGCAGGCACAGGTCTTGGGCGCCTCGACAACCACCCGCTCGCGCGGCAGGTGGGCTGGGAAGGGCTTCCGCCCCGGCCTCTTGCGGGCAACCCCTGTCACCGCGGTGGTTGGGGTGCTGGCAGCCTCGGCCGCCAACTCGTCCTCCGTCGCCCGGGCCTCCAGTTCCTCCAGCTCCAGTTCCAGCTGCTCCAGAAGGCGGCGCTTGCGCTCCGAACGGGTCCCATAGATCTGGCGACGCAGCTTGGCGATCTCCAGCTTCAACGTGGTGATGATGGTGGCCGCTCCCGCGGCCTCGGCTTCCGCGCGATCGGCCCGCTCGAGGGCTGCCGCGAGGGAGGACTTGAGGGCGGAAATCTCGGCTGCGGCGGCGCTGTCCATGGCCCCATGGAATCACGCATTCCGTTGGTTTACCAGCATTCTTTGGGCTTTTTTGCAGGGCGTTCCGGGGCTATTCTAGCCCGTCGTCAAGGGTCGCCAGGTGCGTTGCGGCGCCCGCCAATCGATCCCCTCAAGCAGCATCGCCAACTGCGCCGGCGTGACGCGTCACCTTGCCGTCCGCCGGCGACGGCCAGACGAAGCGCCCCCGCTCCAGGCGCTTGGAAAACAGACACGCCCCCTGGCCGTCCCACCAGATCATCTTGATCAGATCACCAAACCAACCATCATTCCGCATACTCTTTGCGATCCGTTCGGATCGACTATCCATGGCACCCGCTGTATGGACAGCGGCTTCCCGCCCACCGTGGTGCTCGGCGGGATGGCGTTGAGGTCCTGATTGTCGAGGAGCGGCCGGGACTGACGCGTGAGGTTCCCGCCTGGATGTGCGATGGCGCTGTTTGCGTCGGCCTGACGATTGGTCCGCCGCTGGTCACGGTCGATACCTTGCAGGAACTGTCGTTCGTTCTCGGAGCCCTGTCACAGGAGACAGCGGACAGCGCATCCTTGCCTCTTCCCATCAAGGAGGAGGACGCCAATGAACCAGCAGAAGATGCAACCACGAACGCAACTCCGTCTAAGGCTGGAGCGACCGCCGGCCTCATCGCAGTTGACACCGGACTCGCGAGATCTGCTCGAAGCTCTCGCCGATTTGCTGCTCGCCGCCCTCGACCCGACAGAGTTGAAGTCCAGCGGGAAGGAGAGCGGCGATAAGTCCTAAGATCACGTCCGACCACCTCGCCCGTGACGCCGTGGTCTACATCCGCCAATCGACCATGGCTCAGGTCGTTGGTAACACCGAGAGCCAAAGAAGGCAGTATGCATTGGCCGACAAGGCTAAGACGGCTGGGTTTGCGTCGGTGACCATCATCGATGACGATCTCGGCCGCTCGGGTTCCGGTCAGATCGAGCGACCGGGGTTCCAGAAGCTGGTTGCTGCCGTTTGTGGCGGCGGCGTTGGCGCCGTGTATTGCATCGAAGCCTCGAGGCTGGCCCGCAATGGCCGAGACTGGCATCACCTGATCGATCTTTGCGCCCTTGCCGGCGCTCTGGTGATCGATCCTGATGGCATCTATGATCCGCAGCTGATCAATGACCGGCTTCTGCTGGGCTTGAAGGGAACGATGTCGGAATATGAGCTGAGCCTTTTGCGTCAACGCGGGTTGGCGGCCCGGGACTCCAAGGCTCGGCGTGGCCGACTAAGGTTCACCTTGCCGCCTGGCTACTGCTGGAGCGAGACGGGCCAGATCGAGATGGATCCGGATGAGCGGGTGGCCGATACGATCCATCTGTTGTTCAAAAAGTTCCGCGAGCTTGGCAGTGGCCGTCAGGTCTTCCTTTGGGTGCGACAGTCGAAGATCCAGCTGCCGGTCGTGCGGCGCAACGCGGCGAGCTACAGGATCGCGTGGAAAGCAGCGGCCTATCACACGGTCATGCAGGTCCTCAAGAGCCCGATCTATGCCGGTGCCTACGCGTTCGGCAGGCGAAGTCAGCGAACCGAGGTTGTCGACGGCCGTGCACGCAAGAGGAATGGTCATCGCCGGGCCATGAAGGACTGGGGCGCTTTGCTGAGAGACAATCACCCAGGCTACATCACCTGGGAGGCATTCGAGGAGAACCAGCGGATGATCCAGGAGAACGCCCACATGCAAAAGCGGGCGTCTCGAAAGTCGGCGCGCGGCGGCCGCGCCCTCCTGACCGGTCTGGTCCGATGCGGGCATTGTGGCCGCATGATGCGCGTCTTTTACGGCATGCGCTCCGGACATGCGCATCGCTATGGTGCTTGTGCCA
>CAVPAM010000008.1:0-51796 GCA_963701445.1 uncultured Alphaproteobacteria bacterium
TACTCATCACCCAGGCGATGCTGCTGGAGGGCGCCACCGACATCGACGGCGACGCGCTGACGGCGGCCAACCTCACGGCGCCCGGCGGAACGCTCACCGACAACGGCGACGGCACCTGGACGTTCGAGCCCGACGCCGATTGGAACGGCTCGCTCGATCTCGGCTACGAGGTCACCGACGGCACCGCTTCCACGGCCGCCACCCTGAGCCTCACCGTGGCCGCCGTCAATGACGCCCCGGAGGCGGCCGCCACCACCGCGACCATGGCCGAGGACGGCAGTCTTCTGATCACCCAGGCGATGCTGCTGGAGGGCGCCACCGACATCGACGGCGACGCGCTGACGGCGGCCAACCTCACGGCGCCCGGCGGAACGCTCACCGACAACGGCGACGGCACCTGGACCTTCGAGCCCGACGCCGACTGGAACGGATCGCTCGATCTCGGCTACGAGGTCACCGACGGCACGGCTTCGACGGCCGCCACCCTGAGCCTCACCGTGGCCGCCGTCAATGACGCCCCGCAGGCGGCCGCCACCACCGCGACCATGGCCGAGGACGGCAGTCTTCTGATCACCCAGGCGATGCTGCTGGAGGGCGCCACCGACATCGACGGCGACGCGCTGACGGCGGCCAACCTCACGGCGCCCGGCGGAACGCTCACCGACAACGGCGACGGCACCTGGACCTTCGAGCCCGACGCCGACTGGAACGGATCGCTCGATCTCGGCTACGAGGTCACCGACGGCACCGCTTCCACGGCCGCCACCCTGAGCCTCACCGTGGCCGCCGTCAATGACGCCCCGGAGGCGGCCGCCACCACCGCGACCATGGCCGAGGACGGCAGTCTTCTGATCACCCAGGCGATGCTGCTGGAGGGCGCCACCGACATCGACGGCGACGCGCTGACGGCGGCCAACCTCACGGCGCCCGGCGGAACGCTCACCGACAACGGCGACGGCACCTGGACCTTCGAGCCCGACGCCGACTGGAACGGATCGCTCGATCTCGGCTACGAGGTCACCGACGGCACGGCGTCGACGCCCGCCACCCTGAGCCTCGCCGTGACGGAACACGAAGGCCAACTCCTGGTCGGCGGCACCGGAGGTGATGCGCTCACCGGCGCGGGGGGAGACGATACGATTTCGGGCGGCGCGGGGAACGATACCCTTGGCGGCCTTGGCGGCGACGACTCTATCGGCGGCGGCGGCGGCAACGACACGATAAGCGGTGGCGATGGTAACGATGCTCTCGATGGCGGCAGCGGCGCGGATGTTTTAGATGGTGGAGCTGGGGATGACCAACTGCATTACAGCACGGATTGGGTTTGGCCCGGCTACAGCGCCGTCGACGCCGGAAACGGGCCCGGCAAGCAAGGTAGCGGAACGACTGCTTCTCTGAATGGAAAGAGCAGCAATCACGATCTGTTCGACGGTGGCGACGGCATCGATACGTTGCTGGGCAGCGATATCGGCGAGGCGCTTTTTCTGGATGATCAGTTCAGCCCGCAAGGCGGCTCCGCGAGAATCGCGAACGTCGAGGTCATCGACATGGCTGGCGGCGACGACCTCGTGGATCTGACCAGTTACACCCATACGTACGGAGACGTCACGGTACTCGCCGGGGCGGGAAACGACGTGGTTTGGACGTCGCTGGGCAACGACACGATCTCGGGCGGTAGCGGTAACGACACGGTTCGAGGCGGTTGGGGCGATGACGATCTCTCGGGCGACGAGGGGGCCGATCGGCTTTACGGCGGCGCCGGCGACGACACCGTCGATGGGGGAACCGGCGCGGATACTTTGTACGGAGACGATGGAAACGACAGTTTGTCCGGCGGCGCCGGCAATGACTTGGCCGACGGCGGCACCGGCAACGACACCCTGTCGGGCGACGACGGAAACGACACCCTCTCCGGCGGCGCCGGCGACGACAATCTGCTTGGCGGCGAAGGCAACGACCGTCTCGACGGCGGCGCCGGCGATGACACGTTCGACGGTGGCGCCGGCGACGACACGGCCATGGGCGGAGACGGCGACGACCTGTTCACCTTCGGGGCCGGAGACGGAACCGACGTGTTCATTGGCGGAGAGGGTTGGGTCGACACCATTCAGATGGAGGGCGTGACCGGTGGTCCCGGGGTCGACGCGGGCTGGACCCTGCAAGTGGATAACGGCGTCACATACACGGAAACGGCGAATGGCCTGGAATTCGAAGGCGAGGCCTCCGGCGTCATCCACACGGCCGACGGCGGCGAATTGACGTTCCAGGGTGTCGAGCGGATCGAGTATTAGCGCGGATCCGGAAGGGACGGAATAGGGTGCCGGGAGGGGGCTTTCCGGCCGAAATTCTACTGTGCATGGGGTTGTTTTTGCAAAAAGCGTTTACACCCCCCCCCCCACCAACCCATATCGCCGTTCCCATGGGAGGCGCGCGCCAGGGACCGCGCGGCCCTGAACAGGGGGGCGCGTCCTTATGTCAGAGTTTTTCTTGATGCTTGGCCGGCTCGCAGCCGTTGAATCGACCGCGGATCAGGCGGACGCCGGGGCGTCCGTCGGCGCCGTTATCAAACCGTAGCCCTTCCGCAGGGCCTCGAGATTGAGTTCGAGGAATTTCTCGGGCGTATCCGTCCGGATCGCCTGCTCCAGCGACTTCCGGCCGCAGATCCCGCTGATCTCCACCAGCGCCCCAAGCGCGACCATGTTGGCCGCGCGTTCGTTGCCGACCGCCCGCGCGGTTTCGGTGAAGGGCAGGCTGTGCACGGTGAACGGACCCGTTGGCGGGGACGGAACCCTGGCCGCGTCGACCAGCACGGTGGCGTCCGGCTTGATCAGTCTCTCGGACGCCTTCGCCGCCACCTCGTCCAGAATCAACAGGTAATCGAGCGCGGTCGCCAGCGGATAGTCGACGGCGCCGTCGCTCACGATCAGATCGGACCGGCTCATGCCGCCCCGCGAGGTCGGCTCGTAGCTCTGCGACTGGGCCACCTTGCGGCCCTCCAGGATCAGCGCGTGCGCCAGGATATGGGCGCTCAGCAGCAGCCCCTGGCCGCCGGAGCCGCTCACCCTGATTTCAACATCCTGCGCCACGGCCGGTCTCCCTACGCTGGCGGATTGTAGGCGTCGATGACGGTGCGCCGGTAGGTGTCGGCATACTCCGGCCGGTCGTTGCGCGCCAGAATGCCGGTCTTGCGGTAGTTCGGGCGAAACGGCTGCTCGACCACGTTGCCGTAGGAGTCCGGCCGCATGCCCGCCTTCTGGCGCAGGATCATCTCCGGCGAGGACCCGAGATCGTTCTTGCGGCCGAGCACCTCGGTGCAGTCGGAAATGGCCTCGATGAACGAAAACCCCTTGTGGGCGATGCCCTCGCGGATCAGGTTCTTGAGCGCCGGCGTCTGCAGCGTCACCTCCCGTCCCACCAGGCTGGCGCCGGCCGCCGCCGCGAGCGCGCACGCATCGAACGCCGGTTCCGTGTTGCCGAGGGTGGTGGTGGTGGTCAGGCGGCTGTTGGTGGTGGTGGGCGAAACCTGGCCGCCGGTCATGCCGTACACTTCGTTGTTGAGCATGAGGCAGGTCATATCGAGGTTGCGGCGGCAGGCATGGATGAAGTGGTTGCCGCCGATGGCCAGGCAGTCGCCGTCGCCGGTGATCACGATGACCTTCAGGTCGGGCCGGGCCAGCGCCAGCCCCGTGGCGAAGGCGAGCGGCCGGCCGTGGGTGGTGTGATAGGTGTTGGCGTCGATATATCCGCCCACCCGTCCCGAGCATCCGATCCCGGATACGATGGCCAGCTTGTCCTTGTCGATCTCCAACTCGTGAACCGCCCAGAGGAGCGCGCGAAGCGCGATCCCGTGGCCGCACCCGGGACACATGAAATGGGGCATCAGGTCCTGGCGCAGGTAGTCGCGGATATCGAAGTCGTTGAGACTTGTGCTATCCATCGCGTGTCACCTCTTCGATTTTCTCGAGGATGTCCCGGGGTTCAATGGGTTCGCCGTCGATCCGGTTGAGCGGGCTCAGGCGGGTTCGGCCGCCGCACAGCCGCTCCACCTCCAGGCTCAACTGCCCGGCGTTCATCTCGGCGACGATGACGGTCTTGGCCTGTCCGGCCGCCTGCTTGAACGGCTCCTCCGGAAACGGCCACAGGGTGATGGGGCGAAACAGGCCGGCCTTGAGTCCTTGCTGGCGCGCCGCCTTGACCGCGCGTCGGGCCGCCCGCGACGTGATGCCGAAACCCACCACCAAGACCTCGGCGTCCTCGCATTCGACCGTCTCATAGGCATCGACCACGTCGCGGTGCCGGTCCAGCTTGCCGAGGATGCGGCGCATCATGCGGTCGACCTTCGACGGATCCTGGGTCGGAAAGCCGTTTTCCCAATGGGTCAGGCCCGTGGTGTGGCAGCGGTAGCCGTCTCCGGGCCGCGCCATGGCCGGCACCCCGTCGTCGGTTTCCCGGTACGGCAGGAAGGTCTCCGCCGGCCCGCTCGCCCACTTGCGGTCCACCAGGCTGATGGAACCCGGTTCCGGCAACTCGACGGTTTCCATCAGGTGACCGATGGTTTCGTCGAGCAGGACCACCACCGGCACCCGGAGCATCTCCGAAAGATTGAACGCCCGCACCGTCTGCTCGTAGATCTCCGGCACCGAGGCGGGAACCAGGACGATGATCGGATGGTCGCCATGGGTCCCCCATCGCGCCTGCATGACGTCGCCCTGCGCGGGGCGGGTGGGCATGCCGGTACTGGGACCGCCGCGCATGACGTTGATCACCACGCACGGGATTTCCGCCATGGCGCCGTAACCGAGGTTCTCCTGCTTGAGCGAGAACCCCGGGCCGCTGGTGGCCGTCATGGATTTGACCCCGCCCATGGACGCGCCGAGGATGGCGCCCATGGATGCGATCTCGTCCTCCATCTGGATGAACACGCCCCCCACCTTGGGAAGCTCGACCGACATTTTTTCGGCGATTTCGGAGGACGGCGTGATGGGGTAGCCCGCGAAGAACCGGCACCCGGCGGCGATGGCGCCGAGGGCGCAGGCGTGGTTGCCTTGCAGATTGTGCGCGTTGCCGATGGAGGTCATCGCGGGGCCGGACCTTCCTCCACGTCCGCCGTCACGCGGATGGCGAAATCGGGGCAGAGCCACTCGCACAGGCGGCAGGCCGTGCAGGCGTCCGGGGCGGTCAGCGTCGCCACGTGCGCCGCGTTCAGCGCGAGGCATCGCTGCGGGCACATCTTGACGCAGATGTCGCACCCCTTGCACCACGCCTCGGTGATCTCCAGCGAGATGGTCTCGAGGATTTCCGGATGGGTCACCCGATGGACGGCCGGGGTCGGTGCTGTCGTCGCGGGCCGGCAATTCCGGGGCTTTCTCCACCCATTCCCGGCCCTTGAGAAAGGCCTCGCGGTTCAGCGCCTTGGTCTTGGGCGGCACGAATTCGTCGAGGACCGAGAGCCAGTCGTCCACCGCGAAATCGAGGGCGGTGGAGAGGGCGCCGAGCAGAACCGTGTTGGCCGCGCGCGCGTTGCCGAGTTCCGTCGCGATCTCGGTGGCGTCCAGGGCGAAATCCGTTGCCCACCAGTTCGATGACGTCCCGGGGCGTCTCCTTGGGATAGGCCAGTTGGGCGCCGCGCTTGCGGTCGCGACACGAAAACGGCGGCACGATCTGCTGCGTGTCGGACAGGAAGGTTCCCTGGTGGCGCTTGAGGTGGTTCAACCAGCGCAATCCCTCCGCCCATTCCAGGGCCACCAGGATATCGGCCTCGCCCTTGGGGATCGTCGGCGACCACACCTGCTGTCCGAAGCGCACATGGCTGAACACCCCGCCGCCGCGCTTGGCCATGCCGTGAACTTCGCTCTGCTTGACCTGAAAGCCCTTCAATTGGCAAAGGCGGGCCAGCACCTTGGAGACCATGATCACGCCCTGGCCACCCACGCCCACGATGAGGACGTTGGTGGGCGCCATTTGGTCGGTGATGACGTTCATTCGTTTTCCCCTAGCTCTCCGGGAGCGCGGTCACTGGACGTGCGGACGGATGCAGTCGGACGGACAGATCTGCGCGCACAGCGTACAGCCGATGCAGGTGCCCGTGTTGATCGTCACCTTGTGATGTCCGTCGAACAACTCGTCCGTCCAGGTGATGGACGGGCATCCGAGGTTCATGCACATCTGGCACGCCGTGCAGCCCTCGGGTTCGACGGCGAGCGGCGGTCCCTTGATCTTCATCGGGTCGAGGACGCAGGGGCGGTCGGAAATGACCACGGACACGCCCTTGAACGCCACGGCCTCGCGGAACGCCTGGTACATGTCGGCCACGTTGTACGAGTTGATCTTGCGGACCCATTTGACGCCGATGGCCTTGATGAGCTGTTGATAGTCGACCTGGTGGGTTGCCTCGCCCCTGAGGGTGCGGCCGGTGCCCGGATGATCCTGGCCGCCGGTCATGGCGGTGACGTGGTTGTCGAGCAGGATCACCGTGATGTTCGCGTTGTTGTAGACCGCGTCGATCAGCGGCGGGATCCCGGAATGCAGGAACGTGGAATCGCCGATGGTGGCGATGATCGGCTTCGGCTCGCCGCCGGCCTTGGCGATGCCGATGGCGTTGGCGATGCTGGATCCCATGGAGACGCAGGTATCGATGGACCGCAGCGGCTCCACCGTCGCCAGGGTATAACACCCGATATCGCCGGCCACCCGCGCGTTCAGCGCGCGCAACGCCATGTAGCTGGTGGTATGGGGACAGCCGGGGCAGAGCACCGGCGGGCGCGCCGTCGGCGTCACCTCCCAGTCGGCCGTCTGGGGTCTCCGCTCGATCGCTCCGGCGTTTTCCAGGCCGGCGCGCACCAGTTCCGGGGACAATTCGCCCACGCGCGGAAAAAACGCCTTGCCCGCCACCTCCAGGCCCATGGCCAGGACCTCGGTCTCGATCACCGGCTCCAGTTCTTCCAGGACGAACACGCGGTCCACGGACGCATGGAATTCGGCGATGATGTCGGCGGGCAACGGATAGGACGCCCCGAGCTTCAGGATGCTGGCGTTGGGCGCGATCTCCTTGAGGTAGGAGTAGCACATGCCGGCGGTGATCACGCCGAACGCGGTATCGCCGCGCTCCCAGCGGGTGATCTCCGCGTCGTTGAAATAGGCCCGCAGATCCGCCTCGCGCTTCACCAGCATCGGGTGCCGCGCCCGGGCGTTGGTGGGGATCATCACGTTCTTGTTGGCGTTCTCCACGAAGCCGCCGGTCTCGCGTTCCTCGCGCGCGCCGAGCTGTACCGGGCTGCGGGTGTGGGACAGGCGGGTGGTGCTGCGCACGATCACCGGCGTATCGAACCGTTCGCTGAGATCGAAGGCGAGGCGCGTGAACTCCAGCGCTTCCTGGGCGTCGGACGGCTCCAGGCAGGGAACCTGGGCGAGACGGCAATACAGCCGGGTATCCTGTTCGTTCTGGGAACTGTGAATGCCCGGATCGTCGCAGACCACCAGCACCAGGCCGCCGTTGACGCCGATATAGGTTTGCGACATCAGCGCGTCGGCCGCCACGTTCAGCCCCACGTGTTTCATCACGGCCAGCGCCCGGGCACCGGCGAAGGAGGCGCCGATGGCCACGTCGAGCGAGACCTTTTCGTTGGTGGACCACTGGGCATGGATGCGGTCGGCGGGATACGTGGCGAGGGTCTCCATGATTTCCGTGCTGGGCGTTCCCGGATAGGCCGCCGCCACGGTGACACCCGCCTCCCAGGCCCCCTGGGCGATGGCCTCGTTGCCGCTCAACGGGCGAATGTCGCCCTCGGCCCGTTCTCTCTCTACGGTCTTCAGCTGCTGGTCCACGACGGTTCCAACCCTTGAGTGTTTGTTTTGTTTACGCTCCCGCGACACGCGGGGAGATACCCTAGCAGATAATCGCTCGCAGTCTAAGAGTCCGTTTAAGATGAAGGCCGGCGCGGACGCGCGTGAGTCCGCCCGGCGTTCGCCAATCTCATTCGAAGAATGCCTGGTCGATGCGCGTGACATAGGGCAGCGCCGCCAGTTTCTGGAGGATCTCCCGGAAACCGGGCTGGTGGGTGTTGCCGAGGACCAGGGACTGCTCCCCGGTGCATTCGATCCGTCCTCGAGACCCCGGATAGAAACGGGCGCTCGGATCGATGGCCCTGACTTCCCCGGCGTACGGTTCGCCCGACGGAATACAGAATTCGTAATCCAGGGAGCGCAAGCCGTCCGGCGGTCCGTAAAGCCCGTTGTCGCCGAGCCGCGACAGGTCGAACTGGATGATGGGGGCATCCGTCCCGGCCTCCGGAGTTCGAGGCGCCGCGACGGCGGCGACCGACGCCATCCACAAAAATGCCGCCATCGCCAAGAGGCCGAACCGCGCGATGGCCGCCACCCCAACAAACCCGGTTAATCGTCGCGTGAGCTGAGCCCTTTTTTCATAACCGACCATGGCGCTGGCGGAGCCTCCTTCGACTTTCCGGGTTATACCCGGGAAACGTCAAGCGTCGCATGTGACGCCTCCGGGCATCGCGGCGCACCGCACTCCTTGCCGGGAACCTCGATAGGCCGTCACAATTGGTCCCCGTCAGCGAGCACTGCTATTGATCCAAACTTGGCCGGTAGGCGGCGAGATAAAGAAGTGTTTCTTCGCGATCCTGGGGGGGCTTGCGGCCCAGAATTTCGAGGAGGCCGAGGTCTGGGCGGCTCCACCAAAGGAAGGGTTTCGATACGGTCCGGGGCCTGAACTCGAAGCCCGTGGCCTTGAGCAGGGTCAGGTATTCCTGGTCGGTTTTTTGAACGTCCATGGGGTGGCGGAACAGAAACCGGATCAACCAAGAATGGATGTAGCGGCGGCAGGACTCGGCGAACAGAAGGACGCCTCCCGGCTTGAGCACCCGGTAGAACTCACGGGCAGCGGCTTCCTGGTCGATGAGATGGTGAAAGGTCTGGTGGCAGAACACCATGTCCACGGAGGCGTCGGGGACGCTCATGGAGGCCGCGTCGTTGATGACGAACTCTACCTTGCCACGACACCGCGCGGCATTGGGAGCGGCCCGTTGGCGGATCTCGGGGTCCACGTCGAGGGCGATGATCCGGTCCGGATGGAAGCGCCGGTCGAGTTCCACCAGCGAATTGCCGTGACCGCAGCCGACGTCGAGAATGGCGGGGTAGCGGTCCAGCTTGGGATCCATCAGCTTTTCGAGGCCGTCCAGTGAGAAGTTCAGGACGTGCTCGATCCACATCCACGAATTGAGAAACCAGACGCCAAATGCGGATTCGCGCACCCATTCTCGGCCGGACCCGATCGACTGATCAGTCATGCCTTTAGACCCGTTTCAGCACGATCGACGTGTTGATGCCGCCGAAGGCGAAGTTGTTCGTCATCGCGTATTCGGCCGAGATCGTCCGGCCGTCGCCGGTCAGGTAATCGAGGTCGGCGCAGCGGGGATCCACGTTGACGAGGTTGGCGGTGGGCGCGAACCAGCCTTCATGCATCATGGCGATGGACAGCCACGCCTCGATGGCGCCGCAGGCGCCCAGGGTGTGGCCGAAGTGACCCTTGAGGGAATGGAACGGGACCTGGCTACCGAAGACCTCGGCGGTGGCCTGGGACTCCGAGATGTCGCCGATCTCCGTGGCGGCGCCGTGACCGCTGATGAAATCGATGGCGTCCGGAGGGATGCCCGCCTGATCGAGGGAATCGCGCATCACCACGGCCTGGGTTTTCGACTGCGGTTCGGTGATGTGCGCGCCGTCGGCGTTGGTCGCGAAGCCGACGATCTCGGCCAGGATGTCGGCTCCCCGGGCGCGCGCGTGCTCGAATTCCTCCAGGACCAGCATGGCCGCGCCCTCGCCGATGACCAGTCCGTCGCGGTCCCGGTCGAAGGGCCGGGACGCGCCCGCCGGAGCGTCGTTCCGCACGCTCGTCGCGTACAGCGTATCGAACACGGCGGCCATGGTCGGGCAGAGTTCCTCGGCGCCCCCCCCGATCATCGCGTCCGCCTGCCCGTTGCGGATGGCCTCGAAGGCATAGCCGATGCCCTGCGACCCCGAGGTGCAGGCCGACGATGTGGTCACGACCCGTCCGGTCAGGCCGAAAAAGACGACGATGTTGACCGGCGAGGTGTGGCTCATCATCCGGATATAGCTGGTGGCGTTCAGCCCGCTGGCTTTTCCGGTTTTGATGAAATTGACGAAATCCACGGTGGGTGCCGTGGATCCATAGGACGAGCCGCAAGCCACGCCCACCCGCCCCGATCGCAGGATCGGATCTCCGAGAAGCCCGGCGGCATCCAATGCGAGTTCCGCCGAACGGACGGCGAGCGCCGAGACGCGGCCCATGGCCCGCCTCTTCTTGCGCGGATAGACATGACTATCGTCGAACCAATCGGCCGGTGCGGCAAGCTTGGTGTTGAGATCCACCAGCCGGTCCCAATCCTCCATATACCGGATACCGGTCCGTCCCTGCCGCAGATTGTCCCGTATGGCCGGCCAGTCGCCGCCCAGCGACGTAATTCCCGCCATGCCGGTTACCGCGACCCGGCGCATCAGCACAGCCCCCCGTTGATGGAAATGACCTGGCGAGTGACATAGCCAGCCTCGTCGGACAACAGGTAATTGACCAGCCCTGCCACCTCCTCCGGCCGCCCGGAACGGCGAAGCGGGATCATCCTGGCGATTTCATCCTTGGGAAGATTTTCGGTCATGGCCGTTTCTATGATTCCCGGTGCGACACAGTTGACCGTGATCCCCCTCTTCGCGAGTTCGACCGCGAGCGCCTTGGTGGCACCGACGATACCGGCCTTGGCTGCACTATAGTTCACCTGTCCGCGATTCCCAACCAGCCCGGAGACCGAGGACAGGGTCACGATGCGGCCCCCGTCTCGGCGGCGGATCATCGGCATCACCAGTGGATGCAGGACATTGTAGAACCCATCCAAATTGGTGCGCAACACCGCGTCCCAGTCTTCTCCGCTGAGGGCCGGAAAGGCGTTGTCCCGGGCGATGCCGGCATTGGCGACGATCGCCCAGAACGCGCCATGTTCGGCGATGTCCCGCTCCAGGACCTCCCGGGCGCCCTCGCGATCCGCCAGGTCGAAACCGATGGCGCGCGCGGTTCCGCCACCGGCGGCGATCTCCTCGACCACGGCCTCGGCGCCCCGCCGGTCCTGGCCGAAGTGCACGGTGACCGGAAATCCGGAACGGGCGACACGGACCGCGATCGCCCGTCCGATGCCCTTGCTGGCGCCGGTCACGAGGACGGGGCGGGCGTTCGCGTCCGTGTCCCTCATGGGCTGGCGCGCCGGAGAAAGGCTTCGGGGTTGGAGGGACGATACACGTTCAGGGACCCCTCGGCGAAATTCGGCGGATCGCCATCGCGAATGACGCAGTCGAACGACGCCATGTCGCCGTCGTGGAGGACCTTGCGCGCGGTAATTGCGAGCACCGCGCCGGGCGCCAGATAGGGATGGCGGACCGTATACCTCCGGCATCCCAGCAGAAACCCGATGGGCGGTGGCAGTCCGGCGTTGAACCTGCTCAGGCCGTCAAACGCGCAGACCGTCTGGGCCATCATCTCAAGTCCCACGTAGGACGGGATCCCGTCGTCTCCGAGCGCGAAGACGCACGCGGGATCGATCCGCGCCTCGGCGGTCACCGTGTCCTCCGACGCCGCCACGACGCGGTCGATCAGGAGCATCGGAGCGCGGTGGGGAACGAGGCGTTCGATGGGAGGGATTCGGGAACCTGTCATTCCCGCCCCAGGATCAGCGCGATATTGTTTCCTCCGAAAGCATACGAGCAGCTCATCATATACCGGGAGTCCGAGCGCTCCGCCAACCGCTGGAACCAGGTCGATCCAGGGCAGGTCGGGGTCCCGCTCGCCATCCCAGACGTGGGGGGGCAGGGCGCCGCCCCGGAGCAGCGCAAGGGCGACGAAGGCCGCTTCGCACGAGCCGGCCGCGCCCAGCATATGACCGGTCAGCGCCTTGGTGGAGCTGCACGGAAGGCCGCCGCCGAACACCCGATCGACCATTCGCGCCTCCATGGCGTCGTTCAGGCGGGTGGCGGTTCCGTGCAGATTGAGATATCCCACATCTCCGGGCGTCAGTCCCGCGTGATCGAGCGCCTGGCGCACCGAGCCCTCGGCGCCAATTCCGTCCGGGTCGGGGGCGCTGACGTGATACGCGTCGGAGCTTTCGCCCCAACCCGCGAGCCGGAGAGCCGCCGGTTCCCGCGACAGCAGGAACAGGGCCGCGCCCTCGCCGATATTGATGCCGTCGCGATTGCGGCTGAACGGATTGCAGATCCGGCTGGACGTGGCTTCCAGGGCCGCGAACCCGTTGACGGTCAGTTCGCACAGCGTATCGGCTCCCCCGCACACCACGGCGTCGCAGAGCCCGGCCTGGATCAGCCGCGCCGCCGAAGCCATCGCCTTGGCGCCCGACGTGCAGGCGGTCGAGACGGTGTAGGTCGGTCCGTTCACGCCCAGGATGGACGCGAGAAACAGCGCCGGGTCCCCCGGCTCCTGGCGCGCGTAATCGTACCCGTCGGGCCATGCACCGTCGGACAGCCTGGCCTTGAACGCGGATTCGGCGCGTTGGATTCCGGTGGTGCTGCTTCCGAGGACGATCCCCACGCGCCCGGGACCGTGGACGCCGATCGCCGCCCGGACCTCGTCTTCGATCTCCCGCAGGCAATACTGGATCAGATCGTTGTTCCGGCTGCGGCCGTCGGCGGCGGCCTCCGGCGATGGCGGCGGATCGAAGGTCACGCGGCCCACCGGGATCGACCGGCCGTCGAGGAGCCTCATGGTCGACGACAGGCCCTCTTGATTTCCCGCGAAAAGATTCGTCGCCGTGGTCGCGGTATCGGCGCCGAGCGGCGAACTGATGGAAAATCCGTTGATGTAGATGGAGCCGTTCATCCGCCCTCGGTCCGTTGGCTCGTGATGGTCAACTCGTAGCCGAAATCGTGGTTTGTGAGAACCATGCGTTTGAACTTGTCCGGGCCGCCGGCGTAGCGAACGGTGACGACGTTCCGCCCGTCGCTTCGGATCGTTCTCGTGTCTCCGGCCTCGGCGGCCTCCGCGCCATCGGAAAGCGCCGCGCCGACCGCGTCGAGGTCCCAGAGCGAGATCACCATGTCGGCCAGGATATTTTCGCCCATGAGTTCGGCCGGCGCCAGGGCCGACCGCTCCGTCGCGACCCCGCGCGGCGACCAGTCGATGGTCATCAGCCGCGGCCCTCCGGGCAGCGTCATGATCACGCGGACCTCGTCGGCCGAGAGCGAGACCAGGGACTGGAAGGTTCGCCGCTGGTCGCCGTAGGTGCCCTGGACCATCTGGAGAACGGTGGTCTCGCGGGGATATCCGGGAGGCATGGGCAGGGTGAGAGAGACCTCCCGCCCGATGGGGACCTCCGGCGATGGCGCCGTTTCGCGGGTCGCGCAGCCGGAAACGACGACAAGGAGCGCCAGGCCCGCCAGCAGCCTGGGGTTCATAGGCGCTCCTCGACCGCCGCCAAGTAGCGGCGCGGGTTCTGGACGAAGCGGTTGTCCGTATCCCACGCGTAGCCGGCCAGAACGGAAATGATCATTTGCTTGATGCGATTGAGCGGACCGCGGCTGGGTGAACACGATCCGCTGAAGACTTCCGTCGTACCAGGCGTCCACGAACGCGCGGAACGTCTCGATGCCCGTGGTCAGGGGGTCGACGTATTCCCTTCGCCAATCCACGGACTCGCCGGCGAATTGCCTGCCGAGCGCGTGACAGGCCAGGTTGGCCGATTTCACCGCGATGGTGACGCCCGACGAAAAGATCGGATCGAGGAACTCGGCGGCGTTACCGAGCATCGCGTATCCCGGTCCCACCAGGCTCGACACGCGGCACGAATAGCCGGTGATCCCGCCGACGGGCCTGACCCTCTCGGCATTCTCGAGCAGTTCGCTCATCAGGCCGGAGGCCGCGACGAACGACTCCAGGCGCTCCTCGTCGTTGCCGCCGGCGGCTTCGATGGTTGCGTCCAGACCGACCACGCCGATGGACGAAATGCCGTCCTTCAACGGAATCAGCCAATACCACACGGCGGGGTCGCGAGGGTGGACGCTGATCAGGATCTTGTTTCGATCGTAGGCCTCGGGCGGCATGCGATCCTTCACGTGGGTGAACAGGGACCGCCGGCTCGGCATGTCCGAAGGCCGGTCGAGATCCAGCAGACGCGCCAAAACCCGCCCGAAGCCGCTGGCGTCGAGCGCGAACCGCGCCGTCAGTTGCCGCTCGGACCCGTCTTCGCCGCGTACCGTCAGTCGGACCCGCTGGTCGCCGGGAGTGAAGCTCGTGACCTCTTCCCCATACCGCACGATCGCTCCCTTCGCGGCGGCGCCGTCGGCGAGGATCTGGTCGAAACGGTTGCGCGCGACCTGATAGGTCGTCGCCCACCCCTCGCACGTCTTGTCGCTGAAATCGAAAACCTGCTCATCCGGCCCGCGTCTGAACATCGCTCCGTTCTTGAGCTGGAATCCCTCGCGGTGGACACCGTCGAGCAAACCGGCCTCCTCGAGGAAGGCCATCGACTGGGGCAGAAGGCTCTCGCCGATCGAGAACCTCGGGAAGTGCCCGCGTTCCAGGACCTCCACGGAATATCCCCTCGCCGCCAGCATCGCCGCCGCCACCGAGCCCGCCGGCCCGGCGCCAATCACCACCACGTCACGATCCATCCCGTCCCCCCCGAACCCCGTTTCGCGCGAGCGAAGAAAGTATCATACTTAAACCAACGCCGGTGGCGACCGTTAATCCGAATGCGCGGACCGGATAGGTCGTGCTGATTCCGAGCAATCCCATGGACAGAATGCTGGTCGACGCGGCGACGATGACGGCGGCGAGAACCCAGCGGTCTGGCTGGGCGCTCGTCTCCCACTGGAAAACCGCGAAATCGATCCCAGTTCCGAGAACGACCAGCAGCGCCGCCGCCGAAAAGAAGGAGAACGGCACCCCCGCGAGACCGAGCAGCGCCGTGGCGCCGGCGACCGCGAGGACGGGCGGCAGCAGGATGCGCAGGGCGCCGGCATCGCGATAGGCGGCGAGGAGGATCAGGCCGCATGCCGCGACGGCCGCCAACAGCGCCAGGGTCGCGAGGCGCCGGTATTCCTTCATCACCCGCGAGTACCGTTCCGCGGGGTCGATCAAGGAAACGCCGGGCCCGAGGTTCAGGCCGGACGCGGATGCGTCCCGGAGAAGCCGAGCCGCGGCTTCGGCCCTGAGCGGCGCGATGAGATAGTGGGAACCGCCGGCGACGCCATGGAGTCCCCTCAGCGACGCGGGAAGCTCCGGCGCGCCGCCCGTGGCGGCCGGCCGGCCGTAGGGATCGGCGGTCGCGAGGCCAAGACCGTTCGCGTGGCGGGCAAGATGCGGCGCCAGCAGCCCCGTCTCCAGCAATGCCCGATTACGGCGCCGGGTTTCCGCCGGCGGATCGAACCGGCTGATGGCGAACATCGCGGCGCTGTCGCCTCCGGTTCCGCCGGCCGCCGTGGCCGAAAGCGCCGCGAGCGCCCGCTCCTCGGCTTGCCGCGCCGCGTCGTAGTCGGCCCCCGATGACAAAAGGAAGGTGGTGGACGGCCGGAAACCGGTCAGCTTTCCGATCCGCTCCTCTTCGATTTTCAGGTCGGCCGGTGGCCTTTGAAACGCCTGCACGTCGTCCAGCACCGTCAGCCGGGCCATGCCGGCGACGCCGCCGGCCACCAGCACGAGGACGCCGAGCGCCAGCGGCCAGCCGGACAGCCTGGGGCGCAGGAGCCATGCGGCGAACGAGGCCAGCGCCGTTGCCGCGCGGGTTGGCGGCGCCGAGCGCCTGTCGAGCACCGGCAGGACGGTGACCGCGAAGATCCAGGCCGTGACCAGTCCGCCCGCGGCGAACACCGCGATCTGGCTCATGACCGGGATCGAGAACCAAAGGATCGCCAAAAAGCCGCAAACCGACGTGATCAGACTGACGGTCATGGGGCGCCGGATCCGCCGCAGGCGCGCGCCACCGGTTTCGCCGGGCGCGGCGAACCCCGTCATCATGAAATGAATGGCATAATCGGCGGCGATGCCGGTCAGCGCCGCGCCGAAGACCAGCGCGATCACATGCACGCTTTCGAACGCCAACAGGGTCGACGCCAGCCCGCCGGACAGTCCCGCGAACACGGTCGCCACCGCCAGCAGCGGCGCGGTAAGGCGGCCGAACAGGGTCCAGAACAGGACGGCGATGGCGACGGTGCCGGCGCCGCCGATGATGGAAATCTCGGTTCTTGCCCGGATCCCTCCGGCGTGGGCGTGAAACACCGCCCCCGATCTGTCGAGCACCAGTCCGCGCTCCGCCCACGCAATTTTCCAATCCTCGATGCTTTGGACGACGCGGTCCTGAACCTCCAAGCGATAGGGGGAGCCGCTCAGGCGGCCGGCGACGATGATTGCGTCCCCGGGGACGTCCGGCGACCGCGGCGGCAGGCATTCGCCGAGGCGAAGGCTCAGAAGAAACGGATCGCGCGACAGAAGCTCGCCAGAGAGCGGAGTGCCCGGCGTGTAGAGGCGGACCAGCGCGTCGCGGGCGATATCGCCCCCCCGGCCGGCCGCGAGCCGCCGTTCGTCCTCGGGGCACAAAATCTCGGCCCGGTTGGTGAACAGCCACTTCGCGAGATCGCGGCCCTCGTCCGCGACGGGCACGAACACATCGGTCCCCGTCAATCGGCTGGTCAGGTCTCGGGCGGCTTCCGCGCGCAGCTCGGCATCGCCGCCTCGAACCGCCAGGATCAGGCGATTGCCCGCCACGGCTCCCGCCCGGTGGACCGCGTCGGCGATCACCCGGTCGCCGCTGTCGCCCGGCAAGGCTTGCAGAATGTCCGTTTCGATGGGAAACGTCCCCGCCAGACGCACGGCGATGACCGCCGCCGCCACCAGCACCGGGACGACGCCGAAAAGCGGCGTCCACCGTTTGTCGCGGATCTCCGGCGGGCTTTCCCCCATGCGTCTAGTCCGCCGGAGACAATTCGATGACGTCGCGGTCGCCGGCGGACCGCTCTAGGGTTACGCGCTCCACTTCGGCGCAGCCCCGCAGTTCAATGGTTCCGAGGAGGTCGGCGAGCCGCCCGTCGAGCGGGGTGAGGACCGCGACCCAGGGACCGTCGACGGCCTCGGCCGACGTGGATATCCGAAAGTAGACATTCAGCGCGTTCAGATCGCCACGCAAGACGCTGGCAAGCGGCAGGCCGCCCAGTCCCGGAACGGCGCCTCCACCCATGGAAACCGGCTCCGCATCGCCGCCTTCCACCGACTGGGTGATGCCGTCCGGCCCGAACGTGGTCAGAATGTCGAACGGCGAGCGGTTGTGCCACCGGATGGTCTCTCCGTCGAGACTGACGGTGCCCCTTGACACGAGCGGAGCGGACACGCCCTTGAGGTGGCGGGTCTGAACGAACTCGCGGCTGAAGTCCGAAACGGCGAGCGAACTCGGCGGCGGGCAGGTCCGCTCGGCCGCGAGCGAGGGTTCCAAGTTCAAAAGGGCCCACACCGTTACGAGCATCGGCGCGATCATCGCAGAAAGGGCGCGAGCTTTTCCTTGAGGATTGGCGGTGTTTCCCAGAGCATTTCCCCCGTTTTCGCGTCCACGGCGACTTGCAGCGTGCGCCCCTTGGTGAGGCGGTGGCCGTCATTGGCGTCGCGGATCAGGAAGTTCATTTTCATGCGGTTTTCCCATTCGACGAGACCGGCGTCCACCTCGATCCACTGGCCGAGCCGAACCGGCCGGTAGAACCGGACGTGCATGTCCACCACGGGCCACATATGCCCGCCCCGCCTCATCTGTTCGTAGCTGTAGCCGATCTTGTCCAGCAGGGCGACGCGGGCCAATTCGAAGAACTTGGCGTAGTTGCCGTGCCAGACCACGTTCATCGGATCCAGGTCGTAAAACTGGGGACAGGTGCGAATGGACGCGGACACGAGCGCTTTCAATCGACGCCCTCCCATCGCAGCGGCCAATCGCGCCGTTCGATCCCCGCGCACAGCGCCCGCAGACAGGTATCCAGCGGCGCGTCCTCCTCGACGAAGGGGATTTCCGTTTCGAACGCGTCGACGAACCGGCCGAGTCCCGGCTCGAGCATGTCGCGCTTCAACGTTCCCTCGGCGATACGCAGGCGGACGGCCTGAACGCAGGCGACCGTCAAGGCGGCGGCCACCTGTTCGGTCAGGCGGACGACCCGGAGCGCGTCCCGGGCCGCCGTCGTTCCCATGGAGACCTTGTCCTGATTGTGACATTCGGTCGATCGCGAGAACACGCTCGCCGGCATGGTCAGTTTCAGCGCTTCGGCCGCCCAGGCGGACGCGCCGATCTGCACCGCTTTCAGGCCGTGGTTGATGGAGGCCCGGGGGCCCGAGGCGCCCGAGAGATTGGCGGGGAGTCCGTTGTTGAATCGCGGGTCCACCAGCAGCGCCAGTTGACGATCCATGAGATCGGCGAGGTTCGCCACCAGGGTCTTGAGGCCGTCCATGGCGAACGCCACGTGGCCGCCGTAGAAATGTCCGCCGTGCAGGATCTGGCCGTCTTCGGGATCGATCAGCGGGTTGTCGTTGGCGCTGTTGATTTCCGTTTCCAGGAGGGTTCGGAACGTGGGCAACAGATCTTCCAGCACGCCGATCACGTGCGGGGCGCAGCGGATCGAGTATCGGTCCTGAAGGCGGGCCGGTTGATGCGTTCTCGCAAAAGCGGCCAAATCCTCCCGGATCCGTGCCGCGACCTTCATCTGGCCGGGGTGGGGCTTGGCCTGAAACAGCCGCTCGTTGAAATGGGCGGGGTTGCCGAACATCGCCAGGCAGGCGAGCGCCGTCAGCCGCGACGAGAGCCAACCGAGCCATTCGCTCCGCGCGTACGCCATGACCCCCAGTCCCGTCATCACCGCCGTGCCGTTCATCACGGCGAGCGCCTCCTTGGGACGAAGGCGGATCGGGGCGAGCCCGGTCGCCGCGAAGGCCTCCGACGACTGCATCTCCGCGCCCTCGAACCGGACCGCGCGCTCTCCGCAGAGCGCTCCCGCGATATAGCTCAGCGGCGTCAGGTCGCCGCTCGCGCCCACCGATCCCTCGGCCGGGATCAACGGCAGGATATCGAGACGCAGCATGTCCGCGAGCAAGCGCGCCAACTCCACGGAGACGCCCGACCATCCGCGGACGAGCGACGCCAGCCGCACCGCCATCACCGCGCGGGTTTCCTCTTCCGTCAGGATACGGCCGAGGCCGCACCCATGAAACCGCGTCAGGTGAAACGGCAGTTCGTCGATCAGGTCGGGGGGCACGGAGGTCGAGCACGAGTCGCCATAGCCGGTGGTCACGCCGTAGATTTCATGGCGGCGGCGCAGCGTGTCGTCGACGAATGTGGCGGACCGGGCCATGCGGTCCAGCGCTTCCGGGCGATCCGACAAGCGGGCGACCGCCGTTCGCTTGGCGAGACGCCAGATGTCCTCTAGGCTGAGATCGTTTTCGCCAAAGATCACGCGCTCGGTCATTGACGACGTTCCTCAACCAATACGGGGTTTGTATTCGCGGTTGGCGGAACGAGGCCGGCCGGCCGCCAGAAGTCGAAGAAATTGAACCATTGGAGCGGCGCGGCGCGGATCTGGTGTTCGATCGCTCCGGCAAACTCCCGCGCATAGGATTCGATCGCCTTGATCCGCTGTCCCCGGGGCAGGACGACCGGATCCGCCAGTTTCTGGAAATGCACGTCGAAGCGATCGCCCCGCCGCGTGCCGAACAGAAGGTAGGTGGGGCATCTCAGGAGGGAGGCGAGGATGTAGGGCCCCTGCGGGAACGGCGCCAGCTCTCCCAGGAAGGGAATCCAGACAATCCGTTCGCCCGCTTCCGCCACGGCCACGCGGTCGCCGGCCATCACCACCCATTCGCCGCGCTCCACGGCCTCGCGCAGCGCCACCGCCGTCTCCGGCCCGAGGTTCGTGACCTGCATCAAGTGGGTCGCGGATTCGGGAGACAGCGTCTCTATCAAACGGTTGAACCTGGCCGCGTGCACGGTGTGAACCAAAACATGGATGCGTTGGCCGTGGGCCGTTCCGACGGCGCGAATGGCCTCGGGATTGCCGAGATGCGCGGTGATCACGAACGCGCCGCGTCCGTCGTTCATCGTCGCGTTGATGGACCGGGTGACGTCGCCATCCAGATCCCCTAGATCGATGTTTCCGGTCCAGGCCGCCAGTTTGTCGAGCGCCGCCGCGCCGAAGGCCATGAAGTGGCGAAAGCTTGTGACGTAATTGGGCCTGCGTTCGAGAATGCCGGCCTTCCAGGCGCGATCGAGATAGGCCATGGACCCCTGCCGTTGCTTCCGGCCGGTGACGAAAAAATAGAAGACGACGAAGGACATGAACGCGAGACATGCGCGGCGCCCCATGACGCGGTACACGGCGGCCAGAAAACCGAGCCCCCAGGACGCGCCGCGCTCGCCGATGTCCGCCCAGTGGTCCTCGCGGGCGTCCCGACCGGGAGCGGACAAAAGGTTTCGCCGCAGCAGGCGAGGCGACCGCATGAGCATGCCCAGGAACAGGCGCGCGTGCATGCCCGAGATCAGCACGTTGTCGCGCCGCAAATCGAAGTTGGAAAAGTTGTCGGCCGGATAGGTGACGTCGACGGGAACGCCGACGAACGGTGTCCCGCGCCAATGGGCGCGGACCAGGACTTCCGTGTCGAATTCCATGCGGCGGCCGGTGACCTCGGCGCGCGCAAGGGCCAAGGTCGTGGCCACGGGATACACGCGGAACCCGCACATGCTGTCCTTGATGTCGAAGGACAGCGTGTTGATGAACACCCACGCATGGGTCAACCATCTCCCGAATTTCCGCCGCCGCGGAATCGTCGCGTCGTACCGGGGATATCCCAGCACGATGGCGTCCGGGTTGGCGCGCGCCACCGCCATCAAGGCATCCAGGCGGCCGATGTCGTGCTGTCCATCGCCGTCGATCTGGATCGCGTGGGTGAACCCGCGTTCGGCCGCCCGCTCCAGGCCCCGAAGCACCGCGAACCCCTTGCCCCGGTTGACCTCGTGACGCAGGCACTCGGCGTTGGGCGCCGCCGCGCACGCCGCCGCGATGCGCCCGGCCGCCTCCGGGCCGCTTCCGTCGTCGATCACGATGACCGGCGTTTGCCGGGCGGCGAACCGCGAAATCAGGTCCGGCAGGACCGAATGATGATTGAAGGTCGGAACGATCGCGCACGGGCGAAACGCGCTCACGAGGCGCCCCCGACGATCCCTTCTCCCGCGACCGTGTCGCCGACGGTGAACCGGAACGACAATCGATCGCGCGCGGTGTCGCGCTTCAGGGTCAGGCGCGTGCGATCCTCGGGACGCAGGATCCGGTGGAACTTGACGCGGGTCAGCATGGCGCTGGCGGGGCTCCAGTTCCATACGCGCCGGGACCAGCTGACCGCCAGGTGGATTTCCGCCACGCCGGGCAGGATGGGCTCGCCCGGGAAATGCCCGCCAAACCAAGGTCATGGCGGCGTCGAGACGGATATCGATTTCCGCCTCTCGGTCGCTCCAGGCGGCGCACGGCTGGCGTCATCGCCTCGTCCTCCGCCGGCGTTTCGAACAGGGCGCGAACGTCCGCGTCGACACGCTTGCCCTGACTGTTCATGGGCAAGCGGTCCACGAATCGCCAGAACTTGGGGCGTTCGATGGGATCGAGCCGCCCGGACAGGGCCCGCCGCAGGTGACGGGACAGCCGGAACGCACCCATCTCGCGCAGTCGCGACGTCCCCGTCGCGCTGAGCACGACGGCCGCTCCCAGCCACCCCCGCCGGTCGGGCAGCATGACCACCGCCGTTTCGTCCACGTCCTCCAGGTCCGCCAGGACTTCGGCGATCCGGGTCAGGGACACGCGCCGGCCCTCGACCTTGACCACCCGGTCGGCGCGGCCCAGCAGCCGGAAGCTGTCGCCCTCGACGAACTCGATGCGGTCGCCCATGGCGATCGTCCGGCCCGGTTCGATGAACGGGGACCTGACCGTCAGGCAGCCGTCACGGTCCTTGGCGACCTGGACGCTCGGAAGGGGCCGCCACAACTCGTCGGAACACCGCTGCCGCCGCCAGGCCACCCCGCTGGTTTCGGTGCTGCCGAGAACCTCGATGGGCACGGTTGCGAATACCTCCTCGCACGCGCGAGCGGCGTCGAACGGCAACAGGCCGCCCGCCGAAAAGATGCGGTGCGGCCGGCACCGTCCAAGGGCGTCCGCGTTGGGGAGACGCGTCAGGTGCGCCGGGCTCGAAATGAACACACTTCCGGGCACGAGACGGTCGCGCAGCTGATCCCAGAACTCGATCTGAGTGTCGGCGGAGGGACGTCCCGCCATCACCGGCCAGACGATCCGGAAACCAAGACCGTAGATATGCTGATGCGTCACCGACCCCAGCACCGGCCCGGGCGCTCCGCCCCACAGCGACTCGAGCACCGCCACCTCTGTTTCGATCTGCCCGAGGGTCCGCTCGACGGCCTTCGGCGTTCCGCTCGATCCCGAGGTGAAAGAACGTGATTTTCAGCGGCCGGTTTGGCGCGTCGACCATGACCGCCGGCGCTCGCGCTGGCGAAGGCGCCGGCGGAAGGGGCCGCATGCGCCTGGCTTCCGCAAGGTCGGCGTCGGTATCGGTGACAAAAACGCCGCCGCCGACGCCGATCTCGTCGAGATAAGCCGGCCCGAGGTGCGCGGGACACACCAGTTCGCGGCCCAGGCGGGCGCAGACCAGCATGCCCACCAGGAACATCGCGGCCAATTCCGTGCTCAGGAAAACCGGTCCGTTCGTTCCGCCGATCACCCCCATGTTGCGATCCGCCGCCGCGACGATCTGGCCGGCCGTTATCGGCCCGCCGCCCGAGACAAACAGGACACGGTCGGCGGGCGCGGCCGCGAGGGTTTCGAACATGCCCGTCATCGCCGTCATGCCCGCGCGCCCCGGGCCCTGAGTCGTTGCCGGGTCAGATACTCGATCAGCAGCAGCGCGCCCATCAGGACATAGGCGATGCCGCCGTTGTAAATGGTCCAAACGGTCCACGAGCCCGCGAGCGCCGTCCACAGGGCGACACCGCCGTTGACCAGAAAGAACCCCACCCAGACGATCGTCACCGCTCGGGCATAGGCAACGCCTTCTGGCGGAAGGTCGGGTTCGGCGATACGCGCGAACCGTTCGATCATGCTCGGAGGGTGGACGAGGGAACTGGCGAAGGCGATCAGCATTGCCGCGTTCATGAAGACCGGATAGAGCCGGACCGACAGATCCCCGTCGATGGCGGCGACCACGGCTACAGCCGCGACAACCGCCAGAAAGGCGAACGTCAGGTGTCCGGGGAGCTTCCGCGCGCCGGGCAGGATCACGCGGAGCAGGTACATGGCGCAGAGTGCCGCCACGGCGGGAATTGGCCCCACCGTGTGCACCGAGATCACCGCGATCACCGGAAACAAGAGTGAAAAGGAGGCGAAAAGAACCGCCGCGGGTTCAGGTTTCGCCCTTTTCGAATAGGTCATAAACCCGATCCACCACGTCCTGAACCGTCCTCACGGTTTTGAATTCTTCCGGTTTGATTTTCCGCCCGGTTATTTCCTGAAGCTTCACGATCAGATCGATCGCGTCGATACTGTCCAGGTCAAGATCCTGGTCGAGCTTGGCCCCGGGATTGATCTTGTCCTCGGGGACCTCGAACAGCTCGACGAGGGACTCCTTCAGCTTCTGAAAGATAATATCTTTATCCACGGTCGTTTCCCCGCCTTACGGTTTCCGCTGTTCGGCGACGTACCGCGCGAGGCTTCGAACGGAGCGGAAATAGTCCCGGACGTTTGGATCCTCCGGATCGATTTTGACGCCGTACTCCTTTTGGATCGCCACCCCGAGTTCGAGCGCGTCGATGGAATCGAGGGCAAGGCCCTCGTCGCCGAAGAGATCCTCCTCGGGATCGATGTCTTCGGGCTTGATATCCTCGAGAAAAAGAGCGCTGATGATCAATGCGCGGATTTCGTTCTCAAGACTAAGCATCGCTCAGCAGCTCCCCATACCTGTCCCCAATGTGCGCCGACAGTCGTCTGACGGCGACCGAGGGCGGGTTGTCCCCCGCGAAGTCGCTCGGATCGATCAGTTCGTGAGCGCGAACCGTGTAAAGCGGGCGACGGCGGGGAATGTGATACCATTTTTCGTTTTTCCGCAACATTGGCGGCACGCAGGTGATCGTCACCAGGCGCACGGGCGATCCCGAACGGACCGCGATATTGACCAGGCCTCGCTGCAAATTCCGGGGCTGGCCGGGGACCGTGCGGGAGCCTTCCGGGAAAATGATCAGGTTGTTTCCCTCCGCCAGCAGCCGCGAACAGTCGGCGAGCAGCTTTTCCGGATCGTCGTCGTTGCGGATGTAGTTCGTCGCGGTCACCGTGCCGCGCATGAACGGGTTGTTCCAGATCTGGTGCTTGACGACGCATTGCGCCCGGTCCAGCAGCGACATCAGCAGCACCACGTCCAACAGGCTGGGATGGTTGGCGGCGATCAGCGCGCCGCGGTCGTTCCGAAGGAATTTGACGTTCCTGGCTTCCAGGTCGATGACCCCCATGACCACCATGAACCGCACGAACACCCGGAACGCCCGATGAACCGTCCGTTGCGCCAGCGCGATTCGCCGTTCGGGATCATTGACGCATGCGTTCATCAACGGGAAAACGCCGAGCGCCAGAACGACGCCGCCGATGCCGAAAATGGAAAATGAAAGACCGGTTCCGAACAGCCGCCAGAGATAGTCGAGGCGTTCCATCACCGTCCAGCCAGTCTCCAGGCCGGCCCGTACCGTCCGCGGAAAACCAGATCGGAACCCGATTCCAGTGCCGAGACGAGCCTGCGCGCCAGAACCTCGGCTCCCTCGATCGGCTCCGCGCCGGCGTCGGCCGCGACGGGTTCCAGCCAGGGTGCGTGATCGGTCCCGCCGGACCGCGGGCGCATCAGCCAGGCCATCGCCGTGCCGCCGCATTCCAGATCGGTGAACCGCTCGTAGATATCGGGCAAGGGCCAATCGCCGAACACCAGGGCCACCGGGCATCGGGGGTCCGTCGCCAGCCGCGCGTATCCCTCGATCAATCCCGCGAGCAATGTCTCCCGGCCGGCGGCGAGCGCCGTGTGTCCCGTGCGGTCGCCCCGGATCTGCCCCAGCAGCCCGGCGGCCGCGTTGTGCACGGAGAGCGAAAATGCCATCGGGGACAACGTTTCCGATCGCGAAATGGATCGCAGCAGGGACACCAGCATGTCCACGTTTCCGTAGCGCGAGCACAGAATGATCTCGGCCGCCGGCAGGTCTCCCAACACGCCGAGCGCGCATCGGGCCATGATGCGCTCCATGGGCCCCATCCGGCGCCGGATGTTGGCCGGGATCCCCGTCTCCTCGATACAACCGCCCAGGCAACGGACACTCTTGCCCTCGCCACCGGCAAGGGCGGCGGACCACTTGTCGATGGTAACAGCGTGGTCCGCCCTCATGGCCGGCCCGGATCCATTTGTCCCGCGCGGTTGCGCCTATTGGGCAACCTTGACGACCGTTCCCTTGAAGGTTACGCCGGAGACAAATGTACCCGCGCCGCATTCGTACTCGGTCGGACTGTCGACCAGATGCTTCTTGTAATAGCTCTTGATGTTCGTGACCGCGTTGGCGCCCATGGAGAGCGCGCGCTCCTGAAACGACAGCATGGCGCTCAGGAAGGCCCACTCGCACGCCTGTTTATCGGACTTGTTGAACGAGTTTGTCTTCTTGTTGCTCTGGAACTCGCCAAAACTCTGCAACAACCTTCGGCGATGCTCTGCGAACCGAAGTAAAATTTCACTCCTTGGTTCAATCTTTGTTTCGCATCCGCCGTGTTCATCGCGTCCTGGATCGGAAACATGATCCAGTCATCGCGCGCCGACGCTTCCGAGAATGAGAACACGAAAAGAACGAACAATACAATTCCCGAGATCTTCATTGGCCCCGCTACCCCTGTCTCAATGAAATCACCAATCTGCATTTTGGCGAACGCCGTATGGGTTGACAAGCCCCGATGGAAGACGAATCGCGCAAGGCGAGGGCTATCCCCTCAACCGGTTTCCATTTTCGCCGCCGCGTCGACGACCGATCGCCAAAGCACCTCCTCCAATCGTTTTATCCATATATTGTAAACCCTGTGCACCGAGCGCCCGTCGCTCAGCAAGACGCGAGTCTCCGAATACGCGATGGAAAAGGCGCTATTGTCATATTTCACCATGACTTTCGCGTAATGCCGCCCCTTGGAGTACTCGCCTTCGAGAACCCCCTCGCGCACCTCCGTCAACGACCATCCGAGATTGGCGCCGCCGGCGATCATGGCGTCTCCGATCTGCTTCAGGCTCATTTTCTCGACCGCCGCCGGAAATGGACGATCGGTCACGTTGTATACGGGTTCTGTCTTGGAGCAGCCAAGCAGGGCAACCAGCAGAACAGGGATCATCAATAGGGTTCGCATGTCGTCTCTCCCTCGAATTCGAGGCCTCCCCCGGACAAGAAACCCCATTAAACGAACAATAACCGGCATTGTTCAACGAACCGGCGAAATGATCAATGGCTTCTCGCTTCTTCCGCCGTCCGCGCACTTGTGAGACCATGAACCCCGTTGATCCAATTCGCACCCGGCATGGAGCGCGTCACCGGCATGGTTCCAGACAAGAGTGCCGTCGAGGTTTTCCATGGCGTGCAAGCCTTTGCGCCGCCGCCATTAAGCGCAAGGGTTCAGCGCCGAACGCAATCGGAGGCCGCCCGGCATCTGCTCGCCGCCGTATTGGCGCGCGCTCCCGGACCGTGCGCGGAAATGGAAGAACACCGATCGATCTCTCACAGTCGGGGGGTCGCCGCCGCGGCAATCGCGCGCGGAGCCCGCGTGGGAATCGATGTGGAATACATGTGCCTCAGGCGCGACACATCGGCCATCCTCGATGTGTTCCTCGGGCCCCAGGAGAAACCGGTTTCCCTCGCCGCCTTCTACCGGGCGTGGACGTTTGGCGAGGCGTATTTCAAGGCGTTCGGCCGGCTGCCCGGATCCGAAGCCCTATGGCGGGTCATCGATGTCCACGCCGGCGATGGCGCGTCCGATGGCGCGTATCGCGTCGATTGCGGGAAGAACGGGGCCGCCGGGGTCCTGCATTGCGTGCCGTTCGACGATTTCGCGCTGACCATCGTATGGGAGATGCCCGACATCGCGGGCCGGGCGCCACCCGATTGTCCGTTGGGCCGGACCCCCGAATGTTTGGTGCGCCGCACCATGAAAATTGACTGAAACGGCGCTTCGGGGTACCTGTAGGGGCATTCCACGAGCACAAACCAACAAGGTTCCGGGGGAAGGGAAAGACCATGAAACTGCCATCTCAATTCTATAAGCCACTCGCCATCGGCGCGCCCGCGCCCGTCCGCGAACTGCCCGTCCGGCCGGAGCGGATGATCCACTTCTTTCCCCCGCACATCGAGAAACTCCGCGCGCGGGTGCCGGACATGGCCAAGCAGGTCGACGTGTTTCTCGGCAACCTCGAGGACGCCATTCCCGCCGACGCCAAGGAAGCGGCGCGGGCCGGCTTCATCGAGGTGGCGAAGGCCGTCGATTTCGGCGACACCGCGCTGTGGACCCGGGTGAACGCGCTGAACAGCCCATGGTTCCTCGACGACATGGACCAGATCCTCGCGGCCGTCGGCAACAAGCTCGACGTGGTCATGATTCCCAAGGTGGAAGGTCCTTGGGATATCCATTTCGTCGACCAGTACCTGGCGCTTCTCGAGGCCCGCTACGAGATCAAGAAGCCGATCCTCATCCATGCGATCCTCGAAACCGCGCAGGGCGTCAAGAACGTCGGCGATATCGCCTGCGCCAGCCCCCGCATGCACGGCATGAGCCTCGGCCCGGCCGATCTGGCGGCGTCGCGCGGCATGAAGACGACCCGCGTCGGCGGCGGCCATCCGTTCTACGGCGTTCTCGCCGATCCCATCGAGGGCCAGGACGACCGCCCCTTCTTCCAGCAGGACCTGTGGCATTACACGGTGGCCCGCATGGTCGACGCCTGCCTGTCCAACGGCCTTCGCGCGTTCTACGGACCGTTCGGCGACATCAAGGACGAGGCCGCCTGCGAGGCCCAGTTCCGCAACGCCTTTCTCATGGGCTGCGCCGGCGCGTGGTCGCTGGCCCCCAACCAGATCGGCATCGCCAAGCGGGTGTTCAGCCCCGAGGTCAAGGAGGTGCTGTTCGCCAAGCGCATTCTCGAGGCCATGCCGGACGGCTCCGGCGTCGCCATGATCGACGGCAAGATGCAGGACGACGCCACCTGGAAACAGGCGAAGGTCATCGTCGATCTGGCCCGTCTGGTGGCCAAGAAGGACCCCGAACTGGCCGCCGCCTACGAATTCTAGGACGGGGCGGTCGTCAGGCGGCTTAAAAAAACAGAGGGGCGCCCGCGCGGCGCCCCGCAATGATGTGGCGGGTGGATCCATGAGCATAAAAACCAATCCGGGCAACTACTTCGAGGATTTCAAGCTGGGCCAGGAGATCGTTCACGCGACGCCCCGGACTCTCACCGAGGGCGACGTGGCCCTGTATACGGCGCTGTACGGGCCGCGATTCGCGGTCAACTCGTCCGCCGCGTTCGCCATGGCGGCGCTCGGCCTCGATCGCGCGCCGGTGGACGACATGCTGGCCTTCCACATGGTGTTCGGCAAGACCGTCCCCGACATCTCGCTCAACGCCGTCGCCAACCTCGGCTATGCCAACGGCAAGTTCGGCGAGCCCGTCTATCCGGGCGACACCGTATCGACCACCTCGACGGTGATCGGTCTGCGCCAGAACAAGGACGGCAAGACCGGCGTCGTCTATGTCCGCTCCGTGGGCGTCAACCAGCGCCAGGAGACCGTGCTCGACTACGTGCGTTGGGTGATGGTGCGTAAACAGAACCTCGACGCGCCGGCGCCCGACGAAGTGATCCCCGACCTGCCCAAGGCGGTGGACGCCGGGGAACTGACCGTCCCCTACAAGCTTCACATCGAGCACTACGACGCGGCGCTGGCCGGCAGTCCGCATTTCTGGGAGGACTACCAGAAGGGCGAGAAGATCGACCATGTGGACGGCATGACCATCGAGGAAGCCGAGCACATGCTGGCCACGCGCCTCTATCAGAACACCGCCAAGGTGCACTTCAACCAGCACACCGAAAAGGACGGCCGGTTCGGCCGCCGCATCATCTATGGCGGCCACATCATCAGCCTGGCGCGGTCGCTGTCGTTCAACGGGCTCGCCAACGCCTTCAAGATCGCGGCCATCAACGGCGGCCGTCACGTGGCGCCCACATTCGCCGGACACACCATCTACGCGTGGTCGGAAGTGCTGGATACCATGACGGTTCCGGGTCACAAGGACCTGGGCGCCCTCAGGCTCCGGACGGTGGCCACCAAGGACAAGGCCTGCGCGGATTTCCCCTACAAGGACGCGGAGGGCAAGTACGACCCGTCGGTGGTGCTGGACTTCGACTATACGGTGCTGATGCCGAAGCGCGCCTGACGCGGCCCGCGGCACCGAACGAACTACTCAACGAATCAACGGGCCGGCATTGCGCCGGCCCGTTTTCCGTCAGGTCTTCCCGGTAAACGGCACGTGCCGTCCCGGTTCAGCGCTCCGCGCGCCGCCGCTCGGCGTGAAGGCACTCCAAGAGGTGGTTCAACGCCAGCTTCGCCGCCTTTTCCTTGTCGGCCGCGTGTTTGCCGTGCTCGTGGTTGATCCAATCGGCCAGCAGGGACCGGAGCTTTTCCTTCCCTTCGGGGCTTTGGGCCAAGGCGTTGATCTCGGCGAGGGCGGGGGTGGCGGTGGTCCGCTCCTCCTCGATCAGGGCCTCGACCGCGACATCAATATCTTCCGGTGTCAGGTGGCCGCCGAAAATTTCGACCAGTTCGTTTCTAAGGTCATCGAACCCTGTAATCATTGTCCCCTCCGCTCCAGTAATGTGAAATCTGTTTGCCATTAAACAATTTATGGCTTTCGACAGATACTAGATCGTTATCCTCTCATATTGAAGCACTCTGATGCCCCTTGACGCGCAAAAACCTCAAATGCGCGGCACGATAAGAACGATCGTCCGGTTCAGGCGGTTCCGGGGCCGGTGTCTTTCGACGGCGGCATTTCCGACCCGCCGCGATCGATCCGGCCGTCGCTCGACAGGAGAATGGCGATCGGACGCGTTCTTGGAACGTGCGAGCAAATGATGATGGCGATCATCGTCAGCGGCACCGCGAGAAACATGCCGGCGACCCCCCAAAGCGTTCCCCAGAAGCTGAGAGACAGGATGATGACGAGGGGGCTCATGTTCAGTGTCCGGCCCATAAGCGCCGGTTCCACCACGTTGCCGATGGTGATCTGGATGGCGGTCAGGCAGAGGGTGACGGCGACGAAGGGGCGGAGGGTATCGAACTGCACGAGGGCGATGAGCGCCGGAAACACGACGCCCAGCAGCGAGCCGATGGTCGGGATGTAGTTCAGCAGGAAGATGATGATCGCCCAGAAGCCGGCGAAATCGACATCGAACCACCAGAGAACCGCGAAACTGACGCCGCCGGTGAGCAGGCTGGTGAGGGTTTTGATCCGGAGATAGACCTCGATCTGGGCCGTGATCGTCTCCAGCACCCGCCCCGCGTCGCGCCGTTTCGCGGGATCGGAGTAATAGGCGTTGAATTTCAAATGGAACACCCGTTGCTCCACGAGAAGGAACGCCACGTAGATCAGGATCAGACCGGCGCTGCCGAGCATATCCCCCAGCGACAGCGCGACTCTCTTGATCGTTCGGCTGATGTCGATCGTGACCAGCAGTTGCCGGATGTCCGGCAGGTCCCCGAGCCCGAAATGCTGGGAGGCCGACAGGATCAACTGATCCAGATTGGCCTCGTAGACCGGCGCCGCCGCCGCGATCCGGGTGATGTTGGTGCTGATGATGCCGGTGAAATAAACCAGACCCATCAGGATAAGGACCATCGCCAGGCCGTAGGACAACCACGACGGCAGGCGCAGCCCGCCGAGGGATCGCGCGTGGATGGCATGAGCGAACGCCTTGATGATGAACCAGACGACCACCGCGATGGCGAGGGGAAGGAGGATGGGGCGTCCCACATAGGCGATCGCCGTCAGAATGCTCAGGATCGCCAAATAGAGCGGTACCGGGCCGACGGCGGTCCGCGCGGCGTTCGGCGGCCCTGGGTCTTGCGTTTCCATGTGGAGTTCTCGTTCCCGATACCGTGGCGGAATGGAGGATGGTCCTCGCCATCACGTTGTCGATCAACACGAGCCGTCTTTCAAGCCCCTCGACGATCCATCGCGGCGCTCAGTGTTCCGCCGCGGCGAGTTTGGCCTTGATGGAGCGGGAGCAGTAGATGGTCAGGACAATGGATACGACGAACGGAATGACGGCGGGCGCCACGTTGGCGTCCGCGAGCATGCTGACCTTGGCCGCGAAGACGAGCAGCGCCACCACGAACACGTCGAGCATGGACCACTTGCCGATCGCCTCGAGCAGCGCCGCCAGCCGGTGGGAAAGGCGCCGGCCGCGCCGCGCGCGCCACCACAACGCCAGCAGGCCGAGGATCTTGAGCGACGGCAGCGCCACGGAAAAGAGCGCGATAACGGCGGCGATAAAGACGTCGCCTTGCCCGACCAGCACCCGGATTCCGTCGGCGATGGAGTACGAACCGTGGAAAATCCAGAGGTTGCGGACTTCCATGATCGGCAGGGTCAGGCCGGCCACGAGGCAGGCAAACGCGAGAGCCAGCAGAACCGGAATATGGCGTCCCGGCATCCCCGCGCGGGGAGGTGATTGGACCATCGGCGGTATACCCGTTCCTTCCGGACGGTTGGCGCGCGCGTCATCAAGGAGCATCGCCATTAACGGGCAACGGAAGGCCGCCTTCAAGGCCGAATTCCGACCGGTTGCCGCGCCGGGGCGGCTCTGATAGCGTCGACCGCCACGAAAGCGCGCCGACGGGACGGGGAATCGCCGACATGATGATCGATGATCTGCCGCGCATGCGCCTGGGTTTCCTGCCGACGCCGCTCGCGGAACTGTCCCGCCTGTCCCGGCGCCTGGGCGGCCCGCGACTGTACATCAAGCGCGACGATCAGACCGGTCTCGCCACCGGCGGCAACAAGACGCGCAAGCTGGAGTTCCTCGTCGGCGACGCCTTGGCCACAAGGCCGCGATACCCTTGTCACCGGCGGCGCCATGCAATCGAATCACTGCCGCCAGACGGCGGCCGCGGCAGCGGCCGCCGGGCTGGAGTGTCATCTGGTGCTTGGCGGCGACGCGCCCCGCGAGCCTGGCGGAAATGTTCTTTTGGATATCCTGCTGGGCGCCAGGATCCACTGGTGCGGAGAGAGAACAAAGGGCGAGGATATCCCGCGCATCGCCGAGTCGTTGCGCGCGGCCGGCCGGCGGCCCTACGTCGTGCCGTACGGAGGATCCAATCCCGTCGGCGCCGCCGGGTTCGTCGCGGCGGCCGCCGAATTGAAGGAGCAGGCCGGGACCTTGGGCGTGCGTTTCACTCACATCGTCTTCGCGTCCAGCTCCGGCGGCACGCAGGCGGGGCTGGTGGTCGGCAACGCGTTGCTCGGCCTCGGCGCGGATATCGTCGGCATCGGGATCGACAAGTGGGAGGGTGAACCGGCGGGCTTCGCGGCGCGGGTTCGCGGTCTCTGCGACGACCTCGCCGCCGCCCACGGACTGGATCGCCGTTTTACCGAATCGGACATCCGGCTGGATCAGCGGTTCACCGGCCAGGGCTACGGCATCGTCGGCGATCTCGAACGCGAGGCCATCCGGCTGCTGGCGGCGACCGAGGGCATCCTGCTGGATCCCGTCTACACCGGGCGGGCGTTCGGCGGCATGCTCGAGCTGATCCGCGAGGGCACGCTCACACCCCGGGACACGGTCCTGTTTTGGCACACCGGCGGAACCCCGGCGCTGTTCGCCCATGCCGGTGACCTGGTCGGTTGACGGCCAACTGGACCGGCGTGGTGTCGCGCGCCGCCGCCGCCGATTTCCGGCCGCGCCTATCCGTTGCAATGATCCAGGAGAATATGCAATAGGGCGGGCGACGGACACAGCCGGTCATGGTCGACGCGGCGATCCATCCCTCAGGTTTGTTGGAGCCAATACATGCGCTATACGATTTCGATGGCGGTTCTCTCGGCCATCGTTTCCACCGCGGGAACCGGCGCGGTCGCGGCCTCGGAGTTTTCGTCGTGCGTCGACGGTCTCAAGACCGCGGCCATGCGCGCCGGGGTCAGCCCGTCCCTCGCCGCCGAGGCCCTCAATGTCCCGGAGCCGGACGAGACCGTTCTCCGGGTCTCCAAGGTTCAACCGGAATTCAAGACGCCCATCTGGGACTACCTCGGGTTCCTGGTGGACGAACAGCGCGTGGAGGACGGCCGCGCCAAGATGCGGGCCCACGACCCGGCCCTGCGCGAGGCGGAACGGCGATTCGGCGTCGATCGCCATGTGATCGCGGCGGTGTGGGGGGTGGAAACCGACTACGGCAAGGTGACGGGCCGCAACTTCCTGCCGCATGCCCTGGCGACGCTGGCGTGCCGAAGCGAGCGGCGCACGGAGTTCTGGCGGAGCGAACTGATCGCGGCGCTCAAGCTCGTCGAGCGCGGCGACCTGCCGCTCGACGAGTTGTATGGATCATGGGCCGGCGCCTTCGGTCAGACGCAGTTCATCCCCACCACCTATGAGCGCCTGGCGGTGGATTTCGACGGCGACGGGCGGCGCGACCTCGTCAACTCCGTCGCCGACGCGCTGGGCTCCACCGCAAACTATCTCAACCGGGCCGGTTGGCGGACCGGCGAGCCTTGGATGATCGAGGTGAAGGTTCCGCCCAATTACGGCGGTCCGACGGGGCGCGAGGCCAAGGCCGCGCTCTCGACCTGGGCGCAACGCGGCGTGGCGCGGGCCGACGGAGCGCCGCTGTCCGGAACCATCCAGGCCGGTTTGCTGTTGCCGGCCGGGCCGCGCGGGCCGGGGTTTCTCGTTTTCAGGAATTTCGACGCGATCTATTCTTACAACCGCGCGGAGTCCTACGCCCTGGCCATCTCCCATTTGGCCGACCGGCTCGCCGGGTATCCGCCGTTCCGCACGCCGTGGCCCACCGACGATCCCGGTCTGTCGCGGGCCGAGCGGCTGCAACTGCAAAAACTTCTGCTGGCCAAGGGGTACGACATCGGCGAGGCGGACGGCCAGATCGGTCCGGTGACCCGCGCGGCCATAGCCGAGGCGGAGAAGAGCCTTGGCATGCCGCCCACCGGCCGAGCCGGCCGCAAGATCTACCGGGCGCTGGGCGGTTCGTAGGGGGATCCGCCCTTAAAGCGGACACCGAGGTCACGAAAGCGGGCGACGGTGTCTATTTTGTGCCACATTTCTCCGCTTTCATGGACAAAGAGGAAGGGATAGCGGTAAAACAGATGTAATCTACACACGGGAGAGCTTGTATGCAGCGTATTCCCCGACCCGGTACCGTGGAGTCCGGACCTCGGCCCGCCTGGGACTATCCGCGGCGTCCCCGATTGGAAGATGTATCGAAACCCGTCAGGGTCGTGTTCAACGGGATGACCATCGTCGAGACCCTGCGCGCGGTGCGCGTTCTCGAGGCCGACCATCCTCCCACCTATTACATCCCAAGGAGCGACGTCCGCATGGATCACCTGCTGGCGGTTGCCGGGGCCTCCTCCTATTGCGAATGGAAGGGCGTGGCGCGCTACTTCGATGTGTGCGTGAACGACCGGATGGCACGGCGCGCCGCCTGGTCCTATCCGCAACCGATGCAGGCTTTTTCCGCCCTTCGCAACTATCTGGCTTTCTATGCCGAACCCATGGACGCGTGTTATGTCGGCGACGAGCGGGTGCGTCCCGAGCCCGGGGCGTTCTATGGAGGCTGGATCACCAAGGACGACACCGGTCCGTTCAAACAACAGGTCGAGTTTCGCGATCTCTGACCGTCGGCCTCAGTCGAGTTGCATGGGGCCGCGCACCTGATACCCGGTGTCGCGCAGCCGGGTGACGATGGCGGTCATCTGTTCGGCGTCGCGGGTTTCGATGGCGAACTCGATGCTGGCCGCCTTGGCGAGAACGTTGGCGAAGGCGCGAACGTGATCCACGTCCACCACGTTGCCGCCGTGCTCGGCGATGATCGCGGTGAGCCGCGCCAGTTCTCCCGGCGTATCGGAAACGGTGACGCTAAGCCGCGCCAGCCGGCCCTGATGGACCATGTCGCGCATCAGCACCGTGGCGAGAAGCCGCTGGTCGATGTTGCCGCCGCAGATGGGCAGGCCCACCCGCCGGCCCGCGAACCGTTCGGGGTCCGCCAGCACCGCCGCAAGACCGGCGGAGCCGGCGCCCTCCGCCACCGTCTTCTCGATCATTAGATACAGGCTCACCGCCTGTTCGAGCCGGTTCTCGTCCACCAGGACGATGTCGTCCACCAGATCCCTGACAATGGGCAGCGTCAGCGTCCCGGGCTCCTTTACGGCGATGCCTTCGGCGATGGTGGTGCCGCCGGTGACCGCGGGCAGTCCGTTCAAGGCGTTGACCATGCTGGGATAAAGGGCGGACTGTACGCCGATCACCTGGATTCCGGGTTTCATGGCCTTGGCCGCCGTCGCCATGCCGCTGATCAATCCGCCGCCGCCGATGGGTATCACGAGCACGTCCAACTCCGGCGCGTCCTCCAGCATCTCCAACGCGACCGTGCCCTGGCCGGCGATGACCAGGGGGTCGTCGTAGGGGTGGATGAAGGTCAGGCCCTGCTCGGCGGCGAGCTCGCGGGCCCGGTCGCGGGCCTCGGTCAGGGTGTTGCCCGTCAGCTGCACGCGCGCGCCGTGTCCGATGGTATGGCGGACCTTCACGTTCGGGGTGTGCTCGGGCATCACGATGGTGGCCGGGATGCCCAACCGTTGGGCATGATAGGCGACGCCCAGCGCGTGATTGCCGGCCGACATGGCGACGACGCCCGTGGCCCGCTGTCGCGCGTCGAGGCTGAGCAGTTTGTTCAGCGCCCCGCGCTCCTTGAACGAGGCGGTGAACTGATGGTTTTCGAACTTCACGAAAATGTCCGCGCCGGTCAGTTTCGAAAGCGTCGACGACCATTCCGTGTCCGTCCGCACCACGGCGCCGGCGATGGCCCGCGCGGCGGCGCGCACGGTTTCCACCGTTACCGGCGGGGATGACGGCGCGGTTGGCGGCATGCTGTTGTTTCCTCCCGTTTCCGTGGGATGTCCATGACCGGCCCCACGGGCGCAGTTTCCTTCGGTTGACCGGCCTGGCGCAAGCCTTCCGAGTCATTCCCATCGAGGCATCGCCAACCGGGCGGCTTCCTGGCGAGTGGCGCAATTGCCACAGCGGCTTTGAAAAGACGAGGGGCGTGAGCGAGAGTCGTTGACGCGCGCCCGGTGATGACCGATTGCCTTGCGGCTACCGGGAGGCCCACGGGCCACGTTCGAGATTCAAAAAAAATGCCGGCCGGAGTGATCGCCTCGCACCTCGCGTGGAGACGGGATCCGGTTAAGGCGGAGGAGACTGAAATGCGAAATGGATGGTATTGTCTGACCGATCTTCCCAATCGGGACGAGGCGCCCGCCTCGAAACCGCTCGGTTTGGCCCGCGACGATGACGAACTGGTGCTGTCCGCGCGCGCGCGCGGGTCCGAAACCATCGTCGATCCCCATGATCCGTCGCGGTACTGGGACTATTTCGGCGGCACCGACTGATCGTCGATATCAGGCGTCATCGCGCGCCGTCCCCACGGTCATCCGGCGCAGGGTATCATCGCGATAAACGAAATGGTGTTTGAGCGCGCCGGCTAGGTGCAGGGCGATGACCGCGATCATGGCCTTGCCCAGAAGCTCGTGGACGGTTCCGGCGATCTCCTTGATCACCTCGGACTTATCGACCAGCGCCGGCAGGGTGAACAGTCCGAAGAAGCCGGCGGGATGACCTCCGGCATTGGACATGATCCAGCCGGACAGGGGCATGGCCACAAGACCGAGGACCAAAAGCGCGTGAACGGCCACCGCGAGCTTCTGCTCGAGCGGTGTCCCCGTGCGAACCATCGCGGGGCCGGGATTGATGAACCTCCAGGCAATCCGGAACACCACGAATGCCATCAGTACAATGGCCAGGCTCTTGTGGATCTGAACCAGGTCGCTCTTCAGCGGTCCCTTGGGCAGGTCTTCCATGTACAGGCCCAAGGCGATCAGGCCGATGAACAGCGCGGCGGTGATCCAATGATTGAGCCGGCTAATGGAGCCATAGGCGGTGGCGGTGTTCATGGCGCTCATTTTTTCCCCTCCATGCGGTTTCGCGCGTGCGCGGACAGACTGTATACCTTCTCTTTGTAACCACGGAATTTCCGGAATGCGCCTGTTTGGTAACGCATTGTAACAGCGCGCCGCAACAGCGCGGCCCGGCGAGGGGCCGTGTCCGTCCTCCGCTCAACAAAAAGCCGGGAACGGTGGGGGGAACCGTTCCCGGCTGAGCGGGAGACCGCCGATTCAGGCGCCGAATTGGCACCCGGTCGACGGCCCTCTGGTATCGTATTTACCTCAGGCGGCGGCCGAGGCCTTGTGCGACTGCAGGTACTTCAGCATGGTGTCCGCGTCCGAGACTTCGAACGGGTCGGTGGGACAATTGTCCTCGTAGCCCGGCTCCACGAACATCTTCTCGATTTCGCCGTCGTTCACGACCATCGAGTAACGCCAGCTCCGCATGCCGAAACCCAAGTTGGACTTGTCCACCAGCATGCCCATCTTGCGCGAAAATTCGCCGTTGCCGTCCGGCAGCAGGAACACGTTGTTGGCGCCCTGCGCCTTGCCCCATTGGAACATCACGAAGGCATCGTTCACCGACACGCAGACCACCGAATCCACGCCGAGCGCCTTGAACTTGTCATACAGTTCCTCGTAGCGCGGCAGGTGGCTGGTGGAGCAGGTGGGCGTGAACGCGCCCGGAAGCGAGAACACGACGACGCGCTTGCCCTTGAAGATTTCGTCGGTGCTCAAGTCCTTCCATTCGAACGGATTGGGGCCGCCCAGGGCCTCGTTGCGGACGCGGGTCTTGAAGGTCACTTTTGGCACGGTGGTCACGATGGTCCTCCTCTCCTTGATACGGTTTCAGATCGAAAACGCCGATTTAAACTCTGAATTCCAATAGGGACAACGTAGGTGCGGAAACCGATCGGGTCAAGGTAGTTTAGAATATTTCTAAACTAAATCGCGCCCGCCCATCTCCAGGGTCAAGGTCACGCAGCCGGGCTGTCCCATCCCAGGCGCCAGTTTCGCGCCGGAAACGCTTTCTTAACGGTGGCGCGGTACCAATGAGCGGACGCTTTGAATTGACCATTTGGACCTTGATCATGAAGACTGTACGGCTTGGCACGATCAAACCCTCGCGAGATGGCACTCCGTCGAAACCGCGACGCGGCACACTTGTCAGTCCTCGCGCCGAGGCGTTTGAAAAGGGCCATGTAAACAAGAGTCAGGGCGGCCCCGAGGATCCCTTCGATCCCGGCAAGTATCGCGAGATCTTCTCGGAAACCGACTGATCCGGGTGCCCGGAAGACACGTCCGACCCCGCATATTTAGCTTACACCCACCCCGGGCAATCCCCATCTCAATAGCCGTGTCCAACGACCGTTCGCACCAGCGCCGGCGGCGCTGACGGACGATGTGTGGAGGAAACGCCATGGGGATGACGAAATATTTCGCGTTTGCGGCTTTGCTGCCGCTGTTGCCCGCCGGGGTCCAGGCCGATCCCATCGACGATTTCACCGTCAAGTCTTACCGCGCGGCGTGGTTTCCAAACACCCAGGGAAACCGCAACATGAGCTGCGCCGATACGTGCAAGCAGCGGATGGGCGGTCTGCCGGAGTACGAGGCCAGTTCGGTCGAACCGACGAAGCGGGCGTTCGTTTGCAGGGTCCAGGGCAATCCGAGGGGCAATATCAGGACGTGGCGCTACGGCAGCCAGTTCGATACCCGAGCGGCATGCTACACCACCGGACTCGACCTCAAGGGCAGTTACGAGGAACGGTTCATGTGCCTGTGCGTTGAGAGCCCGAAGCCGTAACGGTCGCCGCGCTACACACCGGGCTCGGTTATGGGTTGCTTCGCGGGCCCCGCCGGCGGAGCGTTTGAACTCGCTTTCGCGTCATTGAGTGTCGCCTCGAGAGTCTTGAGCGCCGTCGACGCAAGGGTTGCGTCATCCAGCCACTGGCGATGCTCCAGGGATATCTGTTCGTGGACGGCGTTGACGAAATCGGTCAGCGGTTTCGCGCCGATCTGGACGATCCCGCGCTGGACCGCGCCCAGGGTGATCTTGAGGTTGGTCAGCGTCTCGAACGTTCGTTCGTAGCGTTCGGCGTTGCGCTGGTCCTGATTGATGGACTCGCGCGCGGACGCGAAGGCCGTCAGGGCGCTGGCGATGACGCCCACGGCCCCGAGCGCCACGAACTCCAGCTTGGCCGTGGACAGCATGCCGGCCAGCCCGGTAACGATGGCGCTGAGGCCGATGGCGAAGGCTGCGAAGCGGAGGCTGCGCGCCGCCGACTGTTCATGCTCGGACCCGCGCCGGTCGTAGTAGAAGAGCTGGACGGCCAGCTGGTACCGCGCGAAGTACTGCAGCTTCAGCAAAAGCACCCGCGCCGGGTAGGCCTGGCCGTCGGGATCGGCGGCGGCCGTGACCTCCTCGAAGTACCGCTGTCTCCAGGTTTCGGCCTCGGCCCGCGACCGCATCCACTTGGCCAGATAGTTGCCGCCCTTCGCGCCATAGAGATAGGCGGACGCTGCGGCGCCGATCACCAGCGCGGCGATGGCGAACGCGATCGCCAGGGTCTGCGCCAGGTGCGCGCCCAGCGGCTCCTTGAGCACCCCGGTGGTCACCACCAGGGCGCCGCAGAACGCCGTTCCCAGGATCAGCACGTTCGCCCGGTTGGCGGCGGTCTTGAACCGGTCCTGGCGCTCCTTGGCGCGGACGTCGAACCGCTCGTAGGTTTCGGCGGCGGTGTTGACCGCCGGCGAGCGCAGGATGGCCGACAGCTCCGGCGCGCCTTCGGCGTAGAGGTCCGCGTGCCCGGTGGGAGTGATGGCGTAGTCCCTGGGGCCGGTGCTCCCGATGACCGTGGCGATTTCGCGGAGTTCGGCGTCAATGTCGTCCGTGGGCATGTCCCTGCTCCCTTCGAGTCCGTCGCTCCCGGGGAATCTTCCCCCAAAACCGGGCCCGGCGCCAGTCCGCGATGGTCGCGGTCCCGCGATTCCGGCATGTGGCGGCCCTGCCGGCGGTTCTGGCGATCCCGCCGGTTCGGGGCAACCCTACCGATTTAGGCGGATAGAATTCCCATAATTTTTTGAATACCATCGTTTGCGCCGGTCCACACTGGCCGTGACCACCACCACCCGCGCACCCTCGGAGCATTCGCGTGCTCCGAGGGCTTCTTTCCTTCGCCGGCCTACCGATCGACCAGATCGATCATCGCCAGGGCGATCTGCAGTGTCATCAACGCGATGACGATCATATCGAAACTCACCATGACCATGGCCTCCTTTCAGCGCCACTGGTTTCGTTGAGCGCCCGGTCACTATGCGTCAGGACAATAGTCCTGTCAATATATTCCTTTGCATGAAATAACTACGGATCCGTTCGCATCCCGCGCCGATACCGGGCGCCGAGTCCGCGCGCGCGCCGCCCATCCGTCGAATTTCATCCGGCGCGGTCACCGGCCGGACGAGAAAATTGTATAACTTATCAGAGTATTATAAGATTTTCGGCGTGACGGCGATGGTCGGTCGCGAACGCGGGATACCGGCAAGACAGGGTCGCCGGGAGACCAGGCCGTCCTTCGAGTCGGCTCCGGCATCGATACCGCGCTGAAAGGAAAATTGTCTTCTATGCCGTTTTCGCGCAAGCAGTGCCGTTTTTCGCCCTTTTCGACGACATGCGCCAACCGGTCCCCCAAAAGGGGCCGTCCGGCCGTCGCCGGTCTTGCGAAACGGTCACTGAACCACCATTATCGCCGGTGGTTTAAGAAGCCACGGACATCGCGCGCGGCATCACACTGAACAAGAGGCATTCCATGGGCATCCGGACGCTGAAGAGAACGATCATGACCGGGGTGGCGGGCGCGGCCCTGCTGGCGGTCGCGGCGGCGGGCACCGTGGCCTGGGCGGCGAACGAGGACTCGGAGGTGTACATCGAGCCGGACCTCAAGGACCTGCAGCGCCCGCCCGGTGTTCCCGAGGGGCCCAGGGACCTGTTCAATCTGCTGGACGACAACAACGACGGCGAGATCGACAGCGGCGAATGGCGGTCGCAGAAGATGTTCGTGTTCTACGCCCGCGACGCCAACCAGAACTACATGCTCACCCGCGAGGAGATCCCCGGTATCGCCAATTCGGTGTTCAAGGCGGCGGACACCAACCACGACGGCCTGATGTCTGGTTTCGAGTTCAACCAGGCCGAGTTCACCCAATTCCAAGCGGTCGACGGCGACGTCAACCAGTCGGTGAATTACGACGAGTTCCTGGCCTTCGCGGAGCGGATCGAGAAGGGGGTCGGCGTTCAGAACACGTCGGCGCCTACAACTCCGTCATCCGGGCGCTGATCTCCCACAGCCGGCGGGCGGCGTCCCTGTCGTAGGATACGGTGGAGGACGGCCGCGGCTGGCATTCCACGAAATACCGGCCCGTCAGTTCCTTCACGTCGGGTGAGCTCGCCAGGTACACGCTGGTCTCGGCGCCCCGTTCCACGTCGATGGCGGCGAGCGATACGGCCCGCCACAGAAGCCCCGGAATGAAGCCGTGCCGGACGCCGATGTTGGTGGCGACGAAGCCGGGATGCAGGGCGTTGACGGTCGGCCCGGCGCCGTTGTCGCCGTTGGCGCCGTTGTCGTCCGCAAGCCGGCGGGCGAGCTCGTAGGTGAACAGCAGATTGGCCAGCTTGGAGCGCTTGTAGGCGAGCCAGCCGACGTAGCGCTTTTCGTGCTGCAGGTCGTCGAAATGCAGGTTGACGCCCTGATGAGCCCGCGACGCCACGTTGACGATCCGCGCGCCGGGCGCCGCCTTGAGCGCCGGAAGCAACAGGTTGGTCAGCTGGAAATAGCCGAGATGATTGAGCGCGAAGGTCATCTCGATGCCGTCCGGGCTGACCTGCCGGCCGCCGAACATGCCTCCGGCGTTGTTGACCAGCACGTCCAGGCGCGGATAGCGCGACTGGAACGCCTCCGCCAGGCCGCGGATCCCGGCTTGCGCGGACAGGTCCGCGTACAGCACGTCCAGCGCGGCCCCGGGCACGCTTCGCCGGATGGCGGCCAGCGCCGCCTCGCCCCGTTCGGGGTCCCGGCCCACCAGCACCGTCGTGGCGCCGCGCTCGGCCAGCCGCCGCGCCGTCACCAGCCCGATACCCGAGGTGGCGCCCGTCACCATGCAGATCTTGCCGTCGAGAGAGTGCGCGTCCTTGCTCATTCCGCCTGTCCGGACCGATTCGCCGATCCCGCTCGAAACGGGTGCCTCGCCGTCTGATTTAGGGCGCGGTTCAAGCCCCGGCAACCGTCAATACGGGCCGGTGGACGCCGAGGCTCAAGCGGTCGAGCCTACCTGCACGCAAAGGTGGAATAACGAATGTCGAAGTCGTAGAGCTGGAAGACGTCCACGGGTTCCGCCGTCTTGCCCTCTTTCTCGCAGATACTGGACGCGAGTTCCGCGACCTGCGTGTTGCTGTTCTCGGACTGGGGAAACAGCGGAACGTGCCGGACGTAGAACCTGTCGGTGTCCGGATAGTTCACCACCCTCGGTCCCTGGAAGATCTCGGCGCACGCGGACGTCGCCAGCAACACGCAAAGGATGCTCAAAGTTTTCATGGCCTCAACTTAGCGGGGATTGTCCCGGGAGGCAAGCCGCCGATGGCGCCGCGCCCGCCCGCCCGCGCGCGGCGGAAACCTCCGCTTAACGCGGCGGAGTGTATGATCCTGTCTCGACGTACGCCCTGTTTGGGTTTCACCACGTTTCGAGGCAGCGACAGAATGAGCCCTCCCGACCCGGCCGCGCCGGCACGCGCCAAGGTTGATCGCGCCGCCGGGCGGCGCGGCGGCGACTCCGGGTCTCCGTCCGCCGCCCGCGCGCTGGCCGATGTCACGGCCCTCGTCCGGTCGGGCGACCTCGGCGCGGCGGAGAACCTGTGCCGGCGCATCGAACGGGAAGCCCCCGGCGACCCGCGAGTCCTGGATACCCTGGGCGGCATCGCCTACCGCCGGGGCGATCACGCGGCGGCGGTCGAGCTGTTGAGCCGGGCCGCCGCGCTGGATCCCTCCGGGGCGGCGTACCACGCCCATCTGGGAACGGCGCTCGCCGCGGCGGGACGCCACGAAGACGCCGTCGCCGCCCTGCGCCGCGCCCTGGATCTCCGCCCCGGCTCGGCGTCCACATGGTTCAATCTCGGCGGCGCGCTCAGGCGCTTGCGGCGGACCGACGAGGCGGTCGCGGCCTTTCGGCGGGCCGCCGCCATCGATCCCGCGTTTCATGCCGCCTTCCATGCCTTGGCCGTCGCGCTGAAGGACGCGGGCCGGCTGGACGAGGCGGCGTCCGCGTTCCGCGAGGCCGTGGGCATCGGGCCCGGCGCCCTCGACTCGAGGGTGGGGCTCGGAGATGTGCTGCGGCGGGCCGGGCGGCTGGACGACGCGGTGGCGGCCTATGCCGAGGCCGCCGCGATCGCCCCCGATTGCGCCCCCGCCCATCGCGGCCTCGGCCTCGCCCTGATGCGCCGCAAGGACTACGGGCCGGCCGTGGACGCGCTCCGGCGGGCGCTCGACATCGATCCCTCCGACGTGGCTGGGTGGTGCTATTACGCCAACGCCTGCGTGGGTCGGAGCCGCATGGAGGACGCCGTGGCCGGTTACACCAAGGCGCTGGAGCTGGCGCCCGGTTCCGCGACCGCGCGTCTCGGGCTGTGCATGGCGCGCCTCCCCATCATTTACGGCGGCGAGGACGAGATCGACGAGCGCCGGGCCGCCTACCGCCGCGAGCTTGAGTCCCTCGGCGCCTATTTCTCCGGCCAATCCGCCGACGCCCTCGCCGAGGCGGCCAATGCCGTGGGCGCGGTGCAACCCTTCTTCCTGGCCTATCAGGGGCGCGTGGACCGCGACCTCCAGGCGCTCTACGGCGAGCTGGTGTGCCGGCTGATGGCGGCGGCGTACCCGCGATGGAGCACGCCGTTGCCCATGCCCGAACCGGACCCCGATGGCCGGATCCGCGTCGGCATCGTTTCCGGCTTCTTTCATTGGCACTCCAACTGGAAAATCCCCATCAGGGGCTGGGCCGAACACCTCGACCGCCGCCGCTTCCGGGTGTTCGGCTACTACACCCGCACCCGCCAGGACAGCGCCACCAGGCACGCGGAGAGCCTGTTCGACCGTTTCGAACGCGGTCCGCGCGCCTTTTCCGAGTGGTGCGAAACCATTCGCCGGGACGCCCCCCACGTGCTGATTTTTCCGGAAATCGGCATGGACCCGATGACGGCGAGGCTGGCCGCCCTGCGTTTGGCGCCGGTGCAATGCTCGTCCTGGGGGCACCCCAACACGTCCGGCTATCCCACCGTCGACTATTTCCTCAGCAGCGACCTGATGGAGCCGCCCGGGGCCGAGCGCCACTACACCGAAACCCTCGTGCGCCTGCCCAATCTGTCCATCCACTACACCCCGCCGCCGGTGGCGGCCGCGGCCCTGACCCGCGCCGATCTGGGCGTCCGGGAGGGGGCGGTGGTGTACTGGTGCTGCCAGTCGCTGTTCAAATACCTGCCGCGCCACGACGACATCTTCCCGCGCATCGCCAGGGAGGCGGGCGACTGCCAGTTCGTCTTCCTCCGCCACGGATCGGACTGGGTGACGGAGACGTTCCGGGCGCGCCTGGAGCGCGCGTTCGCGGCCCACGGATTGGCCTGGGACCGGTACTGCGTGCTCTCGGACCGGCTCGATCCGGCCCGCTTCGCCGGCGCCATGCGCGTCGCCGACGTATTCCTGGACAGCGTCGGCTGGTCCGGCTGCAACACCACCCTGGAAGCCTTCGCGGCCGGGCTTCCGGCGGTGACCTGCCGGGGCGAGACCATGCGCGCGCGGCACACCGCGGCCATGCTGGAGATGATCGGCCTCGCCGAATGCATCGCCGAGACCGTCGACGCCTACGTCACCCTGGCCGCCCGCATGGGTCGCGACACCGCGTGGCGCTCCGAGATCGCGAAAAAGCTGATCGCCCGCCGCGACCGGGCCTACAACGACCGAGCCTGCATCGAGGGCCTCGAGGCGTTCCTGCTGCGGGTGGCCGGGAACGGGTCCCCTTTTGTTGCCAACGTCAACGGTCCGCTTTCAGGGGTGATGCAGCCGTCCCCGAACCCGTCTCGGGACGGGGGAAAGTAGCCAAAATCGGACGTGGTCGGCTAAAAACTGGATGCTCAACGCGATAGCAGTCGTAATAAAGTTTAACGGTTCGGAAAATTGGCCGGTAAGGAGCGGCAATATTCATTCCGATCATTCACATGATCCAGTCTTCACGTGTGATGAGTTTAAGCATATCAATGCAGTCAAGACCTTCAGCGACGCAGACATCTGGAATATTAGGCTTTTCGATTTTATTCGTTGGCCCTTCCTGGGTGACGATCACAAGGGGTGGCTCATATAGCGCTGCGAGCGCTATCACAAAGGGATCAGCTGCAGAACGGTTTTTTCGGGTATCGATCAGACGTGGATATTTGCCAAGGATTTCGCCCATTTTGATCTGAAGAGCATCGCCTTCAATGTCGATGAACATCGCTTCGCGCTCTTTGGCCCAGCCGAATAGGTCATCATCCCGCTTTTCCAGTTCGTTCAGCACTTCGATTGAGGAGATCAGTCGATCAGCCTCTATCAGTTCGTCCATCTTGTCCCATATTGGCCGAAAATTTCGATATGGGTAAGAACGCCGCCAAGCATGGATCAGCGCGCTTGTGTCTATGCAGTAACGATCATCCCCGCTCAAGAGGCGAGCCCGCTCAGGAGGACTTGCTCAACCTTGGGGATATGTCGTGTCTTGAGATTGAGATACGCTGAGACATCACGGAGCGTGATCCGATCGCTGTGATAGGGCGCGAGAACCATGCGTATGTAGTTGCGGCCCAGCAGGCTCAGCGCTTCATTCGGCATGTTGCGCCCACGGAAATCTTTTTTCGCGTCCTGAGCTTTTTTCCGCTTCAGATTCTCGGCATACGCCTCGGCGTATTCCTGTTCTTTTTGTTTGTAGAAGCGGCGGTCGGTGAGGCTCAGTGTCAACAGGCGGCGCACGATCGAGACCTTGCTCATGCTGAATATACCGGCGAGCGTGTCGATCTCTTCTTCGGACCAAGTACGCTCGATTTCGGCGTGCGCCTTAATGACGGCTTCACCCAAAAACATCTTTTTCGGGAGGAGCGTCGCGGCCGCGACAGCATTGCACCAGACCTCGATCTGTTGTTCTTCCGGCGGTCGATGCACGTCGATGTAGAATTCGGACACTCCGCTCGCGGAAAGGAGCAGGTGCGCAAATTCGTGGAGCAGCGAGAACGTCCGACGTGACGGCACGTCGGCCCGATTCACAGCGATGACCGGCAGCTTTGTTTCGGACAGGGCGAAACCGGAGGCTTCGTTCGTATTGATTTTATCCATCTGGAAGACGAGAACGCCCGCCGCTTCGATATGAGCGCGCCAGGCGTTGAAGGCCTCGCGGTTATCACGCCAGCCCCGCTGCGCGGCTTCAGTGATCCGGAGCAGGGCGCGGACTTTGCGCCGACGGCCTCTGGATCATCATCGAGCGTCGCGGACAGCGGCAGTTCCGGCACCTCGTCCCCGACCTCGCCGAGGAGATCGAGTGCGATTTCCCTGCGCTCTTGAGCGGCGCGAATTTGCAGGTGGAGCTGCGGAGAGATGCGTCGCATTCCTTCGCCAGGTAGCCGCCGGAGGTCGGAGATCGCCTGAAAATCGGTCGGCCGCTCTTGCAGATAGAAAACGGCGAGAGGCCGCTTGTATTTCCGGGCAAGTGTTCGGAGCTGGTTTATCGTCGGCTGAACTTCTCCGCTTTCCCATCCTCGGATTTTGGACAGGCCAGAGGCGGACTTGACTTCTTCGAGCGTAAAACCAGCGCTTTCTCGCGCCCAGATCAAAATTTCTCGTTTCACGAGCGCTCTGACGATTTTTTTCGGCATTTGGCTCCCTCTTTATCCAATATATCGAGCTTCGGCTGCTTCCCGCTAGAACTCTTTTGATTGGCACGCGGGACTGGGGAAAAGGGGGGGGCGAGACCAGGTCCACTGTTGCGGCGAACGTCAACGGTCCGCTTTCAGGGGACATACAGCCGTCCCCGAGCCCGGCCCGTGGGAAAGTAGCCAAAGAACTCTGATGTCCTTTGTCAAGCACTGAGCGCGCGACATGTCGCTTCCACGCCGTGCCGGCGGGAGTTCGTCGGGCGATGGATCGTGCAGGGGAGAGAGCGGGACCTGGAGACGTCGGTGATCAAACTCTGATCCGCGGGTTGTTGGCCGCATTTCCGTTTTTTCGTCCGGGGCTGTCCCTGTCTAAACTCGGGCGTCGATCAGGTGACCGGCCACATAGTCCAATCGGGAGTTCCCCTGCCGTGGTCCCGCCCTCACTGCTGCACGATGGTTGTCATGCCGAGCCGCCGGCCGGCGAACGCCGCATCAGCGCGGCGCCATGAACCTCCCTGGATCGAATGGAACACGAAGGGGCTGTGGGGCGGCGGAGCCCTCATAGAGCGCAGGCGGTCCACAGCCCCGGGCCATGGGATGGAGCGGTCATGGTCTGCCCACGACCTCGCGGTTGATCGCCCAGATGAAGGCGGACAGCTCACGAGCGATTGCGGTGGCGACGATCGTCGATCGCTTGCCCTTCCGGGTTAGCGTCCGGAACCGCCCGCACAGCCGCATTTGTGCCTTCCATGCGATCTCCCGCACCGACCTGGGTGCTGCCTCGACCTTGGCCTGCTTTTCCTTGCTGACCCGCGGCGGGTGCCGGTAACTCCACGCGGATTCGACGAGGACTCGCCGTGCCCGAGTATTGCCGGCCTTGGTGATGCTGCCGCGCTTGACGCTCTCTCCCGTCGACCGCTCGGACGGCGTAAGGCCGAGAAACGCCATCAGTTGACGCGGACTCTCGAAGCGCGAGAGATCACCAATCTCGGCAAGGAACGACACCGCAGTGACCAGATCCACGCCGCGCATGGCCTGCAGAGCCTCGACGATCGGCGCCAGCGACCAGTCCGCCACGCTCTCGCGTATCGCCTGCTCCAATCGCTCGACGCGCTCCTTTGCCTGGCGCACCGCGAGCAACTGCTCCTCGAAGGCGATGCGCTGTTCGCGATGCTCGAGCTTTTGGCTGGCGAGCCAGTTCAGGTGCGCTTTGCCCCAGGTTTTCTTGCCCGGATAATGCCGGCCGAGCCGAAGCAGGAATGAGGAGACGTGCTGGCGCTTGGCCTTGTAGTCCTTCTGGGCCGTGTCGCGGGCGCGCGCGAGATCCCGCATCGCCTCGTGTCGATCGTCGGGAACCCAGACTGCTGTGAGCTCACCGGCTCTGAGCAGCCTTGCCAGGTTCACCGCGTCGCGTCGATTGGTCTTGACCCGCTCGCCCGGCCTTACCGGAATCATCGAAGGCGCGATCACGATACAGTCGTGCCCGAGGCTTTTGATCAGCCGATAAAGTCCGTAGCCCGTTGGGCCGGCCTCGTAACAAAAGGTCAGCCGCTGGTACCTCGCCTTGAGCTTTGCCACCAGCTTGCGGGTGCCGGTCTCGGTGTTGTCGATCTCGCCGAGATAACGCACCTCCCCATCGCGTCCGCTCTCGGCAACCGCCACTGCGTTGCGCAATTTCGATGTGTCAAAGCCCACGAATGCTTCGCTAATATGCACCACGACCCGTCCTCCTTGTGTGAGGCTCGGCCCGGCCAATCCGGGCAACCCTCGTTCTCACATCGAAGACGAGCCGCCTCTCACAGGAAAGGACATACGGTCTAAACCGCTCACGCGGCGCCTCTTTCCGTGTCCGCGTGGTGTCCTATTTTTCTACTTCCAAATCCAGCTGCGGCCCCAATGAAAGATTCGTAAGTGTGATCTGTCCGCTTGATGGGCACGTCGCCCCGCACGCGGGTCCCTCCCATGGACACCACCGTGCGATCATGGTCCCAGAGCGTCCAGACTTTCAGGTAGCGGGACCAGACGCCGGAGGCCTCAGCGCTAGCTGGATCGACAACGCCCAGCGCATTGTTCAGCGGCACGTTGAGGGCAACTGTGCAACAAAACATGCCGACGACATAGGTGACTGCTCCACCGAGCATCGCTACCGCTCCTGGTTCGTCCCAGCGGAGCACCGCCATGATAGTAATCGCCAGGCTCGCGATCGTGGTTCCAAAAAACATCGGCATGAACAGAGAAGGCAGGATGGCCAAGGATCACTGGGTCAATGAAGGCGGGAACTGGTTGCTTCTAACCAAGGGCTTTTGAGGCCTGCCCCACAAGGGCCGTGGAGCGGCGGGGCGTCAGGGCGGTGGAGCCAGCCCATGCGCATCCTGCCCGATACTGAGAAGATTTCCGCTTTTTTCCCATTTGATTGGGATGAAGACTTTGAAATCGCGCCCCGTTTGCTCAATCATCGAGCCAGGAAGTGCCTCACCTACCAGAAGCGACACGAGGTATTCATGGACGCCAGACGTGGTGCACTTCCAACCTGATTCCGCCGTACCCTAACAGTTCAATCGAGTGTGACAGCGTCATTTCGTGTCGGCAAGCGGTCAGCCTTTCGTCCGCACTCGGCTGCGGCCGCCATCGACGGCGATGACTTGTCCGGTCATCCAACTGCTCTCGGCACCGAGAAGGAATGCGGCGGCTGCGGCGATGTCGTCCGGCTCGCCGAGCCTTTGTATGGCGTGAAGCTGCGCGATCCCGTTCGCCATGGTCTCGCTTTTCGTGAACTGCTGCGCGAGGGGCGTTTTCGTCAGACTGGGTGCGATTGCATTGACCCGGACCTTCGGGGCCAGGTCGGCCGCCAACGCCCGGGTCAAGCCCTCGATGCCGCCTTTTGCCGCAGAAATGACTGCATGATTGAGAAAACCCTGACCGACGGCCACCGTCGAGAACAACACCACTGACCCGTTGCCCGCCATGAGGGCGTGTTGAGCGGACTTGACGGCCATGGCGGCGCCCACGACGTTCAAGCGGAAGGCGTCGAGGAAATCCGCTTCGGTCACGCTCTTCAAAGGCTTGACGACGATGGAACCGACGCAAAACGCTAATCCAGCGAGCCCGCCGTCTGCGGCCGCCTCGTGCACGGCACGCTCGATGGAAGACGAGTTAAGAACGTCGCACTGGGTCCATGAGGCATCGATGTCGGTTCCGAGCGCGGCCAACCGATCCTGTGAGCGGGCGGCGAGAAAAACAGGCGTGCCAGTGGTGACGAGCCGCCGGGACAATGCTTCGCCCACTCCGCCGGTGGCTCCGAAAATCAGCACGGGTGCGGTCATAAAGTCCTCCGGAAAGCGGGCTGAACCGCCGGTTCCAAACATGTTTTCGGGAAGCCCTTATCTCTGGCGCAAGGCGCCAGGGTTTGGAGCGGTTGGCATTTACCTGATTGGCGGTGTCAGGAGCCCGGCTGGAGCCGATGGCGTGGCCGCGTCATCCCGGCTCAATCCAACATGCTGCGCAACATCCACGCGGTTTTTTCATGAATTTGCATTCGCTGAATGAACAGGTCGGCGGTGGGTTCGTCGTTGGCTTTATCTGCCGCGGGAAACACCTCTCGGCGCGGTCCGCGCTACGATCTCCTGATCTTTCGCCAGTTGGGCGATCATAGCCTGGGCGGAGGGAACACCGCATTCCTCGGCCACAGTGGCGAGCGTGCCAAATTGCGCGAAGGAGCCCGGCGCCGGCAGGCCCAGCGCGCGGATACGCTCAGCTATCTCGTCGACGGCGGTGGACAGCTCAGTGTACTGCTGCTCGAACATTAGGTGCAACGTATTGAACATTGGACCCGTAACGTTCCAATGGAAATTGTGCGTCTTTACGTACAGCGTATACGTATCCGCCAACAGCCGCGACAGCCCCCCGGCGATCGTCTTACGGTCTGTTCCTGAAATTCCGATATCGATAACCTGCGCCATTGTAACTTCCTTAAATTAAGTTGCTCTGGTCTGCCGTGCCTTTTGCTAGCGCCTCGGCCTAAGACTGGCAGCCGGTGGCGAAAATAGGTGGACAAGAAACGCCGCTGGCGTATTTCCGAACCTGACCGGCCTGTTCAAACGTTTTGTAAGGACCAACCAACCTGTCACCGTAGTCAGTTGCAAATTTCGCAAACCAGCCACGACGACCCCAGACAGTTGTGGAAAATTAAATTTCGGTAGCCCTCATGCTTCGCCCATTTTTTTTACCTCGCTGTTTACGACTTGGGTGCCCGCCCAGATCATGGCATGGGTCGTAGCTGCGGTAATTCCGGTTTGTGTCTTCACTTCAAGAAGTGCTGTCCTCCGATTTGAATGACCACGGGGTTGGAGTTGTTCCGACCTCGTTGATGGAACGGAGGACAGCAATGAAATACTACGTTGGATTGGACGTATCTGTGAAGCTGACGGCGATTTGCATTGTGGATGAGGCGGGTACGGTGGTTCGGGAGACGGTGCTGGCCACGGAGCCGTCGAAGCC
>CAVPAM010000009.1:0-77003 GCA_963701445.1 uncultured Alphaproteobacteria bacterium
GGACCACTAGCAGTCTGTCGGATTTAGCCTCATGGGTATAGACTACGGTCATGGCCAATTTCATTTCCTATGACCGCACACAAGGTTTTCTGATGCCGCCCGATCTTTGCGATTGGATACCGGACGACGACCTTTCGCATTTCATCATCGAGGCCGTTGAACGCGTTGATATGCGGGCGTTCAAGGTCAATTGGCGCGGCGCTGGCAAGGCGCAGTATCACCCGCGCATGATGTTGGCGTTGTTGATCTACTGTTACGCCAACGGGATATTTTCGTCGCGGCGGATCGAGCGCGCCACCCACCGCGATGTCGCGGTGCGCTTCATCGCCGCCGACACCCATCCCGATCACGACACGATCGCCGCCTTCCGGCGGGAGAACGCGGTGGCCTTTGCGGCGGCGTTTGCGCGGGTCCTGTCGATGGCTCAAGAATTGAAGCTGCTGTCGGTCGGCATGGTCAGCATCGACGGCACCAAGATCGACGCCAATGCGTCGAAGATCAAGTCGGTGCGCTATGATCGGGCGAAGGCGCTGCGCGCGCAACTGGACGGGGACATCGCCGCGCTGATGGCGCGGGCCGAAGCGGCGGACCGCGAGGAAACCACCGATCCCCAGGCGCTGCCCGATGATCTCGCCCGACGCCAGGCGCTTCGGACCAAACTGGACGCGGCTTGCGTCCGCCTGGAGGCCGAAGCGAAGGCCCGAGCGGAGGCAGAGCGGCCTGCGTTCGAAGCGAAGCAGCGCGCCCACGACGCGCGCAACCGCCGTGGACGCGGCCCCAAACCGCCCGACGATACGCCGCCGCCGGACGCGCAGATCAATCTGACCGACCCGGACAGCAAATTGATGCGCAAGTCCAAACACCATGAATACCGCCAATCCTATAACGCCCAAGCCGTGGTCGACGCCGACGGCTCTCAATTGGTTCTGACGGCCAACGTCGCGCAAACCCCGAGCGACGCCCCGACGTTCGAAGAGACGATCAACACCTTGTGCGAGACGCTCGGCCAACCAGCGACGATCCTCGGCGACGCCGGTTTCGCGAGTGGCGAGGCGGTCGGCGCTCTTGAGACGCGCGGCATCGAGGTGCTCGTCGCAGTCTCCCGCGCCGACCAACACCGCGTTTACGACTTCCGTCCGCCCAAACCGGGCGCCACGCCGCCACCCGAGCCAAAAGCCGAATGGCGCAAGGCGATGAAGCGGAAAATGGCGACCGAGGACGCCAAAGCCAAATACAAGCGGCGAAAACACACCGTCGAGCCGGTCTTCGGCATCATCAAAAACGTCCTCGGATTTAAGCACTTCTTCTTAAGGGGCATCGAAAACGTCAAAACCGAGTGGCTGCTCGTCACCCTCGCTTACAACTGCAAGCGCCTGTTCAACCTCAAGACCGCATAGCGCCGAACCCCATCCATTCGTTCCCAAACCAAAACACCCAAATCCGACAGACTGCTACTTCTCCGCCGCGAATTCAAGGCGTTCGCTCGCGACCATGACTGGAGCGGCCCACTGCTGTTCGCGGAACATCACCAGAGTCACGCGGCGTCCGCCTTCTTTCCGTCGCCGTTCCAAGAGGCGGCGGTCCTGACAATGGACGGTGTCGGCGAATGGGCGACGACGTCGGTGGCCGTGGGGCGCGGCAACCGGTTGGACATGATCAAGGAAATCCACTTCCCGCATTCCCTTGGCCTCCTGTATTCCGCGTTCACCTACTACACCGGCTTCAAGGTCAACTCCGGCGAATACAAGGTCATGGGGTTGGCGCCCTACGGCGAGCCCAAATACGCCCGGGTCATCCTCGACCGCCTGATCGACGTCAAGGACGATGGCTCGTTCCGGCTGGATCAGTCCTATTTCAATTATTGCACCGGGCTGACCATGACCAACGAGCGGTTCCACGCGCTGTTCGGCGGTCCGCCCCGCGCGCCCGAGGAACCGCTCGACCAGCGGCACATGGATCTGGCCGCGTCGGTTCAGGCCGTCACCGAGGAAGTGGTTCTCCGGCTGACCCGCTCGCTGGCGGCGGAAACAGGCATGAAGAACCTGTGCCTCGCGGGCGGCGTGGCGTTGAACTGCGTGGCGAACGGCAAGGTCCTTCGCGACGGCCGCTTCGACAATATCTGGATCCAGCCCGCGGCCGGCGACGCCGGAGGCGCTCTCGGAGCGGCGCTTTGCGCCTACCATCTCTACAAGGATCAACCAAGGCAGGTCGATAGCGGTGGCGATTCCATGCGCGGCGGCTACTTGGGTCCGGCGTTCGAGCAAGCCGACATCGAGAAGAGGCTGACCGCCTCGGGAGCCCGGTACGCGGTTCTGGACGACGGCGCGCTGACCGACGCCGCCGCCCGGGCGCTCGCCGGCGGCGAGGCGGTGGGATGGTTCCAGGGCGCCATGGAGTTTGGACCCAGGGCGTTGGGTGCCCGCTCGATCCTCGGAGACGCGAGGTCGGCGAAGATGCAGAGGATGCTGAACTTGAAGGTCAAGTACCGTGAATCGTTCCGTCCCTTCGCGCCCTCGGTGCTGCGGGAAGACGTATCCGACTGGTTCGATCTGGACGGCGACAGCCCCTACATGCTGTTGGTCGCGGACGTCGCCGCGAAGCGCCGCCGGGAGATGAGCGAAGCGGAAAAGGGGTTGTTCGGCATCGAAAAGCTGAACGTCCCGCGCTCCGAAATCCCGGCCGCGACCCATGTGGATTATTCGGCGCGGATCCAGACGGTGCACCAGGAAACCAATCCGCGATACCATGCCCTGATTTCACGGTTCAAGGCGCTCACCGGTTGCCCGGTCATCGTCAACACCAGCTTCAACGTGCGCGGCGAGCCGATCGTTTGCACGCCGGAGGACGCGTTCCACTGCTTCATGGGCACCGACATCGACTGCCTCGCCGTCGGCGACTGCTTCCTGAAAAAGGAAGATCAGGATCCCGCCCTCAAGTTGGACTACAAGGACGCCTTCGAACTGGAGCCCGGATATTTCATGAACGTGTTTTGGGATCGGTTTTGTGACGCGTTGTGTATTGTGAAGGGTGATTTTGGAGTTGAAGTTTGTCGGTTTGGCTTTGCGCGGACAACGGCAAGGCCGGCTTTCGCGCCGAAGGCTGATTTTGCACGAGGGTGGGCCTCGTCGGACAGGGGTGGCCGCCGTGATCGGGGATTTTGGCGGGGGGTTGTTTAACCGGTGTCGAGCCTGACGGCGACAAGGCGGAACAGGTCCTGATCGGGGCAGGCGGACGACAGCATGACCCGCACGCGGCGGGTATTGCGCACGATGACGGCGCCGATTTTCAATAGTTTCAAACGAATGGTGCCGGCCTGGGCACGGGCGTATTCGCTGCCCCTCAGCCCGATGCGGCGGATCGTCTCAAGCAGCGTGTAGGCGAGACTTGAGAGCAACAGCCGGAACTGGTTGGCCCACCACTGATGGCAACTGGTGCGGTCGGCAAAGAGGTCGAGCTGCTGTTCCTTGATCCTGTTCTCCATGTCGCCGCGCGCGCAGTAGAGCTTCCCGTAGAGATCCTGGCGATCGCCGGTGAGGTTGGTGACGACGTAGCGCGGGTTGGCGCCCTTGGATGAGTGTTCGATGCGGGCGATGACCCGGCGCTGGCGGCTCCAGGTCTTGGCGGCATAAGGGAATTCGCCGAACAGACGCTGCTTGTGGCCGCTTGCCGCGAAGCCCTGCCGCGCCGCCTCCATCCAACGCCCGGCCAAGGTGTTGAGCCGGGCGTTCTTGGCCAAGCCGACGATATAGCCGACGCCGTGGCGCTCGCACCAACTCAGCATGCGATGGCGGCAAAAGCCGGAATCGGCGCGGACGACGATCCGCACCTCCGGCCAGACTTGGCGCAGCCGCTTGACCAGAAGCGACAGGATCGCCCAGGCGTGCTTGGCGGCATCGATCGTCGATGGCCGCAGGTACGCCACCAGCAACTGCTCGCCACAGAACACATAGAGCGGCAGAAAGCAGTAGTGGTCGTCGTAGCCGTGGAAAAACCGGCCCACCTGATGACCGTGGACCGCATCGTCGGTGGCGTCAAAATCGAGCACGATCTCCTCGGGCGGCCGCGCATGCGAAGCGATGAACCGATCCACCAGAACCTCGTGGATGCGCCACGCCGATTGCCGGTCCGCCCGGTTCTCGAAACGGCTCAGCGTCGACGGGCTGGCCAGCGCGGCGTCACGCTCCGCCGCCGTCTGCACCGCCAGGTCGTGGCGAAGGGCCGCGTGGTCGTTGACGTCCTCGTAACCCAGCGCGATGCCGAACACCCGCTGGCGCAGCATGTCGATCAAGCGATGCCTAACCTTGCCGGGCTGGCGTTCGTCCGCAAGCCCGCGCGCCACCTGACCTGTCAGACCAACCAGGCGATCCGCTTGGCGCAACAACAAGACACCGCCGTTCGAGGTCACTTCGCCGCCGTCAAAGCCCGCCTCCACCCGACGCTTGCGACAGGCTGGAAACTGGATCGCCTCAGAGGGACAATTCGTCACCGCCGATCTCCCGCGTTTGATCCAAATTAACCACCTGAATCATAACGAAAAACAGAGGTCGGCGGTGCTCAATTCATGAATCTTTCGGGCTAGGCGACCGTCTTCTCAGGCGCGTTGCAAGTGGTGCAGGGTGATCTCGGGAGGGCAGTTCAGCCGGACCGGAACAACCGACGCGCCCGCGCCCACCGAGGTGTAGCCGGTCATCCGGTGATACGTCCACGAACCCGCGCCCATGTGCCGGGGCAGGACCGAATCCAGGGTCACGGGAATGGAGCCCGGGAGGCAGATCTGGCCGCCGTGGGTGTGCCCGCCCAGCAGCAGGTCGAAATCGGCGTGAGCGGCCTGCCGGTAGATCTCCGGCGTATGGGACAGCAGCACCGAATATTCGCCGTCGGGGATCTCCGACGCGGCCTTTTCGATGTTGTCCACGCGGAAATAGTGAGCGTCGTCGATACCCGCCAGATGGATGCGCTGATCGCCGCGGGCGATCACCTCCACCTCGTTGAGCAGCATGCGGATTCCCATTTCCTCCAGCCCCGGAATCATGCAGATGGTATCGTGGTTGCCGAGCACCCCGTAGACCGGTTTTGTCAGATGGGCGCGCAGCCGGGCCAGGCCCTCGAGCGTCTTGTCGAACGGACCGTAGGTCTGTCCCCGGTAGTCGCCGGTCAGCACGCAGATGTCGTAGGCGAGCGCGGGCAAGAGCTCGATGATCCGGGCCATCGCGCCCGGGTTCATATCCACGTGCGGATCGCTGATATGCAGAATGGTGAACCCGTCGAACAGCGTCGGCAGCGCCGGTGAGCGGACGGGGTGATGGCGGACACGCACGTCATCGGCGTTCCTGCGCCCTCGCCCGTAGAGGCCGCTCATCCTGAGCGCGAGTTCGATCACCGACTGGATCGAATACCAGTTCTCGATGTGGAAGAAGTTGAGGCCCTGGCCGAAGATCCGCGCCTCGTAATCGCTCTCGATGCCAAGGCGCTGCCGGGCATGGAGACGCCCGAGCCTCCGTTCCAGCTTTTCCAGGATATCGGGCGAGGGCAACGATTCCCGGCGCGGGAGATTGGTTTCGTGGCGCATGTCCAGTCAAACCCCCAACGCGACAGCCGCCCCGCGGCGAAACGGCCAACGGGTCATGGGGCGCGGTTCCGTTTGCCCAGCACCCAGAAGAGGCTCCGGGCGTTGGAGATGGGTTGATCGATCACCAGCGATACGATGATCGCCTCGAGGCACGCCAGGATGCCGAACCCCATCACGAAATAATACAGGTGGGCATTAAACCCGAAAACGAACAGAGTCACGATGAAAATGCCCTGGAACAACGCGTTTGCCTTGAACGAATACAGGTGAAACGACGGCATCTTTCGGAATTTGACCATCGGGATCAGGGCGGCCAGCGCCAGAAACCCGATGAAGATATAGAGGATCACCAGATGCGGTTTGACGGCCTCGTACTCGAACTGGAAGACTCCCACCAGCGCGGCCAGGTAGGTCAATTCGTCGGCGATGGAGTCGAGCCGGGCGCCCAGCGGCGTACACAGGTTCCACGTCCGGGCGATGAAGCCGTCCAGTACGTCCGTGGCGAAGCTGACGCACAGCAACACGATGAACAGCGTCCGCTCTTCCGTCAGCGCGAGCACGATGAGCACCGGCGCCATCGCGAGCCGGTAGAACGACAGCGCGTTGGGAACGGTTAAAATGTCGCTTCGCAAGCCCGACATGGAACCCCGATATAGACCAATACATTCCGCCCGACAGTCCAGGCACATGCATCGACCGGAAACATGGCGCGGCGATCCCGGCTTGTCCAGAACGACGGCACCCGCGCGGCGCCGGCCTTCGGGTCAGCGATCCAGCATCATCCTGGCGCCGAACAGAACGAAAAGACCGCCGGCGGCGCGGTCGATGTGCTTGGCGGCGCGCGCGTACCAGCGGATCACCGGGGCGGAGGCGAACACCCAGGTGACGGCGCCGTACCAGGTGAGCGTGACCCCGGTCATCACCGCCGCCGCCGTCAGCCCGAGTGGCAAGGCGGGGTCCGCCGGCAGGGTGGTGGCGAACAAGCTGGTCACGAACGCCGCCGTCTTGGGATTCGAAAGATTGGTCAGAAGGCCCAGCCGCCATGCCGCCGCCAGGCTTCGCCGCGAAGGAATGGAGGCGATGTTTCCCGTCGCCGGCTGGGCACGGGCGCGGGACCGGCCGCCGGTCACGATCAGCCGCAGCCCCAGATAGACGAGATACAGCCCGCCCGCCACCTTCAGCGAGACGTACAGCCACGGCGCGGCGGCGAACAGCGCGCTGATCCCGAAGAAACCGGCCAATCCCCAGACCAGCGTTCCGGAGCCGATCCCCACAGCCGTGGCGAGTCCCAACTGCCGCGAGCCCCCGGCCACGGTCCGCGTCATCAGCACGAAATTGGGGCCCGGGGTCGCCGCCGCCACACTCCAGATCAAGGCGACGTTGACGAGCGTCGAGACGGCGTCCATCGGCTGATTCAGTCTTTCGGAACGATATCGAAGCGGCCGGGCCGCGCTTCAGTCCACCGTGGCTTCGAAACCGGCGGCGGTGACGGCGGCCATGAGGTGCTCGGCGGCGGCGTCGCCGGTCACCGTCGCCCGGCCCGCGTCCAGGTTGACCTCGATCACGCGGTCGACGCCCGGAACCTTGGCGAGCGCGTCGCGGACCGCCTGGGCGCAATGTCCGCAGTTCATTCCACCGATGCTTAACTTGGTTTCCATCATCCGTTCTCTTTCCACTGTATCCGCCAACACGCCGCACATTCCCGCCAAGCGATCCGTCGGTCAATCGCCGGGTTTCGGCTTCCGATCCTCCATGGTGGCCATGCGCGCCTCCAGGTCCCTGATCCGCAAGTCCAGAACGCTCGGATCCCGCGCAGCGTCATCGAACCCCGGGTTGACCCCGAACTTGCCGTCCGGCCATTCCGCCCCTTCGGGCCCAAAACCCGGCGGCGACGCCGCGAACGGCGCATCGAGGGATTCGAGCGCCACGGGATTGGCCTGGATCGTTTCCGCGTCGCTGATGGACACGGCGGCGCCGGAGCCCCCATCGGCGAAGTCCAGCCTGGGCGCCACGCCCAGCATCAGGGCCACCCGCGCCACCAGCCTGAGATCGACCCTGACCGAGGCGCCGGTTTCCAGCCGCGCGAGCATCGAGGGGGATATTCCCGCCTGATCGGCGGCCGCGTCGATGCTGAGGCCCCGGGCCTCGCGCACGGCCCTGAGCGCGCGGGGAACCTTGGAAACGAACCGGGCAACACTGTCCTCGTTCTCGATCATCGCGCGTGCCCATTGGCGCTTGTCCGCGTCACCCCCGGAAACCGTGTCGACAACCTGGCTCAGAAACGCGTCGCCGCCCAGGGCGACGCGGTGCGTGTCCCACCGTTCCGGCGGAGGCGGCCGTTGCCCGATCGGCTCTTCTTCAGTCATGCGGCGGCTCTCCCTCCGTTCGCGTCGGCGGCAAGGTCGTTGGCGCCAGCATGATCATGTGGGCGCGAATATCCGACCGCTCCGATACATTGTGGAAGCGCGCGGCATGAAACGCGTACGCGCCCGCCGCCGTCACCACGACCCCCACCTCGAGGTTCGGCTCATCGTCATCCAACCCGCGGATGACATGCAACTGGGCACCGGGCCCAGGAGACGCCAGCCGTGTATGTTCGTCGAAATCCATGTCCTCCAGTGCCTTTACGATGATTCGGCTCTTGCGCAGGACGCTCGCCTGACGGACACGCCGGTCGCTCCGCGCCAATTCCATGAGCAGGTCCTTGATACTCTCATCGATCATAAAGTTTCCAGGCATGCGATCTAGCACTCACTGAAAAACCCGAAATCAGGTAGCGCGCGGGGGGCCCGTTGCGTTCGCCGTATGGTGAACATAGCCGCGAGCGGCCCGGTATTCACCCACCCGACGGCAATTTCACGGGCACGTGAAACATCTCATGGTTACTATCGGCAGCCCCTGTCGGCAAAAGCGGAGAAAAGCAATGACGCGAAAACGCCACGCCCCGGCCACGCTGCGCAACCGCGAGCCCATCCTCGAGGTGCTGCGCGCGGCCCTGCCCGAACACGGCCGTGTTCTCGAGGTCGCCGCCGGATCCGGCGAACACGCCGTGTTCTTCGCCGAGTTCCTGCCGGCACTCACGTGGCACCCCACCGACACCGACGCGGACTGCGTGGCGAGCATCGACGCGTGGGCGGCCGGGCGCGGCCTTCCCAACCTGCGGCCCGCCGCCCGCCTGGACGCGGTGGCCGGCCCATGGCCGGTAGGCGACGGCGACCCGTTCGACGCCGTGGTCTGCATCAACATGGTCCACATCGCGCCGTGGGAAGCGTGCCGGGGATTGCTCGCGGGCGCCGGCGCCGTCCTGAAGGGCGGAGGCGTCCTGGTGCTCTACGGACCGTTCATGGCGGACGGGCGCCACACCGCGCCGTCCAACGCCGCGTTCGACGCCAGCCTGAGGGCGCAAAATCCGGAATGGGGGGTGCGCGACGTGGCGGACATCGCCGCCGAGGCCGGCCTCCACGCCCTCCGACTGGAACAGCGGTTTCCCATGCCCGCCAACAACATGACGCTGGTCTTCCGCCGGGCTCCACCCCAAGAGCCCTCCTAGGCCATTCGTCATTTCACAACCTTATAAGCACGATTAAGAAACGAGCACGTCGCAACGATGCGTTTTGTTGGCCTTGAAACACGGCGAAAATAGCCGCTTTTGCTGTCAAGAACAACTTTCTGTAGACCTGAAATTGATCCGCACATAATATTTGTCAAAAGCACAATGAACTAGAGAATCGACCCCACCGGAGATCGATTCCAGGGTTCGGCGGCAGTGCGCCGGACAATTCGGGGACTGGCATGGGCGTTGCGGCAACACCCATTGGCATGGCGGAGACCGCTCGGCGGCGAGTGGTGGGTCCTGACCTGTCGACGGATCCGCGCCCCACCGATCCTTCCCAATCCGGCTATCGATCTTTCACGCGTCTGTCTTCGATTCGCCCGCATCCATCATCGGGAGGCCTCGTCCATGCCCGCGACCTTGAACTATCCCGGCGTCTATATTGAAGAAGTTCCGAGCGGCGTCCGAACCATTACCGGCGTCGCCACGTCCATCACCGCCTTTATCGGACGCGCCAAGCGCGGCCCCGTCAACAAGGCCATCACCATCACCAGCTACTCCGACTTCGAGCGCACCTTCGGCGGTCTGTGGGAGCAGGGCACGCTGGGCTTCGCGGTCCGCGATTTCTATCTGAACGGCGGGTCGACGGCGGTTGTCGTCCGGCTCTACCACCCCGCCGCCGGCCCCACGCCGCCGGCCAAGGCTCCCTTCACCTTCGCGCCGAACACCATCAAGTTGACGCTGGAGGCCGCCAACGAGGGCTCCTGGGGCAAGGGTCTGAAAGTAACGGTGGACGTGGAAGTCACCGACGCCGCCGCCGCCGATCTCGGCGTCGCCAAGGCGGATCTGTTCAATCTCACGGTCACCGACGCGGGCACCGGCGCGGCGGAAACCCATCGCAACGTGACGGTGAAGGAAAGCCGCCGGCGCCTCGACCGGGTGCTGGAGCAGAACTCGGTACTGATCCGGTACGCCGGCACGCTCGATCCATCGACCCCGCCCGCCTTCGCGGCCGGAACCGGAACCGCCGGTGACGCCTCGGATGGCGCGGATCTGACCAAGGCCGCCGACTTCACCCCGGCCAATGCCCAGACCAACAAGGCGGGGCTGTACGCGCTGGAGCAGGTGGACCTGTTCAATATGCTGGTGATCCCGCCCTACCAAGCCAGCGGCGACGTCGAGACGGCCCTGATCCAGGAGGCGGCGCAATACTGCGAGACACGGCGCGCCATGCTCCTCGTCGATTCGCCGACGGCCTGGAACACCGTGGAAAAGGCGGTGACCGACTTCAATTCGGGCAGCGATCCGATCAAGAGCCGCAGCCAGAACGCCATTCTGTACTTCCCGAGGCTCCGCCAGCCCAATCCGCTCAAGGACGGCGCCATGGAGACCTTCGCGGCGTCGGGCGCCGTCGCCGGCGTCATCGCCCGCACCGACAGCCGGCGGGGTGTCTGGAAGGCGCCCGCCGGCATCGACGCCAACATCGTCGGCGTGGACGGTTTCAGCGTGCCCCTCACCGACGGCGAAAACGGCCGCCTGAACCCGCTCGGCATCAACTGCCTGCGCGCCTTCCCCGCCGCCGGCCGCGTGGTCTGGGGCGCGCGCACCCTGCGCGGCGACGACCGCAACGCGTCGGAGTGGAAATACGTCCCCATCCGCCGGCTCGCGCTGTTCATCGAGGAAAGCCTGTACCGCGGCACCCAGTGGGTGGTTTTCGAGCCCAACGACGAGCCGCTGTGGGCGCAGATCCGTCTCAATCTGGGCGCCTTCATGCAGGGACTGTTCCGCCAGGGCGCCTTCGAGGGAGCCAGTGCCCGCGAGGCCTATTTCGTCAAGTGCGACGCGGAAACCACCACCGCGACCGACCGGAACTTGGGCGTCGTCAATATCCTGGTGGGCTTCGCGCCGCTGAAGCCGGCCGAGTTCGTGGTCATCAAGATACAACAAATGGCCGGCCAAACGGCCGCGTGAGGAGACGTCGATGGCACAGTTCAGCGTCAACACCCACCGCTTCGACCCTTATAAGAATTTCAAGTTCCGGGTCCGGTGGGACGGCCGCTACGTGGCCGGGGTCAGCAAGGTCAGCGCCCTCAGCCGCACCACCGAAGTGGTGACCCACCGCGAGGGCGGCGACCCGAGTTCCAGCCGCAAGTCGCCCGGGCGCACCGAGTACGAGGCGATCACCCTGGAGCGCGGCGTCACCCACGACCGCGAGTTCGAGCAGTGGGCCAACAAGGTCTGGAACTTCGGTTCCGGGCTGGGTTCCGAGGTCTCGCTCAAGGATTTCCGCAAGGACCTCATCGTCGAGCTGTACAACGAGGCCGGACAGTTGGCCATCGCCTACAAGATCTATCGCTGCTGGCCGTCGGAATTCCAATCCCTGCCGGAATTGGACGCCAACGGCAACGCGGTGGCGATCCAGACCCTCAAGCTCGAAAACGAGGGCTGGGAGCGCGACTACGAAGTGGCGGAGCCGACGGAGCCGACCTTTACCGAACCGAGCTGAACCCATGCAAGCCCTCGACGGCCAACAGCTGGTTCGCGCGTGGGAGGTGGGCCGGGGCCGGCATCCCGTGGAACGCGCTCTCACCCTGCTCGCGGCGGCGACGCCGGAGGCGGACAGCGCCGAGTTCGCCCACTGGCCGCTGGGCCGGCGCGACGCCGCCCTGCTGGCGGTTCGCGAGGCGACCCTGGGACCGTCGATGGACGTCCATGCCCACTGCCCGGCCTGCGCGGAAGAGATCGAGTTCAGCCTGAATTCGGCCGACATCGTCACCCGGCACACCCTCGACGCGGCCGCGCCCATGCTGGACATGGACGACGGCAACGGTCGCCGCTGGCGGTTCCGCGTCCCCACCAGCGCCGACCTGCTCGCGGCGGCGCCGGCGGGTTCGGTGAGCGATGCCCGCGATCTCTTGGTCCGGCGCTGTCTGGTGAGCGGCCCCGCCGCCGGCATCGACCCGCCCGAGGACGTGCTCGCGGCATTGCCGGAACGCATGGCGGAAGCGGACCCGGACGCCGAGGTGCTGCTGGATCTGAGTTGCCCCGCGTGCGGGCACGGCTGGCAGGCCGATCTCGACGTGGCGGCCTTCTTCTGGACCGAGGTGGACGGCGAGGCCCGGCGGCTGCTTCGCGACGTTCACGTGCTGGCGGGGGCGTATGGTTGGCGGGAGGCGGACATCCTCGCCATGAACCCGGCGCGCCGGGGGATCTACCTGGAGATGGTGCTGGGATGAGCGATTTTCTGACCCGGCTCGCCCAGCGCGCGGTGGGAAGCCAGAGCGGCCTCGAGCCGGTGCGGGAACCGGTGTTTCCGGCCAACAGCCCCGTCGATCCGGGGGGCGAAGGTTTCGCCGCCGCCCCGCCACCGCCCGCGGCGGCCGTTGCCCTTCCCGCCGGCGACGAACCCGCGCGGCCCGCGCCGCGTGACGTTCCCGAGGGAGCGGCGGTGCCTCCGGCCCGGCCCTCCGGCTCCCAGCGACGCGAAACCGAGGCGCCGACGGCGGCGGCGGAGCGGCGGTCAGGCTTGCAACAGGCCGATCCGGTCACGCCGTCACCACCCGCCGAACGGGCCGGCGCGACCTCGCGGCTCCAGAATCCCAACACCCCGCCCGCCGCCAATCGCGGCCAGCGGTCGCGACCCGACCCGGATCCAAGTCCGCCGAAAGCGAAACCCCTGACCGCCGCGCGGGTCGAGACACAGCCGCCGCCGCGCCGGTCGACAAAACAAGCCGTTTCGATACCTTCGCCGCTCTCGCCGTCGCCGCGCGCCGTCCCGCCCGCGCCTGTCCAACAGGCGCCGACCGCGCCGGCGCCCGTGACGGTGCGCATCGGCCGCGTCGACGTCCGGGCCAATATCGCGCCGGCGCCCCCCGCCCCGGCTCCGCTCAAGCCCGAGCGAAAACCCGCCCTCGGCCTCGCCGAGTATCTCGATCGGCGCACTGGAGGCCGGCGATGACCGCCGAACTCGCCATCGCCACCGCCACCACGGCGCTTGGACAGATGCTGCAGGAAGCGGTGGGCGCGGCGATTTCGGGCGCGACCGTGACCAAGGTGCGCCCGACCGCCGGCGGCGCCGGCCTGCCCAGCCTGGGCGTCAACGTGTTTCTCTATCAGGTGGCGCCGAACGCGGCGGCCCGCGCCCTGGATACCCCCACGCGCGACGCGTCCGGCGACACCCGCCGGAAACCCGCCACCGGCCTCAACCTGCACTATCTTCTCTCGTTCTACGGCAACGACGCGCTGATGGAGCCGCAACGCCTTCTGGGAGTGGTCGTCGGCACCCTGCACAGCCGGCCACTGCTGACCCGCAAGCTGATCCGCGACACCATCGCCAACCCCCAGTTCGGTTTTCTCGCGGGATCCGACCTCGCGGAGCAGGCCGAACTCGTGCGCTTTACTCCCGAACCCATGACCCTCGACGAGTTGAGCAAGCTGTGGTCGGTGTTCTTTCAGACACCCTACAACCTCTCGGCGGCCTATCAGGGCTCGGTGGTCATGGTGGAAAGCGACGAAACGCCGTCGCCGGCGCTGCCGGTGCGGACCCGCAATCTCTACGTGCTCCCCATAAACCGGCCGAGCATCGACCGCGCCGTCGACGCGGCCAATCCATCGGCGCCGGTGGTGACGGGAAGCGTTATCGCGATCATCGGCAACAACCTCGTGGGCCGGACGACGGTGGTCCGGATCGGAGGCGTGACAATCGCTCCCGGCAAGACCGAGCCGGAGCGCATCGAGCTCGCGGTGCCGACCGCGCTGCCCACCGACCTGCGCGCCGGCGCCCTCGGTGTCGTCGTCGAGCATCCGGTCGACATGGGAACGCCGCCGGTGCCGCACACCGGGTTGTCGTCGAACGTGGCGCCGCTTGTTTTGCACCCACGCGTGACGTCGCCGAGCGTCTTCGGGGTGACCGGGACGGGAAGCAATCCGCGCGACGCCACCGTCAGGGTCCCGGTGTCGCCGACCGTCGGCGCCAGCCAACGGGTCGAACTGCTGCTCAACGAGACGACGGCCACCGCGCCGAAGGCCTATTCATTCGCCGCCGTCGAGCGTCCCGCCGACGCGGACAGCTTGGATATTCCGGTAACGGCGGTGAAGGCCGCGACCTACCTCCTCCGCCTGCGGGTGGATGGCGCGGACAGTCCCCTCGACCTCGACCCCGCCAGCCCCGCCTTCGGTCCGACGGTGACGATCCCATGACCGCCACCGCCTTCCAGGCATGGCTCGACGCCAATCATCGGTTCCTGACCGCCCACCTGAGGCGGATCGAAGCCCTGTTGGGCAACGACGCGGAGGCGGCGGCGCGGCTTGAACGGGACGCGGCGGAAGTGGCCGCCGATGCCGGCGACCTGCCGCCGGCGCTGCGGGTGCTCGCCGGCGTTTTCGGCCTGACGCCGTTCGAGCGCGATGTCCTGGTGGCGTGCGCCGGCGCCGAACTCGACGCCGGCATCGCCGCCGCCATCGCGGAGGCCCAGGGGCACGGCGGAACGCCCGCCATGAGCTTCAGCCTCGCCCTCGCCCGCTTTCCCGACGCCCACTGGACGGCCTTGACGCCGGAGGCGCCGCTGCGCTTCTGGGATCTGGTCCGCGTCGACGACGGCGGGGCGCTCGCTCGCGGCGCGCTCCGCATCGACGAACGCATCCTTCATTACCTCACCGGCGTCGGACAGTTCGACCGGCGGTTGATGGCCATGGTCCGGCCGTTGCCGCCGGCGGATTCCCTGCCCCCCAGCCAGGAGGACGCCGCGACCGCGCTCGCCGGTATCTGGTCCGGCGGCGGCGGCGAGGCGGAACCGCCCGTTGCCCTGTTGGCTGGCCGCGACCGGAGAGTGGTGGCGGACGTGTTCGCCGCCGCCGCCGCCGGGGCCGGATTGATGGGCTTCCAACTGCGGGCCGCCGAGATTCCCGCCGCGCCCGAGGCGCGCGATTTGTTCGAGCGGCTGTGGCGGCGGGAATGCGCGCTGAGCCCGGTGGCGTTGCTGATCGACCGGGGCGACGACGAGGCGCCGACGCCGTCCGTCGCGCATTTCGTGGACGCCATCGGCGGCCTCGTGGCCATCGCCGCGGATCGGTCGCCGACGGACATCGCGCGGCCGTGCGTCCGCGTCGACGTGGGGCATCCCTCCGCCGGCGAGCAGGAGGACCTGTGGCGGCGAACGCTCGGGTCGAATGCCGAATCGCTCAACGGCGGCCTCGACCGCGTCCTCGGCCAGTTCGATTTCTCGAGCGCGCAGATCAGGGCCGTGGGCGCGGCCGTCGCCGCCAACGACGCCAACGCCGCGGGCAACGGCGCGCGGGCTCTCACGGACGGCGAACTGTGGGACGCGTGCCGCCGCCAGAGCCGGCCCGATTTCGGACGCCTGGCGCTGCGCATCGAGACCAAGGCGACATTCGAGGACCTCGTGGTTCCGCCGACGCAGCTTGCCACGCTTCGCCAGATCGCCGCCGCGGTCCGCCACCGCCGCACCGTCCTCGAGCGCTGGGGCTTCGCGGAGAAGTCCGCCCGCGGCCTCGGCCTGGGCGCGCTGTTCTCGGGACCGAGCGGCACCGGCAAGACCATGGCGGCGGAAGCCCTCGCCCGCGAGCTGTCCCTCGATCTCTACCGCGTCGACCTCTCGGAAGTGATCAGCAAGTACATCGGCGAGACCGAGAAGAACCTGTCGCGGATCTTCGACGCGGCGGAGCGCGGCGGCGCGGTGCTGCTGTTCGACGAGGCCGACGCGCTGTTCGGCAAGCGCACCGAACTGCGCGACAGTCACGACCGCTACGCCAACCAGGAGGTGGCCTATCTGCTGCAGCGCATGGAGGATTATCGCGGGCTCGCCATCCTCACCACCAACATGCGCGACTCGCTGGACGCCGCCTTCCTGCGGCGGATCCGGTTCATGGTGCATTTCCCGTTCCCGGACGCCGCGCTGCGGCGGCACATCTGGGCGCGGATTTTCCCCGGGGAAACGCCCACCGAGGGGCTCGACATGGACCGTCTCGCCCGCCTCAACGTCTCCGGCGGGCATATTCGCAACATCGCGCTCGCGGCCGCCTTCCTCGCCGCCGACGACGGCGGGTCGGTGCGCATGGAACACATCCGCAGGGCCGCCGAAAGCGAGTACGCGAAGCTGGACCGGAGCCTCACCGAGGCCGAGGTGGGAGGATGGCCGAATGCCCGGACCTGAGCATCCGAATCCGGCCGGGCGGCCCCCGGTGAGCGTCGAGATCGACGAGCTGGTGCTCCACGGCTTTCCATGGGCACAGCGCGACGCCATCGCCGCCGCGTTCGGCGACCGCCTCGTGGAATTGATCCGCGAGCACGGCGCGCCGGCGGGGGCGTCCAATCTGGCCACGGCCGGTCTCGACGCCGGGGCATTCACCGTGAACGCGGGAGCGGCGCCGGCCGCCGTCGGCCGCGCGGCGGCGGAGTCCGTGTATCGGACCATTCGCGGGGGAGACCGGTAATGCTTCGACACGCGCCCGCCACCATCGCCAAGGCCCCGTCGTCCGTCATCGGCGGTGGCGGCGCGCCCGCTCGGCCCGCCCACCGGCGAGAGAGCCCCGCCGGGCCGGTTCACCATCGCTTCGGGCACACGCCGTCCGCCCCCCGGCGGAAAGCCGGAATTGGCCAGGCCGGCGACGCCTTCGAGCGCCAGGCCGACCGCGTCGCCGACGCGGTGGTCGGCGGCGCCGGCGCGGGCAAAGTCTTCGAGCCGGGCCACGGATCGGCGCCGATGCTGCAACGGCAGGAGGACGGAGCGCCGGCCAAGGAAAAGAAGCCGGGCGACGCCGACAAATACAAGGAAGCCGCGAAAAAGGCCGGCGAGGCCTTTCTCGAAACCGACGTGGGCAAGGAGCTCAAGAAAAAGGCCGAGACCCTCGGCAAGGACTTCATCGCCAGCCTTTCGGGCAAGATCATGACCGGTACGGCCGTCACCGGCGCGGTCGCGGCGGTCATCGCCACCAACTCCGAACTGCCCGTCGGCATTCCGGAGATCCCGCTGGACGTGCTCCATCCCGGCTTGAAGATGAAGCTCACGTACGAGGGACCGGTGCGCAACCCTTCCAAGGTCATGGTCGGATTCTCGGTTCCGCTCGGCCGCGACAAGCCGGCACCGAAGAAAAAGACGGTCTCCAAGGCCGAGCAGTTCCGCCAGGAAACCGCGCGCATGAACAAGGAGCAGAACGATTTCCGCCAAGGCCTGAAATCGCCGGAGGAGCGGCAAAAGGAGGACGACGCGTTCTGGCGGGCCTACTGGGGCGGCATGAACAAGTACGGGCTCAAGCCGCTCGGCGTTCCCGGCCTCGATGAAAAGGAAAAGCCCGATCTTCTGAAGATGCGGAGAAAGCCGGAGAACGGAGCCACCGATGCCCCCCGCGTTCCATTCTCCGTTCCGGAGACGTTGAGCCGCCCCGGCCGGCCGCTGGACGACGGTGTCCGGACGTTGATGCGGCGCCGGCTCGGCGTCGATTTCGGGCATGTGCGCGTTCACGCCGACGCCAAGGCCGGCCGCTCGGCGCGCGGCATCGCCGCCCAGGCCTACACCGCCGGTCATCACGTGGTGTTCGGGGCCGGCCGCTATCAGCCCCGCACCGATGCCGGCCAGCGGCTGATCGCCCACGAGCTGACCCATGTCCTGCAACAGGCGGGCGTGCGCCCCGTGGCCCGGTCCGACGCACCGCCGGCGATGGCGCGGGGGACCGTCGAACCGGCGGCCGGCGGCGGCAACCGGCCCGAGGCCGCGGCGGCCGCCACGAATGCGGGCGCCGCCGGAGGAACCGGATCATGACCACGTTTCCGGGCTCGCCGAAAACCCTGAAGGGCGGACTGGTGGTGGTCGATCCCAAGTCGGCGGCGATCCAGCGCGTCATCGCCTTTCAGTACAACCCCTCGGAACTCAGCCGCTCCCTGCAGGTGCAGACATCGGGCGGCGCGGCTGGCGCGGGCGGCGGCGGCCGGGCCAACGTGGTGCGATTCACCGCCCCGGCGATCGAGACGTTCAACCTGGCCATCGAACTCGACGCCGCCGACCGGCTCGAGTTTCCCCAGGACCACGCGACAACGGTGGAGAATGGGCTTTTCCCGCAAATGGCGGCGCTGGAAAGCCTCGTCCACCCCGACAGCGCCCGGCTCCAGGAAGAGAACAGCCTCGCCAACCGCGGCACCCTCGAAATTGTGCCCAAGGAAGGGCCGCTGGTGCTGTTCGTCTGGAGCCGCAAGCGGATCGCGCCGGTCACCGTGACCGAACTGAGCATCACCGAGGAAGCCTTCGATACCGCGCTGAACCCGATCCGCGCCAAGGTCACGCTGGGCCTGCGGGTCCTCAGCGTCCACGACCTCGGCTTCGATCACAAGGGCGGCAGCCTGTTCATGACCTACCTGCGGGCCAAGGAACAGTTGGCGCAAGCGGCCGAGGCGAGCCCGCTCGGCGCCCTCGGCCTCAACAGCCTGTCATAGGGAACGAAGCATGGCGGACCCTCTCCAGACCCTGTTGCGGCTCTCGCGGGAAGCCAGCACGTTCCCGCCGTCGAGCCGCTATCACGGCATCGCCACGGCCGAATTCACGGGACCGGACGGCCGCGCCATCGTGTACGTCACCCGCCGCTTTCCGCCGGATCCGCGCCGGCTGTCCACGCAGGGCACCCATGCGGTCGCGGAGGGGGACCGACTCGATCACATCGCCGCCGGCCGGTTCGGAGACGCGACGCTGTTCTGGCGCATCGCCGACGCCGAGCTGGCGCTCCGGCCCGAGGACCTCACCGCCGTGCCGGGCCGCCGGTTGAAGATCACGTTGCCACCGGGCGTGGGAGAACCGGACGGTGATTGAGCGGCTTCAGTTCACGCTGATGGTGGGTCCGGTGATCGCCGTGACGGCGCCGCGCGCGGTGCTGGACGCCCTGGTCGGCGCCGAAGTCACGGTCAGCGCCGGCGCCGTGTCCGTGTTCAGCCTCACCTTCCGCATCGAGAAGAACTCGCCGCTCGGCACCCTGTTCCTGCTGGCCGGCGGCGGCGCGGCGCCGCCCATCCGGGTCATCCTGGTGGCCACCGTCAACGGCTCCGCCAACGTGCTCATCGACGGCATCATGACCCATCACCAGTATCAGCCGAGCGCCGAAGAGGGAGGCGCCACCCTCACCATCATCGGCGAGGACCTGACCAAGGTGATGGACTTCATCGATTTTTCCGGCATTCCCTATCCGGCCATGCCGGCCGAGGCGCGCATCGCGCTGATCGTCGCCAAGTACGCGCCGTTCGGCATGATCCCCATGGTCATCCCCAGCCTGTTCATCGACGTTCCCATCCCCACCGACCGCATTCCCCGCCACCAGGGGACGGACCTCGCCTACATCCGCCAGCTCGCCGACGACGTGGGCTACGTGTTCTACATCAAGCCGGGTCCCGAGCCCGGTCTCAACGTCGCCTACTGGGGACCGGAAATCCGCATCGGCGCGCCGCAACCGGCGCTGACCATGGACATGGGCGCCGACACCAACGTCGAGAGCATCAACGTGAGCTACCAGCCGGAAGAGCGCGAACTGCCGGTGGTGTTCATCCACAACGCCCTGACCAAGGCGCCGATCCCGATTCCGGTCCCGGACATCGCGCCGCTGCGGCCGCCGCTCGGCCTGGTGCCGCCCATTCCCAAGAACATCCGCATCGTCGACGGCGTCGCCAAGCTGTCGCCCCTGCAGGCGGCGGCCCGGGCGCTGGCCCGCTCCTCGGAAACCTCGGACAGCGTGACGGTGGACGGCTCGCTCGACGTGGCCAGGTACGGTCACGTCCTGAAGGCGCGGGAACTGGTGGGGGTGCGCGGCGTCGGCGAGGCGTTCGACGGCCTCTACTACGTCAAGAGCGTCACCCACAGGATCCAGCGGGGTTCGATCAACACCAGCTTCGCTCTCGCCCGCGACGGGCTCCTCTCCATTGTTTCAAGGGTTCCGGCATGACGGAAAAGAAACGCTACCTCGGCAAATTCCGCGGCACCGTCCTCAACAACGTGGACCCCATGAACCAGGGGCGCATCATGGCCATGGTCCCGGACGTCTCCACCGTGGCGCCGACGAGCTGGGCGATGCCGTGCGTGCCCATGGCGGGGATCCAGACCGGCATCATCGCGGTGCCGCCCATCGGCGGCGGCGTCTGGATCGAGTTCGAGCAGGGCGACCCGGACTATCCCATCTGGGTGGGCGGTTTCTTCGGCTCGGCCGCCGAGATCCCGGCGCTGGCGCTGCTGTCGCCGCCGCCGGTGCCGTCCATCACCATGCAGACGCCGCTGCAGAACGGCATCACCGTCAACGACATCCCGGGCCCCACCGGCGGCATCATGCTGAAATCGGCCACGGGCGCGACCATCATCGTCAACGATACCGGCATCTACATCCAGAACGGCAAGGGCGCCAGCATCATCATGACCGGCCCCACCGTGACCGTGAACCAGGGCGCCCTGGTGGTCACATGAGATCGGGAAAGGAGGACGCAACGCCATGCCAGGTCTTCTGATGCACGTGGGAGCGACGGCCATGTGCCCGCACGGCGGCCCCTTGAGCGTCATTTCCTCCAACGCCCGCGTGCTGGTTTCCGGACAGCCGGTGTCCACCGTGAGCGACCAATACCTGATCGCCGGCTGCGCCTTCACCGTGGGGACCAAGCCGCAACCGTGCGTCATGGCGCGCTGGCTGGTGCCGGCGACGCGGGTCCTGGTCAACGGACAACCGGCCGTGCTCAACACGTCGACGGGCCTGTGCCTGAGCGCCGAACAGATCCCGCAGGGGCCGCCCATGGTCGTGGTGACCCAGCCGCGCGTCGTCGGCATGTAAGGGAGAGAGCCGAACATGGTCATGGATTTTCCGTTCCATATCGCCGCCGACGGGCGGACCGCGACCACGTCCGGCGACGCGTATATCCGCGACCTGATCGAGCAGGTGCTGTTCACCGCGCCGGGCGAACGGGTCAACCGCCCCGACTTCGGCAGCGGCCTGCATCAGCTCGTGTTCGCTCCCAACTCCGACGAAACCGCGGCCGCCGTGCAGTTGCTGGTGCAGGGCGCGTTGCAGCAGTGGCTGGGCGACCTGATCGACCTGAACGCCGTGGACATCGTTTCGGAGGACGCGCGCCTCGACATCGTCGTCCGCTACACGGTTCGGGCCACCGGCGCGCGCGAGCAGGCCGAATTCCGGCGGGAGCCGTAGGATGAGCACCCAGTACCGCTGCAAGAACCTCAGACGCCGGGCCTTGGTCGACCAGCACGCCACGCTCAACGGTATCGATTACCTGGAGGTGCTGGACCACGACGCGCCGGCCGGCGGCCCGCGCCAGCAGACCCTGCTTCTCCGTTGCCTGAAACCCGTGACGGGACTGGACGGCGCCAACGTCGACATCGCCGGCGGTGTCCGCGTCACCCCCGTCGGCGTGGACTGGGCGGCCACCGCGACGGCCATCCCCACCGCGATCCGCGACACGCTGAGCAACGACGAGAAAACCCTGTTCGACAACCTGACCGGCGGCGACCGCGTGCTGATCGTCCGCACCGACTCGGCCGGCGACTTCTCGCTCTACACGCTGCGGCTGGTGACCTCCCCCATCGACGACGGCGCGCCCGCCGGGTTCGACCCTCGACTGGTGACGGTGGATTTCTCGTTCAAGGTGGAGTGCCGCAACGATTTCGACTGCAAGGTGGAGACCGTCTGTCCGCCGCCCGCGTTCCCGGCGCCGGCCATCGACTACATGGCGCGCGACTACGAAAGCTTCCGCCGGCTGATGCTCGACCGGCTGTCGGTCACGCTCGCCGACGGCGGCTGGAAAAGCCGGAGCGCCGCCGACCTCGGAGTGGCGCTGGTGGAAAGCGTCGCGTACGTGGCGGACCACCTCGCCTATTACCAGGATGCCGTCGCCGCCGAAGCCTACCTGGACACCGCCCGCACCCGCACGTCGGTGCGCCGCCACGCCAGGCTGCTGGACTATGCGCTGCACGACGGATGCAACGCCCGGACATGGGTGTGCATTGAAACCAAGACCGACCTGCTGCCCGGCGCCCCCGGCGTCCCGGTCATCCCCAAGGGCACCCGGCTCGTGGTCGGCCGGCCCGGCGAGAGCCCGCTGGTCGGCGAAAACGACGTTCCGCGACATGGCGAGCGCCCGGCCGATCGTGTTCGAGACCCTGCACGACGTGCCCAGGCTGATCGCCCGGCAAGGCGAGATCCCCTTCTACACCTGGTCGGAGCCCGAATGCTGCCTGCCCAAGGGCGCGACCCGGGCGACGCTCAAGGGCGCGGCGGCGGATCTCGATCTCCATGCCGGAGACGTGCTGATCCTCGAGGAGGTCTACGACCCCGAAACCAGGATCGAAGCGGACGCCGACCTGGCCAAGCGCCACGCGGTGCGCCTCGACCGCGAGCCGGTTCCCGCCACCGATCCGCTCACCGGCGAGGCCGTGGTCGAGATCTCCTGGCACGAGGCCGACGCGCTGCCGTTTCCGCTCTGCCTCCACGAAATTGATGTCGGAGGTGAGAGTTAAACGACAAGCATATGTCGCGGAAACGTTTTCCTGGCCGATCATGGCCTGACCATCGCCGACGAACCGCTGGTGGAGATGCCGGGCGCGGCGTTCCTTCCGCGAAGCCGCCCGCGACTGGCGCGAACCGGGATCACCATGGCCGTCCCCTATGACCATGGCGCCGCCCAAGGTGCACCCGCCGCCGGCGTCCTCGACAAGTCGCCCCGCGACGCGCTGGCCCAGGTGACGCTCGGCGAGGGCGGCGAGACGTGGACGGTCAAACGCGACCTGTTGAACAGCGACCGCTTCGCCCGCGATTTCGTGGTGGAGACGGAAGACGACGGTGTCGCTCACCTGCGGTTCGGCCGCGAACCCGAAGGCCGCGAACCCTCGAATATCCAGCTTCTCGCCGCCCGCTGCCGGATCGGAGGCGGTCCCGAGGGCAACGTGGGCGCCGAGGCCATCAGCCGGATCGTCGACGGGCTCGGGCCTGACCCTTGACCCCGACGACATCGTCAGGGTGCGCAATCCGCTCCCGGCGTCCGGCGGCGCCGCTCCCGAACCCATCGCCAAGGCCCGCCTCGACGCGCCGGAGGCGTTCCGCACCCAGCGGCGCTGTGTCACCGAGAACGATTATGCCCGCGCCGCCGAGGATCACCCCGAGGTGCAGAAGGCGGCGGCGACGCTGCGCTGGACGGGAAGCTGGTACACCATGTTCGTGACCGTGGACCGCGTCGGCGGGCGCGCCATCGACCCCGAGTTCGAGGACCGGCTGGTCCGCTTCCTCGATCCGCTCCGGCTCGCCGGCCACGACCTCGAGATCGACGGGCCGAAATTCGTGCCCCTGGAGATCGCCATGACCGTCTGCGTCGCCGCCGGCTACTACCGCGCGCAGGTCCGGCGGGCGCTGTTCGAGACCTTCGCCCGGTCGGACCTCAAGGACGGGCGGCGCGGTTTCTTCCACCCCGACAATTTCACCTTCAACCAACCGCTCTATCTCAGCGCGGTGATCGCCCGGGCGATGGCGGTCCCGGGCGTATCGTGGGTGGACATCGACGACACCAAGCCCAAGCCCAACCGCTTCCAGCGCTTCGGGCGCGTCGCCAACGACGAGATCGAGAAGGGGCGCATCGACGTCGGACGACTCGAAATCATCCGCCTCGACAACGACCCGAGCCAACCGGAGAACGGCACCCTTGCCTTCATCATGGAGGGCGGCCAATGAGCGGCAACGACGACATCCGCCTCGACGACTGCTTCTGTTGCGAAAGCGGCCTGGAAACACCGCCGATCCACAACCGGCCCGGCTTGCCCGCGCTGGATTACCGCCTCGCCACGCACGGGGAGTTCCTCGAACGCATGTTGCGGCAGATCGGCGGACAGACCTTCTCCGATGGAATAGGCGCCGGTCTCAGGCCCCTGGAAACGCTGAAGACACGCGCGTCTCGACGACGATGCCGTCGCCCTGCTGGACGCCGCCGCCGTGACCGCCGACGTGCTCACCTTCTATCAGGAGCGCATCGCCAACGAGGGCTACCTTCGCACCGCCACCGAACGGCTGTCGGTGCGGTTGCTCGCCCGCGCCATCGGCTACCAGCTCAAACCCGGGGTGGCCGCCACCGCGTATCTCCAGTTCACCGTCGACACCGCGCCGGGCGCGCCCGGCCGCGCCACCGTCCCGGTGGGCACCAAGGTTCAAAGCGTGCCGCCGCAGGAGAAATTGCCGCAAACCTTCGAGACGGTGGAGAAAATCGAGGCGCGGGCGGAGTGGAACGCCATCGCCGTGCGCACCACCCGACCGCAGCATCTCGGCATCTCCGGCGATAAGCTCTACCTGCTCGGCGCCGACGGCAGCCTGCAATCGGGCGCGCCCGGCGTCCAGGATCTGGCGGTGAATTCGCTGTTCCTGGTGGGCGGCGTGGAACTGCCGGCGGGAGCCACCACCGTTCCGGCCTATCCGCTCTCCGAGTTCTTCCTCGACGGCACCGATACCCGGCTGAAGGCCGGCGACCGTCTGCTGGTGGTGGGACACAGCGCCGGCGGCGGCGATCCGAAGATCGACACGCTGGTGCTTAGGCTCACCGAGGTGGAGGAGCAGACCGCCGCGGCGCCGGGCGTCGAACGACGAGACCGCGCCGCCCTTCGACCGCACCCGGGTCGCCTTCGCCGAGAAGAAGACCCGCCGCCGTTCTTCTTTACCTTTTCGCTGCTGCCGGTGACCATCTCGGTCGCGACCGATTCCCTTGACCGGCACGACGGTCAGTTCCACCATCCTCGGTCAGTCCTGGCGGGAAAAGGACCTCGGCGCGTTCCTCGACCTACAACCGCTGGGGACGCGGAAACCTGTTGAGACATGTCGCGGCCACCCGCAAGCCGCCGCCGCTGCCGCCTTCGGAAGGCGTGTTCGGGTTCGCTGACAGGCTCGGCGCTTTCGGACATAACGCGCCGAAGTGGAACAGCTTGCCGGATCCAACACGGCCAACATGCGGGGCAATCCGTTCCCCAACAATTGGGACACGAGTTCCGGTTGGCAGGTCTGGCTGGATCCCAGTACGGGAAGACCGGCGCCGTATTGGTCGGGCGCCGACATGTTCCTCGAGCGAGCACGCTCGGAAATCGTTCCCGGCGGGTGGGTGGTGCTGGAAACCGCGTCCGGTCTGGCCGAGGCCTACCGGGTGCGCGACGTTTCCGAAAAGTCCACGGTCGGCTTTGCGCTCAGCGCCAAATCCACCGGTCTCACCCTCGACAACGCCAACGGCGATCCGCTGGCGGACGACACGACGGACAAGCCGGCGAGCTTCCGGGTCCGGGACACGACCGTGCACGCGATCAGCCGGCAACGCGCGCTGGCCCCGCTGCCCATCGACGAGGCGGTGACGGCGGGTACGGAAAAACTGCCGCTCGCGGAGATGGTGCTGGGACTGAGCGTCGGCCGCAAGCTGATCCTCACCGGCGAACGCCACGATCTCGACGGCGTCGTCGATCACGAGGTGATCGAGGTTCTCGAACACCGTCCACGAGGGCGGCTTCACGACCCTGTCGCTCAAGACCAGGGTCTCGCCGTCCGTACAAGCGCAGGACAGTGCGCATCTCCGCCAACGTCGCCAAGGCGACCCATGGCGAGACGGTGCACGACCCGCTCGGCAACGGCGACCGCGCGCGCGAAGAACCAGACCTTCGCGCTCAAGAAACCGCCGCTCACCTACGTCACGGCCGCCACCGTCCAGCGGCGGCGACAGCACGCTCACCGTGGAGGTCAACGGCATCAAGTGGCAAGAGGCTCCGGCATTGTTTCCGCTCGACCCCAACGACGAGAACTACATCACCCGGATCGAGGAGGACGGCGGCGTCAAGGTGATCTTCGGCGACGGCGAGCGCGGCTCGCGGCTTCCCACCGGCACCACCAACGTCAACGCCACCTATCGCAGCGGCATCGGTCCGGACGGCGACGTGGACGCCGGCACGCTGACCATCCTGCAATCGAAGCCGCTCGGCATCCAGTCGGTGGTCAACCCGCTGGACGCCGGCGGCGTCGAGGCGCCCGAGAACGTCGAACGACGCGCGCGCGAACGCGCCGCTCAAGGTGCTGACCCTGGACCGGATCGTGTCGCTCAAGGACTTCGAGGACTTCGCGCGCGCCTTCTCCGGCATCGGCAAGGCGGAAGCGGTGTCCATCTGGAACGGCGACGGCGCGGGTGATCTACGTCACCGTCGCCGAGGCCAACGGCGACGTCATCGACGAGACATCGGATCTGTTCGACAATCTCAAGGACTCCATCGACGACGCCCGCGACCCCATCCAGACCGTGGTGGTGGCCGGCCACAAACCGCTGCTGTTCACCGTGGCGGCGTCTCTCGTCGTCGATCCTCGATACCGCGCCGCCGATGTGCTGGCGGCGGCCGAAACAGCCCTCGCCGAGCGCTTCTCGTTTCGCCAACCGCGCGTTCGGCCAGCCGGTGACCGCCGCCGAGGTGATGACCCTGCTCGACGGGATCGCCGGCGTGATCGCCGTCGACGTGGACAAGCTCTATCTGGTCACCGACCCCGGCGGCCCCGATCAGACCCGGCCACCGGCCATGCTGCCGGCCCGCCGGGCCCGGTGGGAGTCGGGCGCGATCCAGCCGGCCGAATTGCTGCTGCTGGCGCCCGCCGGCGCCCTGTTGACGGAGGCCACATGACCAGCCGAGACCGCCTCTACGATCTGCTCCCGGCCCTCTACCGGGCCCGCGACGCCGAGAACGACGGCGCGCTCCGGGCGCTGCTCGCCATCATCGACGACGAATTCACCGCCGTCGAGGGGGACATCGACCAGCTCTACGACAACTGGTTCATCGAGACCTGCGAGCCGTGGGTGGTGCCCTACATCGGCGATCTGCTCGGCGTCACGCCGATCCAGCCCATCGGCGAAACCAACGTCAACCTGCGCGGCTACGTGGCCAATACGCTGGGCTACCGCCGCCGCAAGGGCACCGTGGCGGTGCTGGAGCAACTGGCCCGCGACGTCACCGGATGGCCGGCGCGCGGCGTCGAATTCTTCCAGCGCCTCGCCACGACCGAGCACATGAACCACGTCCGCCCGCGTTCGCTCGCCACGGTTCAACTGAAGGACTCCGCCGGACTTGCCCATGTGGACGGCCCGTTCGAGACCGCGACCCACACCGCCGACGTCCGCTCCATCGCGCTCGGGCGCGGCCGCTACAACATCCCCAACGTTGGGTTGTTCCTGTGGCGGCTGCAGAGCTATCCGCTCCAGCGCGTCGATGCCCGCCCGGTCGCGGCGCCGGCCGACGGACGTTTCCGCGTCGACCCGCTGGGCCGGGACATGCCGCTGTTCAACACTCCGAAAGCGGAGCAACGGCTCACCGATCTCGCCGTCGAGGTCAACGTGCCGGGCCGGCTCCGCCGCCGCGCGCTGTACGACGAGTTGACGGCGCTCAGGGCCGCGCTCGCCCTCGGCAAGACACCCGCGAGGACATACTTCGACGATCAGCCGGTTCTGCGGATCCATCTGAACGGGGACCCGGCGCCGCTGGCGCCGGAGGAGATCGCCATCTGCAACCTGGAAGATCCCCCGCAACCGCACCCCGACGGCTGGCGGCGGCCGCCCGCGCTGATCGACGGCCAGGCCATCAAGGCCGGCATCGACCCCGAGCTCGGCCGCGTCGCGCTTCCCGTGGGCGCCCCGGCCGCCACCACCGTGCAGGTGTTCGTACGCCTACGGCTTCAGCGCCGATCTGGGCGGCGGCCCCTACGACCGCTCGCGCACCGGCGCCTCGGCGATCGCAACGGACGACGGCGCGCCGGTGACCTTCCAGATCGGCGTGACCAAGGACGCCGGGACCCCCGCCGCGCCATCCGGCGGCCAGACCCTCGTCAAGACGCTGGCCGAGGCGGTGTCCGCCTGGAACGCCCTGCCGGCCGGCGAGACCGGCCTGATCGTCGTCATGGACAGCCGCACCTACGACGAAAGCCTCACCGGCGTACCCGACCCGGCCGACCCCGACCAAACCGGCGCGGATCGAAATCAAGGCGGGCAGCACCTTGCGCGTGGTCGGTGGCGAATGGCCGCTGCACAAGGACGACGTGCTGCCCGGCGTCTTCCATCGCCGCCTCGGCGAGGTGCGTCTCGACACCCACCGGCCGCACCTGAAAGGCGAGCTCTCGGTCAAGGGCGTGGCGGCGGCGGGCGCAACCCAGGGCCGTCTCGCGGTCGACGGACTGCTGATCGAGGGCGGCGTCACGGTGCTCAACGGCCGGCTCGGCGGATTCACCCTCAGTCACGCCACCGTGGCGCCGGCGTCGGGAGGCCTGGAGGTCAAGGGCGGCGCCACCGGCGGCGGCAACAGCGACCTCGGAGGTCGAACTGGTCCGCTGCATCAGCGGATCGCGTCAAACTGACCGGCACCGTGCCGCGCTTGATCGTCCGCGAGAGCATTGTCGACGGCGACGGCGGTCCGGCCGTGGACGCTCCCGGCAGCCATGCCGTCTTCAACGACGTCACGGCCTGGGCGGGCTGTCGGTGCGCAGCGTCGACGCCAGCGACTGCCTGTTCCGCGACCCGCTGGTGGCGGAGCGGCGGCAACTGGGATGCGTCCGGTTCTCGCACGTGCCCGGCGGCTCGCGGGCGCCGCGGCAGTACCGCTGCCAGCCGAGCCTGGCGCTGCGCGACGTGGACGACCCGGCGGAGCAGGCGCGAATCCGGGCGGCGCTGGCGCCGGCGTTCACGTCCGGCGTCACATGGCGACCCCGGCTACGCGCAACTTTCGCCCTCCACCGCTCACCGAGATCACCTCGGGGGCGGAGGACGGCGCCGAGATGGGCGCCTTCCGGCACCTGCGCCAGCCGCAGCGCCTGGGCAATCTGGCCACGGTATTGGACGAGTATCTGCGGGTCGGCTTGGAGGCGGGGCACATCTTCGTCACATGACCAAGGACAACAACGGGGCTCACTCCCGAGATTAGGGCGGAGGCGATTATGAAGGGCGATTTCTCGCGATCCACATTCGACAAGAGCAAGCACTACTCCGGCGTCCTGCAGCAGCAGGGACGGGTCCAGGTGGACGCGGACTGGAACGAATTCGTGGCCATCAACGCCCACCGGCGGCGGCAGCTGACGCGCGACCTGATCGGCCCCTGCGGCGGACCGATCGGCTCGGCCGGTTTCGCCATCACGCCCGGCTCCGGCAACGCGCTGACCATCGGCGCGGGCCAGTACTACGTCCACGGCCTCCTGGTGGAGAACGAGTCCGATACCGCCCTCACCGCCCAGCCGGATCTGCCGGCCGCCGCGATGCCGACGGCCGCCGGAACCTACCTCGCGTGGCTCGACGTCTGGGAACGTCACCTGACGGCGCTGGACGACGACCACATCCGCGAGGTGGCCCTCGGCGGCCCCGACACCGCCACCCGTTCGAAGGTCGTCTGGCAGGTGAAGCTCACCCCCGTCGAGGCGGGCAACGCCCAGCCCACCTGCGCCAGCGCCTTCGCCAACTGGGACACGGAAACGGCCCCAAGCACCGGCCAGCTCGCCGCCCGCGCCCAGCCGGGCGAGGATTCCGATAACCCCTGCGTCATCAAGCCCGGCGCCGGATACCGGCGGCTCGAAAATCAGCTCTACCGGGTGGAGATCCACGATCCGGGAGCGGACGGCACCGCCACCTTCAAGTGGTCCCGCGACAACGGCACCGTCGTCACCCGCTGGATCGCCCAGAGCGGCGACGAGCTTGAAGTCGCCAGCATCGGCCGCGACGCCGTGCTGCGGTTTTCCACCGGCGACTGGGTGGAGCTGATCGACGACGAGCGCGACCTCGGCGGCCTGCCCGGCACCCTGGTCAAGCTGGTCAAGGCCGAGGGCACCGTCCTGACCATCGACCCCGCCACCGCCACCGCCACCACCGCCATCGCGAACTTCAAGACCAATCCGAAGGTCCGGCGCTGGGACATGTCCGACGGTCCGGCGACGGTGGAGGCGGCCGGCGCCGGCGACACGTGGCTGGCGCTGGAAGACGGCGTCGAGGTGCAGTTCCAGTCCGGCGCCTACAAGACCGGCGACTACTGGCTGATCCCGGCCCGCACCGCCACCTCCGACGTGGAATGGCCCACGGACGAAACCACGTCCAAGCCGCTGTTCGAGCGCCCGATGGGCATCCATCACCACTATTGCCGGCTGGCGCTGCTCGGCTTCACCGGCACGACCTGGAGCCCCATCCACGACTGCCGCAACCTGTTCCCGCCGGTCACCCAGCTGACCGCGCTGTCCTATCTCGGCGGCGACGGCCAGGAGGTGGCGCCCCATCCGACCCAACCGACCCTTCTCCGCGACCTGCCGGCGCCGCTTCGCGTCGGCGTCGCCAACGGCCGCCACCCGGTGGAGAACGCCCGCGTCCGGTTCCGCGTCACGGTCGGCAACGGCCGCCTGCAGGGCAACGTCGCCAGCCGCGAGGTGGTGACCGGCCCCGACGGCCTCGCCGCGACCACCTGGGCGCTCTCCGGCGACACGCCCGTTCAGAAGGTCGAGGCCGAATTGCTCGACGCCGGCGGCGCGCCCGTCCACCTGCCCATCGTGTTCACCGCCACCCTGAGCCAGGCGGAGCGGGTTTCCTACGATCCCAGGAACTGCCCGCCGCTGGCCGAGGCCGGCGCGATCACCGTGCAGCAGGCCATCGACGTGCTGTGCCGACGCTCGGGCGGCGCCGAGCCCGGCATGCGCATCAAGGACATCATCGCCGGCGGCGAACCGCTGATCAACGACACCGACGTGCCGGTCGAGCGGATTTCCCCCGAGGGCATCCAGATCCACTGCGACCAGATGGTGGCGCAGGAGTTGGTTCGCGACAAGCCCGTGTGCTTCCTCACTCTCGAGCTCCCCTACCCGGTCGACGGACAGACCCGCCAGTTCTGGAACGTCAACCAGATTTTCGGGTTCCAGCCCATCGTCCTGGAGGCCAACCTCAATTCCGACAACAACGTGATCTTCTGGAGCCCGAGCGACGGCGCCACGGCATGGCTGCGCGGCAGCCTGTTTCCCATGCTGAGGGAAATGCAGGCGCCGACCCGGCTGGTTGCGCGCCTGACCGCCAAGGGCAACTTCATCTGGTCGGCGGAGAACCCCGAGCTGTTCCTCGACGGCGACGCCTTCGGCCGGACGCGCGACGGCTCCGGCCCGACCGAACTCCGCCGGCCCATCGGCGACGACCGGCGCGGCGGCGACCTCGACATGTGGTTCTGGCTGGTGGAACGGCTGGAGGACCCCCGGCCCAACGTCGGCCTGGCGGGCCTCACCATCACTCCGGCGTCGATCGTCGGCGGCCAGCCCGCGAACGGCTCGGTGATCCTGAGCCAGCCGGCGCCCGTTGGCGGCGCCACCGTCGCGCTCGCCAGCAGCAACGCCGAACTCGCCGCCGTTCCGCGATCCGTGACCGTCCGGGCGGGCGCCCGCAGCGCCAGCTTCCCGATCCAGACCCAGCCGCGCGGGTCGGCCAGGGTCGAAATTTCCGCGACCTTGGGCGGCGACGTCCAACGCGCGATTCTCACCGTCCGGACGGTCCAGTAGCCGTCCGGGACCGATGGCGCCGCCGGACTGACATGGGGACACGGCCCCGCGCCCGTCTCGGGCGGGCCGCGCCGCCGGGCGGCGGCCGCTTCCGGCGGGCGCGATGACCGGGATCGGATCCGGCGACCACGTCGTGCTCGCGCTCGTTCTGGCGATGATCGCCGGGCTGCTGGCGCTGCCCATCGCCCTCGTTCTCACCCGTGTCCTGGTTCGCCGGTTCCGGAAACGGGTCGAGACATCCATGGGCGTCGCGGCCGGCGCCGGGGCGCCCTCCCCGCCGGACCCGCCGGCGACCCTGGATCAACCGGGACACCTGGAGATCGCGCTCCTGGATGCGACGCCCCGGCGGGCAACGGCGGCACAAACCCTCCCCATCCTCGCCGGGGCGCGGAAGCGGGCGCGCTCGTTGACGCTCACGCACACCGTCGCCGCCTGCGCGCAATCGTTGATCCTGGCGGCGGTCATATTCTTCGCCGCGTACCGGGGCGACCGGCCATGGTACGAGGATGCCATCTGGTTCGTCGCCCTGTTCCTCATCACCGGAACGCCGGCCATCATGGCCGCGGCCGTCGTCTCCACCCAGCGGCTGCGCTTCGTGGTGATGGCCGTGCTGCTGGGACTGGCGCTGTTCCTTCTCGCCTTGCTTGCCCTCGAACGATCCCTCGGGTCGCCCGGCCTCGACGCGAACATCGCGGACCGGGTGACGTGGCTGTGGATTCCCTTCGCCGGCGTTCCCGCCGTTTTCGTGGTTCTGCTGTACGGCCGGCGCGTGCGGGCGGTGGGACCGGTTGTCTTCGCCGCCCTCCTGCTGGCCCTTCTCGGACTGGGAGCGGGCACGTTCTACTCCGCGCTGTACGTCTTGGATCAGGCCGGACCGCTGCGGTTCGTCCGCCCGGACCTGGCCCCGCTTCCGGTCCTTGACGCCTTCGAACAGTATTCGGCGGAGATCGGAAGCCTGCCGTGGGATCGGAAGGCCGAGCGGATCGAGGCACTGGTCGACGCGCCCCTGAAGGTTATTTCAGCCACGAACCCGGAGGCGTTCGAACAGACCCGCGTCAAGCTCGTGTTTTTCGCGATCTGGCTCACCCTCCCGCTCCTGGGCGCGATCGCCGCCTGGGCGGTGGTGCGGTGGATCGCGCGGAGCTACCGGACGGGCCGCGCCAGCGACCAGATGCTGACCATGGACGTGCTGATGCTGATCTTCACGCTGTGGGCGTTCCTGGTGCTGTTCACCGGTTTCGGCGGAATGGCGGCGGTGTTCGCGCCGGTGGGCTTCGCGGTGTATAAACTGCTGGCGCTCCGGCGGTTGCGGCGGCGGTCCCGCTCCGGGACGGCCTGTCCGCCGCGAACCCTCCTGCTGCTTCGGGTTTTCGGCTTCGACAAGCGCACCCAGGGACTTCTCGATCAACTGGCAAGAACGTGGCGGCACCTCGGTCCGATCCGCTTGATCGGCGGCCCGGACCTGGCATCCACCACCATCGAGCCCCACGAGTTCTTCGAATTCCTCAACGGCAGGCTGAGCCGCGCCTTCATCAAGAGCGAACAGGATCTCGACGCGAGACTGCGCCAGAGCCGGACCGAGCCCGATCTCGACGGACTGTTCCGGATCGAGGATTTCTTCTGCCACGACGACACCTGGCGCATGACCGTCTCCCGCATCGCCCGCGAGGCGGACGCGGTGCTGATGGACCTGCGCGGCTTCACGCCGGCAAATCGGGGATGCGTCCACGAAATCGAGCAGCTTCTCGCATCGGTCCCGCTTGAGCGCATCGCCATCCTCGTGGACGAGACCACCGACATCGAGCTGCTCGAGCTGACCGCGCGCCGTGCCTGGAGCATCATGCCGGGCGACTCCCCGAACGCGGCCCCCGGTGTCCACCGGCTCAAGATCCTGCAATCGTCCCCGCGCGCCCGCGAGACCCTGGGCACGCTGCTCGGCCAGTTGTGCGCGCCCTTCGAGGACGCGGCGACACCGCAAGCGGCGTCTTGAATACAGGGAGGAAATGGTGCCGCCGGACAGAATTGAACTGTCGACCCCACCCTTACCAAGGGTGTGCTCTACCCCTGAGCTACGGCGGCTTCGGAGGTAAACAGGAGCGCACCATGCCACAGGCGCGGCTCTCCTGACAAGCGTCGCTTGACGGTTTCGCGCAACCCGTCCACAGTCCCGCCGCCATGACGAAGCCAACCAAATCCGGGAGCGCCGCCGAAGGTGCCTCCAAGTCCGATGATCGCCGCGCCCGCCAGGCGGCCGCGTTGCGCGAAAATCTTCGCAAACGCAAGCAACAGAGCCGGACCCGGGCCGACGCCAAGCCCACCGAACCGAAGGAAAACGGATCCCCCTGACCGCGCGCGGCCCCCGGCCGTCGCCGCGCGCCCTTGTGGTTACCCTTTTGGCCACCCTTGTGATCGGGCGCCGCATGCCGTAAAACCGCGCGTCATCGAAATGTCACGCACCCCCGGGATCGGCTGGCCTTTCCAACCAACGAAACCGCGCGCGCGGCGGGCACCAAAACCGGATACGCCCGCCCTCGCGCCCAGATCGTCGAGACCTCTCAATGGACCGAATCCGCGTCCGGGGCCGCAACCCCCTTTCCGGCGTCATCCCCATCAGCGGCGCCAAGAACGCCGCCCTGCCGCTGATGGCCGCCTCGCTCCTCACCGACCAACCGCTGGTGTTGTCCAACCTGCCGCGCCTCATGGACATTTCCACCATGGTGCAACTGCTTTCGGAGTTGGGCGTGGAAATCAACGTCAGCGCCGACGTCGGCCCGTCCCATCCCACCGGCCGGGTGATCGAGCTGACGGCTCATTCCATCCGCGACTCCGTGGCGCCCTACGACCTGGTGCGCAAGATGCGGGCGTCGGTGGTGGTGCTCGGCCCCCTGCTCGCGCGCTGCGGCCGCGCCCGGGTCTCGCTGCCGGGCGGATGCGCCATCGGCACCCGCCCGGTGGACCTGCACCTGAAGGCGCTGGCGCAACTGGGCGCCGAGATCGAACTCAAGGAAGGCTACATCGAGGCCCGCGCGCCCGATGGATTGACCGGCGCCCACGTCACCTTTCCCGCCGTCACCGTGGGCGGAACGGAGAACCTGTTGATGGCGGCGACGCTGGCCAGGGGAGAGACGGTGCTGGCCAACGCCGCCCGCGAGCCGGAGGTCACCGACCTGGCGAACTGCCTGGTGGCCATGGGCGCCGACATCTCGGGCATCGGCACCGATACCCTCACCATCCGGGGCCGCGACCGGCTGCACAGCGCCCTGTATACCATCCTGCCCGACCGCATCGAGATCGCCACCTACGCCATGGCCGCGATGATGACCGGCGGCGACCTCGAACTCCAGGGCGCCCGGCTGAACCTGATCGACGCGGTGGTCGACACGCTGACCGCCGCCGGCGGCGAGATCACCGAGACGCCCCGAGGACTGCGGGTGGCCCGCCGCAACGGACCGCTCAAGGGCGTCGACGTGATGACCGAACCCTACCCCGGCTTTCCCACCGACATGCAGGCGCAGATGATGGCGCTGATGACGGTGGCCGAGGGCGCCGCCATGATCACCGAGACGGTGTTCGAGAACCGCTTCATGCACGTCCCGGAACTCTGCCGCATGGGCGCCGACATCAACGTCCACGGCGCCTCGGCCATCGTCCGGGGCGTCCGCCACCTGTCGGGGGCCCCGGTCATGGCCACCGACCTCCGGGCCTCGGTTTCGCTGGTTCTCGCCGGTCTGGCCGCCGAGGGCGAAACCATCGTCAACCGCGTCTACCACCTGGACCGCGGCTATGAACGGCTGGAGGAGAAACTGGCCGCCTGCGGCGCCGACATCGAGCGGCTCAAGGACTGAGACCAGCCGCCCGCCGGTCGCGACCCTCACCCTGGAATTGGCCGGCGAAACTCTGTAAGGGTGGAGGCCAACCAGCAAAGAGAAGCCACGTGGTCAACCAGAAGCTCGTTCTCGCCCTGCCCAAGGGGCGCATTCTCAAGGAAGTGATGCCGCTGGTCCGCCGCGCCGGCATCGAGCCCGAACCGGCGTTCGACGACTCCGACAGCCGGCAGCTCAGGTTCGCCACCAACGTGCCGGAGTTGGACATCATCCGCGTGCGCAGCTTCGACGTGGCCACCTTCGTCGCGTTCGGCGCCGCCCATCTGGGCGTCGCCGGCAACGACGTTTTGCTGGAATTCGACTACCCGGAACTCTACGCCCCGCTCGACCTGGGCGTGGGCTATTGCCGCATGGCCATCGCCGAGCCCGTGGAACTGGTGGAGGAGGACGACCCCAGTTCGTGGAGCCACGTCCGCATCGCCACCAAATACCCCAACATCACCCAGCGCCATTTCGCCGGCCGGGGCGTGCAGGCCGAGTGCATTCACCTCAACGGCGCCATCGAGCTGGCCCCGGCCATGGGGCTCTGCCGGCGCATCGTCGACCTGGTGTCGACGGGCGACACGCTCCGGGCCAACGGCCTGACCGAGATCGAGACCATCGTCGAGGTCACGTCCCGCCTCGCGGTCAACCGTACCGCCTGGAAGACCCGCCCCGACGAGATCACCCGCTGGATCGACCGCTTCCGGGAGGTGCTCCATGCCGATGCGGCTTGATATCCGCGAGGCGGACTTCGAGGCCAACTTCAAGGCCATGCTCGCCGCCAAGCGCGAGAGCGCGCCGGACGTGGACGACGCGGTCGCCGCGATCCTCGCCGACGTGCGGGCGCGGGGCGACGCGGCGGTGCTCGACTACACCCGGCGCTTCGACGGCCTGGAGCTCACGCCCGAAACCATGCGCGTGCCGCGGACGTCTCGAGAACGCCGTCATGGACTGCGATGCCGGCGCGGTCGCGGCGCTGCAACTGGCCGCCGACCGGATCAACGATTTCCATGCCCGCCAGATCCCCGAGGACCTCGACTACACCGACAAGGACGGGCCTGCGGCTCGGCTATCGCTGGACGCCGATTTCCGCCGCCGGCCTGTACGTGCCGGGCGGCACCGCCGCCTACCCGTCCTCGGTCCTGATGAACGCCGTGCCGGCCCGGGTCGCCGGGGTCAAGCGGCTGGTCATGGTGGTTCCGGCGCCGAACGGCCAGCTCAACCCCCTGGTGCTGACCGCCGCGTCCATCTCCGGCATCACCGAGGTCTACCGCATCGGCGGCGCCCAGGCCGTCGGCGCGCTGGCCTACGGCACCGCGACCATCGCGCCGGTGGACAAGATCGTCGGCCCCGGCAACGCCTACGTGGCGGCGGCCAAGCGCCGGGTGTTCGGAACCGTCGGCATCGACATGATCGCCGGCCCCTCGGAGGTGCTGATCGTCGCCGACGCCTTGAACGATCCGTCGTGGATCGCCGCCGACCTGCTCGCCCAGGCCGAGCACGACACCGCCGCCCAGTCCATCCTGATCACCGACGACGCCGCCTTCGCCGACGCCTGCTGCCGAGGCGGTGGACGGCCACCTGAAAACCCTGAAGCGCGCCGCAATCGCCGCCGAAAGCTGGGCCGTCAACGGCTGCGTCATCGTTGTCGAAAACCTGGATCAGGCGCCGGCGCTGGTGGACCGCGTCGCCCCCGAACACCTCGAACTGGCGCTCGAGGACGCCGACGGCTTTTCGCGCAAGGTGCGCCACGCCGGCGCCATTTTCCTCGGCCGTCACGCCCCGGAAGCGCTCGGCGACTACGTCGCCGGCCCCAATCACGTGCTCCCCACCGGGCGCAGCGCGCGCTTCTCGTCGGGCCTCGGCGTCCTCGACTTCCTCAAGCGCACCACCTTCGTCGGCGGCGGCGCCGAGGGACTTTCCGCCGTCGGCCCGGCCGCCATCGCGCTCGCCGACGCCGAGGGCCTCGAGGCCCACGCCCGCTCCGTCTCCATCCGCATGAACCGCCCGCCCAACCCCTGACGCGGAGTCGCGATCACGGAGGGGACCTCATCGTGATCGCGTTTCCCTGTCATCGGCGAAAGGGGCGGCCCGGGCAACCGGGCCGCCGCCTCAGTCCGAATATCCCCTGATCAGCACGCGGCGCACGCGGCGGCTTTGCGCGGAGACGGTGATGACGGTAACGACGTAACGCTCGATCCACGCGGTCCTCGCGAGATCGTGGATGGCGGTCTCCCGGCTGAAGAAGCGGAAATGCGCGCCGGCGTGGCTCTCGAGCGTGAAGCCCTCGAAGTCGCCGAAATGATCGAACAGAAGGCCACTGACCTTGCCCGACCGAACGACCGGCATGGCCTTGTCCGGCGTGTCGAGCCCGCCCGTGTCCCCCAGCCAATCGTCGTCGCCCGGCTCGAACAGGGGATCGCCGGGGACAGCGGGGACGCCGCCCTCGCCGGGGGTACCAACTCCGCCCTTGTCGGGCGGCGGCAGCGTTCCGTCGGGCGTCGCCGGCACCGTCCAGGGATCGCCACCCAGCGCGCGGACCTTTTCCGCGATCAGGTCCACATAGCGCAGGAACGTGTCGTACCAGCGACTGTCGGATCGCAGCCATTCGGCGCGCCAGCGGAGCACCGAGAGGAGCCGGAGGTGGTGGGTCAGCATGTCCTCCTTGACCGACACCGGGATACCGAGCTGGAACGCGCCGATGGTCTCGCGCCAGCGCCCCGCCTGTCGCCGCGCCTCCGCGATCTTCTCGGGATCCGGATGCTCGATGATGACGGCGTGATCGCCCGCCGCGTCGAGCGCCCTCAGATCGGTGACCAGGATCGTGTTCCGGCCGAGCGGAAACACGCCGCGCTCGACCCCGTCGTCCTTGCCCTCGCCTCGATCGGGGTCGGGAACCTTGGCCCGTATGTCCCGGATGATCTTGCCCGCCTCCTCCAGTGAAATCCTTTTCACGTTCGGTTGGGCGACATCGACCCGGCGGCCCCGCGTCGTCACTTGCCGGATGGAAAGATCGAAGCGCTGCCCCTTCTTGACTCCGAGCGGGAAGCGCGCGGTGATCACCCCGGTCTGACGCCGTGTGGACGTGGGGATGGGCAGGTAGCGGAGCCCGCTCCCCGGCACGGACACCGTATGCGCGTCGATGGCGCGGATCTCGTGGCGCGGATAAAGGCGGTCGGCCAGTTCGACGACCGCGGCCGCGCTCCACGTCGGAATGAACACGCGCACCTCGGTTCCGTCCGGCGCGCCGCGGCGCCATTCGAGGAGAAGCTCGTCCGGGGGGCGATCCTCCGCGATGGCGCGAGGCGTCGCCTCGATCTCGAAGGTATGCAGGGCGACCCGCGAGGCATCCAGCCCTGGATTGGCGATCGCGCTCAAGGCGATGTTGCGCTGGGACAGCTTATCCGAGGTGAACGGCGTCGCCCCGCTGGGAATGGGCGTGCCCGCGAACTCGATCTGGGCGACGATGCACTGGTGCTCGCCCATCATCAGCGTCGGCAGGCCGACGGCGCCGCCGCCGGAAATCGGCGTGGCCGGCAGATAGGCGTCGGTCAGGTTGTTGTCGATGAGCGCGCCATAGAAGGTCGACGAACCCGGCGATAGGGTCTTCACGTTGTCCCCGTCGGTCTGCGCCTCCGGTGGCGACATCCGCGACGCCGAGAACATCGGGAAGGACAGCCATTCGTTGCCCGCCGCGTTGGTGCCCGGCAGCGCGATCGGGTTGGCGCCCGCCGTCCGCCGGTAGCCCTCGATGGGAACGCCGGGAGGCGACTCGCGATAGGTGAGCGCCGCCGTCGTCTGTGAGGTGAAGATACGGAAGAACACGCGAACCGCGTTCGCCGCCGCGCCCGCCCCCGACAGCCGCACGCGCGCGACCGCAAGATTGTACACCTTCCTGTTGGTGCCGGTGGTCGTCGGAAACGGACTCAGCGCCGAGGCGTCCTGACCGGTGGGGAGGCTTTCGAACTCCGCGACGCTCATCCCCGAGACCAGGTCGCGCAGGAACGCGAGCGCCTGCGCCCGCGTGGCATCGGCAACCAGGGTCTGGCCAAGCACGGGGTCGCCGCCCGCGACAACCGGAATCACCCGCACGTCGGAGCTGAGCCAGGGCGTCGTGTTGCCGTTGGCGAGGTCGAGCATGAAGGGGTTCGCCGACTTGACGAGTTGAATCCAGGCGAAATCGGTCAACGGGCTCGATGTCGCCGCCGACGCGAGGCTGGCGTCCACGCGAACGGTGCTCGAGGTACCGCCGAACCCGAACGCGGCCCCGGTCACCTCGATGCGATAGGTAAAGGTGATCCTTTGCAGGCGATCGGGCAGCGCCGGATCGTCGCTGGCCACGCCCGTCGCGACGATGGCCAGGCCGGCGGGAGCCGTGAACGCGATGGACGGCGCCCAACTGACGAGCTGCGCGGCGGTGGGCGACAGGGTCGTGATCCCGCCGCCGGGAAACTGGCTTGGCTTGAGGCCGTCGACGGTGACGAGGATGGCGCCCTCGAACTGCGGGTTCGCGTTTGCCTCGTCCTGACTGAAGGTGCTCCGCTCGAGGATGAGCTGGATCCGGGGACGCGGACGCGCCAGCCAGGTGGCGATGTTGTCGTACACCGCCTTGATGGCTTCGAATGTCGCCTCCGCGCCGGGATGGGCGAAGCCATGTCCTTTTTCGGCGTCCGGACCGGTCCGGGCGAACTCCGCCGGCGTGTCGATGCGGCTGTCGCCGGTCAGGTTGATGTCGACGTAGTGGTGGAAGGTCGCGCCGGTCACGACCCGGCCGACGCCGGCCACGCGCCCGTCATAGGCGCTGAGCGTGTTGATCGTCTTCGGATCGGGTATGGCGGTGTCGAGGAAGCTGTTGTCGTGAGCATACCTCGACGCGAAGGCGACGGTCTGGCCGGTCGCGACCACCTCCGGCATCTCGCGATGGCCGGCGATCGCCGGAAATTCGGCGAACGCCTGCCCGTCGAGCGTGAGCGACTGGGTGTAGTCGTAGCCTCCGACCACGCCCAGCGTGTTGCCCTCGTGCATGTGATCCGGATAGACGGTGATATCGCCGCCGCCGCGCCGCAGGATCGGATGCGCGGGAGAGGTGGTGGGGGCGATCGTCTGGGGCACGGAGTCGGACTGGTTCTCGAACCAGACGAAAGCCTCGTCCGTGCCGTCGTCGTTGAGGTCGTAGTCACCCAGCGGGTTTTGCCGGGTGGTATCCGCGCGCCCCGGGGTCAGGGGCGGGAAGTTGCGCGGAAAGTCGGCCGGCATCGGCGAGGCGCCGTCGTTGGCGCCGTACCAGCACCGCATCGCCCGAACCCTGGGAATCCGCCCGCACATCTCCGCGCCGATGCTGTCGTGGTCGCCGGTGGCGAACACGCCGCCTCCGGCCTCCATGAAGCGCGCGATGGCGGCGAGCTCGGTCTCGCCGATGCCCGCGCCGCTGGTTCCCGTCGCGGTGGTCGAGTTCCGGCCCTCGAAGCCGATCAACCAGAGGACGTCGTGGTCGAGCAGATTGACGCTGGTCGCGAAGTTGAAGGACTGGATGTCCGCGCTGCCGTCGGTCTGGCGGTGCGCCTTGGTGACCTGATGGCCGGCGCTTGCCAGGGCGTCGGCCAGCACGGTGTAGGTGAAGTCGGGTATGCCGGTCGCTTCCGAGAAACGGTAGCCGCCGTCGAGAACGATGAGAACCCGCGCCATCTGTTTATGCCTCCAATAGCATGAAGCCGTTTCGATGACAGAATGCTAACCGGATCGACCCGCGCCGTATGTGAACCGCGCCACAGTCGCGTCGTGCGCGTGCTTGTTTGACCGGGACCGCCAGTCAGCGGTCCTGGATCGCCGCCGTTCGCTCGCGAGGACAACTGGGGGTGCCGGCGGGAACGGTGGCGTCGCGCGCGCGCCGACGAGTCGGGCGCATCAATGACGCAGTCCGGCACCTCCCCCTGCCGTCACCGCGAGGAGCGGAGCGACGCGGCGGTCCATCGCCATGCATGCCGCAAGCACCGCCTCTGGATCGCCGCGCTCCGCTCGCGACGACGGCGGGGATGTCGGCGGGAACGGTCGCGCCACCCCGTCCTCGCGAGGAGCGGAGCGGCGCAATCCGGAAGCCGGCGCGTGACGGCCGGTAACGCTATTTTTACATGTTTTTCAATTTATTATAGTTATTATCTAAACTACATCTGGCTGATTTTTCAAAATACGCTTATAATACATTGATTTTGCTGAATTCTAGCAAATGCAAAAGGGGTTCCGCCCGATGATTTCTACTGTGCATGGGGTTGTTTTGCAAAAAACGCGTTACACCCCCCCCCCACCCCGGTGGCGACGGAACCGGAAAACCGTGAACCTCGTCGCCGCCCAACAGCGGGACGGACGCCGCGCGGAGGCCGGGCGCCGTCGGTCGGTCGCCCGGGAATGAACTTGGAGCGTGGGGTCAGTGGCGGGCGAGGTCGGCGGCGAGGCGGGCCGAGATGTCGGCGAAGGCGGCGGTGAAAGCGTCGATGGCGGCTTCGAGGGTATCGTTCGCGGGCACCACCTCCGCCCGGTAGATGCCCACGTCGAGCAGTTCGCCGCGGTCGTTGTCGCGGAGCGCGATCTCCATCTCCATGACCACCCGGGGCTGGGCGCCGGTCAGCCGCTCCAGCCTGAGGAGGCGCGACACCAGCGAATAACGCGGGTCGACCCGCATGGTCTCGGTGACGACGGATCCGGCGATGCCGGCGGCGCGGAGGTAGCGGACCAGTTCGTCGCGCAGCATGTGCGCCGGCGGCTCCGCCCAGTAATGATAGCTGTAGGTCTCCAGCACGTTGGGCCGGGCGCTGTCGGCATAGACGATGGCGCGGCCGGCCACCAGTCCGACGGCGCTCATGTCCTCCACCTCCAGGGCGCCCGCGAACCGCGGCCGGGCCAGGGGTTGCGCCGGCGCGGGCGCCTCGATGCGGTAGAACCGGTCCGGCGGAACCTCGGGCTGGGCGCAGGCCGCGAGCGCGAGCAAGAGCGCCACCACCACCGCCGCCACCGGCATCGACCCGCCATATCGCATGTGCCTCACGTCGATGGTCCTCCGCCGCTATTCGTCGCGGGCCGTGTCCGGGGGCGGGGTTCCGCCCAGCAGCAGGCCTGGGTTCTGCCGGATCTGGCGGCTGAATTCATACATGTTGCGGCTGGCGCCATCCAGGTTCTGGGTGACCGAGTCGATGTTCCGGGACATGGACCGCATGACGTGCCGCAGGTCGGCGAGCGACCGGTCGATGTTGACGCGGTTGTCCCCGACCACGCCGTCCAGCGTGGTGGCCACCCGGTCGAGCTTGACCGACAGCGCCGACAGATTGGCGGCCGAGCGGTCGAGGTTGCCGATCAGCGCCGCCACCTTTTCCTGGTTCTGCGGGCCGACCAGCACCCGCGCGTCGTTCGCCGCGGCGGTCATGGTATCGGTGAAGCGGTCCACCTTGTCGATGAGCGCCGGCAGTCGCCCGTTCATGGTTTCGGCGAGCGCCGCCAGGTTGCGGGCCAGCGGCTTGACGTCCGAGGCGAGCACCTCGCGGGCCGTTCCGAGCGTGTCATCGATGGAGGCCAGAAGCGGTTCGATGCCGTCGCGTGTCAGGGCGCCCACCTGGCCGGCGAGCGAGGAGACGGCCGAGAACACGTCCGCGCCCTCGCGGCTGGGGACCGTGCTTCCCGGCGCCAGCGCCGTCGCGCTTTCTCCCGCCTGGATGTTGATGGTGACCGCCGCGAGCAGCCTCGGCGCGGTGATGGCGGCGACGCTGTCTTCCGGGATCCGCCAGCCCCGATCCACGTTGAAATCGACGCGGAAGCGCATGCCGTTTTCCACGGACTGCGGGGTCACGTCTTCCACCTGGCCGATGGGATAGCCCTCGTACAGCACCTGGGTGCCGAACTTTACCCCGGTGACGTTGCGATAGAACGCGTGATAGTCGTCGGTGGCGCCGGTGCGCCCCATCAGCACCGCCAGCGACACCACCAGCGCCGCCAGCATGGCCACGACGAACGCGCCCACGACCACATAGTTGAGCTTGCCGTCGTTCATCGCCGCCTCTCGTCTGGGTGCGGACCGTGCTCGCGGGTCAGCCGGTCCAGGTAGTCATCGGGGTCGGTGGTGTCGTCCTCGGGCCGCCGGTTGAGCATGTTCTGGATCCGCTCGCTGGGATGGCCGCGAATCTCGTCCGCCGTCCCGACGAACAGGATCTTGCCGTTATCCAGCATCGCGATCCGGTCGGCAATCTTGAAGGCGCTCTCCAGCTCGTGGGTGACGACGACGATGGTCATGCCCATGGCGTCCCGCAGTTCCAGGATCAACTCGTCGATGGCCGACGCCACCGCCGGATCGAGACCGGCGGAGGGCTCGTCGCAGAACAGGATCCTCGGATCCATGACGATGGCGCGGGCGAGGGCCGCCCGCTTGATCATGCCGCCCGAGAGCTCCGCCGGCTTGAGATGGCCGAAACCGGCGAGGCCCACCACCTCCAGCTTCAACCGCGCCATGATCCTCATGGTCACGGGATCCAGGTCCGTGTGCTCCACCAGCGGCAGCACGATGTTGTCGACGACGCTCATGGAGCTGAACAGCGCGCCGCCCTGGAACGCCACGCCGATCTTCTTGCGGAGATCGGCGAGCGCCCCGGCATCGGCGGCGGCGATGTCCGTTTCGAGCACCCGGACGGTGCCGGAGGTGGGCGGCTGGAGCCCGAGCATGTGACGCAGAAGCGTGCTCTTGCCGGAGCCGCTTCCGCCCATGATGACCATGATTTCGCCCTGGCGGACGTCGAGATCGACGGACTTGAGAATGGGCCGCCGGCCATAGTGGGTGATCAGGTCGCGGACCTCGATCACCGCCTCCGCGTCGGCGGTTCCGCCGTTCGCCGGGCCGGTCAACGCGTCACCACGAACACGAACAGCATGTCGGTGATGACGATCGCCGCGATCGACTGCACCACCGCCCGGGTGGTGTAGCGGCCGACGCCCTCGGCCCCGCCGGTCACCGAGGCGCCGTTGAGAACGCCGATGACGGCGATCAGCACAGCGAAGATGGCGCTCTTGCCGATCCCGTGCAGGATGTCGTTCTGGGTCAGCACGGCGACGAGTTCGTCGCCGTAGGCGGCCATGCTCATCCCCAGTTCGACCCCCACGTAGGCGCCGGCCGCCGCCAACCCGACGATGTTGCTGAAGATCGTCAGCACCGGCAGCATCACCAGGCACCCCAGCAGGGCGGGAACCACGAGGAAGCGGACCGGATTGATCCCCATGACGCTGAGGGCGTCCAGTTCCTGGTTGATCTTCATGGTTCCGATACGGGCGGCCAGGGCGGACCCCGATCGGCCGGCGACGAGAATGCCGGTGATCAGCGGGGCGAACTCGCGCGTCATGGACAGCGCGATGCCGATGGTGACCCGCGACTCGGCGCCGAAAATCCTGAGCGTGTAGATCCCCTGGATCGCCAGCATGACGCCGATGGTGGCGGCCATGACGCCGACGATGGGAACCGCCTTGACGCCGATCTCCATCATCTGGGCGAACACCGCGCGGGCGCGCACGGGCTGGCCCTGGCGGTGGCCGGCGATCAGCCAGTAGACGCTCTCGAACACCAATCCGGCGCCCTTGCCGACCTGCTCGACCGCGCCGACGGTGGCGCGGCCGAACCGCTCGAACACTCGAACCGCGGCCGATCGCTCGGAAATGGTTGCCATGGGGCCTCCCCTCGGAACCGTCAGCCGTTCCCGGACAGGACGTCGTCCAGGCTGGCGTGGATGATGAAGACCCGGTCCAGGCGGGCCAGTTCCAGAACCCGGCGCGCCGCGTCGCTCACCGACGCCAGCGCGAACGCGGTGCCGCCCTGGCGGGCCCGCTGCAGCGCCTCCACCAGCGACGCGATCCCGGAACTGTCGATGTAGCTGACGCCGGAGAGGTCCACGTACACCGGCTGTCCCAGCCCGACCGCGTCCAGCAGAACCTTGCGGGCGGCGGGCGAGCCTTCCAGGTCGATATCGCCCTCCAGCGCCACGACGATGCTTCCCCGTCTTTCCTTGACTCTATGCTTCATGGCCTCTTCTCACGAAATGCGTTTCACCATTCTCAACAGATTTCCCCCGCCGTCGGGCGGGGGCACGAAGCCGACGTCATCCAGCACCTCGCGCATCAGGTGGGTTCCAAGGCCGCCGGGACGAACGTCGTCGAGATCGCGCGGGCGCACCTGGCTCACATCCACGGGCGGCGCGAAGTCCCTGAGGAAGAAGACGAGGTTCTCCCCCTGCTCCCGCGCCTCCAGGATCATGCGCCCGGCCTCGTCGCCGCCGTATCCGTGGCGAATGACGTTCTGGCAGGCCTCGTCCACGGCCAGCGTCAGATCGCGGACCACCGCCTCGCAACATCCGCGGTTGGCGGCCACTTCCGAGACGAGGGCGCGCAGCAGTTTCAAACGATCCGGGCGGGCGGGAACATCGATCCTGAACAGCCGTTCGTCGCGCCGCCTGGCCGGCGAGGCGGCGGCGTCGCCGGACCCGTCCGCCCGCTTGCCCGCCGCCGGTCCGTCGTCCACCGCCAGGATGGTCACGTCGTCCCGCAATCCGCCGCCCGCGCTGTTGAACAGCTTGACGATGGCGCCGATCCGGTCCGCCAACGGCAGGTTCCGGTGCCGGCCGACGGCCTGCTTGAGCCCGGAAACCCGCAGCGTCGCGCCGGTCTCCAGGTAGCCTTCCGTGACCCCGTCGGTGAACGCGTACAGGGTGCCGCCGTCGAGGTGGATCTCCACCTCCGGGAAATGCCCGGATACGCCCAGCTCCGTGGTGATGCCGAGGGGCGGCGCCTCCGCCGGAAACGCCGTGAAGGAACCGTCGCGACGATGGAGCAGCGGCGGCTCGTGACCGGCATTGGCCAATCGCACCCAGCCCGACGCGGGGTCGTAAACGCCTCCGACCATGGTCACGAACATGCCCCGGGTGGCGGTTTCGCAGATCTCCGTGTTGATCCGGGCGAGCAGCGGCCCGGGATGGTGGTTGGTCTTGCCCAGGCAGCGGTACAGGCTCGCCGTCTTGGCCATCAACAGGGCCGCGTTCAAACCCTTGCCGGAGACGTCGCCGACGCTGAAGCCGACGCGGCCGTTGGGCAGCTCGAAGAAATCGTAGAAGTCTCCGGACACCATCCGGGCCGCCAGGTTGGCGCCGCAGACCGGGAAATCGCCGCCGCGCGGCTCCGGCAGGAGATTGCGCTGGATTTCGCCCGCCAGCTCCAGTTCGCGGCGAACGCGCTCCTGCTCCACCAGCGCCTCCGCCATGCGGGCATTGAGAATGGCGAGCCCCGCCGACGCCGCCATGGTTTCGAGAATTCGAAGGTCGTTGGCGGTGAACTGCGGATCGTCGCCCTTCTTGTTGATCAGTTCGATGGCGCCGACCCGCTGGTCCTGGATGCTGATGGGCGCGCACAGGATGGATTGGGTGATGTTGCCGGTCTTCTGGTCGATCCCGTCGTAGAAATCGGGATCGCTGGCGGCGTTGCGGACGATCTCGCCGGCGTTGTTCTGAACGGCGCGGCCCACCACGCCCTGATCGCTCGGCAGTCGCAGGCCGGTAATCTCGGTCACGCCGAAACAACTGGTGCAGGTCAGCATGCCCTTCTTTTCATCGAGCAGGAACAGGGCTCCGCTTTCCGCGTTCAGGTACTTGGTAATGCGGACAAGGGCGCGTTTCAGGGTCTCCTCGATATCGCGGGAGGCGGCGAAATCCTGCCCCATGGCCGCCAGCAGCTCCAGGTGGCCGGAGATCACCTGATCCGGGTTAGGATCGATCTGCAAGCTTGGCCTCGGTGACGGGCGGCTGTTCCATTTCGCCAATATGCCCCTATTTTCGGGCAACGGCAAACGTAAGCGGCGCCACGGCCCCCCGGCCAATTTGCCGCTGGCACATGGCGCGCCGCGCGAACGATCCTTGAAATGCTACCCGCCCGGGTCAATATTGTGACGGGATCAAGAACGTTCACCGCGCGGCTTATGAGGGTTTGCCGCCCGGGCGGCCAGGGGCGTATACGGGGATGGTCGTTGCGTCCGCTCACGGGAAGCCGGTGAGGTCAGGGACGGATGAGGGAACGTTAACCGTGTATACCGACAACAAGACGATCGCGATGGACCTCACCGACAGCGACGGCGCGACCTGGTTCAAGGGCAAGGCGCCGGTTCTGGTTCCGGCCACCACCGCCGAGGAAGCCCTGGCGGAAATCGTTCTCGGCTGCGTGGAGCACCTTCGCGCCAACGAGGCCTGTGTCCTCGCCCGCGCGCACGAGGAGGGCGTCCATCAGATCCGCGTGGCTACCCGGCGGCTGCGGTCGTGCCTCAGCCTGTTCAGGGACCTCATTCCGAAGGCGCAGCGCAAACACCTGAACCGCGAACTGCGCTGGCTGATCGGCGAATTCGGACCGGCGCGCGACTGGGATGTCTTCATCGGCGAGGTACTCGGACCGGTCATCGGGGATTTGCCCGACGAGCCGGGGGTCGCGGTGCTGCGCGAGCGCGCCGAGGGGTATCGCGACAAGGGCTATGATCGAGCCCAGGCCGCTCTCCGGTCGCGGCGGTACGCCGGGCTGATGATGCTGGTCCGCGCGTGGGCCGAGGGGCGAAGCTGGCATGACGGCAATACGGAAGAGGCCATGGAAAAGCTGCAAGGTCCGGCTGTCGACGTTGCCCACGACCTCCTCGAACAGCACTATCGTGCCGTCGTCGGGGCGGGAACGGACTTCGACGCGTTGAACGACGAACAGCGCCATCAGCTCCGCATCGAGATCAAGAAAATGCGCTACGCGACCGAATTCTTCCGCTCGCTCTATCCCAAGCGGCAATCGGCCACCTTCGTCGACGCGCTCAAGACGCTGCAGGACGACCTCGGCGCCAACAACGATCTCGCCGTCGCCCGCGAACTGCTGGCGGGGCTCACCAAAAACGAAAAGGGCAAGAGGCGCGCCCAGGCGGCGTATGCGACCGGCCTGGTTCTGGGCTGGCACAACCACGTTTCCAATGACCGCGAGCAGAACCTGGCGAAGATCTGGGACGGCCTGATCACCAACCGGCCGTTCTGGGACGACGCGCCGGACAACTCCCCGGCCTCGGCATTGCATTTCGTGATTTCGCAGGACGCGCCCGAACCGGCGGCGAAAAGCGGGCCCGCCGTCAAGGCCGAAGCCAAACCCGCGGCGAGAAAGCGAACGCGAACCCGGGCGAAACCGGCAACGGAAATCGGAGCCGGGACCGAGGAGGCCGCGAAAACCGGCAATTCATCCGATTAATCGGTCGATCGCATTCGCACATAGGAGCCCGGCGCCGGCTCGATCGCCTTGAGTTCGCCCGAACCCGGAACGCGGGCGTCCACCCGTCCGCCGCCGTGGCGGGCGACCCAGGCATCCCAATGCGGCCACCACGAGCCCTTCGTTGTGCGTCGCGCCCTTCAGCCAGGCCTCCGGGGTCTTCACCTTCCGCGTGTGAGTCCAATAGCCGTACTTGTTGGCCGCCGGCGGGTTGATCACGCCGGCGATGTGTCCCGATCCCGCGAGCACGAACTTGACCGGTCCCGAATACAGTTGGGTCGCCGTGTAGGTGGACCGCCAGGGCGCGATGTGATCCTCCCGGGTGGACAGGATATACGCCGGCTGCTTGATCCGCCGGAGGTCGATGGGCGTGCCGGCGATGGTCAGGGCGTCCGGCTGGATCAACCGGTTGTTCAGGTACATTTCCCGCAGATAGAAGCTGTGCATCATCACCGGCATGCGGGTGGAGTCCGAGTTCCAGTAGAGCAAATCGAAGGGTCGCGGGCTCTTGCCGAGCATATAGTTGCTCTCGAACGCCGACCAGATCAGGTCGTTCTCGCGCAGCATGCTGAACACCTGCGCCATCTGGGCGCCGTCCATGTATCCCTTCTTTTGCATGTGCTTTTCGAGCAGGCCGATCTGCTCCTCGTCGATGAATACGCCGAGTTCGCCGGGTTCGGCGAAATCCACCAGGGTGGTGAAGAACGTGGCGGACGCCACCCGCTTGTCCCCCTTCACCGCCATGTGGGCCAGGGTGCACGCCAGCAGCGTGCCGCCGATGCAATACCCGATGGCATTGACCTCGGCCTCGCCGGTGGCCTTTTGAATGGCGTCCAGCGCGGCCATCGGGCCTTCCAGCACGTAGTCGTCGAACACCTTGTGGGTCAGGCGTTCGTCCGGGTTGACCCATGAAATGACGAACACCGTGTGGCCCTGGTCCACCGCCCACTTGATGAACGAGTTCTTCGGCTGCAGGTCGAGAACGTAAAACTTGTTGATCCACGGCGGCACGATCAGGAGCGGCCGCCGGTACACCTTTTCCGTCGCCGGCTGGTACTGGATCAACTGCATGAGGTCGTTCTGATAGATGACCTTGCCCGGCGTGGCGGCGATGTTTTCCCCCGGCGTGAAGGCGTCGAGATCGGTCAGCGAGATCCGCAGGTTTCCCTTGCCGCGCTCCACGTCGTCGAACAGGTTGGACAACCCCTTGCGCAGGCTTTCGCCCTCGGTCTGCTGGATGGCCCGCATCACCTTGGGGTTGGTGGCGATGAAGTTGGTGGGCGCCATGGCGCTGAGGAACTGCCGGGTATAGAACTCGGCCTTGAGACGCGACTTGGGATCGAGCCCCTCGACGTTGCGCACGAGCCCCTCGATCCAGCGCGACGTGAGCAGATAGTACTGCTTGATGGCGTTGAAGGCCGGGTTCTGGTCCCACTCGTCGTCCTTGAAGCGGCGGTCGCCCGGATCCGGTGCGGCGACGGGGTCGGGGGAAAGCCCCTTGCGGGCCGCCTCCATGGCCTGCCACAACCGCGCGTAGTCCTCGGCAAGGTCCGTCTGGGCTTGCTGCAGTTTCGCCGGATTGGTGAACAGGTTCTGGGCGATGTCGAGAAACACCTTGCCGACGATGGACGGATCGGCGACGGAAAACCCATCGTCCTTTTTCATCCGCTCCTGGTACAGCTCCGAAATCTGCTTGCCGCGCTCGAACAGCGCCGCCCATTGGTCGTCGACGCCGCCCGCCGCGCCTTTCGCCTTTTCGTCTTTGTCCCGCCGATCCGTCATGATCCGTGTCGCTCCCAAGCATATTGATCCCCGGTCGACCGCCGGGAGTATTTCTTTACAGATAGACAGTCGGATCAACCAATACCAGAGCCGGTCCGCGCATGGCCGGGGGGCCGGCGGATGGCGGGGGCGATGTGCCCTATTGCGTGGATGTCTCTCGTCGATCGGCTCGAATGGGGACGTTTAAATCCCCGACCCGAAACCCTCCACGTCCGAAACGGACATTGCGTGGGACTGCAGGACCAGATCGCGATAGGCGTGCCAGGTGGCATAGGCAAGCACCGGCAGCGCCACCGCCAGGCCGAGGAAGAACGACAGCACCCCGACAACGCTGATCACCACGATCATCGCCGCCCAGCCGAACATCACCTGCCAATTCGCGCGGACGGCAAGAATGCTGGCGCCAATGGCGGTGACCACGTCCACCTGCCGGTCGAACATCAGCGGCACCGATACGGCGGTGATGCAGAAGATAATCGTCGCGATGATGGCCCCGATGGTCGAGCCGAGCAGCAGAAAAGGCGCGGCCTCGATGGAAAACACGATCTCTTGGAGGAACCGGTCCAGCGGCGGCGGAGCCTGGTTGAAGAACAGGGCGAACAGCACGATGGCCATCTCGACCCAGACGAACCAGAGGATCAACAGGACCACGCCCATGGCCGACAACTGGCCGATATTGGCGCTGAACGCCGAAAACACATGACCGAACGATACATCGCGCCCCTGTTCGAGGCGCCGGCTGACATCGTAGAGGCCCACCACCAGAATGGGCGCGAGAAGAACGAACCCGCCCGCGAGAGGCAGCACCAGCGAGCCAAGTCCGGCGGAGATCAGGCCGAACGTAAGCAGGAAGCTGACAATGACGAACGCCCCGCCGTAAATCAGGCTGACACGGGGCGTCTTCAGGAAATCGCGCCACCCGGCGGCCAGCCAGTGCCCCGAACGATCGACGTCAACGGTCCGGATGTCCACGGGAAGATGATAGGTGCCGTTTTCGGTCATGGCATGTTTCCCACCCATTCACATACGGTTTCTTCTTTTCGGCGGATCCCGCTGGCGACCGAATGTCCCCGTCTCAGGTTCCCCCCGGTTTCTCTGGTTCGTCGACGGCGCGGTACCGGTACTGCATCGCCACGGTTAGTCCCTTCAATGGCCGCAGAAGAATGACGGACCCGATCACCGTCAGCGGAATCCACACCGCCCCATGGACCCAGAGCGGCGGCGACAGGAACACCTCGAGCAGCCACGCGAGTCCGACGATGAGCGTGCCAAGAATGAAAATGACCGCGACCGCCGGACCGTCGCCGGCATCGTGACCGCTGAAATCGAGACCGCAGACCTCGCATTGGTCGGTCACTTTCAGCACGCCATCGAACAACCGGCCTCGGCCGCATCGGGGGCACCGGCCGAAACAGCCGGAGGCCAGGATGGCGAGCGTCGAGCGGCCGCCCGGCGCGTTGTCCAACTCCGCGGTCACTCCCTTAATGAGCCTGGAAGCCCGCGCTGCCCCACCAATAAATGCACACGAACAGGAACAACCAGACCACATCGACGAAGTGCCAATACCACGCCGCCGCCTCGAATCCCACGTGCTGCTCGGCGGTGAAATGGCCTCGCTTGGCGCGCAGGAAGCAAACCAGAAGAAACAACGTGCCGACGATCACGTGGAACCCGTGGAAGCCGGTGGCCAGGTAGAAAGTCGAGGAATAGATGCCGTCCGTGAAGCCGAAGGCCGCATGCCCGTATTCGTAGGCCTGGAGGCCCGTAAAGAGCAGACCCAGGATGACCGTGATCAGCGTCCACATGGCCATTTTTTCGCGCTCGCCGTGGCGAATGCAGTGATGGGCGATGGTCAGCGTCGCGCCGGAGGTGAGCAGGATCAGGGTGTTGAGGAACGGCAACCCCCACGTATGGAAGGGAATGACGCCCTCGGGCGGCCAGACTTCGTGAGCGATACTGTTTATGGCCGGCACGGTGGCGTTGAAGAAGGCCCAGAAGAAGGCGAAGAAGAACATCACCTCGGACGCGATGAACAGCAACATGCCCATCCGCAGTCCGTGCTGCACCGTGGGCGTATGATGAGTTCCCGAATTGGCTTCGACCACCACATCCCGCCACCATGCGTAGAACGTGTACAGGAGCAGGGCGAACCCGAGTATCAGGACCCACGGCTGGCCCTCGTGCATGTACCAGATTCCGCCAATGGCGATAAGGAAGGCCGAAGCCGTGCCCACCGCGGGCCACGGGCTCGGATCCACCATGTGAAACGGATGTGATTTAACGTCGCTCGCCATCTTGCTCCCCCGAATTCACTATCGGTTCATTGATCAGCCGCCGTTGCGGCCCTCTTTGTTCACTTTCGCGATCTTGGCTCCGCCCTGGCCGGTTTGTTCCTTGTCCAAGGGATAGAACGTATAAGACAGTGTGATGAGCCTCACGTCCTTGGCGTTCGGATCGTCCAGAATCGCCGGATCCACATAAAATGTGACCGGCATGTCGACTTCCTGCCCGGGCAATAGTGTCTGCTCGGTGAAACAGAAGCACTCGATCTTGCTGAAATATTGCGCGGCACTGTACGGCGTGACGTTGAACGTGGCGGTGCCCGTTACAGGCGCGTCCGAGTTGTTCACCGCCGTATAGTGCGCCAGCGCCTCTTCACCCAACCGAATCCGGACGTTGTGCTGAACGGGCTTGAAGGTCCAAGGCAAATCGGAATTAACGTTGGCGTCGAAGTTCACCGTGACCACGGTATCGGACACTTCCGTCGGCGCCGAGACCGCTTCGGTATTGGGCGTGCCGCCATAGCCGGTCACTTGGCAGAACAACCGGTAGAGCGGCACCGAGGCGAACGAAAGCCCGACCATCCCGCCGACGAGGCCGAACAGCATTACGGCGGTCAGAGTTCTTTTTCCGGCCGGGCCTTTTCATGTCGTTCGCTTACCCATGCTCTCCGCGGTTCCGACTACTCGGCGGGGGCCGCGTGGCCGTGGCCGCCGCCGCTGACGACCGGAAGTTCCTCGTGCGTGTGGAACGGCGCCGGAGAGGGAACCGTCCACTCCAACGTGGTCGCGCCTTCGCCCCACTGATTGGCCACCGTCACCGGCTTGCCGGAGCGATAGGTGTACCAGACAATGTAGAAGAACATCAGTGTTCCTACCGCGGTGATCAGCGCGCCGATGGAGCTAACGTAGTTCCAGCCCCAATAGGCATCCGGATAATCTGGAATACGCCGCGGCATCCCCGCCAGTCCCACGAAATGCTGCGGGAAAAACAGCACGTTGACGCCGATGAAAAAGACCCAGAACTGCACCTTTGACAATCCCTCGGGGTACTGGCGGCCGGACATCTTGCCAATCCAGTAATACCAGCCCGCGAACATGGCCAGGATCGCCGCGATCGCCATCACGTAATGGAAGTGGGCCACCACGTAGTAGGTGTCGTGCACGGCGAAATCGATCCCCGCGTTGGCCAGCAACACCCCGGTGACTCCGCCAATCACGAACAGCCAGATGAACCCCATGGCGTTCAGCATGGGCACATCGAACCTGAGGGATCCACCCCACATGGTCGCCAGCCAGCTGAAGATCTTGATCCCCGTGGGGACAGCGATGATGAGGGTGGCGGCCGTGAAATAGGCCCGCGCATCGGCGTTGAGACCGACGGTGAACATGTGGTGCGCCCACACGATGAAACCGACGACGCCAATGGACGCCATGGCGTAGGCCATACCCAGGTAGCCGAACACCGGCCTTTGGGAAAACGTCGAGATCACCTGACTGATGATGCCGAAGGCCGGAATAATGATGATGTACACTTCGGGATGGCCAAAGAACCAGAACAGGTGCTGCCACAGGACCGGATCCCCTCCGCCCGCGGGAGCGAAGAATGTCGTGCCGAAATTGCGGTCCGTCAGAAGCATGGTGAGGCCGCCCGCGAGAACCGGAACCGCCAGCAACAACAGGAACGCGGTGACCAGGATGGCCCAGACGAACAACGGCATGCGATGAATCGTCATACCCGGCGCGCGCATGTTGAAAATGGTCACGATGAAGTTGACGGCGCCCAGGATCGAGGACGCGCCCGCCACGTGGAGCGCCAGGATACCGAAATCGACCGATGGTCCGGGCTGATACGCCGCGCTGCTCAGCGGTGGATAAACCGTCCAGCCGGTTCCCGGGCCATCGCCCACCACGGCGGAGAGAATCAGAAGCACCAATCCGGCGGCGAGCAGCCAGAAACTGATATTGTTCATTCGCGGAAACGCCATGTCGGGCGCGCCGATCATCAAGGGCACGAACCAGTTGCCGAAGCCCCCGATCATCGCCGGCATCACCACGAAAAAGACCATGAGGAAGCCGTGGGCGGTCACCAGCACGTTGTAGAATTGGAAGTCGTGGATGTACTGAACACCAGGGTGCGCCAACTCGAGACGGATGTACCAGGACATCAGTCCGCCAACGATGGCCGCGACGAAAGACAACCAGATGTACATCGTGCCGATGTCTTTGTGGTTGGTGGAGTAAACCCATCGCCGCCATCCGGTCGGATGATGATCGTGGTCCCCGTGTGCCGCAGCAGCTCCGTATGCCATGCTCTCGATTCCTTCTCTCTCGCCCGATCCCTGTGTTTCTTAACGACTCTTTGGGTCCGCCCTGACCACATCAACGGCCGGCCGGTCCGCGCGCGCGAATTCTTCCTTCGCCTGCTTTACCCATTCGGCGAAGGCTTCCTTCGAGACCGCCTCCACCTGGATCGGCATGAAACCATGATTCACCCCGCACAATTCGGAGCACATTCCGTAATAGGTGCCCTCCTTGTCGATCCTTACCCACCTTTCGTTGGTGCGGCCGGGGACCGCATCGATCTTCATCCCGAGCGCCGGAACCGCCCAGTTGTGAATGACGTCATCCGCTGTAATCAGGACTTGAATGTTGGTGTCGACGGGAAGAACGACCCGGTTGTCAACGGTCAGCAGCCTTGGCTGGCCCTCCTGCAGGTCGTCGTCGGGAATCATGATGCTGTCGAACTCGAACTCGCCCTGGTCCGGATAGGAATAGGTCCAGTACCACTGATGGCCGGTGACCTTCAGGGTCATCTCGTAATCATGGGCTCGGTCGTGGAAGTACAGAAGCCGCATTCCGGGAATGGCGATAATCACCAGGATCACGATCGGCACCGCCGTCCACACCACTTCCAGCAACGTATTATGAGTGGTCTTGGACGGGACGGGATTGCGCTTGGCGTTGAAGCGGAAACAGACGTACGCCATGATGGCCAGCACCAGCAGCACGATGCCTACTTGGATCACCAGCAGCAGATGGTGGAAATCGTGCACCTTCTCCATGACCGGAGAGGCCGCGGGCTGCAGGTTCATCTGCCAAGGTGTCGACAGCCCTTCCGCCGCTGCCGCACCGCCAATCCATCCCATCACGTTCAGCGCGATCAACGGCAAGAGATACTTCAATTTCACAAGCATATTCCCCACCCAACCAATCCGAACGCAAGTCATTCGGACTAAGCCTACAGTTCGTCGCCGACCCATTTGGGTCAACCACATTTTTCTCCCCCGGACCAAACGGCCGGGTAGCATTGTTACGCCCTATCCTATCGGGATTTCAGACCGTAATCTAGCTAACATGAGCGAAATTTAATGAAAAGAATTTTCTTTCGCATTCGCAGCATCCCGCCGCGCGATCCCGAGCATTCTGAATTCGCAATGTTTTAGGCGCCGTGCGGACTGCGGGTTGATTTTCCCCTACGTCGCGGCAATGATGCCGGATGTTGTGGGTGCGAGATCTAAGAGGAAACTCGAATGAATAAGTGGGTATTGGCGGCGATCCTGGCGGCGGCGGCGTTGTTCATGTACGTCAGTATCTTCGTCAAGGTCGGTTCGGGTTAGGTTTGAAATTTTTCCTGGGATTTTAGCCTTGAAAGCTCCCCCGCATGCTTGAGATTACCGATCTTCCCCACCTCAACGCCACCCTGAACGGCGCGACGATCCTGTTCCTGGCCGGCGGGCTCTACTTTATTCTCAACGGCGAGCGCGAGCGTCACCGCGCCTGCATGATCGCGGCGCTGGTTGTGTCGGTGGCCTTTCTCGCCAGCTATCTGACGTATCATTTCAACTCCGGGCTGGCGAAGTTCGGAGGGGAAGGCCTGATCCGCCCCATCTACTTCACGATTCTCATCATCCACATTCTGGTCGCCGCGGTGATCACCCCCCTTGTGCCGTTGACCGCGTATTGGGCCTTGACCGAACAGTTCGCGCGCCACAAACGGATCGCCCGATGGACATGGCCGCTGTGGATGTTCGTCGCCGTTTCCGGCGTTGTCGTCTACGTCATGGCCATCCACCTTTACCCCGATCCCGCGGGACCCTACGTCCATGGCGCCTCCGCCCATGGGTAACGCCATTCCCGCGCCGCGCCTCCACGCGCGGTCGACCCCGAACACGACCCCGGCGGCACCGGGCGGAGCCTTCGGGAGCGCGGTCTTCCAGGACAGGGCCTTCCGGCGGGAGCTTTGGGCATGGTCGGCGGTGGCCATCGGAGCGCTCGCGATCGCCGGGGTGTTCGCCGCCCTGCTCGCGATCTCCCGCATTCCCGGTGTCGAGACGATCTTCCCCTGGCCGCTCGAGTTTTTCCGCAAGGGCCTCGTCATCCACGTGATATTTTCGTTCGTGGTCTGGTTCCTCGCGGTGTTCGGCGCCCTGCTCCAGTTGGCGGCGGGCCAGTCGGCGCAACGGGAAATTCGCCACGCCTGGCTAGGCAAACTCGCCGTCATGGGGATGGCGGCGGCGTTTCCGCTGCTGTTCATCCCCGCGCTGATGGATCGTGGCGAGCCCACCCTGAACAACTACATCCCCGTCATCATCGATCCGCTCTATTACGCCGGACTGGCCGTGATGGCCGTTTCCATGACCCTGGCGGTGACGCGGCTGTTTTTGAATCGCCCTACTCTATCGGCGAGCACGCCCCTGGCGGCGCCGATGGCGGGCGCCGGCGTTATTTTCCTCGTGGCCCTGGTCTGTTTCGGCCTGGCGTTCGGCGAACTGGCCGGCCAGTCCCCCTCGTACACCTTCAACGAGGAACTGTTCTGGGGCGGCGGCCACATCCTGCAGTTTCTGAATACCCTGCTCATGCTGGTGGGTTGGAGTATCCTGGCCACGTCGGCATCGGGCCGTCCCGTTCCGGGCCGGGCCGTCATGTTGACCGCCACCGCGCTGCTGGTGCTGTCCGCGTTCGCGGGACCTCTGTTCTATGGCGTGTACGAGCCCTTTTCCGCCGCGCAGACCGACGCCTTCACCAATCTGCAGTATGCGCTGGCGGTACCGCCGGTCCTGGTGGCCGTGGGCGCGCTCGCGTGGATCCGCCGACCGCTCCCCTGGGCGAAACCCGCCTTCCTGTGCCTTGTGGCGTCCATGGCGGTGTTTGGCGCCGGCGGCATCCTCGGACTGTTCGTGGACGGAGCGGATACCCGCACGCCCGCCCACTACCACGGCGTCATCGCCGGGGTTTCCCTGGTTTTCATGGGACTGTTCTATGAAGTGTTTCTCCCGGTCCTCGGGCGGCCGCTCGCACGTGGAAAAACGATCTACGCGCAGATATGGTTGTTCGCCGGCGGACAATTCGCGGCCTGCATCGGGCTGTTCCTGGCCGGCGGCTTCGGCGCTCCGCGCAAGACGGCCGGCGATGCCCAGGGACTGGAGGGAATCGGCGCCATCGCCGGCATGACGCTGAACGGCGTGGGCGCGCTGTTCGCCGTGATCGGCGGTATCCTGTTCATCTGGCTGGTGGCCAAGGCCCTGCTGCGGACCCCGGAAACAATTTAGCGCGCGAAACGATTTGCGGTTATAGTGGCCGCCGCCCGCGCAAGCGGGCACGAGAAGAGGCCAGAACGAAAAAAGAGGAGAGAGGGTGTCAAACGCCCGTTTAGAGCCGGTGGACGCCATCAAGGTGGCGACGGCCAGGCCCGAACCAAGGTTCCAGATCAAGGATTACGCGCTGCTGCTCAAACCGCGGGTGATGTCGCTCGTGGTGTTCACGGCGCTCGTGGGCATGGTTCTGGCCCCGGCCAGCATTCATCCCGTGACCGGTCTGGCGGCCATCCTGTGCATCGCGCTCGGAGCCGGCGCGGCCGGCGCCATCAATATGTGGTACGACCGCGACATCGACCGCGACATGGCGCGCACCATGAACCGGCCGCTGCCCGCCGGTCGAATGCAGCCGCGGGCCGCGCTGGTGTATGGCGTCACCCTCGCGGTGGGCTCGGTGGCGGCCATGGCCTACCTGGTCAACCTCCTCGCGGCCGGATTGCTGACGCTGACCATCACCTACTATGTCTTCCTCTACACCATGTGGCTGAAACGGCGCACGCCGCAGAACATCGTCATCGGCGGCGCGGCCGGGGCGCTGCCGCCGATGATCGGCTGGGCGTCCGCCACCGGAGATGTGGGAGTGGGCGCGATTTGCCTGTTCGCCATCATTTTCCTGTGGACGCCGCCTCATTCGTGGGCACTGGCGCTGTTTCGCCGGGGCGACTACGAGAACGCCGGGGTGCCGATGATGCCGGTGGTCGCCGGAGAACGGTCGACCCGGATCCAGATGCTCGTCTACACCCTTCTCCTGCTCCCGGTGACGCTGTCGCCGGTGGCGGTGGGCATGTCGGGCGCGCTCTACGGCGCGTCGGCGGTGGTGCTGGGGGGCCTGTTTCTGAGACACGCCATCAAGGTCTGGCGGGATCCCGATCCGGCGGTGGCGCGGGCCATGTTCTTTTTCAGCATTCTCTACCTGTTCCTGATCTTCGTCGCCCTGCTCGCCGATCGCGCGTTCGGCGCGCTGCTGTAGTCCGCCACATGAGCCGGACGGCATACCAGCGGCTGGAAGACCGCTTTCGCCGCATTCTTGCCCTCGGCGACGTGGAGGCCGTCCTGCACTGGGACCTGGCGACGATGATGCCCAGGGGAGGCGCCGCCGCGCGGAGCGATCAACTCGCGCTTCTCAAGTCCATGCGCCACGGCATGATCACCGCCCCGGACATGGGGGATCTCCTCGACTCCGCCGACGCCGAGCCGGACGCGGGGCCTTGGGAAAAATCCAATCTCCGCGAGATGCGCCGCACCTGGACGCATGCCACCGCGCTGACCGAACATCAGGTGGAGGCCCTGTCGCGGGCGGTGTCGGCGTGCGAAACCAAATGGCGGTCGGCGCGGGCCGACGGCGACTTCGCCGCCGTCCTACCGGAGCTGGAAACCGTGGTGGCGCTGGTCCGCGAAACCGCCGCCGCGAAATCGGAGAGGCTCGGCCTGTCTCCCTACGACGCGCTGCTGGACGAATACGAACCGGAAGGCCGCGCGAGCGACATCGACCGCGTGTTCGGCGATCTCGAGTCGTTCCTGCCGGACTTTCTCGCCACCGTTCTCGATCATCAGGCCCGGACGAGCACACCGCACGCGCCGGAAGGGCCGTTCCCGGTGGACAAACAGCGCGACCTCGGCGTGCGTTTCATGGAGCGCCTGGGGTTCGACTTCAATCACGGCCGGCTCGACGTCAGTCTCCATCCGTTCTGCGGCGGCACGCCCGACGACGTTCGCATCACCACCCGCTACGACGAAACCGATTTCACCTCCGCGCTCATGGGGGTGCTGCACGAGACCGGCCACGCCCTCTACGAACGCGGCCTGCCCGCGCGGTGGCGCGGCCAGCCGGTGGGGCAGTCCCGGGGCATGGCCGTCCACGAAAGCCAATCCCTGCTCATCGAGATGCAGGTCTGCCGGTCGCGGGAGTTTCTCGGTTTCGCCGCGCCGATCATGAGAAGCGTGCTCGCCGGAAGCGGACCGGCATGGGAGGCGGACAACCTCTACCGTCTGTACACCCGGGTCGAGCCCGGGTTCATTCGGGTGGACGCCGACGAGGTCACCTACCCCGCCCACGTGATCCTCCGCTACAACCTCGAACGCGCCATGATCGCCGGCGAGATGGAACCGGCCGACCTGCCCGCCGCCTGGAACGAGGGCATGCGGCGGCTTCTCGGCCTGACACCTCCCAACGACCGGCTCGGGTGTCTTCAGGACATCCACTGGTACGACGGCGCCTGGGGATACTTCCCGACCTACACCCTGGGGGCCATGACCGCCGCCCAGTTCTTCGACGCCGCCGTCCGCGCCGAACCGGCCATCGAACCGGGAATCGCCAACGGCGATTTCATGCCGCTCGTGGGCTGGCTGCGGAGCAACATCCATGGCAAGGGCTCGCTGCTGTCCACCGCGCGACCTCCTGATCGAGGCGACCGGCCGCCCCCTGGATCCGGAAACCTTCAAGGCGCACCTGAAACGGCGGTATACGAACGCCGATTGACCGTCGGCGCTACAGCGTCAAGCCGAGAAACAGGACATCGTCGATGGGATTGGCGACGTAGGGTTCGATGTCCACAAAACCGAGGGACCGGTAGAGCGCCACCGCCGCCGTCATGCGTTTGAGTGTGTCCAGTTTCATGACGCGGTAGCCTCGATCCCGCGCCCAGGCGATGGACAGTGCCGCGAGATGGCGGCCCAGACCGGCGCCGTGGCAACCCGGATCCACCCACAGCCGCTTCATTTCGCAGACCGCGGGTTCCGCCAACGGCTTCACGGCAATGACGCCCATGGCCGTGCCCTCGTCCGCGCCACCCCCGGTGGACCTCGCCAGCCAGATGGCTCCGGAAGGCGGGGCGTAGACGCCGGGCAGGCCGGCAAGCTCGGCATCGAATCCTTGAAAACAGAACGTGTGGTCGAAGGTGGCCTCGAACCACCGCGCATAGTCGAGGAACAGGCGCTTGACCTCCGGCATGTCCCCGGGATCGCCGGTTTCGACAATGGACCAGTTCTTCCAAGGCTCGATCGGCCCGGTGGACATTGCTCGCGCCCTTCCCGTCGTTCACTCACGCCGCCCAGCAATACTCCAATCGCATCCCGGCGCCCAAGCACTCTTGCCGGTTATGGGAAAGTGGGAGACACTCCGCGCTCGCGCGGTTTCAGGGCCGCTGTCGCGAGGGGGCGGGGACACGAACGTGAAGGCAGTGGAATTTACCCGATGGTTCCTGGCGGTTTTTTTCCCGGCGGTGGCCATTTTCTACACCGTCCGGATTCTCGCGGAAAAGGCGCGGACCGGGACGTCGCCGGTATTTTCCGGCACGCCCGGCACGACCCATTTCGCCACCCACCTGACGTTCCGGGTGTTTCGGGTGGCCATCCTCGTGGTGTGCTGCGCGCGCCTGGCGTGGCCCGGTGTCGATATCTATCTCGTGCCAATCCCGATGCTTGCGCATCCGGCCGTCCTTCTGACCGGCAACGCCCTGCTGCTGGCGAGCTTCACGGCGGTTCTCTACATCCATTTCTACATGGGAAAGGACTGGCGATCGGGCACCCGGCAAGGCGGCGAACCCAGGCTGATCACGTCGGGCCCGTTCGCCTTCTCGCGAAACCCCATGATGCTAGCGGTGATCGCCGCTCAACTCGGCTTGTTTCTGGCGCTGCCATCCCTGTTCACCCTTGTCTGTCTGGCGGCGGGTCTCTGGGCGGTTCCGGCCCAGGTCCGCGAGGAAGAGCATCTGCTCGGAGCACGCCACGGGCCGGCCTACGAGGCCTATGCCACGCGAACGCCACGGTGGCTCGGGAGCCCTCGGCCGCCGAAGTAGGTCCAATACCAACCACCGCGAGCACGCCGCCATGACCCTGAGCATCGTCTTCCTCGACCGCGACACCCTGCCCCCCGAGACCATCGTGCGTCCCCCCGCCTTCGATCACCATTGGACCGAGTACGATCGCACAACTCCGGACCAGGTGGCCGAACGCGTCGCCGGCGCCGACATCGTCATTACCAACAAGGCGCCGCTCCGCCGCGAGACCATCGAAAAGGCGGCGCGCCTGAAAATGATCGCCGTGGCCGCCACCGGGACCGACATCGTCGACATCGCGTGCTGCCGCGCGCGCGGGATCGTCGTTTCCAACATCCGCGGGTACGCCATCCATACGGTGCCGGAGCACGTCTTCGCGCTGATCCTGGCGTTGCGCCGCAGCCTGTTCGCCTACCGCGACGCGGTCAGGCGCGGCCGCTGGCGGGAAGCCGCCCAGTTCTGCTTCTTTGACTTCCCCATCCACGACCTGCATGGAAGCCGGCTGGGTATCGTCGGCGAGGGCGCCATCGGCCAGGCGGTGGCGGAGATCGCCAAGGCGTTCGGCATGATCCCGATGTTCGCCGCCCACAAGGGCCGTACCGGCCTCGGTCCGCTCTACACCCCGTGGGACGAGGTATTGGAGACCAGCGACGTCATCACCCTGCATTGCCCGCTCACGCCGGCCACGCGCGACATGATCGCCCTGCCCGAATTCAAGGCGATGAGGCGCCGGCCGCTGATCGTCAATACCGCGCGTGGCGGCCTGATCGACGAGGCCGCCCTGGTCACGGCCCTCAAGGACGGCCTGATCGCGGGCGCCGCCATCGACGTGCTCCCCACCGAACCGCCGGCCGACGACCACCCTTTCCTCGCACTCATGGACCGGCCCGACTTTATCCTCACCCCCCACGTGGCGTGGGCCAGCCGCGAGGCCATCCAGACGCTCGCCGATCAGTTAATGGACAACATCGAGGCGTTCGTCGCCGGAAACCCCGCCAATCCGGTCTGACCGGCGTTGCCCGGAGAACGAATTCTTCGAGGGATCACTCCGCCTCGCGGCCGGGCTCGGCCTTGCGGTAGAGGGCCCATCGCAGATCGAACGCCGGGTATCGCAACCGGATCTTGTCCGGGACGAGGCCGAGCGCCCTTGGCAACCAGCCCCCCCAGTTCAGGGAGGCCGCCTTGTACTCCATGAGAGACTTGATATGCGCTCCCATGATGTATTTTTTGGGTGTTCCGCTCGCGATCCGGACGAAACCATGGCGGCCGAGCAGAGTGTCCAGATCGTCCCGCGCGAACCAGTGAAGGACGCTGGGAGGACTGTATTCGTGCCACGTCTTGCCGAAAACCCGGGCCGGTAGACTGCGCCTGTCCCAATATTCGATCAGGCAACAGCCATCCGGCTTGGTCGCCTTCGCGACGGCGGACATCGCCGCCGTCAGATCGTAAAAATGGCCGATGACCTGGACCATGCTGACAAGGTCGAAGCGGTCCTCGGCCTCGAAGTTCTCGAGCGTGCCGCACCGGACATCGACGCCGACATGCTCGCGGCCGTATCGGGCCATCCGCGCGTTCGGTTCGAGTCCCATGCCCGACCATCCGTGATCGACCAGACCCCTGAGCAGGAAACCCGACGCGGCGCCGATGTCGAGGACCCGCCCCGCCGGCATGTGTCGCGCAAGAATCTCCGCGTACCGCCCGCCATGTTCGATCACGATATCCGAAAGCCGCAGGTAGTCCGGATAGCCCGCGCCACCGCTGAAGAAGTAGTCGTCGCCGTATTGCTCCTCCGCGTGGCGGGCGTTCAAATCCAGGTCGACGAACCGATGTCCACAGGACCGACACCCGCTGATTTCGTACCCGTCGATCTGAAAATCCGGACGGCAATCCCCGCCGCACACCGGACACTTTACGCCCGTATCATCCATCATTTCGTCTACTGCATCAGAAGGAATTCTCAATTGGTGGCAGTACACAATCGAATAATAAGTCTCTCCTCAAAGGACAACCTCCTACATACTCCTGCGGTGATTATTCATGTCCAATGATCGCGGAGGAAGCGGGATCAGCCTTTGGCATGTCAGCTATGCGTGACGACAAAAATGATATATCGGTGTTGCGAAGGTGTTGTTGCTGAGGGAGTTAGCGAGTTATTTTGGTGCCTCGCGCGCGCCCGCAGGGGGAAAAAGATGCCTTGACGATCTGACGAAATTGGGGCTTTTTCCCGTTGTTTCGATCAGTTGGCGGGTAAACGAACGGGGGGAATGGTGGTTTGCGTTCAGCCGATCCGGACAATGGCTTTTTGCCGTCTGGACAGGTCTGGACAATCAGGGGGTGGCAGGGGATGCGGGATTCCAGAGATGGATGTTCTAAGCGTGTGGCACGGGACTGCGGACTGTTCTCGTTATGGACACAAAAAGGTCACTTTGCGAGGGCACCGTTTGAATTCTTGATCTCCATCACCTGTCACAAGGCTTTGCGTTTTCCGTTGGCGCTCGAATGAATTGCGAGTTGCTCCAAATTGGAATGCATTTCGGCCGCATGCGATTGACGTGAAAACCGTGTCGTCGATTGCCACCAATCTACGTGATTAAGAGGAATAAAAATGCCAAATAACGTGGCTTTGATCACTGGCGTTACTGGTCAGGATGGTGCCTACCTGGCCGAACTCTTGCTGCAAAAGGGTTACGAAGTCCACGGCATCAAGCGCCGATCCTCATCCTTCAACACGGGGCGCATTGATCATCTGTACGAAGATCCTCACGTGCCGGGGGTTCGTTTTCACCTTCATTACGGTGACCTGACCGACGCCACCAACCTGATCCGGATCATACAGGAAGTTCGACCGACCGAAATATACAACCTGGCCGCGCAGAGTCACGTCCACGTGAGCTTCGAGACACCGGAATACACGGCCAATGCAGATGCGATCGGGACCCTACGGCTCCTGGAAGCGATCCGTATCCTGGGCCTTGCCAATGATATTCGCTTCTACCAAGCGTCCACCTCCGAGTTGTACGGCAAGGTGCAGGAAATTCCGCAAACCGAGAAGACCCCTTTCTACCCGCGCAGCCCCTACGCCGCCGCCAAACTCTATGGCTATTGGATTACCGTGAACTACCGTGAAGCTTACGGCTTTCACGCATCTAATGGAATCCTGTTCAACCACGAGAGCCCAGTCCGGGGTGAAACTTTCGTGACACGGAAGATTACCCGCGCGGTCGCCGCGATTACCCTTGATCTACAGGATAAGATGTACCTCGGGAATCTCGATGCGAAGCGGGACTGGGGTCATGCCCGCGACTATGTCCGCGGAATGTGGTCGATTTTGCAGCAAGATACCCCCGATGACTACGTACTCGCCACTGGCGAGGCTTTTTCGGTGCGCACATTCGTCGAGGAAGCTTTCCGATGCGTCAACCGCCGCGTCGACTGGCGCGGCGAGGGGGTTGAGGAAAAGGGCTTCGATGCTGGTACCGGAGCGGTTCTGGTAGAAATCGAGCCGCGCTACTTTCGACCGACAGAGGTTGATTTTCTTCTGGGTGATCCCTCCAAAGCGCGTGAAAAGCTGGGCTGGCGCTCGGAGATCACGTTTACCCAACTCGTGCACGAAATGGTCGAGTCCGACCTGAAGGTTGTTGCGCAAGAAGGACGCCGTAACGCCTCCTGACGCGCTCTTGGCTTCGGCCGCACGGCGAGCCGACGTGGTGGCTGAAGTTATGGAAACGTCTCCCAGCAACGCTTCTTCCGAAATCATCGGAGGCATTCACAGCGTCAATACTCCGCATGGCCCATTGGCGGCGCAATCAGCGATGCGAACCCCGTCAGAGCCTGTGATAATGGCGGAATGGACACGCTTGCCGACGACCTCGTCTCATTTCTGCATCGCTGTCACCTGATCGGGGCCGAACGGATTCCGTCCGCCCGGCCTCTGCCGGGCGGGGTGTCGTCCGATATCTGGCTGGTGGAAACGGATCGCGGGCCCGTCTGCGTGAAGCGGGCCCTCGCCCGGCTCGAGGTCGCCCAGGATAGGCGGGCGCCGCTGGCGCGCAACGCTTACTAAGTCCGCTGGTTCCGGACCGCCGCCACGATCATCTCGAAGACCGTTCCGCGTATCCTCGCGGAAGACGAGCCGGCGGCCGCGTTCGTCATGGAATACCTGGATCCCAGCCGATTCTGGCTATGGAAGGACGAGTTGCGGCGGGGCCGGGTCGATGAAACCGTCGCCCGCTAGGTGGGCGAGCGGCTGGCGCAGGTTCACGCGGGCACCGCCGGAGACCCCGCCGTCGCGAGCCGGTTTCCCACGGACCGTCTGTTTCACGCCCTCCGCCTAGAACCCTACCTGGAGGCGACCGCGCGCGTTCACCCCGACCGGGCGAGCGCGCTGCTCGAATTGTCGCGGACGACACTGGCGACCAAGACCGCGCGGGTGTCGCATGGGAACCGCCGGACGATGTGAAAGCCCGAGCCGCGCGCCTGTTGCCCGGGCTGTTCCTTGCGCCGGTAGACGGCAAATCACCGGTGGAATACCTCACCGATAAAACTGACAAGAACCGGGTCCGGCGGACGGCGCGGGTGCTGCTCGCCGACCCGGTTACCGCGCTGGGAAGCGTGGCCACCGCCTGGACCCGGGAGCTGAGGCCATGGGCGAGTCGCGGATCACGGGCGTGAAGTCACTCAGGGTGTGGGACTCGCGGGGACGTCCGACGGTGGAGTTGGAAATCCGCCTTGCCGGCGGCGCCCATGCCGGCCAGCGGGTGGATATCCAGGATTTCATGGTCATCGCCGTCGGCGCCGCCGACTACACGGAAGCGCTGGAGTGGACCGCCGAGGTCTACGGCGCCGCCGGATCCCTGATGGCCGAGGCCGGGCGCTTGGCCGGTTTCGCCGACGAGGGCGGCTACTGGCCGGCGTTCGACGGCAAAGAGGACGCGCTCTCCTTTCTCGTGCGCGCCATCGAGCGCGCGGGACTCGAACCTGAACGGGACATGGCCATTTCCCTGGACATCGCCGCCTCCGAGTTCCACCGGGACGGCCGCTACCGGCTTGCCCGCGACGGCGCCTAATTGGATACGGACGGCATGATCGATATGCTGCTGGGTTGGGTCGAGCATTATCCCGTCGTCTCCATCGGGGACCCGCTCGCCGAGGACGACGAGGCCGGACTGATCGCTTTCACGCGCGCGGTCGGCGATCGCATCCAAGTGGTGGGCGACGACTATCTGGTCACCAATGCCCAGCGGGTGAAGGCGGCAGCCGAATGCGGCGCCTGCAACGCCGTAATGGTCAAGCCCAATCAGGCGGGCACCCTGAGCGAAGCCCGCGCCGCCCTGGAGGCTTCCCGCGCGGCGGGCTGGGGCGCCATCGTCTCGGCCCGGTCGGGCGAAAGAGAGGACGTCACCATCGTCCACCTCGCCGTCGGCTGGGGCGCGAAGCAGCTCAAGGTGGGATCCTTTTCCCGCTCGGAGCGCATGGCCAAATGGAACGAGGGACTTCGCATCGCCCGCGACGCCGGGGACCGGGGTCCTCTACCGCCCCGCTCGTCTTTCCCTTGGGGACGCGACTGATGCCAACGAGCACTGATAGGGACTCATTGGTACTATTCATCCACAAAGGTCGTCACCCGCCCGTAGGCCGGAAGGGTCAGGAATTCCACGTACCCGGGCGGGATGGCCACCTCCAGGAACACCTCGGTGGCGTCCGCGAAATGTCCGCCATCGAAGCGCTCGGCGCCGAGCGCGTCGCGCAACTTCGCCATCTCTTCGCTCACCAGGTCCCGGACCATGCCTTCGGTGATGGCCTGGCCGCTGTCCAGTTTGGCTCCGTGCCTGAGCCATTGCCAGACCTGGGTCCGGCAGATTTCGGCGGTCGCCGCGTCCTCCATCATGTTGTAGAGCGGCACGCAGCCGTTGCCGCCCAGCCATGCCTCCAGGTACTGGATGCCGACGCGGATATTGTTGCGGAGCCCCTCTTCCGTGATGTCGCCTGTCGGCACCGCCAACAGGTCCCTGGCCGTCACGTTCACGTCGCTCCGGTCGCGGCTCACCTGGTTGGGGCCGGGCATGAACTCGTCGAAGACCGCCTTGGCGATCGGGACCAGCCCCGGGTGGGCCACCCAGGTGCCGTCGTGGCCATCCTGGACCTCCCGCAACTTGTCGGCGTGCACCTTGGCCAGCGCCGCGTCGTTCGCCTCCGGATCGCCCTTGATGGGAATGAACGCGGCCATGCCGCCCATGGCGTGGGCATTGCGCCGATGACAGATCTTGATCAGCGCCTGGCTATAGGCCCGCATGAACGGCGCGGTCATGGTCACGGCGTTGCGGTCGGGAAGAACGAACTGGGGATGATTGCGGAACCGCTTGATGTAGCTGAACATATAGTCCCAGCGGCCGCAGTTGAGGCCCACGATGTAATCCTTCAACTCGTAAAGGATTTCCTCCATCTCGAAGGCGGCCATGATGGTCTCGATCAGGACCGTCGCCTTGATCGTGCCGTGCGCGAGGCCCAGTGCCTTTTCGGCCGCCTCGAATGCTTGCGCCCAGAGACGGGCCTCCTTGTGGCTCTCCATTTTCGGCAGATAGAAATACGGTCCCGAACCATTGGCCAGCAACGTCCGGGCGTTGTGGAATACGTAGAGGCCGAAATCGAACAACCCGCCCGATATGGGCGCGCCGTCCACCACGACGTGCTCCTCAACAAGATGCCACCCCCGCGGCCGCACCAGCAGCGTGGCGGGCTTTTCGACCAGGCGGTATTCCTTGCCCGATTGCGGGTCGGCGAACGCGATGGTGCGATCGGCCGCGTCCCGCATGTTGATCTGGCCCTCGATCACGTTGTCCCAGGTCGGCGCCAGCGAATCCTCGAAATCGGCCATGAAAACGTTGGCCCCGCAGTTCAGCGCGTTGATGACCATTTTCCGGTCCACCGGACCGGTGATCTCCACCCGCCGGTCGAGAAGATCCTCCGGAACGGGCGCCACCTTCCAGTTCCCCCGGCGGATGTTTTCGGTTTCGGAGAGGAAGTCGGGGAACTCGCCGGCGTCGATACGCGCCTGCCGTTCCTCCCGCGCCCGCAGAAGCCCAAGGCGCGCGGTTCCGAAACGGCGCTCCAGGTCCGCCACGAACGCCAGCGCTTCATTCGATAGAATGGCGTCGTAGCCGGCCTTCATGGCACCCCGAACCGTGACGCCCGGGACCGCCATCCTGTCTTCGCTCATCAGCTTCCTCCCTCTTCTCGATCGTTTCTTTTCAGATTTCGCCACCATATCCGCTTCCTTGTATTTGGGAAGTCCGGATCTGATTGACAGGGCGCTTGCAAACTCGAACGCCCGATTGGCGTTCTGGAGATCGACGTTTCGCCTATTGGTTTCCACCGCGAAATAACTATATGTGGGCAAGGGGAATTCAGGAGGAATTAAGAACCGAGAGGTGCGAAGCGCTCCATCATGCCAAAGGATTTTGGGATCGAAATCGAAAAAACGGGCGTCTGGCTGAGCGATGCGGAATCTTATCAATGCCGTTGGATCACGCGGAATGGCGGGAGGGGCGAGTTCATGATCTGCGGCCTGCGGGTTCGGGCGGGTTCCGCCTACTGCGATCATCACCACGCCATCGTCTGGAGGCGGATCGGCGAGGGTCGGTCGCGGGGGCCCTCCAAGGACGCGGGGGAATAAAGGCTACCGGCGCTCGCCGATGACAGCGGAGAAAGCCATGGAACTGGATAAAATCGAGGATCTCGCGCCAGCCATGATCAAGATGCTCGAGGTCTGCAAACAACTCAAACCCTACAAGGACGATCCCACGTACGGGGAATTCCACAGGAGGCAGTTCGAGTTGCTGAAGGACTTCGCCAATCACCTGAACGTCGACATGGCCGGTTGAAGGTCTCACACCGGAAACCGCGTTCGGCCTGGACTGGCCGCTGTACCGGCGCCCGCGCTCGCGATGGCTCCGCCAACGATTACGCGTTTGGCGGCGCGGCTACCGCGATGACGGGAAGAAAAAGGGAAGAATAACGAGCGGCCCCCGCCGGTGGTTCACCGACGGGGGCCGAGGCTTCGGGGAGGAATGAATTGAGAAATGGCCTTGGTGATGAAATAAGCGGGTAGGACGGGAATAGGTTATTCGAAATAGATGTCGTCGCGGTCGCTTCTCGTCAGCCGCTCGACTTCGTCGATGTCATCGTCGTCGAGGTCCGCCAACTCATCCAGCGACCGGACCCAGTCCTCGAGACTTTCCCATTTGTGTCGATAGACAACTCTCCCGATTTCCTCGAGGGTCTCGGGGTCGCACTTGTCTCGGGGGCCGGCATACCGCTGAATGTGATTGTCTTCCATAAGGTTTACTCTCAATCGGATGTGAAAAATGACTTGCGAAACATCTCTTTCGTGATTTTTGGATCTTACCCGTGTGGGGTATTTTATTATAGGACAAAAAATCTGTTGTCAAGATTTTATTCCTTTATTCGCGCGACAGACAAGGGCGCGCGCCGCTTGCGGACGGCGAAAAAAAACGGGCCGGCACGGGCCGGCCCAGTTTGTTGGGGAGGGAGAATCGAAAAGGTGCTCCCTGTATAGCGTCGCGGCGCTTAACATCCGCTTAACGGCGGGGTGTTTCCGCGCTTCCGATTCGAAAAAATTCGGTCGCCTTATTTTTTCCCGGGTGGTTCACCGCCGCGGAAGACGCTCAGCAAACCATCCCGAACCCCGGATGTTCGCAACGCGGCAGTTCGGCGTCGTCCATGATACGGTCCCAAAGCTGCTGCAGGTTTACCTCCAGGACGTCGCAGGCCTCGTACACGCTCACGTAGTCATTTTCGAGCAGGAACCGCGACGCCGCGGCGGCCATCCGCGCCCGCGTATCCGGAGCAAGATCGTCGAACCTCAATTGGTATACCGGCTCCGCGCTCATCCGCCGCGACACCCTCAAGACATTGGAGCGATCATCCTACCCACGGTATCGGCATGACGCCAGACCATCACCACGCTTTTTTCGGATACCGGACCTTTCCGGGTGGCCCATCGAAACGATCGATCGGTTGATGCTTCGGAAGGGTCGACAGGACAGTTCAAGGTTCGGGCTTGATCTAAGGCCGTAACAGTCCTCTAAGTGTGTTATTCATAGTGCTTCTGGAACCGCGAGAAACACTTTTTTGATGCCGCGCCGCCCGCGGAGGCTGAACTTCCCGGCGCGACACATGCACGGGCAATAAACAAGCGGGCCGGAGAAAAAGGTGCCACACCCCCAATCGTTTCATGAAGATTACCATCGCAAGGAGGACATCGCCGCCGGCTCGGAGCGTGGATTCGGGATCGTTTTCTTCATCGTCTTTGCTGTTATCGGATTGTGGCCCTGGCTGTTTGGCGGTGCGCCGAGACTGTGGTCTCTTGGCGTGGCGGCGGCTTTTCTGTTGGTGGCGTTGCTCCGCCCGCGCCTGCTTTCGCCGCTCAACCGGATCTGGTTTTCCTTCGGGCTGCTCCTCCACAAGATCGTTACGCCCGTTGTCATGGGTGTCCTGTTTTTTCTGACGGTGACCCCCACCGGAATCGTCATGCGCGTGATGGGCAAGGATCCGCTCCATCGCCGCTTCGATCCCACGGCGACGACCTACTGGATCGAGCGCCAGCCTCCGGGTCCGGACCCCCAGGGCATGCGTAATCAGTTCTAGTGGTCCGCTTCTGACATATGGCACCCATACGATCACGTTTCCCACTCCCTCGGCAGGAGGTCGCGCGCGGGCGATGGGGTCCCATCGTCAAGCGCGTCCGACGCCCCGAGGGAGTGAGAAACGCGACCCGAAGGGCGGCCTTCCGAGCTCCCCGGTGTCGTTACGCGGCGCTTGTGATGCGACAGCATCACGCCGCGCCGCGCGCCTAACCAGGAACCTCGGAAGGCCGTCGCATGGGTACCATCTGTTAGAAACGGACCACTAGGAACCAAGCATGGAATTTCTCGCTGAACTTTGGGCCTTCCTGCGAGCACGGAAGAAGTTCTGGCTTCTGCCGATCATCCTCATGACGGCGTTGCTCGGCGGCCTTGTCGTCCTGAGCCAGGGCTCGGCGATCGCGCCCTTCATCTACGCCGTGTTCTGAGGAGGCACCGGTTTTGCGGGTCCTCGGCCTATCCGCCTTCTATCACGACAGCGCCGCCGCGTTGATCGAGGATGGCCGTATCGTCGCCGCCGCTCAGGAAGAGCGGTTCACCCGCAAGAAACACGACGCCGGTTTTCCGGCCAATGCGATCGGCTTTTGCCTGGACCGCGCCGGGGTCGGCCTCGACGGCATCGACGGCGTTGCCTTCTACGACAAACCGTTTCTCAAGTTCGAGCGTTTGCTCGAAACCTATGTCGCCTGTGCTCCGCGCGGGTTCACGCAGTTTCGAATGGCATTGCCGGTATGGCTGCGCGAGAAACTGTTTCAGAAAAACCTTCTCCGCCGCGAATTCAAGGCGTTCGCTCGCGACCATGACTGGAGCGGCCCACTGCTGTTCGCGGAACATCACCAGAGTCACGCGGCGTCCGCCTTCTTTCCGTCGCCGTTCCAAGAGGCGGCGGTCCTGACAATGGACGGTGTCGGCGAATGGGCGACGACGTCGGTGGCCGTGGGGCGCGGCAACCGGTTGGACATGATCAAGGAAATCCACTTCCCGCATTCCCTCGGCCTCCTGTATTCCGCGTTCACCTACTACACCGGCTTCAAGGTCAACTCCGGCGAATACAAGGTCATGGGGTTGGCGCCCTACGGCGAGCCCAAATACGCCCGGGTCATCCTCGACCGCCTGATCGACGTCAAGGACGATGGCTCGTTCCGGCTGGATCAGTCCTATTTCAATTATTGCACCGGGCTGACCATGACCAACGAGCGGTTCCACGCGCTGTTCGGCGGTCCGCCCCGCGCGCCCGAGGAACCGCTCGACCAGCGGCACATGGATCTGGCCGCGTCGGTTCAGGCCGTCACCGAGGAAGTGGTTCTCCGGCTGACCCGCTCGCTGGCGGCGGAAACGGGCATGAAGAACCTGTGCCTCGCGGGCGGCGTGGCGTTGAACTGCGTGGCGAACGGCAAGGTCCTTCGCGACGGCCGCTTCGACAATATCTGGATCCAGCCCGCGGCCGGCGACGCCGGAGGCGCTCTCGGAGCGGCCCTTTGCGCCTACCATCTCTACAAGGATCAACCAAGGCAGGTCGATAGCGGTGGCGATTCCATGCGCGGCGGCTACTTGGGTCCGGCGTTCGAGCAAGCCGACATCGAGAAGAGGCTGACCGCCTCGGGAGCCCGGTACGCGGTTCTGGACGACGGCGCGCTGACCGACGCCGCCGCCCGGGCGCTCGCCGGCGGCGAGGCGGTGGGATGGTTCCAGGGCGCCATGGAGTTTGGACCCAGGGCGTTGGGTGCCCGCTCGATCCTCGGAGACGCGAGGTCGGCGAAGATGCAGAGGATGCTGAACTTGAAGGTCAAGTACCGTGAATCGTTCCGTCCCTTCGCGCCCTCGGTGCTGCGGGAAGACGTATCCGACTGGTTCGATCTGGACGGCGACAGCCCCTACATGCTGTTGGTCGCGGACGTCGCCGCGAAGCGCCGCCGGGAGATGAGCGAAGCGGAAAAGGGGTTGTTCGGCATCGAAAAGCTGAACGTCCCGCGCTCCGAAATCCCGGCCGCGACCCATGTGGATTATTCGGCGCGGATCCAGACGGTCCACCAGGAAACCAATCCGCGATACCATGCCCTGATTTCACGGTTCAAGGCGCTCACCGGTTGCCCGGTCGTCGTCAACACCAGCTTCAACGTGCGCGGCGAGCCGATCGTTTGCACGCCGGAGGACGCGTTCCACTGCTTCATGGGCACCGACATCGACTGCCTCGCCGTCGGCGACTGCTTCCTGAAAAAGGAAGATCAGGATCCCGCCCTCAAGTTGGACTACAAGGACGCCTTCGAACTGGACTGAAGGCTTGGCCTGGCTCCCGCCAAGGAGAACGCCCAGTCATACCGAGGGAAAGGCCCCCCGAACCACATGCGCCAGGGCGGCCAACCGGACTTCCGTCAACGACAGAACCCAACCGTCCACCTCCACCACGTCCCCGCGTTCGAAATCGGCCGCGATGCGGCGGTGGAAAGTGGAGCTGACCATTTCGGTTCTGCCCGCGCTAGAGCGTGTCGCGTTTAATTGGTTCTATATCCAGCGGCGTTGAAGAAGTTTTCGCATTCTTGGCTGGAGTAGAGGTCACAGACGGCGCCGGCGGTCTGCCAGACCTCGTCGTAGGATCGGGCGGCAGCCTTGCGAATTAGGGCTTTGAGTTTGGCAAACGCCATTTCGATGGGGTTGAGGTCGGGACTGTATGGCGGCAAGAAGAGGAACCAGGCGTCGACCGCTTTGAGCACCTCAGCGGCCTGGGCGCTTTTGTGACTGGAGAGGTTGTCGAGGATCACCACATCCCCGGGCTTCAGGGTCGGGGCAAGTTGGGTTTCGATGTAGAGTTCGAAGCGCTCGCGGTTGATCGGGCCGTGGATCACCCACGGGGCGGTGAGCCCGTCATGACGAAGGCCGGCGATGAAGGTTTGCGTGTGCCAGTGCCCGAAGGGCGCGTAATCGACCAGCCGCTCGCCCCGCGGGGCCCAGCCGGTGGTCTTGACGAGCTTGGTGTTGAGCGATGTCTCGTCGATAAACACCAGCCGCTGCAAGGCGGTGCTCATGAAGGGCTGGCGCTGGGTAATCCAGACTTGGCGCGCGTGGGCCACATCAGGCCGCCGCTGCTCGGCGGCGCGCAGCGTTTTTTTTATGGCTGAGCCCGAGGCGGTGAAGCCAACGGCCGATTGCCGAGCGATGTACGCGGACATCGTTCTCCCGTTCCAGCTCCAGGCACAGTTCGTCCAGCGTCAAGTCGCCCTGCTCGGCCAGCCGCCCGCGAACCCAGCCTTCCAACCCCCGCAACTTGCCGGTGTGTCCTAAATTGCCCTGACGCTTCGGCTCAAGGCTACCGGTCTCCCGCCGCAGCTTGATCATGTCGTTCACGAATTTCGGCGAAACCCGAAAATGACGCGCCGCCTCGCGATGCCCATAACCTTCGTCGACAAAGGCTACAACGCGGACTCGTAACTCTATAGGATGTGGCTTGACCATGACTGACCCTCTACATTTGCCAAACAAACACAGAGAATCACATATCCCGCCTTCAGAAAACCCTAAATCCCGTTAGCCTCGACACGCTCTAGCGTACCTGCCGCCTTACAGCCCCGACCTCAATCCCATCGAAATGATGTTTTAAAAGCTCAAAGCCTTGCTTCGAAAAGCCGCGGAACGCTCCATCGACGCCCTCTGGACCACGATCGGAGCCCTTCTCGAACTCTTCCCTCCAAGCGAATGCGCCGCCTTCATCAGGCACGTCGGATATGGTCAACCTAATGCGGAAACGCTCTAATCTCCTTGGGAATCCGGCCCCGGGGCGAAGGCGCGTCGCGCGTCGCCTTGCGCTGTTTCCAGTCCTTGGTGGTCGCGATCAGGTATTCGCATTCCGCCGTCTCGGTGGCGGCGTTGTCCTCGGACCAGGACCCGGCGTCGAACAGGCCGGTCCCCAGCGCGACCTCTTCGCCCGCCACCGCCTCCATCATGGCCAGGGTCTTGGCGATCATCGGCGACAGCTGATGGACGTCGTTGGCCTCATGCGTCACATCGCTCGCAAGAATAATCTGACCGGTGGTCACGACAGCCTGGGCATTGTAGCCCTGGAGGTAGCCCTTGCGGTGTTTCATGATCCGGCTCGCCGGGTCGGTCACGTTAGCCTTGGCGTCGTCCGCGACGGTCTCCTCGGCCGGCTTCGGCTTGCGGCCGCGTTTGGCCTTGCCGGTCGCCTTCTCCTCGGCCGCACGGGCGTCGATCTTCTCCTGTTGGCAGGCGGCTTGCGCGTGTGCCTCGGCGCGCAGGCGGTCCAGGCAGGCGCGCAGCCGGGACGGACGGCCGGAAGGATCGCGCATCTCGGCCGGCATCTCGTCGCCCCGTTCGTCGCCAAACAGCGCGTCCTCGGCGGCATCGACCGCGTCCGCCTCCGACACCATGGCCGTAACTTCCGCTTCCAAAGACCGGGCCGTCCGGTTGGCGGACAGCGCCGCGTTCGCCTTGATCTTGCTCCCGTCCAGCGCCACCACGCCAAGGCGGACCAAGCCCGCCGCATGGCAGAGCTTCAGAACCTCCACGAACAGCGCCTCGAACTCCTTGCGATGGCGTTTGCGGAACCGCGCGATCACCGTGTGGTCGGGAACCTCGTGCCCGACGATCATCCGGAACCCCGCGTCGCGCTCGCACAGGCGCTCGATCTTGCGGCTGGAGCGATGGCCGTTGGCATAGGCGTAGATCAGCACGCACACCATCATCGAGGGCGCGAACGGCGGGGCGCCGGTGCCTCGCTTCGTGTAATGGGCCTCGAAGGCCGTGAGCTCCATCAAGGTCACCACGTCCAAAAGAAGGTGGACCATGTCCGTCTCCGGAACCCAGTCCTTCATGTCCACCGGAAGAAGAAATCGCTGCCGCCGGTCCGGCTCGCGGAAGAAATTCGCCAAGTCCGCCCCCTCGGTGCTGTCCCGGGAAAGAAGGAATCAGGCACCGCGGATCACGTCAAGAGAAGATGGTGCCATTCTGCAACAAGCTCTGTTATCGCAAAAACCGTATTATCCCCCCCCCGGTCTTCGGATCGTACTCCGGGCGCACGCGCCGGGCGCTCGGGCCAATGCCGGCCAAACTCAGTTCGTGACGATGCAGGCCAGATTCAGAAC
>CAVPAM010000010.1:0-163289 GCA_963701445.1 uncultured Alphaproteobacteria bacterium
TACTCCGGCCGATGTCCGACACCCTCGCCATTCTCAATACGGTCTTCGGCTATCCCGCTTTCCGCGACGGGCAGGGAGCGGTCGTCGATCATGTGACGGCGGGCGGCGACGCGCTGGTGCTGATGCCGACGGCGAGCGGCAAGTCGCTGTGCTACCAGATCCCGTCGTTGGCGCGGCAGGGGGTCGGGATCGTCGTCTCTCCGCTGATCGCCCTGATGCACGATCAGGTGGCGGCGCTCCAGGAACTGGGCATCAAGGCCACCTGTCTCAATTCGTCGCTGTCGTTCGACGAATCCACCGCGGTCGAGCGCGGTGTCGCCGGCGGCGACTTCGATCTGGTGTACGTGGCGCCCGAGCGTCTGTTGACTCCCCGGTTCATGGCGCTGCTCGACCGTGTCGCCGCCGGCCCCGGGCTCGCGCTGTTCGCCATCGACGAGGCCCATTGCGTGTCGCAGTGGGGGCACGATTTCCGGCCGGACTACATCCAGCTTTCCGTGCTGCACGAACGCTTCCCCGATGTGCCGCGCGTCGCCCTGACCGCGACGGCGGACGCCACCACCCGCGAGGAGATCGTCCAGCGCCTGCGGTTGCAGGGCGCGCGCATCTTCGTTTCCAGCTTCGACCGGCCCAATATCCGCTACCGCATCGTCGAGAAGGACAACGCCCGGGCACAGGTGCTCAAATTCATCACCACCGAGCACGCCGGAGAATCGGGCATCGTCTATTGCCTGTCGCGCCGCAAAGTGGACGAAACCGCCCAGTGGCTGACCGGCCACGGCGTGCGGGCGGTGCCCTATCATGCGGGAATGGACGCCGACGCGCGCCGCCGCAACCAGAATACCTTCCTCCGCGAGGACGGCATCGTCGTGGTCGCGACCATCGCCTTCGGCATGGGCATCGACAAGCCGGACGTGCGTTTCGTCGCCCACCTCGACATCCCCAAAAGCGTCGAGGGCTATTACCAGGAGACCGGCCGCGCCGGCCGCGACGGCCTGCCCGCCGACGCCTGGATGACCTACGGCCTCAATGACGCCGTGCAGCACCGCCGCATGATCAACGAATCCGAGGCCGACGACACCTTTCAGCGGCTGGCCCACGCCAAGCTGGACGCGCTGCTGGCGCTGTGCGAGAGCGCCACCTGCCGGCGCCAGCGCATGCTCGCCTACTTCGGCGAGGACAGCGGGCCGTGCGGCAACTGCGACGTGTGCCTGGAGCCGCCCGAAACCTGGGACGGCACGGAGGCCGCGCGGAAGGCGCTTTCGTGCGTCTACCGCACCGGCCAGCGATTCGGCGCCGCGCATCTCTGTCACGTGCTGCTGGGCCGCGATACCGAGCGCATTCGCCAATGGAATCACGACCAGGTGAGCACCTACGGCATCGGCAAGGAGCTGGACGAGAAGGAATGGCGCGCCGTGTTCCGCCAGCTTGTCGCCTTCGGCATGCTGGAGGTGGACCACGACGCCTTCGGCGCGCTGCGGCTCGGCGAGGGGAGCCGCGAGGTGCTCAAGGGGACCCGCGCGATCACCCTGCGCAAGCCGGCCAAGGGCCGGGCCGCGAAGGTGAAGGTGGCGCGTTCCACCACCGCCGCCGGTGCCACCGCCGCCGACCTCGACGCCGTCCAGACCGTGCTGTGGGAGCGCCTGCGCGCCTGGCGGAGCGAAACCGCGAAAGCCCATGGCGTGCCGGCCTACGTGGTCTTCCACGACGCCACCCTGCTCGAACTCGCCCGCGCCTGTCCCGGCAGCCTCGGGCGCCTGAGCGCCGTCCCCGGCATCGGCGCCGCCAAACTGGAACGCTACGGCCAGTCCATCCTGCAAATCTGCCAAACCCACGCCGCCGACCACGGCCTGGTGGCGGGGTAAAGCCCGCGCTCGATCCAGGCCATGAGTCCCGATCCAGCGCTGGCGCACGCGCCATCGATCATGGATGGTGGCGCCAATGGTCCCGGATTGGCCCCCGTTGCGGCCGGATTTCTACTGTGCACGGGGTTGTTTTGCGAAAAACGCGTTAACCCCCCCCCACCATCCCGGTGTCGCCGGTCGCACGGCATGGGATCCCGCCGCCAAGCGCCTATCGGATTGTCGTGCCGTGGGTCTTGCCAAGGATGTAATCCTGGGAAAAGTTGTTGTCCCAGAACGTGTTGCCGAAATTCGGGCCGGAGTCCTGGAGTTCGTAATAGACGCTGAACCGAAACGTATCGGGATTGCCATAGGTGAGCGTCGGTGTCTTGAATTTCCAGATTTCCACCGAATGAACGTTGCTGGCGACCGCCTGGACCTTGCCGGCGTAGGACGCGTCCATATCGGCCCACGTGGTTCCGCCGTCCGTGCTGTAATGCACGCCCACGCGTTTGTTGTAGGAGAGGTTGCGGACGTAGATCTCACCCTCGAACCACGAGGTCGTGAAGACAAAGCCGCCACCGGATTCGTGGCCGATGTGGGATGTGGCCCGCTTCAGCATGACGCTGCCGCCGACCTCGCCCTCGAAGGCGGCGATATGATAGTTTTCGCCGCCGTTGTTGTCCCAGTGTTCCCCGCCCGGCACCGCGTACTTGATGACGAATTCCCCGGTCGTCGGCGCATTGCCCCCGCTGAACACGTCGTAGTTTCCGTAGTGGCCGGAGAACGCCAGGGGATAATCCTTCCAGCTGCCGTCGGCCGGATCCTTGTAGTGCATCACCACCGACTTCTGATAATCGATGTTCTTCAAGTTCACCTCGATGGTGGTCCAGTCGAAGGTCATGCCCGAGACGGCGTAGACCTGCCCGTAGGCCACCTTCAGGCGCACCGGTTCGTCCGCGGCCTTGGCCGCCGGTACCGCCGCCACCGGTATCGCCGCCAACAGGGCGATCGCCGCGATTCCTCGCCAGAACCGTGTCATTGCCGTATTTCCCCCTCTCATCCGATGAAATCAATCCGAATAGTCGATGATTTTAGCACGCATTTGGCCCCGCACAATCACGCCAAGTTCCCGTCGCGTCCGCTCCCGCCGCCGTTACGGCCGTATCGATTTCGCGGACAGCCATCCGGCGATCCACATGCTTCTATCCGAGCGGAAACGGATGGATTAGGCTTTCAACGGTGGGATACGGCGCGGGCGCGTTCCGTGCCGGACTTCCCGTAAATCATGGGGGGAGGAGGACATCGGATCATGAGACGGGTTCTGCTCTTCGGCGCGTTGGCGGTCGCCGCCATCGTCATCGGCCTGGCCTACATCCTGTATTCGTCCCTCGACACCATCATCGCCGCCGAGATCGAGAAATACGGCTCGCGGTATACCGGAACCGCCGTCCGCGTGGACGGTGTCGACCTCGACATGGTCTCGGGAAAGGGCGTGATCAGCGGGTTCAGCGTCGCCAACCCCGCCGGGTTCGACGCGGCGAAAGCCATCCGGGTGGACCGGATCGCGCTGGCCGTCGACGTGGGCAGCGTCACCGGAAATCCCGTCGTCATCCGGGAGGTGGTCATCGACAGACCGACGGGTGACCTACGAGATCGGCGTCAACGGCAACAACATCGACGCCCTGACCCGCCACGTCGAGGCCGAAACCGGCGCGGGCGGTGGCGGAACCGGGGACGGCGGCGGTCGCAAGATGATCATCGAGAACCTCTATGTCAGGAACGGCGAACTGAGCGTCGGCGCCACCGGGCTCGACGGCAGGACCGTGACCGTCGATCTCGACGACATCCACCTCCGGAACATCGGCGGCGGCGAGGGCGGCGCCTCCACGGAGCAGGTCGCCCGGATCGTCGCCGCCTCGCTGTTCAAGTGGCTGGGGGTCGCGATCGAGGGCGTGGATATCGAGGACATCATGAAGGTGATCGGCGGCAACGTCGGCGGCACCCCGATGCGGGCCCTGGAGGCCGGCAAGGCGATCGGCAGGGAAGCGGAGGACGCCGGCCGGTCCATCGGGCGGGAGGCCGGGGAGGCCGCCGACAAACTCAAGAAGCTGTTCAAGTAGCGGCGGGGCCGCCGGCGGCGCGGCGCTCCGCCCGCCGGGTTCCCGCCGTCCCGCCTCTACCGGGCCTGTGGCTGGCCCGCTGTGGGGTCCAGTCGCTTGGCTTCGGCGTGGTCGAGGGCGCCCTTTTCGGGGGCACCGGATCGCAAGTACGCGTCGCCCCGGGAGCGGTACGCCAAGGCCCAGTCGGGGCGCAGGCGAATGGCCTCGGTGAGGTCGGCGATGGCCTTGGGGAAGTCGCGCTTGTTGGCATAGGCGGCGCCCCGATTGTAGTAGGCCGTCGCCATGCCCGGATCGAGGCGGATGGCCTCGGAGGAGTTGGCGATGGCCTCGTCGTAGCGGCCGATCACGAAAGCCGCCAGTCCGCGATTGTAATAGGCCGTCGCCGAATTGGGCGTGAGCTCGATGGCACCGTCGAAATCGGCGGCGGCCATTTCCTGCTCCCCCAGACGGAAATACGCATTGCCCCTGTTGATCAGAATCCCGGCTCGTTGCTCGGGCGTGAGATTGGCCGTCTTGATGCAAGTCGTGTAAAGCTCGATGGCGGCTTGGAGGTTCCCCTCCGCGTGGGCCTTGTCGGCGAACGTGCAGGACTGCGAGGCGAGGTTGGGCGCCGGCGTGTTGGAGGCCTCGTGGGCTGACTTGTCCGACGCCTCGGTGGCCGATGCCGGGCCCGAGATGGCGGCGAGAAAACCGAGGAGAGCGGCGGCTCCGGCCAAGCCGCGGGTCCGTGCCCCGCGTCTCCGGTGACCGTTGGTGGTGCTCGAACTGCCTTTGTCGTCTTCGATCATGGTTTCGACCTTCTGGTGTTGCTTGCGGTGTAACGTGACGGATTCCGATCGTTACGCGCAGTTTCAGGTTATTTTCGGGCGTGATGTCCGGCTCACCGGCTTTGTCGCGGAGTCCCGGGCTCCGGCGCCGGATCGAGGCGCGCGGCTTTCTCGATGTCGCGGGCCGCGTTTTCGGTGTCGCCGGTTTGCAAGTATACGTCCGCCCGGGTCATGTAGGCGAGAGCCCAATCGGGGCGGAGACGGATGGCCTCGCCGAGGTCGGCGATGGCCCGTTCGTGGTCGCCCTGGTTGGCGTATGCGATGCCCCGGTTGTGGTAGGCGGAGGCCAGGTTGGGATCGATCCGGATGGCCTGGCTGTAGTCCTCGATGGCCCGAGGGTCGTCGCCCTTCCTCGCATAGGCGTAGCCCCGGTTGTTGAAGGGGCAGGCGAACGCGGGATAGAGACGGATCGCCTGGTCGGCGCTCTCGATCGCGCGGTCGTAGTCGCCCTTGGCGATATAGGCGCCGCCGCGATTGCAGTAGGCTTCGTGGTAGTCTGGTTTGAGACGGATGGCTTCGGTGTAGTCGGCGATGGCGTCGTCGAAGCGGTCGGTCACGTGCGCCACCAGTCCCCGGTTGTAGAACGCCGCCGCCAAACCCGGGTTCAGATCCAGCGCGGCGGTGAAATCGGCGGTCGCCTGCTCGTGGGATCCCAAGCGGTAATGCGCGGTTCCCCGATTGGTCAGCACGCGCGCCTCCTGATCCGGGGTCAGATGTCCGGAGCCGGCGCAGCGCGTATACTGCTCGATCGCGGCTTGAAAATCTCCCTTCGCGCGGGCCATGTCGGCGAACCCGCATGCCCGCAAGCTCTCCTTCGAGTCCGGCGCGCCGGACGGTTCGGTGGCGGACGGCGAGACCGGAAAGGCGGTCCACAGACCGAGCAGGAGGGCGGTCCAGGCCCACCAGCGGCTTGCAAAACCGGACGGCTTCCGCTGCGCGGGGACAGATTTCATGCTTTGCTAATCTTCAAGGCTTGGGTTCGGCGTTGCGATACGTTAGGTTCCCGCCGCACCGCAGCATTGGAACCTCCCCATGAATCTAGAAGTCATCAGCCGAAAACCCAAAGGAAAAACCCGCGCCACGCCGCTCCTGTTCGTCCACGGCGCCTACGGCGGCGCGTGGATCTGGGATCAGCACTTCCTTCCGTATTTCGCCGAAAATGGATACGCGGCCCACGCGCTAAGCCTTCGCGGCCATGGCGAAAGCGCGGGATGGGAGGGGGTGGGCGTCGCCCGGCTGTGGCAATACGTCGCGGATCTCAGGCAAGTGGCGGCGACCCTCGATGCACCGCCGGCGCTGATCGGTCACTCCATGGGCGGCATGGTGGTTCAGAAGTACATTCATGAACATGAAACGCCGGCGGCCGTGCTGATGGCCTCGGTCCCGCCCCACGGCTTGGCCGGGTCGTTCCTGGGCATGGCGTTGGGCAATCCCGGTTTGTTCGTGGACATGGCCAAGATGCAGATATTCGGTCCCGCGATCTCCGATGGCGACAGCGTGCGCCGGGCCCTGTTCTCGGACGAAACCTCCCAGGAGACCATCGACAAGATGCTGCATCGCCTGCAAGGGGAGTCGACCATGGCCATCGTCGACCTGCTGGGGTTGGACTTGCCGCCGTCGACGCCGACGCTGGATCTTCCGGTGCTGGTGCTGGGCGCCGAAAACGACAGTTTCGTGTTTCGCGGCGCGCTGGAGGCGACGGCCAAGACCTACCGGACCCGGCCGGAGATCTTTCCGCGCATGGCCCATGCCATGATGCTGGAGCACAGTTGGGAGACAGTCGCCAAGCGCATTGTCGATTGGCTCGATGAAACCCTGCCGGACGGGGACGCGCGCCCGGCGGCCCGCTCCCGCCGAAAGACGGTGGCGCCCGAGGCTTAGACCGGGCCCCCGAACCAGGCGACCAGGCCCTCAGGACCCGGCGAGGTAATCGCGGGCTTCGTCCTCGGTTTCGAAAACATGCGGAGCGACGTCGCGTTTTTCCAGGGCGGCGCCCAGTTTCATGCGCAGGAAGGCGCCGGTGCTGTAGCGCGTGACCCGGGTGTAGTAGGTGTCTTCCATGTACCGGACCATCCGCGCGTAGGTATCCAGGACGGGCTCGTCGATGCGGAAGGTTTCGTAATTGACGATGGCGGCCATGCGCCGCCCGATCTTCCGGCACCGCCGCTCCACCGCTTTCTGGATCGCGGCGACGTCCGAGTCCGTTCGGACGTGCAGTCCCTCGAAGTTGAGGAATAGGATGTTCCGCGAGGCGTCGTAGCTCACGCGGCTGGCGAGGTCCCGGTCGTTGATCAGGATTTTTTCGAGACCCATGGGGCCGGGGCGGAAAATGCGCGGGTCCATCGCGGCGACCGTATCGACGATGGGGGTGAAATCCATGTGGGCCAGGATGTCGCGCTCCACGTCGATGCCCGGGGCCACCTCGACGAGCTTCACTCCCGACTCCGTGCGCTGGAAGACGCAGCGTTCGGTGACGTAATAAACCGGCTGGCCCGTCTCGGCGGCGTAGGTACCGCTGAAGGTGATCTGCCCGACGCGCTCGACGAACTTTCGCGCGCGCCCCTCCTGGACAATGCGGACCCGGCCTTCCTCGATGGCGATTTGCAGACCGCCGGCGGTAAACGTGCCGGCGAAGACGATCTTGCGGGCGTTCTGGCTGATGTTGATAAATCCCCCGGCGCCGGCCAGCCTGGACCCGAAGCGGCTGACGTTGAGGTTGCCATCCGCGTCGCACTCGGCGAGGCCGAGGCACGCCATATCGAGGCCGCCGCCGTCGTAGAAATCGAACTGCTGGTTCTGATGAATGATGGCCTCGGGGTTGATCGCGGCGCCGAAGTTGAGACCGCTGGCGGGGACACCGCCGATCACGCCCGGTTCCGCGGTGAGGGTGACGTACTTGAGGATCTGCTCCTCGTTGGCGACGGCGGCCACGCCCTCCGGCATGCCGATGCCGAGATTGACCACGCCTCCCGCCGGCAGTTCGAACGCGCATCGCCGGGCGATCACCTTGCGATCGTCAAGCGGTAAGGGCGGGAGCGAGTTCGAGCGGAACCCGGATCTCGGCGGAGAACGCGGGATTGTAGGGCGATGCATAGGTCTGAAAGTGGTTCTCGGCACGGGCCACGACGATGCAATCCACCAGAATTCCGGGAACCTGAACATGATGGGGGTGGAGGGACCCGGCTTCCGCGATGCGCTCCACCTGCGCGATCACGAACCCGCCGGAATTGCGGGCCGCCATGGCCATGGCAAGGTTGTCGAGGGTGAGGGCTTCCTTCTCCATGGTGATGTTGCCGGCCGGGTCCGCCGTGGTGCCCCGGATAAACGCCACATTGATTGGAAAGGCCTTGTAGAACAGCCACTCCTCGCCCCGCAGGTCCATCACCGACACCAGATCCTCGGTCGTGATGTCGTTGATCTTGCCGCCTTCCAGGCGAGGATCCACGAAGGTTCGCAGTCCAACCTTGGAGATGGTCCCGGGTTTGCGGCCGGCGATGTCGCGATAGAGATGGGAGATGACGCCCTGGGGCAGATTGTAGGCTTCGATCTTGTTGTCGAGCGCCAGCCTGGCGACCTTAGGGATCAACCCCCAGTGACCGCCGACAACGCGCTTCAACAGCCCGTCGTGCCCGAGACGATTGAGGCCCCGGTCCGCGCCGTCTCCCTGGCCGGCGGCGAAGACGAGGCTCAAGCCCCTCGGCGTTCCCGTTTCCAGGAAGCGGCGTTCGAGGGCGAGCAGAAGTTCCTCGGGAGCGCCATCTCCGACGAAGCCGGTATTCGCGAGCATGTCGCCATCGCGGATGATGGCGACCGCCTCATCCGCCGATACGACCTTTCCCGGCACTCCTTACTTCCCCGCGCCGACCGATCGCGCGCTGAGGATTTCCGACTCGGGGCGCCAGATGTCCGGGCCCTTGAACTCCTGAAGATCCAGGTAGATCGGAAACTCATATGCGAGGTCGTCCCCGACCCGGCCGAAGTAGGCGGACGCGCTGAGTTGATTGTCGATCTCCCGGAAGAAAAGCTCGCCCCGTGTGGTCTGGATGGTCAGGCCCTTCATGGCGTCCTTGACCTTTTCCGTATCGATGCTTCCGGCCTTCTCGATTCCCTGCTTCAGGGCATAGACACCGTCATATGCCATCACCGCCCAATCACTGGGGTAGCGCCCATGGCGGGACCAGTACTGTTCCACGAAACTGGCCATCATCGGGATGCCCATGTGGGCGAAAAACGGAGCCCGGGTTCGGCCATAGGTGCCGCGGCGCAGCCAGTTCGCCTGGCTGATCAGTTCGGTGACGCTGATCAGGCCGCCCGGAGTGGCGGTGACGTCCTCGAGGTGGTAGTCGCGGGCCGCGGCGTCCCAGCGGCCGTTGTCGGCGCCGGCGATGGAGGCGAGAACGAAATCCGGCTTCTGGTTCATGATCGCGACGATGAAGGCGTTGAAACCGACGTATCCGATGGGCGGCCAGTAATCGGCGATCAGCTCCAGGTCGGGCGCCAACTCCTTGAGCATCGCCACCTGGATTTCCTGGCTGGACCGTCCCCAGGCGTAATCGGACGCGATGGTGACGTACGTTTTCCAATCGTTCTCGGCGGCCAGCTTGGCGATGGCGATCGCCACCGCTTTCGATATCATGTAGGTATTCGGTACCACCGAAAAGGTGTACGGACTGGGGTCGAGCCGGGTGATGTCCTCGGAATTGCTGATGGTGGCGATGTGGAGGACGCCATTGGCGCGGCAGATGGGCTTGATGGCGAGGGCCGTCGCGCTGGAATAGGTGCCGATAATCGCCCGTACCTTGTCCCGCTCGATCAGCCGCGTCACGACCGACTCCGCGACGTCCGGCCGGGTTCGCGTGTTCTCGATGGAGAGTTCGATGGGATGCTCGCCCAGGAATCCGCCCTGGGCGTTGATCTCGTCGACGGCCATGCGGATCGCGTCCAACGCCTCGCGGGAATACGGCGCTCCCGTACCCGTCAGGCCGAGAGCGACACCAAGGTCATAGGTCTCCGCCGCCATGGACAGGCGCGGGCCCCACAGCCCGCCCACGAGACTGAACGCGACAAGGGCCACAAGGGTCCTGATTCTCATCACTCACCTCCCGCCGGTATGGCGCCCGGATGATTTGCCGCGGATCATTGGCTGTAGGCCTGCTTGGGAAGCCATGTCACGATCGCGGGGAACAGATACACGATCGCAAGGCCGAACAGCTGTATGAAGATAAACGGAACGACCCCGCGATAGATGTGGCGGACCGTTATTTCCGGTGGCGCGACGCCCTTGAGATAGAACAGGGCAAACCCCACCGGTGGGGTCAGGAAAGATGTTTGCAAACAGACCGCAAACAGGATCATGAACCAGTTGAGGTCGAAGCCGAAGGAGGACACCACCGGCGCCACCAAGGTCAGGATGATCAGGATGATCTGGATCCAGTCCAAAACGAAGCCCAGCAGGAACACGATGAACAGAATAAATATCATCGTGCCGTGAGGCCCGAGATCGAGCCCCAGCAGCGTCGCTTCGATCAGTTCGTCGCCGCCAAGTCCGCGCAGCACGAGGGCGAACGCGCTGGCGCCGACCAGAATGCCGAAAATGAACGCGGTGGTCGTCGTGGTCTGGCACACGACTTCGTGCATGACGCGCAGGTTGAGGCGTCCTTTTGCAACAGCCAACATGGTCGCGATGAAGGCACCAAGGCCGGAGGCCTCGGTCGGTGTCGCGATACCAAAGAAAATGCTGCCAAGCACGCCGAGGATGAGCAGGGCCGGCGGGGAGGCGGACCACAGCACGCCGAGAACGACGCGCAAGGAGAGTGTCGGCGCGTCCTTGGGCAGGGGTGCCACGTTGGGGCGCAGCATCGAGATAATCAGGATATAAATGATATACAGGACGCCGAGCAGAAGCCCGGGAAAGACGGCGCCCATGAACAGGTCGCCCACCGAGCGTCCCAGCCGATCGGCCATGATCACCAGCATGATGCTGGGGGGAATCAGAATACCCAACGTCCCCGCCGAGCAGATGGTGCCGACCGCGAGTTCCTTCTGGTAGCCGTTTCGCAACATGATCGGCAGGCCGAGTAGGGCCAGGAGCACGACGGAGGCGCCGATGATGCCGGTGGACGCGGCCAGCAGGATGCCGATGATCGTGACCGTGACCGCCATGCCTCCCCTGACGCGTCCGAACAACTGGGTGAAGCTCGCCATCATCTGCTCGGCGATGCCGGATCGATCGAGCATCAGGCCCATGAAAATGAACATGGGGAGGGCCACCAGCACCCAGTTCTGCATGGTGTTCCAAAGGTCATCGATGGCCAGCGACACATAGGCCCAGTCGATACCGATAAACGTGTCGAGGTACGTATCCATCGCGATCGAGATCGCGGCGAAGATGATCGCGATGCCGCCCAGCATCCAGGCCACCGGAAAACCGGCGAACAACAGAAAAATAAATGAAACGAACATCAGGATGGCGAGGATCTCGTTGATTTCCATCGTTCGATTTCCCTAACGCCGAGAGCTGTTCAAACTGGGTTGCCAGAAAAGCAGCGTACTGACCCGGATCAACCTCGAAACGGCCGCGATCATCAACAGCGCGTACCCGATGAACATGAAGGACTTCCAGATAGTTATGAGGGGATACGGCAGACCGCCGGGACTGGTGGATTGTTCCCCCGTCTGCAACGAGTACTCGATCATCGGCACCGAGTAGATCAGGATCACGGTCACGTAGGGGATCAGAAAAAAGAGAATGCCGATAAAATCGATCCACGCCTTGGTGCGCGGCTTGAACCGATCATGAAAGATATCGATCCGGATGTGGCTGTCGTTCTCCACGCAGAAGGACAGTCCGATCAGGAATCCGAGCGCGTAAATGAACGATTGCGCCTCTTCGAAATATATCTTCCCTTCGCCGAAGAAGTATCTCATCACAACATTGACGACGATAATCCCGACGAGGAAAAACCAGCAGAACCAGGATGCCGCGTATCCCGTCCAACGGATGATCGTGTCGAGAAAATTCGACACCGGCGTTCTTGGCAATACGGTGTGGTGGATCAGGTCATCCACGTCGACATGGGGTTCACCCTCCGTTGGCTCCCGTTGATCGGTCATCGAGCGTCTCTCCTGAATGCCACCACACCGTTCATCGCTTGGTCGAGTCCTAGAAGTCGCGCGGCAGGTAGCCGTATTGCTTCCAGAGCGCGTACTGCTTGCGGAATCCCTTCTGCGATTCCCAGATCTTGGCGAACATCGCGTCGTTGGCCGCCTCCTCGGCCAGAACTTCGTTCGTCACCTTTTCAAGTTCGCGAAGGACGGGTTCCGGAAGCTTGCGGGGTGTCACGCCTTTTTCCGGAAATCCAGCCATGACCGGGCCCTGGTTGTGCTCGGATTTCGCCAGGCTGTCGGTCACGCCGGCTTGGCAAGCGAGATTGAGCATGGCTCTCTGCTGGTCGTCGAGACCCTTCCATTCGTCCAGGTTGACGAGGAGGTGCAACGCCGTGAAGGTCTGGTGCCAGCCGGGAAAATAGTTATTCTTGACGACCTTATAGAAACCCAGACGCTCGTCGACCTCGGGCAGCGAGAACTCGCTGGCGTCGATGTTGCCTTTTTCCAGAGCCTGGAAGATCTCGCCGCCGGGGATCATGGTGACCGACGCTCCCAGCTTTTCCAGTACCTTGCCACCGAGGCCGGCGAAGCGGATTTTCAGTCCCTTGATGTCGTCGAGGGACGTTATCTCGTTCTTGAACCAGCCGGCTGTTTCAGGCCCGATGATCCCGCATAGGATGGGGTGGATATTATTCGGAGCATAGAGCTCTTCTCCAAGCTGCTGGCCACCTCCGTAGTACCACCAGGCATTGAATTCCCAGGGTTCCATGCCGAATGGAACCGCGGCGATCAGCGGAACCGCCGGAATCTTTCCCTGGTCGTACCCGACCCAAGTGTAGCCGGCCTTGACCTTGTTGTCCTTGACCGCTTCCATGATCTGAAACGCCGGAACGATCTTGCCCGGTTCCTCGATTTTTATCTGGATGTCGCCGCCGCTCGCGGCGTTGAGGCGTTCGGCGACCCAAGGGGCATTGTCACCGAGCGCGGGCAGGTTCGACGGGAAGGCGATCGGAACTTTCCAGCGGATTTTCTCCGCCGCCGAGGCTGGCGAGACAGTGGCCCCCCAAACAAACGCGCCGGCCATGAAGGCCGCCACGGTCCCGACCATCAGACGGCCGGTCAGTGTTCTGCTTGTCATCTTGGATGTTCTCCTGCTTTTGCCGATGTTGAAAAGCGAAGCCGAAATATCGCTTCTGACTTTTTCTTGTTCCACGGGAGAGGAAAACGCGCCATCGGAGAGATTGGAGGTCCGCCCGAACACAAGCGCCGCCGAAACGGAACACGTCCGGCAGAACCTCGAATCGCACGCCGAAAGCCTGAAAAGCTGTCGTCAGGCACGTTATCTCCCCGTGATGCCTTTTTTCTTCCGCCAAAAAGACCGAAGCGCGGCTATCTCGCTTTTTTTACCACCATAAATCGTAGGTGGCGGACAACACAACAGTTTCCGACGGTAAGTGCGCACGGTACCCGCCTGTTGTTTGCTTCCGGCGAGGAAAGAGCTCTCCGTCACCTCCGCAATGCGAACGAGCAGAACCATCGGGTAACGTGCGGCAGGAATTTTCGATACCACATCTGGATCGGCGCGGATGGCGGAATTGGGCCGTCTTCGTGGGTTGTCACGTTCGGAACCGTGATCTTTCGGACCGCGAGATCCGCGCTTGCCTTTGTATCGCGGGATGCCGATGTTGCATGTGGCTGTAACTGTCTGCTTTATTTCGCTACGGTATTGGTGAATTTGTGCGGCGCATGGTTCGTCCCCCGAGTGGGGGCCACGGAGAGGAGAGGGAATTCGCACGTGCGGTGGTTGATACGGAATAAAACGCGGGTTCTGACCGGTTGTCTGGTTTTGCTCTTGGCGGTTCACCTAGGGCCGGATCCCGCTCGTTCGAGCGAGGCGGCCTCTCAAGCGAGCAAGTTTATCGAGGGACTGGCGGGCGAGGCGGTCAATGCGCTGACCGCCGCGAACGTCTCGCCCGAAGATCGCGAAAGACGGTTCAAGGCTCTTCTCAATGAAAACTTTGCCGTGACCACGATCGGTCAGTGGGTGCTGGGGCGATATTGGAAAAGCGCCACGGCGGAGGAGCGCAGGGAATATCTCCAGCTTTTCGAGCAAATGATCGTTGTGACTTACCTCAACCGGTTCAAGCGGTATTCCGGCGAATCGTTGTCGGTGAACAGAGCCTTGGTCGACGACCAGAGCGGTGACGTCATGGTGTTTTCTCAGATCAACCGGCCCGCTGGCGGGCAACCCCTGGATGTCGCCTGGCGGCTCAGAGCCAAGGGCAATTCGTTCAAGATCGTCGACGTGGCGGTGGAGGGGGTGAGTATGAGCCAGACCCAGCGAAACGAGTTCGCTTCCGTCATTCGCAGAAATGGCGGCCAGGTGGAGGGCCTGTTGGCCGAAATGCGGAAAAAGGTCGAAGGCTGAGCCTGGGACCGTGTCATCGCTGTTCCGAGGGGATCCCGCCACATGACCGTGACGCGGCCGGCAACCGCCGAAATGCCGTCCGGAAAGGACGCGGCCTACGAAAATTTCCCCGTGGGCTCCTGGATCCTGCCGGCGCGGTTGCGGCCTCACATCGCCTCGTTCTACGCCTTCGCCCGCGCCATCGACGACATCGCCGACAGTTCGACATTGGCGCCGGACGAGAAGATCGCGCGGCTCGAGGGCTTCAGAAAGGCCATTGAAGGGGACGAGACCGACGACCCGGCGTTCTCCAAGGGTCACGCGATGCGGCGCAGTCTCTTGGTTACCGGCACCACGACCCGTCACTGCACCGATCTTATCGCCGCCTTCAAGCAGGACGCCGTCAAACACCGGTATGACGATTGGAACGACCTCATCGGGTACTGCCTGTTGTCGGCATCGCCGGTGGGGCGATATCTCCTTGACCTGCATGGCGGATCGGCGGACGGTTACGGCCCGTCCGACGCGCTCTGCAATGCCCTGCAAGTGATCAATCATCTGCAGGATTGTCAGGACGATTACCGGGCGCTCGATCGCGTCTACCTGCCCATGATCTGGATGGAGGAAGAAGGCGCGAGCGTGAAGGAGTTGGACGGGCCGAAGTCTAGCAAGCGAATAAGGCGCGTGATCGATCATGCCCTGGACGAAACCGAGATCCTGTTGCGAGAAGCGGCCCGGCTGCCCAGGGGACTTGCCAGCCGCCGTTTGGCGATGGAGTTGGCGGCCATTTTGGATATCGCATGGTCGCTGGTCGGTCGGCTTCGCCGCGAGGATCCGCTCGGCGCGCGCGTCCAGCTCACAAAGCCGGAGTACGTCTGGTGCTGCCTCCGGGGAGCCGTATCGGCGCTGGTGTAGGCCATGCTTGAACACGTTCTGATGGGGCTGACGGCTATCTCTTTCGTCTCGGTGCTGTGGCTCCGCTTTTTCCGGGGTGGCTTCTGGCGCGCGGATCAGAAGCTGCCGGAACGGACGGCGGCGCGAGAGCGCTGGCCGGGGGTGACCGTGGTGATCCCCGCGCGCAACGAAGCCGCGACCATCCAGCGCGCCGTTACGTCCATCGTTCGACAAGACTATCCGGGACCGTTCAATCTCATCGTGGTTGACGATGGAAGTGTCGACGATACGGCTATGCTGGCGGAATCGGCGGCCGAAGGGTCGGACATCTTGACGGTGATCCGTGGCCGGCCGCTGCCTCAATGTTGGACCGGCAAACTCTGGGCACTGGATCAAGGCTTGCGACACGGCGAGGAGCACTGGCCCGGAACGGGCTATTGGTTATTGACCGACGCCGATATCGAACACGACCGCTCGGTGCTGAAGCGCCTTGTCGCAAAGGCGGAGGCCGGGAAGCTCGATCTGGTTTCCCTGATGGTGCGGTTGTACTGCGGGAGTTTCTGGGAGAGGCTGCTGGTGCCCGCGTTCGTTTTTTTCTTTCAGAAGCTGTATCCTTTTCCCTTCGTCAACCATCCGGAACGCGCGGAGGCGGCGGCCGCCGGCGGGTGCATGCTGGTTCGCCGTTCGGCGCTGACGGCCGTTGGCGGCGTTGCCTCGATCCGCGGCAACCTGATTGACGATTGCGCTCTGGCCGCGCGAATAAGCCGGCGGGGCGCCGTCTGGATCGGCCTGGCGTCACGGACCCGCAGCGTGCGCGTCTATCAAGGGCTTTCGGAGATTTGGGCCATGGTTGCCCGCACCGCCTTCACGCAGTTGAACCATTCCGTCGCGTTGGTCCTCGCGACGGTGGTTGCAATGACGGTCGTATACTGCGTGCCGCCCGTGGCGTTGGTCTACGGCATGGCGTTTCAGGATCTCTGGCTTGCCATGTTGGGCGGGGGGGCGTGGTTGCTGATGACGGCGATGTTTTGGCCGACGCTCCGACTTTACGGCTTGCCGCCCTGGCGCGGTCTGTTGCTGCCGGTGGCGGCGTTCCTGTTCGCGTCGATGACGGTGGACTCGGCTCGGCTGCATTGGAACGGAAAGGGAGGTCTTTGGAAGGGACGCTCCTATGGCGGAGTGTGAATCCCAAATCATGAGCGTGGCGACGACAGCACCCCTTGAATCGGCCGCGACCGGCGACATCCAGTACGTGGAGTCGGTCGTGCGTCAATCGGGAACGTCGTTCTATTGGTCCATGCGGCTTCTTCCTCCGGAGAAGCGTCGGGCGATGTTCGCGATCTATGCGTTCTGCCGGGAGGTGGACGACATCGCCGACGACCCCGGCGAAGAGGAGGGAAAACGCAAGCAACTGGCGGAATGGCGCGAGGAAATAGGCAGGCTTTACGAAGGAGAGCCGACAAGGCGGATTTCGCGGGCCCTGGTCGGGCCTTCCAGACGCTTCAATCTGAGGAAGGAAGACTTCGAGGCCATCGTCGCTGGGATGGAAATGGATGCCGGTGACCGCGTGAGAATTGCCGACACGGCCGAGCTGGCGCTCTATTGCGACCGCGTCGCCTGTGCCGTGGGACGCCTCTCCACTCGGGTATTCGGCGTTGATGAGCCGACGGGGAGTCAATTGGCGCACGCGCTGGGGCATGCCTTGCAGTTGACGAACATTCTCCGCGATCTCGAGGAGGACGCGCAACGGGACCGGCTCTACCTTCCCGAGGACGTGTTGCGCGCGCATGGCATTGGGTCCACGGAAGACGCGCTGGCGGTGTTGAATCACCCCGCCTCGACGGAAGTCTTCGCGCAAATGGCGGAGGTCGCTCGTGAGCGTTTCTGCGAAGCGGCGGCGATCCTTGCCGTCTGCGATCGACGAAATGTCAGGCCGGCGACGATCATGATGGAAGTCTACCGGCGAACCTTCAAGAGATTGATGTCGAGGGGCTGGCGGCGGTGGGCCGAGCCCGTTTCGGTCCCCGCGATCGAAAAGTTCTGGGTGGCCTTCCGCTACGGAGTGATCTGAGTGAAAGGCACGGTGCATGTGGTCGGGGCGGGTCTCGCCGGCCTCTCCGCCGCCGTGTGGTCGGCCAAGGCCGGGCGGCCGGTCGATGTCTACGAGGCGGCCGGTCAAGCCGGTGGCCGGTGCCGTTCCTACTTCGACGAAACCCTGGGGCGCCGGATCGACAACGGTAATCATCTGGTGCTCAGTGGCAACACCGCCGTCCATGAATTTCTCGGGGCCATCGGCTCCAAAGACAGTCTTTGCGGGCCGGTTCGCGCGGAGTTCGAATTCGTTGACGTGCGGAACGGCGAGCGCTGGACGTTACGGCCCGGCGCGGGACGGATCCCCTGGTGGATCTTTCGAAAGGACCGGCGGGTCCCGGGAAGCCGGCCCCTGGAGTATGCCCGGGCCTTGCGTCTCGCGTGGGCCGGCCGGGACGAAACCGTGACGGGATGCCTCGGCGGGCCTGGTGTGCTGTTCGAGCGATTCTGGGAACCACTGGCGGTCGCGGCGTTGAATACGGATGCCGACGAGGCGGCCGCCAGCCTGTTGTGGCCCGTCGTTCGAGAGACGTTCGGCCGGGGGGAGGCGGCCTGCCGGCCGAGGATCGCGCGCGTCGGGCTCGGTGACAGCTTTGTCGATCCGTCGCTTCGCGCGCTGGCGAGGCATTCCGCCGGGGTCCATTTCGGGCGGCGGTTTCGCGGCCTCGACGTCGAGGGAGATAGCAGTAACGACCTTGCGGTTCACCGGAGGCGACAGGGTCGAACTGAACAAGGGGGACTCGGTCATTCTCGCGGTGCCGGCCACGGTGGCCGAAAAGGCCGTTCCGGAGATCGAGGCGCCCCGAGGCAGCCGCGCGATTGTCAACGGCCACTTCCTGCTTCCCCGACCGGCGGAACGCCCCAGAATTGTCGGAATGGTCGGTGGGCTGTGTCACTGGTTGTTCATCCGCGATGATGTCGCGTCGGTGACGGTCAGCGCCGCCGACGCCTTGGCTGGGGAACCTTCGAACGCCATCGCCGCGCGAATGTGGGAAGAAATCCGTCCGGTCCTGGACCTCGACGAGGCGCCATTGCCAACGTACCGAATCGTGAAGGAAAAGAGGGCCACGTTTGCCCAGACGCCCGGGGAGGCTGCGCGGCGGCCCGGAGTTCGGACGCGCTTTTCCAATCTTTTTCTCGCGGGGGACTGGACGGATACGGGATTGCCCGCGACCATCGAGGGAAGCCTCCGTTCGGGTAAGAAAGCTGCCGAATCCGTGCTCGCAACCGCAACAACACCTTGACATTGCGCGCTTTATCCCGCACCAAACGAGCGGATTGTTACACCGTGGTGACGCCTCCGCTTGGGACACATCGGCGCGGGACGTTGCTTCAGGGGAGTGAGGTATGGGAAACCTATCCGCGACCGCGGATGCGGTGCACGCGGCCGCTGTCCATGTAAGGGGTGCCCTCGACGAGGTGATCGACGAGGCGGCGGGCTGGCTTGCCAGCCGTCAGGCCGAGGACGGGCATTGGGTGTTCGAGCTTGAAGCCGACGCCACCATCCCCGCCGAATATATTTTGCTGAACCACTATCTCGGCGAAATCAACGACGAGATCGAGGGCAAGCTTGGAAATTACTTGCGTCGGAGGCAAGGGAGCCACGGTGGGTGGCCGCTGTACCACGATGGTGATTTCGACCTGAGCGCGACCGTCAAGGCGTATTACGCGCTCAAATGTATCGGGGACGATCCGGACGCGCCCCACATGAAGCGCGCGCGAGAGGCTGTTCTGGCGCGCGGCGGGGCCGCCGAGGTGAACGTGTTCACGCGCATCGCCTTGGCCTTGTTCGAACAGGTTCCGTGGCGCGCGGTCCCGTGGATGCGTCCGGAAGCCATGTTGCTGCCGAAATGGGCGCCGTTCCATATCGCCAAGGTGTCGTACTGGTCCCGCACCGTGATGGTGCCGCTGTTCGTCCTCGCCGCCGTCAAACCTCGGGCGGCCAATCCGAGGCGCGTGGCGATCCGGGAATTGTTCATCGTTCCACCCGAAAAACAGAAAACCTATCTCCGCAATCCCACGGGTCACCGGCTGGGCGACCTTCTGCTCGTGTTGGACAAGGTTGGCCGGCTCTGCGACCCGTTGTTTCCGGATTTTCTCGAGAAAAAGGCCATAAACAAGGCGATGGCCTTCGTGAGGGAGCGGTTCAACGGCGAAGACGGCTTGGGCGGGATTTTTCCGGCGATGGCCAACGCCGTGATGGCGCTGGATGCCCTCGGATGCGCCCGCGACGACCCGGAATTCGTGACAGCCCGGCGAGCCATCGACAAACTGGTCGTGATTCAAGGCGAGGAGGGATATTGCCAGCCCTGTGTATCGCCGGTCTGGGACACGGGTCTTGCGCTTCACAGCATGCTCGAGGCCGGTTTCAGCGCCGACGACCCGATCATTGTCCGGGCCAATCACTGGTTGCGCCAGAGACAGATCCTGGACGTTCGCGGCGACTGGACAGCCAACCGGGACGATGTCAGGCCCGGAGGGTGGGCCTTTCAGTACTGGAACGATTACTATCCCGACGTGGACGATACCGCCGTCGTGGTCATGGGATTGGACCGTTCGGGCGATGAGGACTCGCAAGAAGCCATCGCCCGGGGCGCGGAGTGGGTTATCGGCATGGAAAGCGAGAGCGGTGGTTGGGGCGCCTTCGACGCGGACAACGAGCACTATTCGCTGAACAACATTCCATTTGCCGATCATGGCGCGCTTCTGGATCCACCGTCGGCCGATGTCACCGCGCGTTGCCTGGGTATGTTGGCGCAACTTGGATATGACCGTTCCCATCCCACCGTGACCCGATCGCTCGAGTATCTCAAGCGGCAGCAGGAAGAAGACGGCTCCTGGTTCGGCCGCTGGGGAACGAACTACGTTTACGGTACGTGGTCGGTGTTGAGCGCGCTCAACGCCATCGGCGAGGATCCCGGTTCGCCCTATATTCGAAAGGCGGTCGAGTGGTTGAAGTCGTGCCAGCGGGACGACGGCGGCTGGGGCGAGGACTGTTCCAGCTACTGGCCCGAACGCAAGGGCGACGACGCCAAGGTCAGTACTCCGTCCCAGACAGCGTGGGCGGTCCTTGGACTGATGGCGGCGGGCGAAGTGGACGGCGAGCACGTGCGGCGGGGGATCGGCTATTTGCTGGAAGCGCCGCGCGACGGTGGAAAGTGGCGGGAGACTTACTATAACGCCGTCGGTTTCCCGAAGGTGTTCTATCTCACCTATCATGGTTACAGCGCCTACTTTCCCCTATGGGCTCTGGCCCGGTACCGAAATCTGAGCCAATCGAACGCCAAGACGACCATGTACGGGATCTGAGTGGATCGACTTGGCGTCATTACCGGCCTCGCTCGCGAGGCTGGCTGTTTCAGCTCATTTTCGGATCAAGACGATCTCTTGGTTCGATGTGTCGGCGGCAACCCCCAACGAGCGGCGGATGCGGCGCATATCCTTGTGTCGGAGGGGTGTCGCGGCCTCGTGAGCTTCGGGATCGCCGGAGGGTTGCACCCCGCGCTGGGCGCGGGCGCCCTTGTGGTCGCGTCCTCTGTTATCGGCTCCGACGGGACCCGCCTGGATTTCGATCGCGCGTGGCAACGTCGTCTGATAGCCGCCCTGGAGGGCGAGGTGGCGGTTGTGGGGGCGGATGTCTATGGCAGCGACGGAGCCGTTCTCGTATCGACAAGAAAGCGGCAGATTCATCAGCGGACAGGAGCGGCCGCCGTGGACATGGAGAGCCGGGCCGTCGCGCGGACAGCCGCCGAATGCGGAGTGTCGTTCCTGGCCGTGCGTGCCATCGCGGACCCGGCCGATCGGGATGTTCCGGCGTGGGTGAGCGGTCTGATCGGCGCGGACGGCCGACCCAGCGCTCGCTCGGTGGTCGCGGGTGTCGCCGCGCACCCTTGGCATATTCCGGTTTTGCTTCGCCTGGCCGTCGACTCCGAAAAAGCCTTCGCGGCTTTACGCCGCGTCACGCTCGCCGCTGGACCGTTTCTCCAAGTCGGCGCTTAAATCCTTGACCAGCGTTTCATACATGAACTCGGCCGGGCGCTGGTCCTCCAACGGGATTTCGGGGGCCATGGGAACATCCGTGCGGGGACCCCGCAAAGCCACCTTCAGGGCCTTCAACGGGTTGGCGACGGTATCGTTGACGGCGGTGGCTTCGTATCCGCAATGAACCATGCAATCCGCGCATTTCTCATAGTTGCCGGTACCGTACTGATCCCAGGCGGTCTCTTCCATGAGTTCGCGGAAGGTGCCCGCATAGCCCTCGTTGAGGAGGTAGCAAGGACGCTGCCAGCCGAAGACGTTCCGCGTGGGATTGCCCCACGGCGTGCAATGATACTGTTGATTCCCCGCGAGAAAATCGAGAAACAGCGAGGATTGGCTGAACCGCCACTTGCTGTCGCCGCGACGCTCGAAGATGTCCCGGAACAGTTGTTTGGTTCTGGATCGATTGAGGAAATGCTCCTGGTTGGGAGCGCGCTCGTAGGCGTAGCCGGGTGAAACGGTGATGCCCTCGATGTCCAGTTCCTCGCTGCAATAAGTGAAGAAGGCGGCCACCTGATCGGCGGTCATCTGATTGAACAGGGTGCAATTGACGTTGACCCTAAAACCAAGGGAACGAGCCTTCTTGATCGCCGAAACCGCGCGCTTGAACGTGCCCGGCTGGTTGACCGCGTGGTCGTGCTCTTCTTCCAAGCCGTCCAGATGAACCGAGAACGTCAGGTATTTGCTCGGTTTGAACAGGCCGAGTTTTTTCTCGAGCAAAAGTCCGTTGGTACACAGGTACACGAACTTCTTGCGAGCCGTGATGCCGGAGACGATCTTATCGATTTCCTTGTGGAGCAACGGTTCGCCACCGGGGATCGAGACGATGGGAGCGCCGCACTCATCGACGGCCGCGAGGCATTCCTCGGCGCTCAGGCGCTTATTGAGGATGGAGTCCTCGTAGTCGATTTTACCGCACCCCGGGCAGGCGAGATTGCAGCGGAACAGGGGTTCCAGCATCAGGACCAGCGGATATTTGTGCGTTCCCCGAAGTTTCTTGCCGAGGATGTAAGAACCCACGCGTATTTGTTGGATCAGCGGAACAGTCATGACGTCTGATGCCCTTTTGTCTTATTCGGCGGCAGCGGTTGGTTCGAGCAGTTCGTGCGGTAACTTGAACTGCATATGTTCATTGACGCCGTTCAGTTCCTCGACGGTAACCTCGCCGAAATCGCTCAGACGGGCGATCAGATCCTGCACAAGCTCTTCGGGCGCCGAGGCTCCAGCCGTCACACCAACCGTTTTGACGCCGGTAACCCAGTCGGGACGAAGGGCGGAAGCATCGTCGATCAAATAGCTCGGAATCCCGATTTCCGATCCGATTTCGCGCAAACGGTTCGAGTTGGAGCTGTTCTGGGCGCCAACCACGAGCAAAAGATCAACCTGTGCAGCCAGTTCACGCACCGCTTGCTGCCGGTTTTGCGTGGCGTAGCAAATGTCCTTCACGTCCGGGCCCACGATCGATGGAAACCGCTCTTTCAAGCCTTCGATCACCGCGCGGGTATCGTCGACGCTGAGGGTGGTCTGGGTTACGTAGGCAAGCTTGGATGGGTCCCGTACCTCGACGCCGGCCACGTCGCCCACGTCCGAGACCAGGTGAACGCCGCCGGGAATGCGCCCCTGCGTGCCCTCCACCTCCGGGTGCCCGGCGTGGCCGATCAAGATGACTTCCCGGCCCTTCCGGGCATGATTTCGGCCCTCTTTATGCACCTTCGACACCAATGGACAGGTGGCATCGATAACCGGAAGGTTTCGTCGTCTGGCATCGTCTTCCACGGCCGCCGCCACGCCGTGCGCGCTGAACACCGTGACCGCGCCGTCGGGAATTTCCTCGAGCTCTTCCACAAACACAGCGCCCTTCGCGCGGAGCGACTCGACCACATGGCGGTTGTGAACGATTTCATGACGGACGTACACTGGCGGGCCGTAAATCTCGATTGCCCGTTCGACAATCTCGATGGCACGCTCTACACCGGCGCAGAAGCCACGAGGCTTCGCCAAAAGGACACGAATGGATCGACCTTGATTTCTTTCGGTCACGCCACGGCTCTCCAAAGTATTTCGATGCTCCTTTACGTCAGCCGCAACATAGTTTGGTTTCAGGAGAACGAAAAGGGGGGATTAAACCTCTAAAAAGTTCCGGATTTTGGCAATCCGATCGAAAAGCCAATGTATTAAAAGAAAACGCTCCCACCGACGGATATGGCACGTGACCTGCTTCTCGGTCCAAGTGTGTCATATATGCAGCGGCAAACTTTCCTTACATGTGGAAGCGCTGCGTCATTTTGAGCTATGATCATTATCAGGCTAAAGCGGATTATTCAGGTTTTTCTCAGGCAGAGACAGCTTGGTTTGGGAACACGAAGCGGGTAAGCGTCGCGGGCAATTCTTTCATCCGGTAGCCTGTGCGCCGTGCCGGAGAGGGCTGGGAGGTCAATCGAATGTCCAGCAAAAAGGCGAAAAGACATTGGGTCGGGTTCGACCTTGGTGGAACCAAGATGCTGGCGGTCGTTTTCGACCAGGATTTCAAGATTCTGATCCGCAAGCGCCGCAAGACACGCGCGCAAGACGGCTCGAAGGGCGGCCTTCGACGGATGGTCGCCTTGATCGAATCGGCATTGGCGGAAGCCGGGCTCGCGGCCGATGATCTCGCGGGGATCGGCGTTGGATGCCCCGGCCCACTCGATCTCGATAACGGGGTCGTGCTCGAGATGCCCAACCTTGGGTGGAAAAAAACCAAGGTTGGAGCCGAGCTGGAGAGCGTGTTTCGGTGTCCCGTTGTCATATTGAACGATGTCGACGCCGGCATTTACGCTGAATACTGCTTCGGCGCCGCCCGCGACGCCCGGTGTGTCGTTGGCGTGTTCCCGGGAACGGGAATTGGCGGGGGGGCGGTCTACAAGGGAGAAATTCTCCGCGGCACGAGCGGTTCGTGCATGGAGATCGGTCATATACCCGTTGTCCCGGAAGGACCGCATTGCGGCTGCGGCCGGCGGGGTTGCCTGGAGGCCGTATCGGGCCGACTTGCGATTTCGGCCGCCGCCGCGGCGGCGGCATATCGCGGCGAGGCGCCGAACCTTTTGGCGATGGCTGGCACCGACCTCGGAAATATCCGCAGCCGCGCGCTCCGGGAATCCATCGCTGCCGGCGATGTCATCATCGAGGCGATTGTCAGGGACTCCGCGCGAACGGTCGGCTGGGCCATGGCTGGAGTGGTTAATCTCCTGGCGCCCGACATCGTGCTTTTGGGCGGCGGGCTTGTGGAGGAAATGCCGGATCTGTTTACGGAGGAATTCGAAGCCGCGGTGAGGGGGCGCGTCATGCCGTCCTACGTGAACGCGTTTAAGATCCAGGTGACTCAACTCGCGGGGGACGCGACCGTCACGGGCGCCGCGGCGTGGGCACAGCAAACCATTGATGCGTAAGTCCTAACGGCGGTTGATTGATCGACGCTAAAGTTGGGTGGGATTTGGCGCGTCGCCGTAGACGTCCTTCGGATCGAAGGTCTTAGAGCCCTCTTCGAATTTCAGAGCGCCACCGTTGTCCGTCGCTTTCTTGCCCACGGGTATGGAGCGGTAAAAGCAGGACCGGTAGCCCACATGGCAGCTGGCGTCGCCCTCGACCTTAACCCTGAGCCAGACCGCGTCCTGATCGTCGTCGATCCGCATCTCGACAATCTTCTGGACAAATCCGCTGGTCGCCCCTTTATGCCACAGGCATTTGCGGCTTCGGCTCCAATAAAAGGCCTCCCCGTGCTCGATCGTTTTCATGAGGGCTTCGGCATTCATGTAGGCGTGCATCAGAACGTCCCCGGAGGCCGCGTCGGTCGTGACCACGGGAATTAGGCCATCCGCGTCGAATTTTGGCGCGAGTTGGGCGCCTTCTTCGACCTGTTCGATGCTTTCCCGGGCCGAAAATGCGACTTTGCTATCAGGAGACGTGCTTGTTGTCACGACGGCGACAATCCTTATTCAGATCATGGAAACCCGTGTCATATGTCATAGAGGCAAGACGCGGGCAAGGCGCCATGACGATTTTTTTGTAGCCTGACACGACCTTCACGCTATAGAAAGCACTCCCTGCGGCGCTTGTCACGAAAAGGCGACGTCTGTTAGTCGCGGGTAAATTCAGAGGATAGCGAAATGGCGGTACCAAGAAAAAAGACGTCAAGGTCAAAACGCGGAATGCGGCGTTCCCATCAGGCGCTGAAGTCGGCGGCCTATGCGGAAGACAAGACGTCTGGCGAACTCAAGCGCCCCCACCACATCGATTTAGCCACGGGCATGTACCGTGGCCGCCAGGTTCTTGAGCCCAAGTAGACCATCCGCACGGTTTGTTGCAGGTCTCGGGCCCCGCGGATCAAGGGCTCCATTGACGGCACCCGACGGAACCGACTGTTGGTCCGAATGCCAATGGGTGTCGAGTGCGTGGTCAAGGGTCATGGACTCGATCCGTTTGGTGGGGTGGCGGACCCTATCTCCTAGGCGGCCCACCCCGCCACGCCGAGGACCGGGTGTGAGCGTGGACGTATTTTCCAAATTATGCGAAACAACCTCTGTCGGCTTTTGATCCTCCGCGCGCGGTCCTCCTTGAGGCGGCGGCGGTGGGGAAGGGTAGGTTGCGGGTTCCGAGGCGGTCGGCCAGTGGGAAGGTCCGCTTCATGACCGCGCGTTTCGTGTATGCGTACCGCCGTTTGCTCATCAGGTGGACCGATATCGTTCGGCGCTGGGCGCTGGTTGTTGTCTTGCTCTCCCTGGCGCTCTCGGCCGGCGCGGCGGTGTACATCGCGAAAAATTTCGCGGTCAACACGGACACTCTCGAGATGTTGTCCGCCGAGCTCCCGTGGCGGCAATGGTGGAACGAAGAACACCAAGCGTTTCCGCAGTTTCACGACACGCTTGTGGTGATGGTGGAGGGCCAAACCGCCGATCTCGCCGATGACGCGGCGTTGGCGCTGGCCGCTCGTCTGACAAACCGGCCCGACCTATTTCGCGATGTATTCTATCCCCAGGGAGACGCGTTCTTTCGTCGCAACGGCCTTCTCTATCTGGACGTGGATGCGCTGTTCGAACTCAGTGACAAGCTCGCCGCCGCGCAGCCGTTTCTGGGAGCACTCTCGTCCGATCCGAGCCTGCGCGGCTTTCTGGGAATGTTGGGCCTTGCCGTTGATCAGGTGGCGAGCGACCAGGATGTCGCGGCATTTGATTTGGCCCCCATCCTTAACGCCATCGCGGAGGTGGTGGAGGCGCAGACGGCTGGGCGGTTTGATCAGTTGTCATGGCAGCAAATTATGACGGGCGCGGCGGGGGCGGCTCAAGAGCGTGCCGTCCGGCTGATCGTGCTTCAGCCCGTTCTCGACTATGCATCCATGCAACCGGCCGCGGCGGCAATGGAAACCATTCGCGAGATCGCCAAGGAACTGGACCTGGACGCCGCGCATGGCGTGACCGTGCGGATGACCGGCGAGGCCGCCCTGGAGACGGAGGAACTCTCCAGCGTTCAATCGGGAATGGGCTTGGCCGGAGTGCTGTCGCTTACCCTCATATCGGCGTTGCTGACTGCTTGCTTTGCATCCGTGCGACTGATTTTCGCCACCTTGGTTACCCTTGTCGTGGGGCTGATATGGACGTTCGCGTTCGCATTGGCGACGGTCGGGGCGCTCAACCTGATTTCGGTAGCGTTCGCCGTGTTGTTCATCGGTCTCGGCATTGATTTCGGGATCCACTATTCCCTGCGGTATCGGGAAGCGTTGGGAAACGGCGCGGCTCACGCCGGCGCGCTGCGACAGACGGCCAGAGATGTCGGCGGCGCACTGACTCTATGCGCCATTGCGGCCGGTATCAGTTTTTACTCGTTCCTTCCGACCGACTACGTGGGCTTGGCTGAGCTGGGCGTCATCTCGGGAACCGGGATGCTGATCGCCCTGTTCGCCAATCTCACCCTCCTGCCGGCCCTGCTCACGCTGTTCCCTCCGCATCCGCCGCGTCCGTCAGGGGTTGTCCGATCGTTTGCCACCCGTTTTTCCCGGCTTATCCAGTCCCATGCTCGGCCGATCGTGTGGGGTGCGCTGGCCTTGGCGGTTGGGTCCGCGTTGCTTCTACCCCAAGCTCGGTTTGTCGCCGATCCGGACAAGCTCAAGGACCCAGATAGCGAGTCCGTATCGGCGCTCAACGATCTGAGGCAGTTGGAGGTTGGCGCCACGACCTTCCTCAACGTCCTGTCCGAAAATCTAACCGACGCGGAGTCCCTGGCGCGTCGCGCGTCGCAATTGGATTCGGTCGGCGGAACCCGCACGCTCGCCGATTTTCTGCCAAGCGATCAGGACGAGAAGCTCGAGATTGTCGATACCCTGGCCCTGGTTCTCGAACCGGCTTTCACCGGCGCCGTGACGCCACCGCCTTCACCGGCGGACATGGCGCGGGCGGTTGGTGGATTTGAGGAAAAATTGCGCGCGTTGGCGGTCTTGCCGGACGAGGCGACGTCCGTGGCGGCGAGCCGCCTCCTCTCGGCGCTTGCCAGTTGGCCGCAGGACAGCCGCGATGACGCCGCCCTGAGCGAATTGCAGGTCCGATTGTTGTCGGGTTTTCCCGGTCGAATGGCGGCTCTGAGGGAGTCCTTGGGGGCGACGGCCTTCGATCTGAGCGATCTGCCGCAAGAGATCAGGGCGCGCTGGGTCACCGAAAGCGGGGTGGCGCGTCTGGAGATCTACCCCAAGAAACGCATCGAGGAGGATAACGAAGCTCTCCACCGCTTCGTGGACGAGGTGCGGACCGTGGCGCCGGAAGCCATAGGGGAACCCGTTATCCTGGTGGAAACCGCCCGCACTGTCATTTGGGCGTTTGCCGAGGCCGCGATCATCGCGGTGGTGGCGATCGCGGTTTTGCTCGGCGTACTCATTCGGAACGCGAGAGACGTGGCGCTTATTTTTGCTCCGCTGATCCTTGCGGCATTGCTGACGGTGGCGGTCACGGTCGTCATCGACATGCCGTTCAACTTGGCCAATGTGATTGCCCTGCCGCTGCTCTTCGGGCTTGGTGTCGCCGGCAGCCTGCAGTTGGTGATGCGGGAACGGACCGAGGGTCAATCCGCCGGCGCATTGAATTCAAGCACGCCTAGGGCGGTCCTGTTCAGCGCCTTGACGACGATTGGTTCATTCGGAACCCTTGCCATTTCCAATCACCTGGGAATCGCAAACATGGGGTTGCTGTTGGCAATCGCCATTTCCCTTTCCTTGCTGTGCACGTTGGTGGTGACGCCTGCTCTCATGGCCGTTTACGGCCGTACGAACCGGTAATCCGGCGGTCAAGCGCGAAGCGGCCCTTATTGGGCCAGCAGTTCGTCGGCTTTGGAATTCAAGGCGGTTGTCAGCGCGTCGGCCCCCCCTTCGCGCAGTATCGGGTTGTACTCCGAGCGGCGGACCGCCATTTCGCTGATTTTTTTCTCGAGCAGAATATCGACGATGCGCCATTGGCCGTCGGTGCTGGCGAGGACATAGGTAATGGCAACAGGCGGGGCGGCGTTCCTAACAATTTGGGTGTCCACCAGTACGCTATCCCTGGGACCTTGGCGTTGGCCGAGAACTTCGAAGGTCTCGCCCGAATACCCGCTGAACTGAGCCGCATAGTTGCTGATGCTGAGATGCGTGAACGCCTTGACCAGCCTGTCGCGCTGTTCGTCGGTCGCGGTTTTCCAAGACGAGCCGGTTGCGAAGCGGGTCATTTTATCAAAGTCAAACGCTCGGCGGAGGACCGGCGATAACTTTTCGTAACGGCCGGTGACACCGAGCGCTTTCGCGTCCTTCATGACTTCGAGGAGTGTCTCCTGCAAGACGTTGACGACGTCGGTGGGGTCTGGTTCGTCAGCCTCGACAGGGAAAAACACAAGCAAAAAGGAGAAAAACAGGGCAATGGTTTTCACGGCGACAGTCATTCCAACGGGCAGGAAATTGAAGAACAATGTCAAACTCTTAAGTCAACAGTAGAGGTCCCGGCGCTTGATGACAATGCCGCTGGCAACAGGTGCGCCGGGCATCTGCCATCTCGCGGCGGTATCGCCTGGAAAAATGCGAACGCAGCCGTGATCCGGCATTTGGGCGGGAGTCGGGCGTCACGCAAAACCCCTTGACTTTCGTCGGGCTTTGGTAATAATATTTCTCTGTGAAAGTGGGGTGGCGCGATGCCTGATTGGGTCGTGTCAGCCGAGACTGGCTTTTGGCGGTGACGCGAGGGCGAATATCGCTTCGGAGGAAGGATATCGCAAGTGAGTGATCGGTATTTCTCTCCCTACCAAAGCCGGATCAATCGGCGGTCTGTCTGTTAGATCGCGGATTCCTTTCATGTGATGATTTTACGCGCCCGGGTGTTTAGCCGCGCCAACAACGTGGAACCGGGATGGCAAAAAGGGAGGTTAGAAGGAATGACCACATTCAATCTGCCGGCCGTTCACGCGGATGGAGGCTTGACTCGGTATTTTCAGGAAATCTGGAAGTTTCCCATCCTGCCTGGGGATGAGGAGCAAATGCTCGCGGAGCGTTGGCGCGACCATGGCGACCGGGATGCGGCGCATAAGCTGGTTACCAGCCATTTGCGTCTCGTGGCCAAGATTGCCATGGGATATCGCGGCTACGGCTTGCCGGTGGCGGACTTGATTTCCGAGGGCAACATCGGACTGATGAAGGCGGTCAAGAAATTTGAACCGGAGCGGGGGTTCAGGCTCTCAACCTATGCCATGTGGTGGATTCGCGCATCGATCACCGAGTATATCCTTCGGTCCTGGTCGTTGGTGAAGACCGGGACGCTTGCCGCGCAGAAGAAGCTGTTTTTCGGTCTTGGACGGATCAAGAGGAACCTGAATATCATCGAGGGTGGCGAGCTGGAGCCTGAACAGGCGCGTCTCATCGCCGAGAATCTCGATGTTTCAGAGAAAGACGTCATGGACATGGATCGGCGTCTTTCCAGCCGCGACCTCTCGTTGAATGCGCCGAGAAGTCATGAGGATGGAGAAGGATCCGAATTCCAGGATAGTTTGGTTGACGAGGCACCGAGCCCCGAATCATTAGCGGCCGAACGTCAGGAAAGCGGCTATCGAACGGGACTTCTGCGGAAAGCGATGGAGCAACTGAATGACCGCGAGCGCCACATTATCAGCGAGCGCCGCCTCAGCGACGATCCAATGACATTGGAGGAATTGGGGCGGGTCTACGGCGTAAGCCGCGAGCGGGTCCGGCAGTTGGAACAACGCGCCTTCGACAAGATTCGGGCCGCTGTCCAGGAAATGACGGCCAACACGGCCGCGGCCGTGAGCCACTGACCTAAGAGAATGCGGGGACCGGGTGATACGAACCCGGTCCCGTTTTACTGCAGTGTGAGCAGGCCATCGGCAATTCTGAATTCGGCCGGTTTGATGAGTTCGCAGGAACCCACGACGACCGAGTGGAGCGGGCCATCCAGGTTCTGACGCCAGTATTTCAGAAATCCCGTCAGCACCGGAAAATCGGGCTGGATATCGAAATCCTGCCACACGAAGTTTTGCAGGACACCGGGATAGTCGGGGAGGTGATAGGTGATCTCCGCCGTGGTGAGTTGGTATCCGAGCAACTGCCTCTCAAGCGGGCTCATCGAGTTTACCTCCTATAGTACGTTAAGAAGATAATATACAACTATAACGATTTAACCTGCTTCTTCAACTGCTTTTGCATGCGGGTAAGCAAGATATTGGCCAATCGGAGAGCTTTCCTAGACATAAGCTTGGGAATGAGGTCATTCTTTCCAGAGCGAAGGGACTGAAGACGGTCGAAAATGGGGGGCGTGGATAGATGATCGTCCTTTTCACGGATTTTGGGCTGACGGGGCCGTATACTGGTCAGGTTAAGGCCGTTCTTCATCGCGAGGCGCCTAACGTGCCCGTCATCGATCTTTTTGCCGACGCGCCGGCGCATAGTCCGAAGGCGGCTGCATATCTTTTGGCCTCCTATGTTCAAGAATTTCCCACCGGAACGGTATTTCTGGCCGTCGTGGATCCGGGTGTGGGAGGCAACCGGCGGCCCGCGGTTGTCCGCGCGGACGGCCGCTGGTATGTGGGGCCCGAGAACGGCTTGTTCGAACTGATCATACGGAGGGCGCGTGCCGTGCCCCGCTGCTGGCATGTCACTTGGCGGCCAAATCGTCTGTCGGCGTCTTTTCACGGCCGCGACCTGTTTGCTCCGGTCGCGGCTCGCCTTGCCCGCGACGGCACACCGCCCGGAAAGGAATATCCGGTCACCGAGATCGTTCGCCCGGACTGGCCCGACGACCTTGCGGAGATCGTGTATGTTGACGTCTTTGGGAACGCGATGACCGGTGTCCGGGCGTCAATCGTTCCCGCTGACGCCGAGATTCTTGTTTCGGAAAAACGACTCCCCAGGGCAAACACATTTTCCGATGTTTCCGAGGGTCAGGCATTCTGGTACGAAAACGCGAACGGTCTTGTGGAGTTGGCGGTAAATTTGGGACGGGCCGATAAAACCTTGGGGATCCGGCCGGGCAGCCCGATTTCTATTTCCCGGAACGAAGAGGGACGAGCAAAATCGACGACTTTGCCCTAATGTCGCGAACCTCCTGTCGCAATGGAGGTCGGTCATCTCGAATTTAAAAATGTTCGCGGGCGCGGAACTGGCATCCGAAATCTCTGTCGTGGAGCGGTCATCCGAATGTTTAGCGTGAAGTTTTGGGGAGTCAGGGGAAGCATCGCGGTATCGTCCCCGGATCATATCCGATACGGGGGCAACACGAGCTGCATCGAGGTTCGCGTCGGCGACCATCGCTTCCTGCTTGACGCTGGAACCGGCATTCGCTGTGCCAGCAAGGACTTTCTCCAAGACGACGTAAGGACGACCCATCTCTTGCTGACTCACACCCATTGGGACCATATCAACGGCCTGCCTTTTTTCCGGGCCGCCTACGATCCGAAGCGGAGGGTCCACATCATGGCGGGCCACCTGCGGGAGCAGGGTGGCGTACAGAGCTTCCTGTCGGCGCAAATGGTCCATCCGTTTTTCCCCGTGCCCCTGGAAGCCATGAAGGCGATCGTTGAGTTCGAGGATTTTGACGCGGGCAACTCCTTTCGACTGTGTCCGGATGTGAATGTCGTGACCGCTCCATTGAATCACCCCAACGGCGCCACCGGCTATCGCATCGAATATGGCGGCAAGGTGGCTTGCTATGTCACCGATACCGAGCATGTGCCGGGACAGCCGGACCAGAATATCCTGGGCCTGATAGAGGGCGCGGACCTTGTGATCTATGATAGCACCTATACCGAAGAGGAGTTCCCGGCGCATGTCGCGTGGGGGCACTCCACTTGGAACGAGGGGATGCGCCTGTGCCGGGCGGCGGCGGCGAAGAAACTGGCTATCTTCCACCACGATCCGGATCACGACGACCGGTTCATGGACCGTATCGGGATCGAGGCCGCGGCGGCATGGACCGGCAACGTGGTCGCCCGCGAGGGGATGGAGATCCGTTTGGATTGAACCGTGGTTTGATCGAGATCGCGGTGTCCCCGCGAGACCGCCCGCGATCCTATCTCTCGCGAAACGCTTCGTGACGCAGCTTCAGAACCGGTTTGATCAAGTACTCCAGCACGGACTTCCGGCCAGTGTGGATGTCGACGGTGGCCTGCATGCCTGGGGTGATGGGAAGTTGGCCCTCCTGTTCGCCCAGGTGGGTCTTGTCGGTTGTGACGATCACGCGAAAGTAGGGCGCACGGTTCTCGTCGGTGCTTGAATCGGGCGCCACGTGGGTGACTGTACCTTGGAGGCCCCCGTATCGGACGAAGTCGTAGGTCGAAACCTTGACCAAAGCGCTCTGGCCTTCATTGACATAGCCGCGGTCGGTGGGATTGAGCTTTGCCTCGACCACCAGCTTGTCGCCGGTGGGGACGATTTCCATGATCGGCTCCCCCGGAGAAATAACGCCACCTATGGTATAGTATCTGAGCTTCTTGACGACGCCGCCGATCGGACTTTTGATTTCGGCCCGCAGGCCTTGTTCCGTCGCTTCCGCGAGGATCTCCTCGAGCTGGGCGATCGATTGTTCGGTTTGTCCCAATTGCTCCTGGGCTTCCTGCTGGAATATGTTTTCTGCTTCGCCGAGGCGTTGTTCAGCTTCCGCGACCGCGGCCCGGGAGCGCGGTACCGCAGGCTCGAGGCTTTGCAGCTCGCCTTGAAGCTCTTCGACCTCGGCCCTCAGTTTCAGGTGTTCCATTTTCGCCGTTAAGCCTTCGGACAACAGCGATTGCGACATTTTCAGCCGTTCGCGCGCGAGTGCCAGGTTTCTGGTGACCGAGCGCTTTCGCGCTTCCAATTCCTTGACCTCCAACTGCCGTTGATGCAGTTGCTCCCGCAGAACGCCCAAGGTGGTTTCCAGGCTGCGTCCGCGAGCCCGGAATCCCCTCCGCTCGGCTTCGGCCAGATTGGGGTGGCGGTCGCTGGCCCCGGAGGGTAATCGCAACTCCGTGCCCTCGAGTTCGGCCGTGAGCCGCGCTCGCCGCAAAAGCTCTCCGTCCAGCCGTGCCTGCAGTTCGTCGCGATTGACGCCACCTGTTGCCAGGTCAAGCAGCACAAGCGGGTCGCCAACCTGAACCACACCCCCCTCGGTCACGTGGATCCGCTCGATAATACCGCCCTCAAGGTGTTGAATGACCTTGACCTTGCCTTGAGGGATCACCTCGCCGGGAGCGACCGCAACCTCGTCCAATTGGGCGAAATGGGCCCAAAGCAGGGCTACGGTCAGCAATGCCATCACCGACCGAGCCAAGGATCTCCAAGTCGGAATCGGCTGAGCAGAGAGCATGCCCTCGAGGCGGGTCATGGCGCGCCTCTCTCCCGCACGAGGGATGCGGGCACGCTGGGCGGCGCGCCGGGGCTTTCGGCGAGGCCCTTTCCGGTGGTGATGGGAGATTGGGAGGGACGGTCCCTGTTGAGGATTCGCGGCAGGATTTCGATGGCTGGTCCGGATAGTATGACCCGCCCCCTATCAAGGGCAAAGATGCGATTGCAAAGGGACAGAAGGACCGGGCTGTGCGTGACGATAAGCACGGTTTGGCTCCGGCCGATCGCCGCAAGGGAATTCCCGAGTTCGATTTCCGCTTCGCGGTCAAGATTGCTTGAGGGTTCGTCAAGGAGAAGCAGGGGAGGGCGACCAACCAGCGCCCGGGCGATGGCGATACGCTGACGTTGACCCGCGGATAGGCGGTGTCCGGCCTCGCCGATATCCGTCGCATAACCATCGGCCAAATCGACAATAAAGGAGTGCACACCGGCGGCCGTGGCGGCATCGATAACGTCTTCGTCCGAAGCCGCCGGATGACGGTGACAGATGTTTTCGCGAAGCGTACCGGCAAACAGCACGCATTCCTGGGGGACATAACCGATCCAGCGGGCAAGTTCGCTTCGCGTAAACTGCTTGATATCGGCTCCATCCAGCAGAACTCTACCCGCCGACGGAGGGTAAAGTCCCTGCAAGAGCTTGAGTACGGTACTCTTCCCGCTGCCATTGCGGCCAATGAGAGCGTGAACACCGCTTGCCGGTAACGACAGTTCGATCCCGTCGATTGTCGGCCTGGCCGCGTTCGCATAGGAAAACGATAGCTTCTCCAGAGTGACGGCTCCACGGGGGCGCTTGAGTTCAATGGCGCTTTTTTGCCGATCTCCGGGCATATTGAAAATGTGACCCAGGCGATCGATGGCTTGCCCGAACACGGTAAAGTTTCGCCAGCTTCCCACCAACTGGTTGAGTGGGCCGATGAGTCGCCCGCTGAGCATGTTCGCGGCGATCAGGGCGCCGATGCTGAGTTCCTGATTGACGATGGCGACGGCTCCGACGGCGGTGAGCGAAACCGTTGTCAACATGGCCAGGGTCGTTCCCAGGTTGGCATACCCATCAGCCTTGCCGCCACGAGCGATGGCGCGCTCGATGGTGTCCGCGTGTCGTTCTTCCCAAATGGGACGCATGGCTTCGTCCAATGCCAGGGCTTTGACCGTGGTCCGGCCGGCGATGATTTCGGAAATGAGCCGATCGCGGGCGAGCGCGGTGTCGCGTTCTTCCATGCTGGCGCTTGCCATGGTGTTGCCGGATCTCCAGGCAACGAGCAGGAACAACGGCAGAATGATGAGCAGGATCCAGGCGATGGGGGGCGCGATAACGAACGTCAATGCGAGGAAGAGAAACGCGAACGGGAGGTCGGCCAAGAGCAGGGCGGAGGCTCCCGACACTGTGTTGCGGACCACGTCGACGTCACGAAAGAGTGCCTGCCAGTAGGCCGACGGCCGACTCTCCAGGGTTTGCAGCGGCAAACACATCAGCTTGTTGAAGAGCTCCCGTCCGACCACCACGTCGACCTGAAGCGCCATTCTCTGTAGCAGTCGGGCCCGCGATTGGCGAAGGACGAAGTCGAAAGCCAGCACGGCCACCATACCGAGGACCAATCCTCGCAGCGTGCTTAACCCCGCATGGAAGACCACTCGGTCGTAAACCTGCAGGACGAATATGGGAACCGCCAACGCCAGGACATTGATGAACAATGCCATGCCCAGTACCTCGCGGAACGCGGGTTTCAGCGGCTTCAGGACGTGGCGGAACCAGGTTCGCGTGTTTGCTTGCTGCATCGACGATAATTATACCCAGTTTGGGGTAAGTCGGTGAGCATTAGTTGTGCCGCTTCGAACGAATTCGCCCAAAGACGCACTCCGATTGGGGGTGCCGCATCGACCATGCGATCATTCGAACATCAAGCGACCATCATCCGCCGACGCTCTCTGTTTCCATGCCGAACGACATCAGGATCCCGGGCACGAAGCGATGGATCGGGGAGGTATAATAACCTTGACATAAGAAAATAAACCTATTATAAATTTCTTACACCATCAGCGCTTGCTAGGCTTTCCTGGCGGCGGCAAGCAAAACCAGTCGATCGAGGCAAATCCTCCGACGGTTGGATAACTCCGATGGCTCTTCGCCCGCGCCCGATAGATCACGTATCGGAGTGGCCGTTAGAACGTAAAAGCCCGTGAACGCGGGGGCCGTTTTCAAGAATATTATAAATCGATCTCGTCAGCCAGTGCGCCTCGATAATTCACTTATAGCAAATAGTAAAATTAGAGAGCCAAATATGCCTGAAGGTAACGATCATATTAAAATCACCGTATCGCAGCCCCGTGTTCAGTTTCTGGCGGATGGCTTTCAAACTTATTTCCCATTCGTATTTCAAGTCCTAAGAGAAACCGATTTACATGTGTATATCGGGGACCAATTGCAGCCACCCAATTATATCGTTTCCGGTGTGGGCGATACGAGCGGCGGTGCCGTGGTCCTCACGGAAGCGCCGAGCGCCGGTACGATTGTCACGCTCGTTCGCAGCACGCCGATCCAGCGGCTGAGTGATTTTCAGCAAAGCGGTCTGCTGCAGGCCAAGGTGCTCAACGATGAACTGGATCTGCTCACGGTGGCCTTGCAGGATGTCGCGGAAGATGTTCGCCGCGGTGTCAAACTCGCGGTCATTGACAGCGATGCCAATCTGACTCTTCCGGACAAAGGCGTCCGGGCAAATGGTGTTCTCGGTTTTGACGCCAATGGCGACGCAACGGTGTTCCCCTCTGCGGCGCCTCAAGGCGAAGCGATAACGCCGGGCGGCGCGGACACCCAGGTGCAGTTCAACGATGGAGGGGAGTTCGCCGGAACCAGCGGTCTGACATACGCAAAATCGACCAGCACCTTGAGCATTGTCGGGAGCGTGCGGTCGGACGCAATCGACGAGCGAACGACCGGCGCGGGTGTCACGGTTGAGGGCGTACTTGTCAATGACGGCCTAATCGATGGACGGGATATCTCGGCTGACGGTGCCAAACTCGATGGTATTGAAGCGGGCGCGGATGTGACGGATGCCACCAAGGTCAGTGCCGCCGGCGCGGTTTTGAAGAGTGACACGTCCACTCTTGCGATGCAGTTCGTCATTGACGACGACACGATGGCAAGCGCGACAAATTCGACCCTGGCAACCTCCGCTTCGATCAAGGCTTACGTCGACCGCAGCGCCCTCTCTGACGGGAACAGGGGTGATATCACAGTGTCGGGCGCGGCCTCGCTCATGACTCTGGACAACAACGTCGTGACCAACGCCAAGGCCGCGGACATGGCTCAGGGGCGGATGAAGGGGCGGATTACCGCAGGCATCGGGGATCCCGAAGACCTGACGGCGGACGAGGTGAGGGCGGTCGTGAACCTGTATTCAAGGTCCGAGATCGATGCGCTGACATGGGATGCATCAGACATCGCGAGCGGGACGTTCAGCGACGGGAGGATTGCCGCAACCAACGTCACCCAGCACCAAGGCGCGATCGACCACGACGCGTTGACAAATTTTGTCGCCAACGAACACATCGATTGGACCTCGACGACCGAAAACCTATCGACGTCCGGGACGGGCGCGACCGGCGATCTAACGGTCACCGGAAACCTCATGGTCACCGGCACCGTGGATGGGCGCGACGTGGCCGCCGACGGGGCGAAGCTTGACGCGCTTCACTCATATGCGAGGGTGAGCACTGTCGCGGACATGAGCGCGCTGGATGGCGCCGCTCATCCCGCCGGTTCGATCGCACTGGTCGATCGGTATGCCGTCTCAAACGACGGGGGCGGTGGATGGTTCGTGGCCCGGGATAGCGGAGATGCCGTCGACGGCGGCTTTGTGTTTGCCCACCAATCGGGCGGCCCCTTGCGCTGGCACCGGACCCTTATGGGCGAAGGTACGTGCAGCGTGGCCCATTTCGGCGCTCGCGGGGACGGCGTCACCGACGATACCGCTGCGATCCAAGCCGCGCTCGACAGTGGCGTGGGGCGCGTTGTTCTTCCCCCCGGCACGTACAAGGTCACCTCTTCGCTGGTTCCCTCAGAACATCAGATCGTGGAGGGGCTCAATGGGTGGGAAAACGTCGAAATCGCGGCAACGTCAGTGTCCGGGGGCATCATCGATCCCAACGGTTCCTACCTCGACGCCTTCAAAACACGGATTCAGATCAAGAACCTCAAGCTCAGTGGCTCGGCCGACTATGGTATCCGCCTTATCAATTGTACATCGGCCAATATCGAAAATATCCGCTTCGTTTTTCATGATACAGATGGTGTCAGCAATCTGACATACGACTGCGTGTACATGGGAAATAGTTGGGAAGCGCGTATTTCTTTTATTTCGGCATATGTTTCATCGGCACTGGTAAAGCCGGCACGCTCGGTCATTTGGCTGGATGGCGCGATAAACGGCGTTCTTGCTGATACGATCCGCACAACGGCGGCCACGCGATATGGAATTGTTTTGTCGAACACCGATGCGGGGGGCACCGAAGTTCCAACCGCGGTGACAATCAACAACGCCACTCTGCAGCGTCAACAGATCGGTGTTTATGCCAAGCGGTGCCGGGCCGTTAACGCGTCTGGTCTGTATTTCGAAAAAACGCAAATTCCCATACGCCTAGGCAGCGACGACAGCTCGACGGATCGATGCACCGGGTTCGGGGTGTTGGGCGCTTTCTTTGTTGTCATGGATGGAACGTCCTACGGATGGTCCAATAACACGACGGCGGCCATCGAAGCCATTCGCGCACATGGCTGCACCTTCACCGCTTGCAACTTCAGCGACTACGGATCGGGCGCATCGAAGCAGATGCTCTATGTCAAGCGCTGCTGGGGCCTACGGATCGATGGGCCGACCCGCTTCAACTTCGCGATGTCCGACATGCGCCCCGCAATCAGTTATGACGCGGCTTGGGACCCATCATCCACATTCACGGTGAGCGGAAATGGTGCCAAGGGCGGGCAGACCATCAATACCGGTTTATCTACCGAGTACGGCTTGGCGGCGCCTGTCTCTGGAACCCATAACGTTGGCGATAGAGTTATAAACGCGGCCCCCTCCGCGGGTAGCGTGGAGGGTTGGGTTTGCACGGCTTCAGGAGCGCCCGGAAGCTGGGCGACATTTGGGCAAGTCGGGACTTGACCGGATCGTCGGTGGGGCGGTGTGCGTGAAAAGGTGCATACGCTGGGTCATTGTACAACCTAAGCCATCCGATACTAAGGCAACTTCGACAGAGTTACGCGGGCCTCCTCGATCCCGGGATAGCCGGATTCTGATGATACGGCTTTTTGCAACGCTTGGCGCGCTTGGTCGTGCTTGCCAAGAGCCTTGAGAACCATACCCAGATGGTACTGGATCTGCGGAATATCCCCTTGAAGTTCAGCGGCTTTGCCAATCAAGCTCAACGAACGATCATATTCGTTCATTCGGTAATAAATCCAGCCCAGGGTGTCCAAGAAGAAAGCGTTGTCTGAATTCTGGAAGCGCGCGGTAAGCTCCAGCGCTCGTTCCAGCATCTTTGGATCGTCGAAGCGGAAATCCGACAGCAGCGCGGCGAGGTTGTTGGCCGCGGCGTCCAAGTCGGGGTTTTTCTCGAGGATGATCTCATACGTCCCGATCGCCTCGTCGTGGCTGCCGTTTTTCTCATGGCTCAACGCAAGGGGGAACAAGAGAGCCACGCTATCAGGTTGCGATGCCAGACCTGACTGATAAATCTTGATGGCCTCGTCGGTTCTTCCTTGCTGTACAAGCAACTGTCCCAGACTGAGGTAAGGTACGGGCCAGGAATTGCGAAGCTCTATCGCCCGCTTGTAAGCCGTTTCCGCGGAACCGAAGTTTTCTTGGCGCGCATACAGCTGGCCCAAGAGATTATAGGCGAACGCGTTGTCCGGTGTGTCCGAGATGACCGTTTCAAGGAACAGAATACCCTCATCCAGGCGATCTTGCGCCGCATAGGATTGCGCGATTCCGGTCAGCAAGTCCGGAGCCCCGGGCTCAAGGAACAGGGCTTGCTTAAAAGCGGCGATCGCTTCCGAATGCTGACCTTGTGATTGATAGAGAGTGGCGGCGAGACGATTGCCCGTGGCCTTTTGTTCGGGCAACTCGAGAATACGCTTAATGACGTCCTCTGCCTCCGCCGATTTGTCGCCGGCGATCAGGATCCTTGCCTTTGCTTGGAGCGCGGTCGCCGAACCCGGCTCGATTTCCAATGACTCGTCCAGCAAGCGAAGCGCTTCTTCATGGTTGCCCCGCTGCGCCGACAACAATGCGAGACGTTCCCGAGTCTGAACATCTTGCGCGTCAAGTTGGACAATCGTTTTCATCGTATCCATCGCGAGGTCGATGTCGCCGTTGCGGACTTGCGCCTGAGCCATCATTTGCAAAGCGGGTTTGAATTCCGGAGTTTCCCTCAACAGGCGGCGCAAATCGGTGATCGCTTGATCGTGGTCTCCGGCCTCAAGCGCCAATCCGGCCTTAAGGAGTAGAGCCTGGGTATTTGCCGGGTCCTCCTCGACCACCTTTTCAATGAGCTCTTGGGCCGCGTCCCGATCGTTGGCGGCAATACGAAGCTTGGCGAGCGTTACCCGCGCCCGAAGTCCGTTGGGGCCGATGTCGTCAAGTTGGACAATTTGGCGGAGCACGTCCTCGGCGCGATCGACCATGTTCTGCTTGGTGAAGAGATCCGCGAGACGAAAATAATATGCGTATTCTTTCGGTTCGGCCTCGATGAACGCACGGAGCTCTTTTTCCGCGGCCTCGTAACCCTGTTTCCGAGCCAATAGTTCGACCAGGAGAAGTTTCGCCTGGGCGCCGCCCACGTTGCTTGCCATTGCTTCGCGCAATACCTGTTCGGCATCCGGGATCCGATCCCTCGCCACGTACAATTTCGCGAGAGCCACGCGGTGAGTGTAATTGTCGGGCTCAATTAAAAATAATTCTCTGTAAACGTTTGCCGCAGAATCAAATTCCTCTTTCTCTATGAGCAGTTTTATCTTAAATAATCGTAGGGACGTATTATTCTCGTTTAAATCCAAGGATCGATTTATTTCTTGGAGTGCCTTCTCGCTATCCCCATGCTTCGCATAGATGGCTGCCAGGAGCGCGGCTGCTTCGATATTTTCTGGTTCAGTCGATAGCGCAAGCCGTGCTTGCTCTTCCGCCTTGTCGAGTTTCTCCTGGCGAAAGTATATTTTTCCGAACAGCGCCATTTGTTTCGGATTGCCTTGATCAAGAGTCTTGGCCGTTTCGGCGTGCTTGACCGCATCCTCCATTTTCTTGGCCAGGAGATAGTAGTTTCCGAGCTTGACGTGGGCGTCAAAGTGATCCGGCTTTCTCTTCACGACCATATCGAATTTGTTGAAAGCAAGCCGGAATTCGCCCTGTTTTTCGTCGATGAGTCCCAGGTGGTAGAGCGCGTCAATGCCCTTAGGATTGATTTGGAGGGCATTCTTGAATTCAAGGCTCGCTTTTACATAGTCACCTTGTTCATAAAGTGCCTTTCCCCGTTCAACGTATTTTTTCTCACGCTCCTCGGCCCCGCCGCACGTAACGAGGACAAACGTCGCGAACACGAGCACCGCCATTCTTAGGCGGCTGGGCGCAAGTAGCGAACCGAAAACCTTGGTCATATTCTGTCCCCGGAAGATACGTTTCAAAGACCTGTGTAAGATGCCGGTAACCGGCGGCGTGAGGAAAACTACCGCGTGACCGCGGTTGAAACCTGTTCCGACGCGAGGGATTAAATGCGGTGCCATCCGTTAAATACCCTAGGTTGCAACATCCCATCCTGATTTAGATGACCGCGGATCGATATATCAGGGGTCGCGGTCGCGCGGGAGCGCTTCTCAATACCCTGTGATGCGCGCGGTTCACGAATTTCTTTAACCCTGACGTTCAGAAAAACACACCTCGCAGGCCGATTGTTCCCAAGCTAATCAGGGAACCCATTCGTATTGTGGAGTATCCACGTTGATCGCGCGTTAATATAAACTCGCTCGCATAAAATACGACGATCAGCATGATCGCAACCTCCCCAATTTGATACTGAGCGAGCGTGTTACCGGACAGGTTCGGGACGGCGAGGGCGAGAAACAGGATTAACAGGTCTTGCGGGGTCACTTGAAAGAGGTCGCGTCGAGTAACGCGAATCGCCAGAATCAACGCGATTGTCAACGTGAGCAGATAAGTACCGAGTATCCAGGTCGGAGCAACGCTGTCGATTTTCCATGATGCGATCAAGTAGGCCGCGACGACGGTCGCCAGATACGCGCTCAGCCTCAATAAGATCAAGGATCGGGATTTGAGCAGGACGATTGCCGCGATGGACAATCCGGCGACACTCAGGGCCAAAACGGACAGATCGGTCGATACCCGCACGGGTACGAAAGCCCCCGCGATCATGAAGCCCGCGACCGCGTAACGGACATACTTGATCGCAAACGCCGGAAGCCAGGTTTGTTTCCTTAGCCAACGATTTCGCTTCTCGACAAATTCTCCATCCGGCAGATCGGGGCGCATGCGCCAGCCGAGGGCCTTGGCCGTATAAAGGGAGGCAATGGAAACCGCGCATATGAGCACAAAAACGGAAACAACCAGAGCATCCGACTCGTAGCGGAATGCAAGCGCGCTGCAGACCATGAGTGCCTGCACGATATAGATGATGCATACGGCTTCGTAATGGGTGAAGGAGAGGTCCAGGATTTTGTGATGAATATGATTGCGGTCCGCCGCGAATGGCGAGCGCCCGGCAAGGACCCGTTGAGTCATGACCGACAGCGTGTCCAGGATTGGCAAGCCGAGCAGGAGGAGTGGCAAACCGGCATTGAGGGCTTGGTGGTGCTTTTCCAGCAGAAGTATCGAGAGAATTGCGGTTGTAAAGCCGAGAAATTGACTGCCGGCATCCCCCATGAAAACAAAGGCCGGGTGAGTATTGAAGCGCAGGAATCCGAATACGCTCCCCATGGCGGCGAGGGCGATCACCACCAGCGGATATCCGCCACTTTCATATGCCAGGACCCCGATGACACTGAGCGTGAGAAGAACGCAGCCTCCCGCCAGTCCATCGAGCCCGTCGAACAAGTTGACCGCGTTGGTAACGCCTAGCAGGAACAGAAGTGTGAGCGGATAGGTGACGTAGGGCGGCGCGGCATCGAGACCGAAGAAGGGAACGTGCTCGATCAGGGCTCCACCTTGCATCGCCACGATGGCGGCAATGCCTTGACCCAAGAACTTCCACTTGTAGTTAAGCGGACTGATGTCGTCCCAAACGCCGAAGATAAGAATGATCGTCGCGCCGACGAGGTAGCTCGATATGGTCCGGTCAAGCGGCACCCACATCAGGATGGGGAGGATGGTACCGATGGCGATGGCGATCCCGCCACATCGAGGGACGGCTTGCGAATGGATTTTGCGTGGGGCCGGTTCGTCCATAAGTCGCAATTTGCGCGAAAACCGCATAAGCGGGGGGATCGCCACGAGCGTCACGAAAAGGGCGACGACGAAGCTGAAAAACGCCGTCATGGATGAACCGATCGCGTGCCGGAACGCGGGAAAAGCTCAAAAACAGAATTTGTTCCGGACCTTATGCACATTTTCGTTTAACTGACTCTCGCGGCAAAGTGTATTTCGCTAAAGGACGCATGGAGAAATACCGGCCTGGGCTGAAGTCTGCTCTCCATGGCGTGAGGGTGATGGAAACCGAGCGTGCCCCCCTTAACCCCATCAGTCGGGTATGAATTTGGAGGTTTGCGGATAGGCCTGTTCCAGGAACCGCGCGAGACGCTGATCCGCGCTGGCCAAATCCTCGTTGGGGCGCACCATTGTCGTTACACGCACCAACGCTCCGTCGGTGCGGTTGCGCGTCAGCGCATCCCAGAAAATCATCCACTTCACCTTGTATTCGTTGGTCATCTGCCGGCCCCTTTGGTCAAACCAGTAGTAGACCAGTTGCTTGGCCGAGCCTTTTGAGATCACGGCACGATTGACTTGCAGCGCGCGGCCATTTTTCTCGGTGCCATCGATCGTTACCTTTGAAAGATCGCTGATTTCCCATCCACCGCCAGGAATGCAGGATCTCGGGGAGTGGACCGACGCTCCCTTACGCTGCGACTCGTAAAACGCCACGTATAAATTGACCGGGCTCTTGTCTTGAGGGCTCCAATAGTCGGCGATCACGTATTCGTCGAGCTTCAGGACATCCAAGTATTTTTGCTCGATATGACTTTCCCGTCCGCGCCAGTCTCCGAGCGTCATCGGAAATACGGCAAGAGTTTCGCGTTCGGGAACGATTTCCGCGCGTTCCGGAATGAGAACCGTACCGGCCGCGGTTGCCATGACCAATACCACCGAGGATAGATATGCGCGCGGTGGCGTCCAGCCCTTGACCGCGGTCGACACGGCGTCCAGTCCCGGCAAGTCGAGATTGAGCAAGTCGCGCAGCGGTCCCTTGAACCCCGTCAGCCGCGCCAGCAGTATGATCTCGCCGAACAGAAGCACGACGCCCGCCATGAAAATAAACCATCCCTCGAAATCATGCAGAAACCCCTCCGCCATCGCGATCCCGCCGTAGTTCACCAGAACGCCGGTCACGCCGATCCGAAAACTGTTCAAGAAGATGGTCCATGGCGCCGCCGACAGGAAAATGACGGCCTTCTGCCAGAACGGGCCTTTGTAGAGATAAGCGCAAAGAAACCCGAAACTCATCAGCGGGAACAGATACCGCAAGCCGTTACAGGCCTCGACAACCTGGAGCTGATAAACACCGAGGTCGATGACATTGCCCTCCAAGAACACGGGAATACCCAGGATGCGAATAACGGCGACCCCGAGTTCGGAGGAAATGAGCTGCATTTTGCTGGAAAGGCCGTGATACAGGAAGGTGGGCAGCGGCACCATGAAGATGAGGTACGCCAGCGGGGGCCATAATCGCCGCATGCCCCGCAGTCCGACGCATGCCAGGACGATGCCGAAAATGGTCAGGAGAAAGGCGTATTCGACGACCGTGTAGAGAGTGCCCCACTCTCCCATGAGGGCAACGACAAAGCCCAACCCGACGACAATAAAGCCGATCCAGCTGCCTTTCGGTTCAATATGTCGAAGGTCGGGAATTCGCTGCCAAACGAGCAAGGCGCAAATGATCGGAATGAGATAGCCGTGACTGTATTCGTCGCGTCCCCATGCCGTCACCATGTGGCTCAAGCCGTTGTGGAAGACGAGCGCAAGTCCAGCCACGACAACGAGCGCTGAAACGGCCCAAAGGATCGGCTTGGCGGTCGGCTCGCTCGTTACAGCGGTGCTCATGTCAGATGCTCGCGTCCTTCTACCAATCGCGACTCACCAATTTCCGAATGTCCAATGAGCTACGCCGCGTCGAACTGGGACCAGCGCATGATAGGCGTTGAATGGTTTCGGAATCATAAACCCGGAAGTACTGGTCAAAATGGCATGACCTCCGCGAGGGGCAGCGAGCGCCGCGGATTGTTTGCCCACGACACATGGAGTCCTTTTGAAGGATCGACTCCTAATTCACTGCGCCGCCGGACGCTACGCACCGATCATCAACACTGGCGCAACCTCCTGCTCACCCGTTATCGAAGCGACGATCCGCTGGCTTGCTCGACCATCGCCATAAGGATTGTGCGCACGGCTCATGACCTCGTATTCCATGGGATCGTCGAGCAGCCTCTCGCTCCGATCCAGGATCTTGCCGCCGTCGGTCCCCACAAGGGTTACGGTTCCAGCTTGCACCGCTTCCGGACGTTCGGTCACATCCCGCATGACCAACACCGGTTTGCCGAGAGACGGCGCTTCCTCCTGCACCCCGCCCGAATCCGTAATGATCAAATGACATCGGCTCATGAGATACACGAAATCGAGGTAGTCAGCGGGTTCGATCAGATGGACGCTGGACCTGTTTCCGAGAATGCGCATGACCGGTTCGCGAACATTCGGGTTCAAGTGAACGGGATAGACGATTTGAACGTCCTCACGTGCGCTGAGCGTCGCCAAGGCCTGGCATATGCGCTCGAAACCCGGGCCGAAATTCTCCCGGCGATGGCCGGTCACGAGGATCATCCGACGTCCGCTGGTGCCGGCGGGGCCATCCAGAAAGGGAAATCTGGCATCCAGCGTCTGCTTCAGGGCGCTATCCCCGCGTATCATTCCGATCACGTGGAACAGCGCGTCGATCACGGTGTTGCCGGTTACGATGATCCGATCGTCGGCGACGCCTTCCCGCAGCAGATTCCTTCTCGAGCTTTCCGTCGGGGCGAAAAACACATCCGCGATGGCGTCCGCCAGCTTCCGGTTCATTTCTTCCGGCCATGGCGCATAGATATCGCCGGTGCGCAATCCTGCCTCCACGTGGCCGACCGGGACTTTTCGATAGAACGCGGCAAGCGAGGCAGCGAATGTGCTGGTGGTGTCGCCATGCACCAGGACCCGATCCGGTTTGAAATCGTCGAGGACCGCCTCCATTCCCGTCAGGACCGCGGCGGTAATGTGGGTCAGACCCTGATTGCTCTGCATCACGTTGAGGTCGTAGTCAGGTTTGATGCGGAACAGTTCGAGGACCTGATCCAGCATGTCGCGGTGCTGGGCCGTCACGCATACCCGGGACTGAACCCCGGGAGTTCTCTCAAGAGCATTTACGACCGGCGCCATTTTAATGGCCTCGGGCCGCGTTCCGAAAACAGTCAAAATTCGCATGGGTCGATCCAGCGCTTGATTACAACTTAAGGGGTTATTTTATGTTGTTTATGCTCGTTTTCAATGATGAAATGCAGCATTGATCATCATTTTCAGGCTCCGTCCATAACCGACGCCCTCAATTGTCCCAACCATAGTCGGAAAAAAACAGCCGCCGCTACAAGTTTCCTTACTCAATCCATGCACATCTGGGAGATAGGCCCCTCCAACATAATCCCTCTGCCTCATTTCGTGACGCGATTGCAATGATGCCGGTTTGTGATACGGTTCGTTTCATGGATGACGAAGACAACCAAGGCTTGGCTTCGGACGTTGGCGATTTGTCGGATATTCGCCGAATTCTGGGGCAGAATTTCCTGTTTAGGTTTTTACCGCCTGCCGATCTCGATCGCTTGGGCGACCTTGCCATCCGGCGCGTATATGGCAAGAGCGAACCTATTTTCATGAAGGGCGACCCGGGCAATGCCATGATGGCGGTGCTGAGCGGCCGCGTGCAGATTTGCACCTATTCCAGCGATGGCCGGGAAGTGGTTCTCAATGTCATTCTTCCGGGCGAGGTGTTTGGTGAAATCGCGCTGATTGATGGCGGAGAGCGCACGGCGGATGCCTTTACCATGGAGACGACCGAGTTGCTCATCCTCAGCCGCCGGGATTTCCTGCCCTATCTCGAGCGCAATCCCAAGGTCTGCATCAAGCTGCTCGAGATGATGTGCTTGCGGATGCGATGGACCAGTGAGCAACTGGAGGATTTCAGCTTCCTCGATCTCCGCTCGCGGCTTGCGAAAAGGCTGCTGTACCTGGCGACCCTCCACGGCGAGGAGACAGAGAAAGGAACGCGGATCGGCGTTCGGTTGCCTCAACACCTCCTGGCCAGCATGATCGGAACGTCGCGCGAAGCGGTCAATAAGCAGCTCCGGGCTTGGGAAGGAGAGGGGACCATCGATGTCAGCCGTGGCTCCGTTACCATCGTGAACCGCGAGGCACTGACGAAGGTCATCAGCGAAAGTTTTTGATCGTTTGCCAATCGTTGCGCAAAAAGCAGCAGGCGGCATCGGGCAGAACCGCACATAGCAATCGCAAAGGTTGCAAAACGATTAAAATTAATGGTAGTATTTTCCGTATGGCGCACTCGCTATGCGGGACGATCCGTCGGTAGGAAGTTGGGGCTTCCGGCGGATCCGGAATTTTTTGGAGAGAGTGACGCCGTGGGCGTTGATCGGGTCCGACGGATCCGGCGGAGGAGGGTGTTATCCCGGCCGGTCGGGTTGGGTGAATACCGTCGAATGGAACTCGCGACACCGCGGTTCCTCCCGCAGCTCTTCCGGCCCCGTGGGTACGGCTGTATCCATGCCGGCGCCGGGCGCGACCCCGCGGTTCTGACTCAACGGAACATTCTCGCATGGGCCATTAGGGCCGGGATCCCGTTCTGGGATGGTCCCGTCTCGAAGCAACGAGTGTGCGATTGGATCTCCCATTTCCCCGCGTAGCCGGTGGGAAAGGGGAGGAGGAGCGTGCGCGGCCGCCAGGGCCATGGAAATGAAAGAGCAAGAAAATGAGCGACTTAGATTTCGAGATCCGATCGTTTGACGGCACCGGGAACAACCAGGGGGTCGGAAAGGCAGGCTGGGGTTCGACCGGACAAACACTGGGCCGCCTCCTCGATCCGGTCTACGAAGACGGCGTCTCGTCGCTGGCGGGAGCCGATCGCGCCGACCCTCGTGATATCAGTAACATTGTTTTCGCGCAGGACGAACTGATCCACAACGCCGAGGGCTACAGCGAATTGTTCACGGTGTGGGGGCAGTTCGTGGATCACGACATCGATCTGACCCCGGACTCCTCCGGTGAACACGCGGATGTGGCCGTTCCCTCCGGCGATGAATGGTTCGACCCGATGGCGACGGGCGTCGTCTCGCTGTCGTTCCAGCGGTCGGGCTTTGTGGCCGGGACAGGCACCGACCCGGAAAACCCCCGCGAACATCCCAACGTCATTACCTCTTTCATGGACGCTTCCATGGTTTATGGCAGCAACGCGGAGCGGGCGGCTGTTTTGCGCGCCGAAGGCGGCAAGATGAAGCTGAGCGAGGGTGGCCTTCTTCCTTTCAACGATCCGGGGGATCCGCTTCCCAATGGGGGGCCCAACGGTTCGACCTCGTTTATCGCGGGCGACGTCCGGGCCAACGAGAACGTGGCTCTGACCGCCATCCACAATGTGTTCGTACTTGAACACAATCTGTGGGTCGAGCGGCTCGCCGCCGACAATCCCGATGCCTCCGACGAGTGGCTCTACCAGAAAGCCAAGGCGTTCGTCGAGGCCGAGATCCAGCACATCACCTATACCGAGTACCTGCCCCTTCTGTTGGGCTCCGGGGCGGTGCCCGCGTACGTCGGCTACGATCCCGACGTGGATCCCGGCATCACCACCGAGTTTTCCACGGCGGCTTTCCGGTTTGGTCACAGCATGGTCGCGCCGCTCATGCCGCGTCTCGAGGAAGACGGCGACACGATGTCTATTGGCGACCTCGATCTGAAGGACGCGTTCTTTGCACCCGGCCGGCTCGTCGATGGAGGCGGTATCGATCCGATCCTTCGCGGTATCGCCGATATGAAGACGGAGGAACTGGACGCCCAGATCGTTGACGGTTTGCGCAACTTCCTGTTCGGTCCGCCCGGCGCCGGCGGGCTCGATCTGGCGAGCCTCAATATCCAGCGTGGCCGGGATCACGGGCTTCCCTCCTACAATGAGTACCGTGCCGCCCTTGTTGGCGAGAAGGCCAGCACGTTTTCCGACATCTCCAGCGATCCCTTGGTTCAGGCCCGGCTCGAGGCCGCATATGGAACCGTCGACAACGTCGACCTTTGGGTCGGCGGGCTTGCCGAGGACCACCTGGACGGCGCCATCGTGGGGCCGGTATTCCATGCCATCCTCACGGACCAGTTCACGCGTATCCGCGATGGCGACTCCTTCTGGTACGAGAATGGCCGGTTTACCGATGAAGAGATGGTGGCCATCAAGTCCACGAGCCTGGCCGATATCATCGAGCGGACCACCGGAGTGGAGTATCTGCAGGACAGCGCGATGTTCGCCCATGACCGCCAAGGGGGAACGGACGGCGACGATGCTCTCACGGGAACCGCCGGGCGCGATTTACTCCTTGGTTTCGACGGCGACGATATCCTGGTCGGTTTGAGCGGAGACGATCAACTTATCGGCGGCCGCGGCAACGACCTGTTCTACGGCGGCGGCGGGAGGGACAAGATCGAGGGGGAGGACGGCCACGATGTCCTGTGGGGCAATGCGGGAGAGGATACGCTTCTTGGCGGCGAAGGAAACGACACCCTGCATGGCCAGGGCGGTGACGACGCCTTGGCGGGCGGCGCCGGCGATGACAGCCTCGTTGGCGGCGAGGGCGATGACCTGATCTGGGGCGGTTCCGGCGCGGACACTCTCGACGGCGGCGCCGGCGCCGATACGTTCGTGTACCATCAGGACGACGTGGACCTGTTCGATTTCAGCAACACAATCGATTTGATCCGATCGTGGGACAGCGGGGACGTGATCAAACTGGTCGGGGGGCCGGAGTTCGCGCCCATCAAGATCCAGTGGGGCGCCATGTTTGGCGGTCCGATGTCGGACGACGTCCGCATCCTTCTCGCCAACGGTCAGAAGATCTATCTTGAGGACGCGCTGCTCGACTCCGAGACGCCATGGCTGGATACGGGCGTGCCGAATCTCGAGTTTCAGGCCGGTATCGCCACCTACACGGATCCGCTGTCCTCGGGCCTCAATGCCGACGATTTCGAGCACATGGAGGTGGCGGAGATCTACGCGTCAGCCGAATTAGACGGCTTGGCCGCGTTGCTGTGATCCGGGCGGCGCGCGGCGAAGACTGTGATGGAGTGGGGGGCGCCGGGCGCGCCTCCCCAACGTGTGTACACAAAAAAGCCTCCACGCGGGAGGCCTTCATGATCAATCGGTCCGGGCTTCGTCCGCTGGGATTACTCTTCCCAATCTTCGTGCATTGAAGCCACCAGCGCCGCGCGGCTCGCCAAAGCGGCGCGCGATGTCAGTGCCGCCCGGGAGGTGAGCGCGGCCCGTCCGGTCATCGCCGCGCGGGAGGTCATCGCCGCCCTGCCGACCATGGCGGCTCGCGCCGTCAGGGCGGCGCGCGTGGTCATCGCCGCCCGCGAGGTCAGGGCTGCCCGCGGCGAGAGCGTCTTGACGCGGAGCGATCCCAATTCAGCTCCCGCGCAGACTTCCAAAGTGGATTTGTCGTCTTCTTCAAGCACCTCGAACGAGTCAAGGCTCGCGGGGATACAGTACACGCGGCCATCGGCGCCGCGAATGACGGTTGCGCCTTCCGGACCACCAACATCTCCAAAAACATTCAGGTCGGTGTCCAGCAGATCGCTCAACGGGCCCAACAGGACGTCGAAGCGCACCGACTCATCGGTGGGGTGCGCGCTCCACATACGGAACTCGTCCTCGGGGAATGTTTTTTCGTACCGCTTGGGAGGATCCGTGCCGTCCCCATCCACCACGAAAATGGCAGGCCTGGGCAGCCTCTGCAGACCGCCCTGGATGGTGTATCCGTAGATATAGGCAAGTGTCGGATTCTCGACCCATTCTTTCACCCCGGACGCCAGCGCCGACTGGACGATGCTCAAACCCTCGATAGGCTTGCCGAAGAGTGTAAAGTCAAAAGGTTCGTGTAACGGTGTCGCCCGGGATTTGCCGCTTGACATGTTGCCCCCTCCCATCGTGGACGTTCATGACCTTACGTCAATTGGGTACGCTGTGAAAGATGTGCAATCGCCCAGGGGGCACGTTTTTCGATCGTTGCCGACCGAAACTTCATGATCTTCCCTTGGTGAAGCCGTATCCGATCTCCCGCCACAGAAAACTATCCTTGATGATCTCTTGGTATTTCGAGCCGGTCAGGGCGCGGTCGGCGGAAAGAAACTTCACCGCGACGTTGGGAAAGCCGAGGTTGTGGGGACAGATGTGCTCCCAAGTGAGGGCCAGCCGCTCGCCGACAAAATCCCGGGCGTCGATCAGAGCCTGTTTAAACTCCGCCGCGCTGTCGCGATAGGCCGCGTCGAAACCGGCCTGGACCGCCATGGCGGTATGGGGATCTCCGGGCACCTGAAATGCCATGTCGGCCAATTCCCGCGTTATCACGGACCGTTCCACGAGCATCTCCTGGAAGATCTCGACCAGGATGTCGAACATCGCTCCGGTCATCGGTTCGCCCATTTCATGGAGTTGCTTCTGGCTCAGCCGATTCCACGGAATGGCGACATCGGCGACGTCACGCATTCTCTTGCCATGGCAGGCCTTGCGGATCTGTTCGCTGTCCGAGAGTTCGGCGATCCGATTCAGTTCGTTTTCGGCGCACAGATTGCCGCGGCAAACCTCCAGAAGACGATCGATGAAACTCGCGAAATGGAGCAGGGAAATGATCGCCACCATGTCGCTGGAGCTTTCGTGATACGCCTTGTATTCCGCCGTCAGCGTGTCGTCGGTCGGAATTCCGACCTCCGAGAACACAATCATGTGGCCGGCTTCGTGGGCCAAAACGTCGAAGTTCAGGCAGTACGGATGGGTCTTGCCGGTTTTGGCCTTGCCGTATCCCGTTTCCAGAAAACCGTACCCCGCGTGGGCGTTGTTCCACTCGACGAATGGAATCAATTCCAGCTTCTCCTGATGGTCGCCGAAGTACCACTGTATGCGGCGCCCGAAATACCCTTCCCAGATATCCAGCACCCGGCGGATGACGGCGTACAGGTGCGCGGCGCCGAATTCGTGACTCTGTTCGTCGAGATAGTCGAAGTGGCCTTCGGCGTCCGGCGCCGGCCCCGGCCGGGTCGCGCCGCCATAGGGCGGCCAGCTCGAGTTGTCGTACGGCTTTTTGCGGACCGCGTCGATAACGATCATGCGCTCGTCGGATGGTCCCTGGGCGACGGTGCCGGCGGGCGGCGAAAGCCACACCAGCTCAGGTTTGTCAAAGCCCTCGAGAAACCGCGGTTGCGGAAAAACCTTGAACCGTGTTCCGCGTTCGCAAAGCTCTTTGTCTCGTGACAGAGGCATGATCTCGGCCTCCCAATTTCATCGGCGTCGCGGCGAGACACGCCAATCCGTCCCGCTCCCGCCTCAAATGCCGCCCGTCATGGCCCGTTTCGGCGGCGATCTCAGAGCCCATGAACATAAAGATACTCGCCGGCGAGTGCACGCAGGAACGTAAGCGCGTCCTCAAAGTCCAGGCGCCGTGCCCATGCCGTGGGATCCGTTTCCCCGTCGTGTTCGAAACGCGCCCCGAACCAGGCCGTCAATTCCTCCGGCGTCATATCGGTATCGTTGATATCCGGTGGAAACATGTCCAGCGACGCCAGCCGGTCCCTCTTGGCCCGGGCGCGGGATGCGAGACGCTGATAATCACCGGTGTCGCGCAAGTGCGCCAGGATGATCGTGTCGGTCAGCGGCTCCATCAGAACGTGCGTCCGGGCACGCCGCGTTTCATCCCGGGCAAGGCGTCGGATGTGCCGGGCCATGGCTTCCGGCCCCGTACCGGTCTCGGGCGCGGCGCCCGATGGTGGACCGAGGGGATCGGGAAGGAGACCCAGCGCGCGCTGGCGCGCTTCCAGGTAAGGAGGGCCTTCAAGGCGCAATTCGGTCAGCACCATGGTCTCGACGGGATCCTCGGCCGCGGCGGTCAACAGATGCTCCCACATGGTGGTGCGCTCGAAGCGGAACCGCGCGTTGGGCGGGCCGGTGCCGGCATCCCGGATGTGACGGAGAAGCGCGACCGCGTCCTCCCGTTTCTGGTCGACCCGTCCCTCCGGTAGCCATGCGCGCAGGGATTCCAGCTCGTTCGGCGGAATCGCCGTGCCGGCGGCTTCCCTCAGCAATTTCGCGTAAGACCGGTCCTTGTAGAACGCGCCCTTGGCGATACCCACCAAGTCATCCCGCGTTTGCCGGCCGATGACCCCGTCATCGGCGGCCCTGGCCAGGGTGCAGCGAATATTCACCATTGCTTCCGACGAGAGATATCCGCTCTCCGCCGGGCCATGGACGACCGCCACTTCGTCATCGTCCTCGAATGGCAGGTCGGTGTAGGGAGGCAAGACACCGTCGCGGTACGCCGCGAAAATCCGGCCGACCCCCACCATCCCGAATTGTTCAAGTTCGGAGGCGCGCAGCGCTCCCATGCTCGATGCACCGAACACCGGGATGCCCTCGGACAGGGCCCAGAGGATCTCCTTGTGCCAAACCGACGGGACATGCTCGAAGTAACCGTCGATGATGGCGATCGACGACGGGTCGCGGAAGGCCGCGACCCGCCAGACGTCCCCGTGCCGAACGGGAGGCAGGTATACCGCTTCGAGCACGGAACGGGCCGCGTCGACCGGTAATGTCGGTCCGAGGAAGACGTAGGCGGTCATGCCCCGTCATCCAGCAAGGCCATGGCGCGCGGACCCGGAAGGTAGTCTCCCTTGTCCTCCTCCAGCGCCGCCTCGAGGCCCGGAATCACCACTCGCACCACCGGAAGCCGGAACGCGGGCTTCGTCAGGTTGACGACGGCCACCTGGCGGATGCCCGCCGCTCGCATCCGCTTGACTTCTTCCGCCACGTCCTGCGCGAAAGTCTCCGCTTGCCATGTGGGGACCTCGTGAAAATGGCGGACGGGCGGATGCGCTTCCAGAAGGGCGCGGCAATCCCCGAGCCGGCGGGCCCGTGTCGTGGGTTCGTAAAAGCGCGGGAGCAAATCGTCGCGGGCGCCGGAGATGTAAGTGGTTCGCGCCTGCGCGGCTTCGCTCACGGCTCGAAGCAATGCGACCTCGCGGGCGGGATGACAGCCCGAACCGAACTCCGGATCGGCGTACCGATCCTGGCGCCCGACGAGGAGACACTGGAAGCAGGCAACGTCCACGTCGCTCGTCGTGTCCCAAACCTTGACGTCGATGTCGGCGGCTTCCAGTTGACGAAGCAGACTCCGGCATGCGGCGTCGTCGACGGTGTCCAGATCGATCGCGGTTAAGCGCCGCTCTTCTTCGTCCCGGAGTTTCCACAACGTCACGGCATCGCGCTCGATCACTTCGCAGATCCCGTGACTGATCGCCTCGAAAAGATGATTCCCGGACGCAAGCCCGTTCGTGTTCGCGACGAAACAACCGCTTCCCGCCGGCAACGGTAGTGTGTAGTTGGTGTGAACGGCCTCGTATGGGATCCACACGGGTGTTTCGGTCACGAGGTCCGTCCCCTCGATCCACAAGATCTGCCGCTGGTCGTGAAAACGGCCTCCCGTGGGCGAAGGCAAGCCGGAAACATCGATCATGGGATGGTTGTAGCGGAGTTCCTCGAGGCTTCCGAGTTTGAGCGGCAACTGGATGGTTTCGCCGTGGTATGTTTCGATGGCCTCCATCACCCCCGACACTTTCGCCGAGTCGAGATCGAGGCCCTTGCCCTGGGATACGGCGATGGAACGCGAGTTTGGCCGGCACACCATGACCACCGGCAAGCCGATCCGATCGAGCCCGGTGACGTTGGCAATGCGGGTAATACCCATCACCGGCATCAGCGGGCGGATTCGGGCGAGCGTCGCGGAAGGAGCGACGAGGCGGTGGGTGCCCAACCGATAGGACTTAGGCGCGTCCTCCGTGCCGAAGGCGTCAAGCACGGTTGCTCTCGGTTGGATAGAGATCTGGGGCACGGTTGCCTCGCCCTTTTCCCGGTTCTCGACTCCTGAGGAACAGAACCCTTTATTTCAGGTGTTCGAGCAGGTCCATTGCTTCTTTCAGATCGGGAGTGTCGGCGCCCTCGGTAAACTGGGTCAACGCGCCGGACAGAAGCCGCCGCGCTTCCTCGTTTCGCCCTTGACCCCACAGGAGGTGGCCGAGGCTGATCGCCGAGCGAAGTTCGAGGGACTTGGTGCCATGTTCTCGGGAGATCTCCAGCGCCTTCACGTAGCAGGACTCGGCCTTGTCCGCGTTGTCCGCGGCGATGGCAAGCAGCAGCACCCCCTTGCGCCGATGCAGTTCCGCGTCCCAGTAGTGAATTCCGCTCGCGTCCGCCAAGGCAAAACCGTCGGCAAGTTCGGTCAGTCCACGCTCCGGCTGGCCCAGGGCCTCGCAGGCCTCCGCCATCATGTCGAAGTAGACCGGAAAGTCTTCCTTGGTGCCGATGGCCCGCTGGGCTGTGATCCCCTTGCGAAGTTCGCTCAGCCCCGTCTCGGATCGCTCCAGCATGACGTCGGCCCATCCCTTGAAAATGGCCCCCTTCGCCAAATGGTCGGGGAACCCTTTTTCCTCGCTGAACGCGATCATCGCCTCGGCGTGTTTTCGGACCTGCTCCATGTCTCGGAGGTAGCGATGCAGCATGATGGAGATGTCCATGGCATGCAGGCGGCTTCCCGCGTGATTCAGTGCCTCGGCCGATGCCTCGGACTGACGAACGCGCATCAGCGCCTGTTCCGGATAGCCGAGCAGCCATAGTGCCAGGGCCGCCTCGCCGTGGCCGCAGACGCGGGCATCGTGTCCGCCATAAATGGAAGCGTGAGAGCGGTGTCTGTTTTCGTTGTAGAGTTTCAAGCCTTCTTCGATGTGCTGAATAGTCGCGATCTGGTCGCCCTGGTTGAAAGCCGTGGCCCACAGGCAATGGTGGGCCTGCAAGCGGAGGTCCGGATTGCCCAGGCTCTCGGCGAGCTCCAGCAGCCGGTCGGCCCTCTCCCGGCCGGTCTGGAAATCCATTGAAATCCGCCACCACCCCCAAAGCGCGGCGAAGTGAAGTTCCGATTCCGGGAGCTCCTCGCACAACTCGAGAGCCCGAGCGTATGTCCGCTCCACTTCGGCCGATCCCGCGCCCTTGACCGCGATCAGCGCCGCGCCGAGAGGTATTCGAAGCTGGAGCTCCAGGGTCTTTCGTTCCGATGTTTCCGGCAGGATTCGGATCGCGTCCAGCCCGGCCTGCAGATAGTTGGAGGCTTCGACGTCGGCCGAACGGGCGCTCGCTCTCTCGGCGGCCTTGAGGCAGTAATGAATGGCGGCCGGGATCTCTCCGGCTTCGCTGAAGTGATGCGCGAGGATCTGAGGATTGGCCTCCACGGTATCGGGAAAGCGGCTTTCGATGGTGGCCGCGATACGGCCATGAAGCTCCTTGCGTTTGCTGAGCAAAAGGCTCTCGTAGGCGGCGTCGCGGACGAGCGCGTGCTTGAACGTGTACTGGACACCCGGCGGGAGGCCCCGCGAGAACACCAACTCGGAGTTTATCAGGGCACCGAGGGCTTCCTTCAGCTTCGCCTCCTCCAGGGGCATGATCGCGGCCATCAATTCATGGGAGAATTTCCGGCCAATAACGCTGCCCACCTGGGCCACTTCCTTGTGCGGGCCGAGCTGATCCAGGCGCGCCATCAGCGAGTCCTGAATGGTCGACGGAATGGCCCGCGGCGGCAGCGGCCCGTTCATCACGTAGGAATCGTCCTGTTCGCGCAGAAGGTCGGTATTCAGCACGCTCTTGGTCAATTCCTCCACGAACAGGGGAACACCGTCGGTCTTGCGGACAAACTGATCGAGCACCGTTTCCGGAAGTGCCTTGCCTTGTGTGATCTTCAGCACGAGTTCCGTGCAGGCTTGCGTGTTGAGGCGCTTGAGAGAGAGCACGGTGGCGCATCGGTGGTTGGACCATGCGGGAACGAACTCCGGCCGGAAATTCACGAGGACCAGCATGGGAAGGCCGGGCAGGCGTTGGACGAGCCCGTCGAGGAACTCGCGCGAGGTCGGATCGATCCAATGAATGTCCTGAAAAACAACGAGCAGGGGGTGCCGGTAGGCGTATGCCTCCAAGGCATCCACCAAGACCGTGAGCGTGGCTTCCTTCTGCCTCTGCGGGCTCATGTCGACGGCCGGATAGCGTTCATCCGGCGAGATGGACAGAAGGGGGGCGAGCAACGGGATGCCGTTCTCCAGTTCGACACCAATTCGGACGAACAGGGCCTCCAGCTTGTCGAGTTTGGTGGCATCCGTGTCCTCGCGGTCGAACCCGGCGGCTCGCGAGATCTGTTCGATGATCGGATGCAAGGCGCTGTTACGATGAAAAGGCGAACAATGGTACCGCACGACGGAATGCGGTTCGTCGCCGATGCGGTCCTGCAGCGTTAGCGCGATCCGCGATTTGCCGATGCCGGGCTCTCCCGACACCAGGATCAACTGCCCTTCGCCCTCGCGGGCAAGACCCCAGCGATCAAGCAATAAGGCCACCTCGGTCTCTCGATTGACGAACGGGGTCATCTGGCCCAGCCGCGGGATGTCGAAGTCCGGCTCCACTTCCCGGGATTTGATGACCCGCCACGGGTGAACCGGTTTCGAAAAGCCCTTGAGGTCATGGACGCCGAGGTCCCGGTATTCGAACCGCTCCCCGATGAGGCTCCGGGTCACGGACGAAATGACGACCGAGTTGCGCTCCGCGAGACCCTGCAGGCGCGCGGCCAGGTTCGGCGTTTCGCCGATGGCCGTGCTTTCCCGGGAGAACCCATCGTCGATGAGGTTGCCCACGACCACGAGACCGGTGGCGATCCCCACGCGCACGGCAAGCTCCACGTCATTGGACCGCCGGAGAGACGCGTTGAGGCCGTCCATGGCGGCGACAATGGACAATCCGGCCCGGACCGCCCGCTCGGCGTCGTTCTCGTGGGCGATCGGATAGCCGAAATACGAGAGATTTCCGTCTCCCAGATACTGGGCCATGAAACCGTCGTAATTTTCGATCGCGGCGGCGCAGGCTTCATGAAACGACCGCAGGACCTCTCGCATGTCCTCGGGATCCAGTTTTTCGGCGAGCGCCGTGGAACCAACCATGTCGCAGAACATGACCGTGAGCTGACGGCGTTCGGCGTCGAACGGGTTCGACGCGGCGTTTGCGGCCGATGGACGAATGCCGGGCCAGGGGCTGGACGGTGGCGGCATCGCTCATTCCGGGGCCGGCGAGCGCGATGGAGGCTTCGCTCTCCATCAGCGTGGCGAGGGCCCGAATCAGCTTTTTTCGGTGGCCAATTCGAACGCGAAGCGCCTCGAGGTCCCTCTCGGTCAGATCGGGCAGTACGCCCCAGTCGATCCGACTCTCGGCGAAAGCCTTCGCGTACTCACCGAGCCCCAAGTCTTCGAGCCACCGATCCACTCGGGGATCACTCATCATCCTCGACAAGCCGTTCCATCAGTGCACCATTTCGGCCGTTGCGTCCCCGTTCGTGGCCAGCTTAGGCGATGAGCCTTGGACCTGTGGATTTCCAGGAACAAACAGGTGAGGCACCCAACCGATTGTTGTTTTCTTTTTTTGAGGCCCGCCGCGAAGTGACTTGCAATAGAAAACCGCGAGACAGCCGCGCGGATTGCCTCCAACTCGCTTAGTTTAACACAACGCCGCCAAGCCTTGTGTCGCTATTCTTTGCCGGGATGAAACATTATGGCCCCGAATAAGGCCGAGGAGGCCCAAAAGGGGTGGATATGGCAGGGGAGCAAAAGGTGCCAATACGCGAAAGGGCTGGCGCGGGCCAGCCCTTCGATTTCCATGGAACGCCGTCGCCGCCGAAATCAACGCATGTGTTCGACGTCGACGTCGTGGGCGCGCTTGCCGTAGTGATCGCTCCAGGTCACGCCCTTGGGAACGTAATCGCCTTGGTTGTGCAACTCGTCGGCCCGCCGATGGAACGGCATTCCGAAAAACATCCGCTCGCCTCTAAAAAGCCGAGCCATGCTGGCGAACATCACACCCGCCGCGCAACACGCGGCAATCGCCGCAGCATGCTGTACCTTCAGGGAAAAGGTCACCGGATCCAACATGGTATTCACCTCCTTTCCCGATTTCGTAATCTTATATTGTAAACCAGTTGGCACGCCGTCGAAAACGTCAACTTTGCATGGCTGCCATCTTTAAGCGGGATAAGCAAGCGATCCGATTGATTTCGCCGGACCGCTTGGGTCCGGGGCGAAGGTGGCCGTTCCGGAAGGGGGCTACTGCACCCGTTCCATGGGATTTGCGGGCTCATCCGATTCGGGCGGGGAGGGAGAAGCACCGGCCTGATGATGCACCATTTTCCAGGATCCCTGTTCCATGACGAACACATTCGTGGCGATCAGGAAGGTGTTGTCCACCGCCTCGTAGCAGATGACGTAAGCGACGTCTCCATGAACCCGGGCCAAAGCCGAATGGCATGAAATCCTCGGTGCGTGGGGGCTTGTGAGGATCGTGCCCCAGCGCTCCATGACGTCGTCGCGCCCCGCCAGGGCCCGCCAACCGGGGTGGATACAGGTGACCGAAGCCCGCCGGGCCCACAATGTTTCCATGGCTTGAAGGTCTCGATTGTCGAAGGCCACATAGAAGGCCTCGTTGGCGAACAGAACGGCGGCATCTTCGGACACGGTTGAACTCCCGGCATTCCCAACCCCAGTGATCGGGCCGGAGTGTACCGCAGCCGTGCCACGCTTGGAATCATTGCCAACGCGTTTTGTTCCGAACGCGGCTATTTTCCTCCGCCACGATCGCGAGAAGACCATAAGCGTGGGGGGGTGCGCGCATCTGTCGCTTGCTTCCGCTTTGGCGTAAGGTGCCGACCCGTCCTCGTAACGCTAACCGATTTCAAGGAACGGATCCCTGGTGGCTGATCTTTATCCCCTGGTATGGCCGCTGTTGCGGCTGATGGACCCCGAAAAAGCTCATGGCCTTGCCGTGCGGGCCCTGAAGAGCGGGCTGGCGCCACGGCCGCCGGCCGTAAGCGACGCCCGGCTCCGGTGCGAGATCTGGGGACTTCCCTTCGCCAATCCGCTGGGACTGGCGGCCGGTTTCGACAAGAACGCCGAGGTGGCGGACGCCATGCTGGGCCTCGGATTCGGCCTGGTGGAGGTGGGGACGGTCACGCCGAGGCCGCAGCCCGGCAATCCGCGCCCCAGGATGTTCCGGTTGCCGTCCGACGGAGCCGTCATCAATCGCCTGGGCTTCAACAACCAGGGCCTGGAAGCGGTCGCCCGTCGCCTCGCCGCGCGGCGCCGGTCGCCGAACTCCCATGCTCGCGCCGGCATTGTCGGCGCCAACGTGGGGCCCAACCGCGACAGCGCCGACCCCGCGGACGACTGCGCGGCCGGTGTCCGCGTCCTCGCGCCGCTGGCCGATTACCTGGTGATCAACGTCTCGTCGCCGAATACGCCCGGCTTGCGTGACCTGCAGGGACGCGAGGCTTTGCGGATATTGCTGAGCCGCGCCCTCGGAGCCCGGACCGAGTCTGGGGCGAGGCCGCCGCTGCTGGTGAAGATCGCGCCCGATCTCGGCGAAGAGGACCGGCGGGACATCGCCGGCGTTGTGTTGGACGCCGGGATCGACGGATTGATCGCCACCAACACGACGGTGGCGCGTCCCGACACGCTCACCGACCCTCATAAAGCGGAGACTGGCGGTCTCAGCGGCCGGCCGCTGATGGAGGCTTCGACGGCGGTTCTCGCCGACATGTACAGGCTGACCGGCGGACGGCTGCCGATCATCGGCGTGGGAGGGGTGGCCAGTGGCCGTGACGCCTATGCCAAGATCCGCGCCGGCGCGTCGCTGGTTCAACTGTACACCGGTCTCGTCTATCACGGGCCCGGGTTGGTGGGCCGCATCAACCGTGAACTGGCGGACCTGCTCCGCGCCGACGGATTTTCGAACGTTGGCGAGGCCGTCGGCAGCGGCGTGGAGTGACGCCGCCATTTACAGCAAAAATTGCTCCTTGATGATCCGTTCCTCGAGATTGTGCTCCGGATCGAACAACAGGCTCAGGGCCACGTTCCTGTCTTCGCGGACCTCCACGCGGACCACGTCGCGGATTTCGGTATCGTCGGCGACGGCGCTGACCGGGCGCATCTCCGGAAACAGCACCTCTATCGCCACCGTCACCGTGTGCGGGAGGATGGCGCCGCGCCACTGGCGGGGGCGGAAGACGCTGATGGGCGTGAGCGCCAGGAGGTGGGCATCGAGCGGCAGGATGGGTCCGTTGGCGGAAACATTGTAGGCGGTGCTGCCCGCCGGCGTGGAGACCAGCACGCCGTCGCAGATCATTTCGCGCATGCGCACCTTGCCGTCTACCTCGATCCTGAGTTTCGCGGCCAGCCGCGTCTGCCGCAACAGGGAGACTTCGTTGATCGCCAGCGCCTCCGAGTGGGCGCCGGCCGTATCCGTCACGGCCATGCGCAGGGGATGCAGGTCGATGGGTTCGGCGCGCGCGAGCCGCTCCATCAAGCCGTTGTCGCTGTAGGTGTTCATCAGAAAGCCCACCGATCCGAGGTTCATGCCGAAGATGGGAATGCCGCGGGTCAGGTACTGATGCAGTGTCTTGAGCATGAAGCCGTCGCCACCCAGCGCGACGATCACGTCGGCCTCTTCCGGCGTGGCGGTGTTGTACCGCGCGGCGAGCCGTTCAAGGGCGGATTGCGCCGCTCCATGGTCGGCGGCGACAACGGCGACGGTTCGGAATTTCATGACATCGCGGCGCGGACGCTCGCCCCCCTGGTGATGACCGGTATTCTGGGGGGCGAGTATAGCCAACGCCCGGAGCGATCCGAAACCCCGGATCGCCGGAACAGAGAGAGATAAAGCTTACGAAGCGGCCAAGGCGCGCATCAGTTGGCTGAGCGCCCGCAGCTCGCGCGCGCGATCCGCCGACGCGATCTTGCAGAGTTCGGCCAGGTCGCCGGCCATGTAGAGGAGCCCGGCGCGGACGATACCGTCGTCGGGTGACTCGTCGGAGGGAAAGGGCCGGGCTTCGTTGCCGGGCGCGGCGGACGCCGGGCGGGTCGCTTGGGAGGCGCAATCGATTTCGGGAAACAGGTGGATGAGATTGTGTTTTGTCATGTGCCGAGCCTGCCTTGCGCTGTTGGGTTGCGGGAACGCCCAAGCGGGCGGCCGGGCGAATGCCCAATGCAATAACGCCACAACGGTTAAGGTGCCGTAAAGACAGGCTGTCGCGGCCGGGAATCGGGCGCGCTCTCAACCCAGACGGGTGCCATTGCGCTTGCCGGCTCCGCCCCAGCGGTGAGTGGAGTCCGGGCGCGCGGAATTCTTTTTTTGTTGGGTTGTGCCGGCGCCCCCCGCGTCGTTAGTGTCCGGCTCGAAGGCACCGTGCCAAACAGGGCAGGTCTCGCGGATTGTCAAACCGTGTGGCCGCCCGCTCCAGATCAGGAAGACACTTCCGCGATGACAAACGCCGGAAACAGCCGTCCGCTTATTCAGGTGGCCGGGGTGATCGACGCCGGGGAGGCCGCAATGCTCGTGGACGTCGGGGTCGAGTATCTGGGGTTCCCGCTGGTGCTGGGCTATCACCGCGAGGATCTCGACGCTGGCGCGGCCGCCGCCATCGCCGCCAGGCTCGCGGACCGGGCCACGTTCTTCGTGATTACCTATCTGAACACCGCCCATGAGATCGCCGCGTTGTGCGAAAAAGTGGGTGTCGGCATGGTCCAGCTTCATGGCGACGTCGCTCCGGACGAGATGCGCCGGTTGCGCGGCATGGCGCCGGGTCTGCGCATCACCAAGAGCCTCGTCGTTCGCGAGGACAACTTCGACGCGCTTGCCCGCGAGGCGGACCGGCTCGCGCCGTGGGTCGACACCTACATCACCGACACATACGATCCCGTCACCGGAGCCACGGGCGCCACGGGCAAGACCCATGACTGGGCGGTCAGCCGTTATCTGGTGCGATCCTCGCCGAGACCGGTGATCCTGGCCGGCGGGTTGAACCCAGGCAACGTTCGCGAGGCGATCCGCGCGGTAAGACCGGCCGGCGTCGACGTGCACACCGGCATCGAAGGCCCCGACGGGCGCAAACGCCGCGACCTGACCGAGCGCTTCATCTCCGAGGCCCGCGCCGGCTTCGCCGGGATGGCCGGGTGACCTATGATAAGCCCCGGGGAGGCCCCTTGAGTTCGACGGTGTTGCCCTCCGGATCGTCGATGTAGATCGAGGGACCGTCGCCACGCGCGCCGTACCGCGAGACCACGTCGCCCGCCTCGATCCCGTGGGCCTTGAGGTGGTCCTTGATGGCGTCCGGATCCCAGGGCTCCACCTGCACGCAGAAATGGTCCATGTTCGGGGCCGCGCGATCGGGGCCCCGGCCGCCTTGCCGGCCAAGCGGGCCGGCGACATCCACCAAGTCGATCAGCGAGTTCCCGGCGCGGAGCTGAACCAGACCCATTTTGCCCGAGCGTCTCTCTTCGAGGCAGCCGAGCACATCGCGGTAAAAGGCGATCATCCGCTCCAGATCGTCGGCGCGGATGACCACGTGGTCGATCATTCGAATGGCAATGGGATGGTGTTCCGACATGACGTCCTCCAAGTCATAAAAAAAAGTTCGGCGCAACGATACCATATCGGTCCTGGCCAGCCTGGCCACAAGCCGGCTCTTCCTGGCGCTCATCCCGCTTCCGCCGAGGGTGATGAAGGCGGTTTGCCAGCCTTGACGCGGCGGTGTCGAGGGTGCATGAGGCGCCTTACCAACGGCTCCATGACCGGCGGGCGGAGGGCGACACGGTGAACACGTTACGAACCCTGTATGAAGAGGCCGATATCGCGGGCCGGGTCGACGATCTTGCCGAGGAAATCGCCAGATCCCTTCCCAAGGATTTCACCATCGTCGGCCTTCTCAAGGGCAGTTTCGTGTTCGTGGCGGATCTCGCGCGCGCCATGGACCGGATCGGACACGCGCCACGGATCGAGTTCGTCAAGCTGAGCAGTTACGGGGACGGGCGCGACAGCTCGGGCGAGGTCCGGCTCGAGGGGAATATCCCCGGCGGGATCGCCGGACGGCCCGTGCTGCTGGTTGACGATATCGTCGACACCGGCAATACGCTGGCGCTCGCCCGGAAGCTGTTGCTCGACCACGGGGCGGAGCGGGTCATGACCTGCGTGCTGCTCGACAAGCCGAGCCGGCGGCAGGTGGACATCAGCGCCAATCTCGTCGGCTTCACCGTGCCGGACGTCTTCATCGTCGGCTACGGTTTCGACCACGCGGAGAAGTACCGCCACCTTCCCTACCTGGCGACCATCGACTGACGATCGGTCCGTGTGCTGTGCAACCGGAGACATGGGCGGGACCGGGGGGGGGGTAAAAGCAAAAAAGCAAAAACAACCCCATGCACAGTAGAATTTCGGCGCTTGAGACGCCGCGGGCGGGGGTTGGACCGATCTCGACGAGCGCTCGACCGTCGCGCCGCAGTGGAGTCGAATTCCCCAAAAAGGGGTCGTTTACACCATTTGGTACGAAATAACGCATTGCGGATTAACGCGTCGGTGTTACAATTCCAAAAGCCGGTAGGGGGCTACCGGGGCCGTGGCAAGGGGGGCAAGTGTTGCCAGTCACGATGGAAAAAGCCGCCGCATGGAACCGCGCGGGGCCTCTTGCGGCCGGCGTTGGCTATCTGTTTGTATTTCTCGCGCTGTATGGGGCGGCCGGCGCGTTCGAGATCTCGAGCGGGGTCAGCACGTGGTATCCGGCGGCGGGACTGCGATTGGCGGTCCTGCTGCTGCTCGGCTGGCGGTTCGGACTGGTCATCGCCGTCGCCGAAACCGTCGCGGGCGTTCTGCTTGGAATCGCCGGCTTGTCGCAGTGGGACTCGGCGGCCTTGATGGCTCCCGACAATCTTGCGGGAAAGCTTCTGCAGGGCTGGATCCCGCCGTTTTTCTATACACTGGCGGCCTTTCTCGCGTTCCGGTGGTTGCGGTTCGACGGCGGCCTCGCGACCTACCGCGACGTGCTGAGCGTTTGTCTGGTCGGGGTTGCCGCCTCGTTCGCGACGGCTCTTTTTTCGTGCCTCAATCTGGCGGCCAACGGGTTCATGGCGTGGACGGACGTGGCGTCCATGATTCCCGGGTTCTGGACAGGCGACATGATCGGCGTGCTCACCCTCGCGCCCGCCATCCTGGTCGGCGCGAGCCTACCGCGTTGGCGATCGACCGACTGCTCGCCCGGCTTCTTTCCGGAGAGTCGCTGGATCCTGATGGTCGAAGCGGCGCTGGTGGTTCTGTTCGTGGCCGTGACGTTCGTTTGGGCCGACGGGTACGGGAGTCCACTGCGCTGGTATCCGTTTTTCCTGCCGATCATCTGGGTTTCGCTCAGGTTCGGCATCGCCGGCGCGGCGGCGGGCACGCTCATGGTCAATACGGTGGTGGCGATGCTGGCGGCCCTGGCCGCCGGACAGGCCGTCCCGCAGGATGTGCAGGGGCTGATGATCATGTTGTCCGTCGCCGGCCTTTTGATCGGGAGCGTGGTTTGGGAACTGAGGGCCGAGCGCGCCAGCCTCGACCGTCGTGTCCGCGAACGCACCGCCGAACTGAGGAGCGAGGTCATTCGGCGGAAATCGGCGGAGGAGCATGCGCTGCGAGAGCGCGACCGGGCCAAGAATTATCTCGCCATCGCCAAGGCCCTGATCGTCGCCCTGGACCGCGATGCTCGGATAACGCTGATCAATCAAGAGGGCTGCGCGGTTCTTGGCTATGCCGACGACGAGGTGGCCGGCCGGGACTGGTTCGAACTCGCCGTGCCGGAGGAGGAGCGGGCCCGCGCGCGGGCAAATCACGACCGTCTTTTTGACGGGAGCCAGCCTGGGTCCCAGCGCTTCCAGAGCACGCTGCAAACCAGAACCGGAGAACGACGCGTGGTGGAATGGCGGGTCACCGTCATCACCGGAGAGGGCGAAACGCCTGCCGGAACTCTGAGTTCCGGTCTGGACATCACGGAGCGGGTCGGTGCCGAACAAAGAATGCGCTATCTCGCCACTCACGACGCCACCACCGGCCTGAACAATCGCAACTGGCTCCGCGATCACCTGGGCGCCGCCATCGCCCGGGCGCGGCGCCGCGAATCCCTGCTCGGAGTGCTGTTCCTGGATCTCGATGGCTTCAAGCGGATCAACGACGATTTCGGGCACGACGCCGGCGACGCGGTCCTGAGCGAGGTGGCCCGGAGACTGACCGCGTGCGTCCGCGAGGTCGACGGTGTCATCCGGTTCGGCGGCGACGAATTCATCGTCGTTCTGGAAGACCTCGCGGGGCAGCGGGACGGGACGAACGTGGCGCGGAAAATTCTTCGCGCGCTCTCGGAGTCCGTCAGCCTGGAAAATCGAAGTGTCAGGATCAGCGCCAGCATCGGCATCGCCTTTTTTCCGGAGCATGGCGCGACGATGGGTGCCCTCCTGAACGCCGCCGACGCGGCCATGTATCTGGCCAAGAAGGGTGGCCGGAACCGCTACCGTCTGGCCAGGGACCGGGAAGACCGGACCGCCGATGCCATGGTGTCCGCCGGGGAGTGAAACTAGTAACCACTTTCATGGTTCCGCGCCCCATGTGACGGCCTTCCGAGATCGTCCGGTCAGGAGCGTGGCGCGCCGTGATGCTGGAGCATCACAAGCGGCGCGCGACGCCGCCGGGAGCCTCGGAAGGCCGCCCAACGGGTCGCTTTTCCCGGGGCCTCGGGGGGCGTCGACGGCGCTTGACGATGCACCCGCATCGCCGGCGCACCGTTTCCTGCCGAGGCCCCGGGAAAAGCGATCACATGAGGCACGGAACCATGAAAGTGGGTACTAGGCCGTCGGAAGGCGGCGAACCGACCGTGGCGACAGCCCCGCAAACCCGTTATTGTGGCGCGCCGGCCCGACGGGCCGCGTGTCGAACGCCGGCGGCTGGCGGGCGTTGGTAGAAGGGGCGGCGCCCATGGCTTGGCAGGCAACTCTTGGCATTGTCTTGCTTCTCGGCTTGGCCTGGGCCTTCAGCGAAAAGCGCGCCGCCGTGCCGTGGCGGCTGGTGGCGAGCGGGATCGCGCTCCAATTCATCATCGCCGCCGTGCTCCTGCGGGTGGATTGGGTGGGGAACGCCTTCCAGGCGCTCAACCATGTGGTCGCGGCGTTGCGGACGGCGGCTGGCGACGGAACGGCCTTCGTTTTCGGATACGTGGGCGGCGGCGCTCCACCGTTCAGCATCGACCATCCCGAACATACTTTCGTTCTCGCATTTCAGGGATTGCCGCTGATCCTGTTGGTCAGCGCGATCAGCGCCCTGCTTTTTCATTGGCGGGTCTTGCCGGCGATCGTGCGGGGCTTCGCCTGGCTGCTGGGAAAGAGCCTCGGGCTCGGCGGCGCGGTGGGGTTCGCGACGGCCGCCAACGTGTTCGTCGGCATGATCGAGGCGCCGTTGCTGATCCGGCCTTACCTGCGGGATATGAGCCGCGCCGGTCTGTTCATGGTCATGACGGCGGGAATGGCCACCATCTCGGGCAACATGTTCGTCCTCTACGCCACCATCCTCGCGCCCGTGGTGCCGGATGCCGCGGGCAATCTCCTGATCGCTTCACTGATCAGTGCTCCGGCCGCCGTTGCCATCGCCGCGTTGATGGTGCCCGGCGCGGACAAGGATGAATTGGCGGAGGAGCCGGTCGCGCCAGGAGACAAGGGCAGCGCCGCGGAGGCGCTCGTCGATGGTACATCGGACGGGGTCAAGCTGGTGATCGGCGTGGCCGCGATCCTGATCGTGGCGGTGGCGCTGGTCAGCCTGGTCAACCAGATGCTCGGCGTCTTTCCGCTTGTGAGCGCTGAGCCCCTGACCCTGCAACGCATGGCCGGGTGGCTCATGGCGCCGGTCGCGTGGCTGCTGGGAGTCCCCTGGAGCGAGGCCTTGACGGCCGGCGAGCTCATGGGCACCAAGGTGGTGCTCAACGAACTCGTGGCCTATTTGAACTTGGCCGCGCTGCCGGAGGACGGCCTGTCGGCGGAGAGCCGGCTGATCCTGACCTACGGGCTGTGCGGTTTCGCCAATCTCGGCAGTCTCGGCATCCTTCTCGGCGGTCTCGCCGCCATGGTTCCGGATCGCCGGGCGGATATCGTGGCGCTTGGCCCGAAGGCACTGCTGTCCGGAAATCTCGCCAGCTTCATGACCGGCGCCGTGGCCGGTCTGGTGGGCTGACGGTAAAATCGCAACCGCGACACCGGAACGGCGCCACCCCGGCGCTACGGCCCGCTCGCGGTGAGTTGGGGCGCGCCTGGATCGGCGTCGTTCAGGCGGTTCCATTCGGGCGGCAGAACCCGGACATCCAGAAACGCCGCGTTTTTGCCTTGGATGCCCGACCCGTCCCAGTCGACGGCGGTGTCGTCCGACCAGGCCTCGCGGGGCACGACCGCGAGCCTGGACGACGAAGGTGTCTCCACGATAAAGCCGAGCGCCAGAAGCGCGCCCGACCGCAATCGCCCGATCAGTCCCACGCGCTGGGTTTCGAGCTGTCGGGCCTGTTCTTCCCAATCGCGGGCCATGTCTTGGAGGTGGACCGTGGCTTCGATGCGCTCCGCCAAGGGGCTTCTCGGATCGGTGCGAAGCCGGTCGAACCGGTCCATGATCCGCGACTTCGGCTCGGACACGTTCGCACCGCCGGCGAATCGATCCAGCGCATCGGCGAGGGTGAGTCCGCCTCGCCACGCGTCAAACCAGCCCGCGTGCCCTTCCAACGATCGAGTTGCCGCGCCCTGATGGTGCATGGCTGCCCACCTTCGTGGAGACCACTTAAACAAGCCTATTCCAGGACTTTCCGAAAATATATGGGGGTTTTCGGCCGGTTTGTCTCGGGCCACGCGCGGCCGCGAACATAAACTGTCGCCCACGTCCGCTCGCGTCTGATCGCCGCTGTGATATGCTGGCGGGCGATCGGATGGTCGAGGAGCGCGGGGCCATGGCTGAGCGTAAGCGGAAAGCAAGCACAATCGATCCGGAGTTGCGCGAACGCATCGTCGACGCGGCGATGGATCTCGCCGAGGACGTGGGCTGGGACAACGTGCGGCTCGGCGACGTGGCCGGGCGGCTCGGTATCGGCCTGGCCGAGGTGGCCGATCAGTATCGCGATCTCGACGCGGTGGCGAACGCATGGTTCGGGAGGGCGCGGGCGGCCATGCTGGCTCCTCTCCCCGACGAGTCGGTTCGGTGGACGGCGTCCGAGCGGTTGGAGACGCTGATGCTGCGATGGTTCGACGCCCTCGCGCCACGCCGGGACGTCACGGCGCAGATGCTCGCCGCCAAGATGTGGCCGTTTCACCCCCATCACTGGGTGCCCATGATCTTCGATCTTTCGCGAACCATTCTGTGGCTGCGCGACGCGGCGGCTCTTGACGCCACGCCGCCGAGAAGGCAGGTGGAGGAGGTGGGGTTGAGCGCCCTGTTCCTGGCGACGCTCGCGGTTTGGGCGCGAGACGACACCGCCGGCCAGGAAAGGACCCGCCGGTTCCTCAGCCGCCGGCTCGGCGCGGCCGATCGCGTCATGACCCGGGTTTTCGCGAGGCGTGGACGCCAAAGTGACGAAGACTGATCTCTCGAGGAGATCCGCGAAACACCGGCGCCTTGGCTTCAGCGGATTGGCGGTTTCCCTGGCGGTTTCGCTGGTCTTGTTTGTATTGCTCGGGGGGGCGGGATCAGGGACCATGGCGGCTCGGGCGGACGAAGGCCTGGACCCTTGGCGGGAGGCGCGGGATCGACCGAAGCCGCCACCGGCCTACGAGGTCAGGATTTCCGGCGTCGACCGGTCGCTGCGGCGGCTGATGGAGGACAGTTCGCAACTGATCGCGCTTCAGGAGAAACTGCCCGAGACGGACGCCGGTCTCGAGCGCAGGATCGCCGATGATCTCGAGCGCTTCGACGAGATCCTGCGTTCGGAAGGCTACCACGCCGCCACCTTCGACCACGGGATCCGGCGGGACGGGCACCGAACCACGGTATCCATCCGCGTTTCGCCCGGTCCCACCTATGTCTTGTCGGCGTTCGAGGTGGAACTGGTCGGCAAGTCGACGGAGAACCCACCGGAGCTATCCGACCCCGAGGCGCTGGGCCTTGCCATGTGGAGGCGGGCCGAGGCGGCCGAAATCGTCGCCGCCGAGCGGCGCTTGCTGAGATCCTTCGCCCGGCAGGGTTTTCCGCTGGCGCAAGTGATGGATCGGAGCGTGACCGTGAACCATCTGGCGCGGTCCGTGGCGGTGCGGCTCGCGGTCGCCCCGGGGCCGTTGGCCCGGTTCGGTCCGGTAACCTTCGAGGGATTGGGGAGCGTGGACGAGGACTATATTCGCGGACTGATCCCATGGGATCGCGGCGATCCCTACGATGGCGACAAGCTGGATCTGTTCAAGGCGAGGCTGTTGCGGGGCGGGCTGTTCTCGGCCGTGGTTACCGAAAACGACGTAACGCTCAACGCCGAGGGCGAACTGCCGCTCACGGTGACCGTCGTGGAAGCGCCCCCGCGCTCCATCGGCGCCGGGGTCAAGTACTCCACCGCCGACGGGGTTGCCGGCGAGTTGACCTGGGAGCACAGGAACGTGCTGGGCCGCAACGAGGACGTCAAGGTCACCCTGGAAGCCGGCCGCATCACCCAGCAGGCCAAGGCCGCGTTCCGGGTTCCCGATTTCGCCGAGCCCGGCCTGGATCTCATAACCAGCGCCAGACTGATCCGGGTGGATAGCGAGGCGTTCGACGAACTCGGCGCCAAGGCGGTGGCGGGAGCGCGCTTGCCGATCGGTGGACCGTGGCGGGCCGCCGCGGATGGGTCGCTGGAAATCTCGCGGCTGAAAGACCGCGACGGGACGCGGACTTCGCGGCTGTTCGGCATTCCGCTATCGTTGAAATACGATGGAACCAACAGCCAGTGGCGGCCCACCGAGGGCGGCCGGCTCGAATTTTCGATGACGCCGTATGCGGGTGAATTCGATGATACAACCACGTTCCTGGTCAACCGGGTGGATGGCAGTGTTTTCGCGGGGTTCGACGACGACAAGCGGTTTGTGCTGGCGGGGCGGGCGAGCGTCGGTTCGATCGTCGGGGAGTCGCGGCGTGACATCCCGTCCAACAAACGGTTCTACGCCGGCGGCGACGGCTCGATCCGCGGCTACCAGTATCAGCGGGTGGGGCCGCTGGACGACTCGCGCGATCCCATCGGCGGCCGCTCCCTGTTTCTGGTGGGCGCGGAGTTTCGCGCCATCGTTTGGCGGAGCCTCGGCGTCGTGCCGTTCTTCGAGGGCGGAAACGTTTACGAGGACCAGATTCCGGACTTTTCGCGCGAGCCGCGCTGGGCCGCCGGGATCGGCCTCAGGCATCATACGCTGTTCGGTCCGGTCCGGCTCGATTTCGCTTTTCCCATCAACAGGCGCCATGAAGTGGATAATCCCTTCGAATTCTACATCAGTATCGGCCAAGCGTTCTGACATGGACGGAACGGCGGTTCCCGCGGTCCGATCGCGATCCGGTTGCTTGGCGGTTCTCCTGTCGGCGACGCTTGCGGCCGCCGCGTGCCTGGGTTCCCCTCCGGCGGGCGCGGCGGAGCCCAGGCCCTACGCCAGCGCCGATCAGGACAGCGCGCTGTCGCTGGTCTGGGACGAGGACCCCAAGGGAACCGTGAGCGGAAGCTTGAACGTTCAGGGGGACCTGGCGTCGCTGGCGAGCACCATGGCGCTGCGGAGTTCCCGCATCGGCGGCCGCGCCGCGATCGATTTCGTGGTCGGCGGAACGGCCATGGACCCGAAGATATCGGGCCATGCCCGGATCGTCGGCGGGATCTACGAACACTTGATGGCCGGAACCGTGTTGCGTGATGTCGTCGTCGACGCCTCGGCCCGGGGCGGCGGTTCGGCGGAAGTGGGGTTTCGCGGCAACGATGGGGCGGCGGGCGCCGCGCGCGGCCAAGGTCTGGTCACGTTGCGTCCGAATGGCGAACTTGGAATTTCGGGAACGCTCGATTTGACCAGAATGATCGTCGTGCGCCGAGACGACATCACCGTAACGGCCAATGGCACGGTCAAGTACGAGGGGACGCTGAACGAGGGGCTGATTTCAGGCCGGTTGGAGGCATCCGAGGTGACGGTCAGGCTGCCGGATCCGCTGCCGCCCTCCGTCGCCGCGTTCGACGTGGTGGAAGAGGGGCCCGACCCGAGGGCCGGAGAGGATGCGCGAGGGGCCGCCGCCGACGCGGCCGCGAGCCCCCCCTGGGTCGGCACGCTCGATCTCACGGTCAAGATGCCGGGGAACGTATTCGTGCGCGGGCGCGGACTCGATTCGCAATGGTCGGGATTGGTGCGGGTCACGGGAACCACCGTCTCGCCAAGGCTGCTCGGGAGGTTGCGGGCAACGCGGGGGCGGCTGGTTTTCGCGGACCGGGAATTCGTGCTCGGCGAGGGGAGCATGGAATTCACCGGTACCGACGGCATCGATCCGCTCGTCGATTTGTCGGCGCGGTCCGCCATCTCGGACGTGACGGCGATCCTGCGGGTGACGGGCTGGGCGTCGAAACCGGCCATTGCGTTGACCTCGGATCCGGAACTGCCGGAGGACGAGATTCTGGCCCGGATCATGTTCGAGAAAAGTGTCTCGCGGCTGACCTCGGGCGAGGCGCTGCGGCTGGCCGAGGCGTTGAAGATGCTGGCGTGGGGCGAGAGCCCCACGGTCGGACTCGCCGCCTTCACCGACAGGATGCTGGGGGTGGATGTCCTGGCGATGGAAAGACAGCGCCGGCTGGCCGGCGACGCTCGTTCGCGTCGCGGACCGGGACGCTGGGACGAGGAACAGCTTGGCGCGAAAACCCTGGAGATCGAAATCACGCCCAACATCAGCGTCGCCGGAGAATCCGAGAACGACGACGACAACCTCGAGCGAAGCAAGCTCGGCGTCATCTGGAAGTGGGATTACTGATGATCTGCGTCATCCGGGGCGAACCGTCGGCGGTGCCCAGGCGCTGGGTCGGGTTGATCGTGGCCGCCGGCGATGCCTGCCTGTTGCCGTTGGCCGGCCGCCCGGCGGTTGAGCACGTGATCGAGCGGGCGCGGCCTCAGGTTTCGTCCTTGTTGCTCTGTCCCGCCGGGGACCCGTCGCCCTTCGCCCGCCATGGGCTTCCGCTGGTGACGGCCGGCGCCGGCGACCCGGCCGGGCTGCTCGCGGCGGTTCTCGCGGGACTGGACTGGACGGCCGCCCATTCCCGGGAAACCGCGTGGGTCGCCACCTTCGCCGCCCACGTGCCGGTCTTTCCGGGGGATCTGGTGGAGCGGCTCGGACAGGCCGTGGGCGAGCAGGGCGCGGACATGGCCTGGGCCCTGGCGGATGGCCGGCCGATGCCGCTGTTCGGACTTTGGCCGGTGCGTCTGCGCCGCGCGCTCCGCCGGGCCCTCAAGAGGCAACCGGCGCTCGGGGTGGAGGAGTGGGCGGCGCGCTTCCGTCCGGTCCAGGTGGACTTCCCGTCTCCAAGAGAGCCTTTTGCCGCCATCCGCGGACCCGAGGATTTCACATCCGTGGCGGCGTACATGGGTGCGGGCGTGGGCGCGCCAACGGGGAGTTAGCGGTTTCGCGCAGGGCAGTCATGCCGATAAATCATAGTAAATCCTGTCGAACGCGGCCGCACAGACGTACGAAAATTGCATATTTTGGAGTATTTATAAAACAATATTATGCGCAGGGCGGGCCGAAAGACCGATCTCAGGCCGGGCACCGGCCGCACGGCGCGTGGGAGAAGTTGAAATTTTATACATATTGTGCTAGTATAATGCCGTTGGTTGCCATGGTGGGACCAACATCGGGTGTCTGTCCGCCGTGCCGCGAGGGTGTGCGGGCAGACGGTATTCTTGCTTCTGAATGGAGGAGAAAATGTTTGGCATGCGTGAGTCTGATTCCACGGGGCCGGGGTTCGGACGTTGCCCCGGGCCGGCACGGCTGGGACCATCCGATGACGAGGTTCCAGAGGGAAATCGAACGGATGTTCGAGGATGCGTGGCGTGGCTTCGATCTGCCCGTTCTGGGGCGGACGGAGCGGGCCGGATTGGTGTCGCCGCGTGTCGATGTGACTGAAAACGACACCAGGATCCTGGTGACCGCCGAGTTGCCCGGGATGGAAGAGAAGGACGTCGAGTTGCTGTGGAACGACAATGTCCTGACCATCAAGGGCGAGAAGAAGGCGGAGCACGAGGAGAAGGAAAAGGGGTATACCTACACCGAGCGGTCCTACGGTTCGTTCGAGCGCAGGATCCCCATCGACACCGAGGTGCTGAGCGACAAGCTCGAGGCCACCTTCAAGAATGGCGTTCTGACCGTGACCCTTCCCAAGAACCCCGAGGCTCGGGAACACTTCAAGCGGATCCCGATCCACGGCGCGGAAGGGGAAAAGAAGACCGAGAAAAAGGCCGCCTGAGGCCACCACGGGCGGTTGACGGAAAGGCGGGCCGCTTCGGCGGCCCGCTTTTTTTTCGGGCGCCGTCCGGTTGTTTCGCGGGCGGCGAAAACATACAACCTTTACAAGCAAAACCATAAAAATGATCAAAAATTAGTAGAGCAATCGCGTAAGATGTGCTATCTGTAAAATAACCCGCATGGGTAGTTGTGGCGCTCGCAAATCGTGGCGCCGCGACCATGACGGGGGATGGAAGGCACGCTGAACATGGTTCACTCCCCGGCAATCGGTTCAACAGCTCGGACACAAGGCACGCTCGACGGTTCGAAGGGCGGGAGCGCGTTGGCTGGCGGGGCGGCACGCCCTCACCGCGACCAGGACGATGTTTCCATTCACTTGAGGGTCGCGCGGTTGCTGTGCTCCCGGTTGTGCCACGACATGGCCGGAGCGTCCGGAGCCATCCACAACGGTGTCGAGCTGATGACCGAGGAGGGCGGCGCGGATCCCGCGGCGCTCTCCCTGATCGCCACCAGTTCGGAACACCTCAACAATCGACTGGCCTTCTTTCGGGTGGCGTTTGGCTTGGGCGGTGGCGTTGACCGGATGATGACCCTGGACGAGGCGGCCGATCTGGCTCGGGGCGCGATCGAAAACAATCGCGTCAAGCTGGATTGGCGAAGCGACCCGCGGGGAGCGGGGGCCGAGCCACCGTCCTTTCCGGCTGACCAGGTCCGCCTGTTGCTGGGCCTCGCGCTGCTGGGCGCCGATGCCTTGCCCCGTGGCGGGACCCTGCGGGTCCGGTGTGGCGCCGACGCCTCCGGACTCCGGGCGGAGGTGGAAGCGGAAGGCGCCCGGGCCGGACTTCCGGAAAATCTGCTTGCCGCCGTCCACCCGGATGCCGACCCGGAGTCCCTGACATCGCGGACGGTGCATGGATATTTCGTGGCGGCGCTGGCGCGGCGCCTCGGAACATCGATCCTCATGGAACGGGCGGACGCGGACACGGTCACGCTGTCGACCTTGCCGTCGCGCTCGCCGCAGGCCCACGCCATCCCCTTTCCCGCCCAGGCGGCCTCCCTCTAAAGCCTTCGCCACGCGGACCGCGAGCCGACGGACCCAGGAGGGCACAACGGTTTTCGCGCACACTCCGGCGATCCGAGGGAAACCGACAAGCCGCATGTGACCGCGCGCGGGCGGCCGCCAGGGGGCTGTCGTCGCGACGGAGGGGTGAGGCGTGATCGCCCGGGATCAGCGTTGGGGAGGTGTCGGGGTTGGCTGCCGTTCACGGTATCGAAACGGCGGAACCCGGCGGCCATCGGAGACGGCCGCCGGTTCGAAGTTTGCCTCGGGTCCCTTGGACTTGTTGGGACCCGGTCTAGGCCGCCACGGCCGTGGGCTGGAGGGCTTCCGAGCCGTTGGCGTCCCGAAGGACATAGCCCCGGCCCCAGACGGTCTCGATATAGTTGTCGCCATCGGTCGCGGCGCCGAGCTTCTTGCGGAGCTTGCAGATGAACACGTCGATGATCTTGAGTTCCGGTTCGTCCATGCCGCCATAAAGATGATTGAGGAACATCTCCTTGGTCAGCGTCGTCCCCTTGCGGAGGCTGAGAAGTTCCAGGATGCCGTATTCCTTGCCGGTCAGGTGCAGCGGCTGGCCATCCACTTCCGCCGTGCGGGCGCACAGGTTCACGGCCAGCCGGCCGGTGCGGATGATGGACTGCGAGTGTCCCTTCGACCGCCGGACGATGGCGTGAATGCGGGCGACGAACTCGTGCTTGTTGAAAGGCTTGGTCAGATAGTCGTCGGCGCCGTTGCCGAGACCCTTGACCTTGTCCTCGGGTTCGTTGTTTCCGGAAAGGATGATCACCGGCGTGTTGACGCGGGCCTGACGCAGGCGGCGGAGCACTTCCATGCCGTCCATGTCCGGCAGCATCAGATCGAGTACGATGATGTCGTAGTCATAGAGTTTGCCGATTTCGAGACCGTCTTCGCCGAGATCGGTTGCATCGACCACCATGCCCTCGGATTTAAGCACCATCTCAATGCTTTTTGCCATCGAAGGATCGTCTTCTACTAAGAGTACGCGCATCTGTTACCCCCAAACACGGTAAGATTGTTTAACCAAACTTAATAACCGTTTAAATAGTATCAGCTGAGCCTCAATGCAAGCAAAAAGTTGTACCCTAATTTAAATACAATCATAACGGGTTGTATTGGGCCAAATGGGGCGGAAGCGGAAAGAAAATTGCGCGCAATCGCGCAACCTGCCGCCCGCTTTACCGAACCTTAAAGCCGCCCGGGCTAACGTGCCGGCGTCGGTCGGTTCATTGTTCGTGGTGTGGATGAACGGGAGAAACACGTGATCGAAGGTGCTCGAAACATTGTCCGCGAACTGGATCGGCTCGCCGATTTTCGTTTCTTCGGCCGGGTCAGCGGGATCGCGGGCCTCCTTGTGGAAGTGGAAGGCCTGGAGGGATGCCTGTCCATCGGCGACCACTGCCGGCTTCACGGCCGTGGCGGCGTCGCTGGCGAGGATCTGCCATGCGAAGTCGTGGGGTTCCGGTCGGGAAAGGCGCTGCTCATGCCGTTCGGGCCCCTGGAGGGTATCGGCGTGGGGTGCCGGGCCGACGCCACCCGTGGCGCCGGGGAAATCCACCCGCACGCCAGATTGGCTGGGCCGCGTCGTCAACGCTTTTGGCGAGCCCATCGACGGCAAGGGGCCGGTGACCGCGGGCGACCGCCCGTATCGATTGCAACGGCCGGCGCCGCCGGCCCATCGGCGCAACCGGGTCGGCGGCAAGATCGACCTCGGCGTTCGCGCCATGAACGGCTTTCTGACCTGTTGCAAGGGACAGCGCATGGGCGTGTTCGCCGGTTCCGGCGTCGGCAAATCGACGTTGCTGTCCATGATGGCGCGGCACACCGACGCCGAGATCAACGTGATCGGGCTGATCGGCGAACGCGGCCGCGAGGCCCGCGAGTTCATCGAGGACAGCCTCGGCGAGGAGGGAATGAGCCGCAGCGTGGTCATCGTCGCCACGTCGGACGAGCCGCCGCCGGTGCGCCGCCAGGCGGCCTACACGATGATGGCCGTGGCGGAATACTTCCGCGATGGCGGCGGGCACGTGCTGTGCATGATGGACAGCATCACCCGCTTCGCCATGGCTCAGAGGGAAATCAGCCTCGCCGTGGGCGAGCCGCCGGCGACCAAGGGGTACACGCCGTCGGTGTTCGCCGAACTGCCCCGGCTTCTCGAACGCGCCGGGCCCGGGGTCGACGGGCAGGGGAGCATCACCGGCCTGTTCACCGTCCTGGTGGAGGGCGACGACCACAACGAACCCATTTCGGATGCCGTTCGCGGGATCCTCGACGGTCACGTGGTCTTGGACCGCGCCATCGCCGAACGCGGGCGCTTTCCCGCCATCAACATTTTGCGCAGCGTCTCGCGGACCATGCCGGCCTGCAATACCGCCCGGGAAAACGAGATCATCCGGCGCGCCCGCGGGCTGATGTCCACCTATGAGGACATGGCCGAACTGATCCGCCTCGGCGCCTACCAGCGGGGCGCCGATCCGGCGGTGGACGAGGCCATACGCTTCCACCCGGACCTGGAAGCCTACTTGAACCAAACCACGGAGGACAGGACGAACCTCGCCGATACCTACGACCGGCTGGCCGGGATCCTGGGCATGACCGGCGAGGCCGCGTCCGGACCGGCGACGGCATGAGCGCTGGCGCCGCCGATCCGCGTGCTAATGGCCCGGACCTATGAAACACCCCCTCAAAACGCTGATCCGGGTCCGCGATTGGACCGTGGACGAGAAATCCCGGGTTCTCGCAAACCGGCTTCGCGATCTCGACGCCTTCAAGGAGCAGGCTCGCGGGCTGGAACGGGAGGTGAAGGCCGAACAGGAAACGGCGAAAGCCTCTCCAAGCGAGGCGGGAATGGCTTACAGCGGTTATGCACGCGGCGTTCTCCATCGCCGGGCGCGGCTAGAGAAGGCCATCGCAGATACCGAGGCGGCCGTTTGCGCCGCCAAGGACGACGTGGCGCAAGCCTACCGCGATCTCAAGACGGTGGAACTGGCTCAGGAGAGCCGCGAGCGCCGGGACGTCGAGGAGGCCGAGCGCCGCCAGACCGCCACCCTCGACGAGATGGCCTTGCAGGGCTTCCGCCGGCGCGGCGCGGATCGATAGCCCCTTCGGAATTCAACAATCGAGCAGGCGGGCGAGCAGGTTCGGATTGTCCCATCGGGGCTGCCGCTCCTCCACCAGAACGCTGTGACGGGTGGTCTCGTGGTTGGCTTCCGAGGGCGACACCACGATCTCGATCCAACGTGGAATGACCTCGTTGCCGAAATCGTCGCGCATGGCCAGCGCCACGGCTTCCAGGTTCGGCCAGTCCGGTTGGGTCAGAGCATGCAGGTAGTCCCCGAGGCACGAGGGCTCCAGGATCCGTTTGTCGGGCACGTATCGCGTCAAAAACCTGAGCGGCCCGAGCGCGAAGGACGGCGTCGTTTCCATTTCGAAGCGCACGACATAGTCGGTTCCCGGGTCGGGATTGGGCAAGGTCCGCATCAAGTCGCGCCGGTCCCGGGGAGCCGCGCGGGTTCCGGCGAGCGGACACGGACTTGTTTGGGGCAATGGACCCCTCAGCGGTTCGTTCAGGGAGGAAGCGGACGTTTCAACCAAGGTTTTCATCGGCGTTTCAGACAATCATACCTGTGTGGGGATTGGCCGGATACTCGGCCATGACTTCAACGAATTCCGGAGGAGACGCCTGGAATCCCACATCTCCCCTCAATCCCGCGATCTCGCCGGAGTGCGCGAAGAGGGTGCGAATGTTGCCGCGCAGGGCCGGGGGTAGGGGAGGATCGCTGCGGACGATCAGGTCCAGGCGCTTTCCATCCTCGCGCACCAGGCCATCGAACTGTATCCGGCCCAGCCAACTCAGCGTGATGTCCACCACGAACCGGGTGTCCTCGCCGTCTTTGGCTCCGCCCGCCCGCCCGCCGCCGTGTCGGCGCAGCAGGAGTCGGACGGGTTCGATCTGGGTTCCCGCCGAAAGTCCGACGTGCAGGACCCGCCATTCGCCGGTTTCCGTCTCGCCGCCGGCGCGGCCCATGTGGCGGAATTCTTCGCCGAGCTGGGAAAGAAGCGCGGGATGGGCGGCCTTGAGCGCCCGGACAGGGGCCTCGCCGAGCCAATCCTCCACGCTTCCCTTGCCAAGCGCCTGAAGCAGAAACAGGGTCTGGCTTGTTAGACCCGAGTCGATGCGCGGCAGCACGGTATTCATGACGTGGCGGGCGGCCGCGGGATTGGCTTCCGACAGGGTCCGGACGGCGGCTTCGAGGGCCGGCCATTCCGCGAGGGCTGGATTCGGATGGGCGTTCGCCGGCGTTCCCGCGTTTCCGGAAACGGTTGGCGATGGGACCGGCGCGCCGACAATCTCCAGCGTCACGCCGCTTCCGGGGGGCAATGCCGAAACCGCGTTCAGACCGAGAGGCCCGAGTGGCGTGGCAAGCAGGGGCCGCGCGCCCGGCGACGGGGCCGTTACCGTGCCGCGCAGGACCTGTCCGGCGGCGACGGAGGCCGATCCGGTCACGGATCCTGGAGCAGCCATGGATGGTGGAGCGGCGGCACCACCGGCGCCCGCCGCGGGCGAATGCACGGCGACAACGCGAACGGTCAACGCGGAGCCGGCGGGGAGGGCGGTCGAAGGCGCCGTCGCGGACGGCAGCCACTTGGCGGCCTGCAAGAGGGTGGCGTCGATGGACGCTCCGGGGGCCAACGGTGGCGGTGTCCGGGCGGCGGTCGGTGGCGCCGGCGCCGGGGTGTCCGGGCGGGTCGCCGGCGGGCGCGGGCCGACGGCGACGGCCTCGCCAGGAACGGCGCGGGGCGCGGCCGAAGCCGATTGCGGCGATCCCGGTGCCTGCCCGTTGGTGCTGATGATCTGCAGGTGCAGCTGCGGGGTGCGAGCCCGCAGCAGCAGGCCTACGTCCGTCCCTTCGGCCAGCGGGAGCGTGCTTCTGCCCACCAGCATGCCGGCATCGGTCTGGATGTGGACGAGACCCCGTGGGGCGCCGGGAACCACATGGCCCGCCAGACGCGTGCCCACGGGCAGGCGCGCGGTGTCGGCATGCGGTTCGGCAACCACTTGGACCCGTGGCGACATGGCCGCCGGACTCGTGGATGCCGGCGGCGGTGGAGCCGGCTGGACGCCGCTCATCGCTTCCCCTCTGGCGGCGGAGGCATGAACGTGACTAAAATAACGTAATAACAATTGGTTATTGGCATATGTTTGTAAAAAACTTGAACTATGGACCGGCTTGGACGGCGTTGGCCGGCTGCAGCGCTTGAGTGCACGGGTCCGAGGCCATGAGTTTGGCGGCGATACTTTCGACGTCCGTCGCCGCGTCGGCGTTGGGGTATCGTGTCAGGATGGAGGTCTGATTGCGGATCGCTTCCCGGACCTTGGCGTCGCGGCGGATGACGCCCAGGAGCGGCGGCGAGATCTTGAGAAAGCCCTCGCAGGCCTTGAGCAGGGTATTGTAGGTGCGCTCGCCCTCGCGGGTGGTGTTGGCCATGTTGATGACAATCCGGATGTCGTCCACCAACCGTTCCATGTTGGTCAATTTGATGAAGGCGTAGGCGTCGGTCAGCGCCGTGGGCTCGTCGGTGGTGACCACCAGACAGGTGCCGACACTGCGGGTCAGTTGCCGGACCGTTCGATCCACGCCGGCGCCGAGATCGAGGAAAACCCGATCGTAGGACTGAGCGACCTGGGTGAGATCCTCGGTTACCACCTGCAACCGTCCGGGAGGCACGTTGGTAAGCCTGCCGGAACCCGAACGGCCGGCGATAATGTCGAAGCCACCCTCCTCGAACCGCATGGCGGCCTGATGCAGGGTAAGCCGGCCGGCGAGCACCGTGGCCAGGTCGCGGCTCGGCATCAGCCCCAACTGGATATCCACGTTGGCGAGGCCGAGGTCGCCATCGAACAAGAGGGTCCGCTGGTTGGCGCTCGCCAAGGCGTGGGCGAGGGTGATCGCGAACCAGGTCTTGCCGACGCCGCCTTTGCCCGAGGCGATGGCGTACATGTTGTGTCCCTTGGCCAAGGATGCCGGGGATTGCGCGAGGGAAAGGGCGGTCGTCATAGAGCTGCCTCTGTCAGGTGAGGAGTTGATGAAGCACGGGCGCCGTGGGGCAGGAGGAGACGTGCGAGCGATACCGGATTGATGGGAGTCAGTCCGTCCGCGACATGGGGACTGATGCTGACCTCGGAGAACGAAAGCGCGGCGACCTGGGCGGCGGCGAGCACGCCGCCGAGCCGGCGGGAGAGATCGAGCCGCGTCGCCAGCAGGCGTTGCGGCCCCAGCACGTTGAACCGGCATGCGATTTCGGCGGCCTCCATGGGGTCGATCCCGGCCGGCATCACCACCACCGGTTCGGCCTCGGCCGCGTGAACGAACTCGTTGAGGCTCTCCATCTCCACATCGCTGAAGGGATTGGTTCCGGAGGTGTCGATCAGCACCAGGTCGCCCCGCTGGGCCGCCACCGCGGAGGACAGGTCGGCCGCCGTCTCGGCGGCGGCCAGGTCGATCCCGAGGATCCGGGTGAACGCCCGCAACTGCTCGACACCGCCGGCACGGCGCGTATCCGTGGTGATGACGCCGACCGGGCGGCCGTCGCGCCGGGCGCGGGTGGCCAGCTTGGCGATGGCGATGGTCTTGCCCACGCCGGGAGGCCCCACCAGCATGAGCGGCCGCGGCGTCTTTCTCCGGGAGGTGGGGGCGAAGCCGAACAGGGCGTCGAGGGCGGCGGCCAGGGCCATGACCGAGCCGTCGGCCTCGAAGGGCGCGGCGGATCGCAGCAAGGTATCGGCCACCGACGTCGGAATGCCATGAAAGGCCAGCGCGTCCCGGATCTCCTCGCCGACGCTCTCGGCCGTTTCGCCTTCGTCGGTCCATTCGGTGGCGGCCGGTTCATCGAAATGGGGTTCGTCGAGCGCCGCCGTCACGCGGGCGCCGCGACCGTCCATGCCCGGCTGAGTGGAGACGATGATGGCGTCGTCTCCCATCTCCTTTCTGACCAGATCCATGGCCGTGGCCATGGTCGGCGCGGAGAATGTTTTCAGTCGCATGGCGGCGTCTTCACTCGGTTACACTTGGCCGATGGTGCGGATACGGGCCTTCGCGAAGACCTCGTTCTGCGACATGACCGCGGACATCGGGCGGAACCGCTCGATGATGGAACGCACGTAGGGGCGGATCGCCGGGCTCGTCAGCAACACCGGTGCCTCGCCCGCCATGGCGTGCCGCTCCAGGGTGGCGCGGACGGCGTTGATGAATTCCTGAAGCTTGCTTGGCGGCAGCGTGAGCTGGCGGTCGTCGCCATTGCCGACGAGATGCTCCGCGAAGGTCTGCTCCCACTCGGGGCTGAGCGTGACCAGGGGAATGAACCCCTGGGGATTGGTGTTCATGTCGGAGATCTGGCGGGCCAGCCGGGCGCGGATGTGTTCGGTGATCAGGGTGACGTTGCGGGTGTATCCGCAGGCTTCCGACATGCCCTCGAGGATGGTCGCCAGATCGCGGATCGAAATGCGTTCGGCCAACAGGTTCTGGAGCACGCGCTGGGCGCCGCCGTAGGAGATCTGCGTGGGGATCAGATCGGCGATCAGCTTTTGCTGGTCCTTGTCCATGTCCTCCAGCAGCTTGCGGGTTTCGGCGTACGACAGCATCTCCGCCATGTTATCCTTGACCAGTTCGGTCAGGTGCGTGGTCACCACGGTGGCCGGATCGACGACGGTATAGCCGCGGAACAGGGCCTCCTCGCGGTTCTGCGCGTCCACCCACATGGCCGGCAGGCCGAAGGTTGGCTCGCGCGTCGCCTCGCCCGGCAGGCCGATGGGTTCACCCCTGGGATCCATGACCAGCAGCATGTCGGGGCGAAGTTCGCCCCGGCCGGCCTCGATTTCCTTGACCCGGATCACGTAGGCGGTGGCGGCAAGCTGCATGTTGTCCTGGATGCGGACACTCGGCATGACGAAGCCGAATTCCGACGCCAACTGGCGCCGCAGGGCCTTGACCTGGTCGGTCAGGCGGTGGCCGTCGGCGCCGCCGTTGATCAGCGGCAACAGAGCGTAGCCGAGCTCCACGCGGATATCGTCCAGGCGCAGCACCGACGACAGCGGCTCCTCCGGCGGTGGCGCCGCCTCGGCTTCCCGCGCGGTGGTCTCCGCCTCGACCTGCTTCTGTTTCTGGCCCTGGTTGACGCGCCAGGCGAGGCCGCCGGTGATGGCCGCCAGCGTCAGGAACGGCAGCAGCGGGACGCCCGGCAGCGCGGCGAGGGCCGCCAGGACCAGCGAACTCATGCCCAGGACCCGGGGCTGGCCGCCGAGCTGGCGGAACAACGCCTTTTCGGTGGCGCCGCCAACGCCGCCCTTGGTGACCAGCATGCCAGCCGCCGTGGAGACGATCAGCGCCGGCACCTGGGACACCAGACCGTCGCCGACGGTGAGCTGCGTATAGGTGGTGGCCGCGTCGCCGAAGGACAGGTCCATCTGGGCGACGCCGATCACCATGCCGCCCAGCACGTTGATGAAGGTGATCAGGAGGCCGGCGATGGCGTCGCCGCGCACGAACTTGGAAGCGCCGTCCATGGCGCCGTAGAAGCTGCTTTCCTCTTCCAGGTCCTTGCGGCGGTTCCGCGCCTCGTCCTCGTCGATCAACCCGGCCGAAAGGTCGGCGTCGATGGCCATCTGCTTGCCGGGCATGGCATCGAGGGTAAACCGCGCGGCGACCTCGGCGATGCGGCCCGAGCCCTTGGTGATGACCACGAAATTGACGATGACCAGAATGGCGAACACGATGATGCCGATGACGAAGTTGCCACCCATCACGAACCCGCCGAAAGCCTCGATAACCCGTCCGGCGGCGGCGGGACCCTCGTGGCCGTCGCTAAGGATCAAGCGCGTGGACGCGAGGTTGAGCGCCAGCCGCACCATGGTCGCCAGCAGGAGAACGGTGGGGAAGGCGTTGAAATCGAGCGGCCGATCCACGAACAGCGCGGTCATCAGGATCAGCACGGAAAAGGTCACCGAGAAGGCCAGGCAGACGTCCAGAAGCCAGCTCGGCATGGGCAGGATCAAGACCACGAGGGTCGCGACCACCGCCAGCGCCAGCGCGATGTCGCCGCGCTTGGTCAGTTTGGCGACGATCCCTCCGAAATTGCCGCTCACTGCCGGCATGCTGGAAACCGCGGTCGTGTTGTCAGCCACGCTGCTTGATCCTCGTCAGGGTCTTGGGCCGTCAGGCCGCCGAACGCTCGCCGTCGCCCGGCATGGGCACGGAGAAACCTTCGCCGGAATACTGCTTGAGCTTGTTGCGGAGCGTGCGGATCGAAATGCCGAGCACGTTCGCCGCGTGCGTCCGGTTGCCCACGCAATGGGACAGGGTATCGATGATCAACTGCCTTTCCACGTCGGCCACGGTGCGCCCGACGAGCGCCGCGTCGGCGCCGGCCGCTCCGGCAGCCGATCCGGCCGCCGCGCCGCGCGGAGCCTGGGTGCCGCCGAGGAGAATGTCCTCGGGACCGATCTGCGTGCCCTGGGCCAGCAGCACGGCGCGGTGCATGGTGTTCTCCAGCTCGCGGACGTTGCCCGGCCACGGATGGCTCTGAAGCATCCGGCTGGCCTCGGTGGACAGCGGCAGGGCGTCGACGCCGTTGGCGCGGGCGTAATGCTGGATGAAGTGTTCCGCCAGGACTTCGATGTCCCTGGGCCTTTCGGTGAGTGACGGGATCTTCAGTGTTACAACGTTCAGCCGGAAGTAAAGGTCCTCGCGGAATTCGCCGGCGGCCACCGCCTTTTCCATGTTGCGATTGGACGTGGCGACGATGCGGACATCGACCTTCACCGGCTTGGTGCCGCCGACGCGGTCGATTTCGCGTTCCTGCAGGGCGCGCAGAAGCTTGGCCTGCAGGCGAAAGTCCATTTCGCTGATTTCGTCGAGCAGCAGGGTCCCGCCGCTGGCCTCCTCGAACCGGCCGATCCGGCGCGCCACCGCTCCGGTGAACGCGCCCTTTTCGTGGCCGAACAACTCCGATTCCAGAAGGGCCTCGGGGATGGCCGCGCAGTTGACGGCGACGAAGCGCGCGTCGGAACGGCGGCTCTTGGCGTGGAGATAGCGCGCCATCAACTCCTTGCCGGTCCCGGACGGGCCGATCACCAGGGCGCTGGCGTCGCTGCAGGCCACCTTGTCGGCGAGCGCCAGCACCTGGGCCATGCGCGGGTCCGCGTGGATGATCGCGTGGTTTTCCTCGGTGATGGCGGCCAGAACCGCGGCCATCAGTTCGGCGTTCGGCGGCAGCGGGAGGTATTCCTTGGCTCCGGCCTTGATGGCGGCGACGGCGGCGCGGGTGTCGTTGCCGACGCCGCAGGCGATGACCGGCACCGCGATGCGTTCCGATTCCAGGTGCTGGATCAGGCTGGCCACGTCCAGTTTGACATCGGCGAGCACCAGGTCGGCGCCTTTTCCGGCGCGCAGGATCCTCAGCGCGGTGGCGATGTCGTCGGCCTGGATCACCTTGGCTCCGCGCTCCACGGCGATGCGGCTGGCGGCGCCGACTTGGCCGGCAAGGGTGCCTGTAATGAGCAAACGCATTGTCTTTACCTCCGGGACGGCGTCATCAATCGAAGTATCGCACCCGCCGGGACGGCGGCAGGACACTGTTAATCAGCATTTCCAATCGGCGCGGGTTCTCCTGACGGATGATCGAGACGGCGCCCATCACGTAGACCATGTTCACCAATGTCTCGTCCGCCGAGTTCCGCTCCAGCTTCGCCGCCAGCGGCGAGAACACCATGTTGGCGAGAACCGCGCCGTAGAAGGTCGTCAGCAACGCCACCGCCATGCTGGGGCCGATGGCGGCGGGATCGTCTAGATTGCCGAGCATCTGCACCAGTCCGACGAGGGTGCCGATGAGGCCCATGGCGGGCGCGAATTCGGCGGCCTTGCGGATCACGTCGGCGCCGCGCGCATGGCGCAGCATCGTCGCCTGAAGGTCCCGGCCCATCACCGCTTCCACTTCTTCCGCGGCGGCGCCGTCGATCACCATCGACATGCATTTGTGCAGGAACGGATCGGCGGCGAGGTCGCGCTGCATATTCTGAAGCGCCAGCATGCCATTCCGCCGGGCCAGTTCGGCCATCCCGAGCGCCCGCGCGGCGGCGTCGTCCGGCTCGCGAACGCTGGGCAAGATCGCGGTCGCCGCGACCTTGAAGGTGTTGACGACCTCCGAGATCGAGAAACAGACGGTGACCACGGAAAATGTTCCGCCGAGCACGATCAAAATGGACGGAACGTTGATGAACGATCCGGGCGAGCCGCCAAGGACGATCGCCGCGATCAGCAACCCGAAGCCGCACGTCAGCCCGACAACCGAGGCCGCGTCCACCGTCAGGTTCGACGGTTTCATGCGCGCTCTGACATCCGCGGCGAGGGTTCGGGTGTTCACGGTCGTTCAGCCCTGTATCCGGTCGCTCTTGATGATCTCGGTCATGGTGACGCCGAGCCTGTCCTCGACCACCACCACCTCGCCACGGGCGACCAGGCGGTTGTTGACATACACGTCGATGGCCTCTCCGACCTTCCGATCGAGTTCCACCACGGCGCCGCGGCCAAGCTTGAGAAGCTGGTTGACCTCCATGGTGGCCTTGCCGAGCACCGCCGACACCTGCACCGGGATGTCGTAGACCGCTTCCAGATCCTGCGGTTTGCGGACCGGCTTGCCGGGAGCGCCGGACGCGTCCTCGGTGTCCGGCGACGGCCCGGATCCGGCGGATTGGTCGAGATGCCGCAACTCCAGATTTTCGTCTTCAGCCATGGTTTTCTCCAACCTCTGTCCCCGCGGGGGCGCTGCCTGCCGAGCATTCCAGCATGGGAGTGGTGTTTTCCTCGTTAACGGCGGCGGGATTGTTTTCGCCGCCGGCGAGGGCGGGAACGAACCCAAGATTTTTCTCGACGATCGCGTCGATTTCGGCCCACATGGCGGCCTCGTTCCGTTCGGCGCCGCCGCCCGGCCACTCGATGCGGCAATCGCCCTCGGCGAGGGACGGATCGGCCACGATAGCGATACGGCCGCCGAGTCCCCGGGCCTCGGCCAGGGCCTCGATGCGGTCGCGGAGGGGATCGGCAAGGGTCTCCGCCGTCCGCACGGCCAACCGGTCCGTTTCCAAGATCCGCGACAGAACGCTCGCGACCGTATGTTCGATTTCGCCGGCGGCGTTCCGCCGGTACAGCTCGGGAACCATCCTGCGGGCAATGGCGACCGCGAGGGCGTTGGCCTGGCCGGCGATGGCAAGGTTCGCCGCGTCCCCGCCCGCGAGCACGTCGTGGAGGCGCTCGCCGACGGTTTCGAACGCCTGGGTCAAGCGCATTTCGAGGGATCGGGCGGCGTCGCGCGATGCCTGTTCGCGTCCCTCGGCGACCCCCTCGGCGCGCGCGCGCGCCAGATCGTCCTCGGTGAAGACCGGCGCGGGACGAGCCTTGGACGGCTTGGCGCCGGCCTTCCGGCCGCGTGCGGCCGATCCGTCGTTGACCAGCAGGTCCGGATCGAAGTCGCGGTTGAAGAGGAACCGTTCGGCGGTCATCATGATCTGAACTCCGTTCCTACTCGACCATTTCTTCCTGGCCGTCGCCATCGCCGCCCGCGATCACGATCTCGCCGGAATCCGCCAGCGTCTTGGCGGCGCTCACGATGACCGCTTGCGCTTCGTCCACGTCGCGCAGCCGGACCGGCCCCATGGCTTCCATGTCCTCGCGCATCATCTTGCCGGCGCGTTCGGACATGTTCTCGAAGAACAGCGTCTTGACCTCCTGCGAGGCCCCCTTCAGCCCGAGGGCCAGTTTTTCTTTGGGTACCAGACGCAGGATCGCTTGAATTCCGGTGGAATTGACGCGCAGAAGGTCGTCGAAGGTGAACATGAGCTGGCGGATCCGCTCGGCGGACTCCTGATTTCTCTCCTCGAGCGCGATCATGAACTGGCTCTCGGTCTTGCGATCGAGACTGTTGAAGATGTCGGCCATGATTTCGTGGGAGTCGCGGCGGGTGCTGCGGGCGAGGTTGCTCATGAACTCGGACCGCAAAGTCCGCTCCACGTGTTGCAGGACGTCCTGCTGCACGCCCTCCATGCGCAACATGCGCATCACCACTTCCAACGCGAAATTCTCGGGGAGCTGTCCGAGCACGCGGGCGGCGTGAGCGGTCTTGATCCGCGACAGGACCACCGCGACCGTTTGCGGATATTCGTTCTTGAGGAAGTTGGCCAGGACCGTTTCGTTGACGTTGCTCAGTTTCTCCCAGATGGTCCGTCCGGAGGGGCCCCGGATTTCGTCCATGATCTCCTGGGCCCGGTTCTTGTCGAGCATCTTCGCCAGTAGCCGTTCGGTGCTGTCGACGGTGCCCACCAGGGCGCCGGCGCTGGAGACCTGCTCGGCGAACTCAACGAACAGGTGCTCGATCACCTCTGAACCGATCGGTCCGAGGTGGGCCATTTTCTGCGACAGAATGCGGATCTCGTCGTCGTCCATCAGCTTGAAAAGCTTGCCCGCCTGTTCCTCTCCGAGCGCGAACAGGAACGCGGCTGCTTTTTCGGGACCGCTCAGGGTGTCGTAGCTGTTTTTCATCTGAGGCATGGATCGGCTCTTCTTATTGCTCTGCGTTCAGCCATCCGCGGACGATTGAGAGCGCTTCGTCCGGGTGTTTTTCGACAATCTCGCCGACCCGCTTCATCGCCGACATGTTCATGCGGCCGTCCACCTGTTTCACGTCGATTGCGTCGCTCCGTGATCCGGTTTCCGCCGGAAGGTACTTTGTCTGTCCGTCGGCGCCGTCGGGCTGCGGCGGGGCGAGCGCCGGGCGGGACAGGCTCTCCGCCAGAAGAGAGTTGTTGATGCCGGCGGCGGCCACCGGAATCGCCTCGGCGGCGTTCTTGACCAGGGGGCGCACCACCAGGAAAAGGATCAGCACGCCAAGCACGACCACCACCAGGTACTGGCCGATACGGAACAGGTCCTCCTTTTCCAGTCCAAGGAACAGCCCTGTTTCCTCGGCCTGTGGAACGTCCATGTCGGCAAAGCGCATGTTGATCACTTCGATCGAGTCCCCGCGCTCCGCGTTGAAGCCGATCGCGCCGCGGACAAGGGTTGCCAGGAGATCCAGCTCTTCCTGGGAACGCGGCTGATAGGTCTTCGATCCGTCCTCGGCGCTCGAGTAGGTACCGTCCACGAGAACGGCGACGGAAAGGCGGTTGACCTCCCCGGTCTCGCGGACGTGGTTGATCACCTTCTTCGAAATTTCGTAGTTGACGGTTTCTTCGGTGCGGTTTTCCGAAGCGGAGCTTCCACCGGGCTCGGAAAGTCCGAAATCTCCATCGGGTAGGTTGCCGCCGACACTGACGGGCAGGTCGCCGCCGCCCTCTTTGTTGTTGCCGGACTGCTCGACGGCCTGGGTGGAACGCACCACCTGGCCGTCGGGGTCGTAGACCTCTTCGCTGGTATTGATCCGATCGAAATCCATGTCCGCGAACACCTCGGCCCGGACCTTGCCCGTCCCGACGGTGTTGGAAAGCAACTGTTCGACCGTGCGCGCCAGGTTGGTCTCGAACCGCCGGCGGCGCTCGTCGGCCTGACTACTCGCCAATGCAGTGGCGTCGTCTTCGTCCGAGTCCGCCGTCAGCAGCGTTCCGGTATCGTCGACGATGGAGACGCGGCGAGGGTTGAGATCCGGAATGGCCGAGGCGACGAGGCGCTGTACCGCGGCCACCTGTCCCCGTGTCGGGCTGTTTGCTCCCTTGAGTTGCAAGAGCACGGACGCGCTGGGTTCCTGGCGGTCGCGCGTGAACAGTTCGCGTTTTGGCAGGACAAGGTGGACGCGCGCGCTCTTGACCGTGTCGATGGAGCGGATGGTGCGCGCCAGTTCGCCTTCCAGCGCTCTGACCAGGTTGACGTTCTGGGAAAAATTGGTGCTGCCCAGGGCGTCGCTGTCGTCGAAGATTTCGTATCCGACGGATCCCCCCGACGGCACGCCCTGTTCGGCGAGGGCCATGCGCGTCCGCAACACCTGGTCGTTCGGAACATAGATGAAGCCGCCGTCGTGGCGGATTTCGTGCGGAATGCCGGCACTCTCCAGGTGTGAGACGACGCGCGCCGAGTCGCTTGGGTCCAAGTCGCCGAACAGCAGCGAGAAATTCGGTTTCGCCATTTCGGCGACCACCCACACGAAGAACCCGATGACGCAAATCATCACCCCACCGATGATGCTTAGGCGCTTCGGACCGAGATTGTGCAGAAGCTGGAGAATGGATTGCATGCTTGTCTCTTCGTGTCAGGACGCGAGGTTGCGTCGACGGGTCTGTGATCACGAAGAGGGAGACTAGGGATGCCGGGTGAACAACCCGTTAAGGAGTGGGCATTTTTTGCCTACCCTCGCCGATGGCGGGAAAAATCGAGGCGGAAAGCTCCGCGCCGTGGTCTGGCCGGCTTTCCGGCGTGAGGTGTCTCACGCCTTCAAGCCGGCCAGCCTACGGGGTCCCGACGCTGGGCTAACGTTTGATTCGTACCAGTTCCTCGAGCATTTCGTCGGCCGTGCTGATGATCCGGGTGGCCGCCGAATAGGCCCTCTGGACGACGATCATGTCGGTGAACTCTTCGCCGATGTCCACCGTCGACGCCTCCAGCGAGGACTGGACGATCTGTCCCGCCGGTCCGCTGTCGGCGGCGCGCAGCGTCGGGTCCCCGGACGACTGCGTCGCGTTCCAGACGTTCCCCGATTTTCCCCCGAGGCCATTGGGATTGACGAAGGTCGCCACCGGAAGCTGATAGATGTTTCGGCGTTCGCCATTGTCGAACAATGCCACCATCGCGCCTCCTGGAGAAATGGTGACGCCGGAGAACGTTCCGAACTTGGCACCGTTCTGCCGGACGAAACTGGGCGTGAACTCGGCGCCAAACTGGGTCATTCCATCGGCTTCGCCGATTGTTCCAAAGCCAAGCGAAATCTGCTCTACGTCCAAATTTCCGTCGCCGTTGAGATCTAAGTCGTCCAGGTCGGCGGCGCCGCTGGTGAACCCGTGGACCGTCATTTTTTGAATGCCAACGATGGAGGGGACTCCGTCACCGCCAAATGTTACGGCGGGCCCGGAGGCTGTCCGGGGCTGTACCGAGAAGGGGTTGGTTTGCGGGGACACCGCGACACCACCGGCCGTCAGACCGCTCGGATCAACCGTAATGACAGGGTTCGTGGTGTCGCCCTTGATCAGCATCGTTGTTCCGTTTCCCAGCTTTGTCGACACTGGATCGCCAGTTGTGTCGTTGTTGATTTCGTCCCGAATCTCGGCGACGATCTGCGCCAGCGTCCTGTTTCCATCGACTTGTATCTGGTCATCCCCCGCGATCGTGGCACCGTTGACGAAGGTGTAGGAATATGCGGTTCCACCAACCGTTATGGAGAGGCTCTGGCCGGCATCCGGAATTCCGTTAAACTCAAGCTGACCCATGCTTTGGTAGATGTTTCCGGCATCGTCATACAGATTGACCACCGATGAATTGGCTGGCGGATTGACGTCGACGTCCCATTCGTTAGCGGCGGATTTTGTCAAGATAAGGCTGGTATCGTTAGCGTTGCCGAGCGTGTCGAAGAATTGAATGTCGATATTGTATTTGTCGCCGATGGCGGCGTTGGAAGGGAGGTTGGCCCCAACCTCGATCTCGGAAGTAACGGCCGGAGTTCCGCTGATCCCGCTCAGATTGACGGTTTCCATGAAACGCGACGAAATGATCCGGGTATTGGTGAGGCCCGCGTTGCTGCCGTCGGGCAGAATGACGTTTCCGGAGGGATCGGTTGGCCACGCCTGGAGATAATGGCCGGCCGTGTTTCTCAAGAAGCCATCGTCGTCCATGAAGAACGATCCGGCCCGCGTGAACATGTACTCGTCGCCGGCTGTGGGCACGCTTGCTTCGTTGACGACGAAAAACCCGTCGCCGGAGATGGCGAGATCGGTCTGCGACGTGGTCGCCTGCAACAGTCCCTGGACATCGGTGGATGCCCTGGGCCGCGACTGTACGCCGCCGGGAGAGTAGGCCGACGACGATGTCTGCTTGGTCACCAGGGTCTGAAACTCAACGCCCGTTTTCTTGTAGCCGACGGTGTTGACGTTGGTGATGTTGTCGGCGATCGCGGCCATCGCGCTGCTCTGCGCGACGAGCCCGGAAACGCCGGAAGTCAATGCACCGAACAAGCTCATACTCAGTCTCCTTCGCGGTATCGCCCTTGCGAAGAGCGATGGTTTTCATCGCCGAAATCTTCCGCGGGGGCTATTTCGTGTGATCGGGTATCCCCGTCGGGGATGTCTCCCGTGGTTGGTTCTCCTGGCCTCAAATGGGCCGGTTTCGGGTTTCCATTACCGACAGGACGTTCTCCATCGGTACGCTGATGTCGCCCATGAACAGCGATCGTTCGTGGCCGTCGGCGCTGGCGCCCGTGACGCGTCCGAAGACGGTCGTGGCCACGTCGATGGGAGACCCATCGGACCGTTTGGCGTTCACCAGGATGCGGTAGAGCCCGTCGGCGAGCGGGTTGCCCTGTTTGTCGAAGCCGTCCCACTCGAAAACATGACGGCCCGGCGTGGTGTCGCCCTGGGCCATGAACACCACCTCGCCGAGTTCGTCCATGACGGTGATCACGGCATCGTCGGCCGCCTCGTCGAGCGTGTACGACGCGGTGGCTTCGCCATTCTCGAGCGACAGGGCATCGCCCGGCGTCTCGATCGTGGAGCCGATATAGCTCACCATCCCGGCAACCTGGCTGTCGCGCTGGAGGGTTACGATCTCCTCCAGGTTTGCGTTCTGGTAGATCTGCTGTTCGACGTTGGCGAACTGCACCAGTTGGTTGGTGAACTCGTTCGCGTCCAGCGGATCGAGCGGATCCTGATGCTGGAGCTGCGTCACCAGCAGAGTGAGGAAACGGTCGAGGTCGTTTTCCAACTGCGCGCCGTCGCTCGCCGATTGTCCGGAGCCAGCGGTCGGATTCGAGGTAATTCCTTGAAGCATCTTGAGAGCCTTTCCCGTTGGTTCCGGTTAGATTTCGATATCGATGTGCCCGTCGGCGGACTGTCCTCCGCGGGCGTAGTCGCCGAGGGTGCGCGTCTGGGCTTGGCCGTCGGCTTCCGCCTCGCGGGCATCGCCGGGGCTGCCCGCGTGGTTCGGCTGGGCAAGTGGATTGCCGGAGGGGCGCCCGTCCTGGCCCCTCAGGTTGAAGTTCAAGCTGTTCGAGTCCGCCTTCAGGCCGGCGTCCTCGAGGGCTTTCTCGAGACCGCGCGCGTCGGTCTTCAGAAGGTCCAACGTCTCGCGGCTGTCGACGGTAACGGTGGCGTTCACCCGGCCGTCTCCGGCAAGTTCGAGCCGGACCTCCACCCGTCCAAGCTCCTTGGGACGGAGATGAATGTCGATGTGATCGATACCGGCCTTGGCGGCCTTGGAAATCTGGACCGATACCTGTTCGCTGACGGGCGGCTGGGGCAAGCCCGGTCTGCCTGCCGTCGGCAGCGGGTCCGGGCGAACTCCCGCGGCCACTCGTTGGGCGGCTTGAGGCCCGCCCGACGATCCGGTGCCGGCGATGTCGGCGAACGGGGTAGGCGACGCGGGAGGGACGGGGCCGGCGCTTCGCGGCGGCGCGGCGGCCGGACCGGCCTGGTTTCCCGATGTTCCGGTTTGCGACTGCCGATCGCCGGCGCCGGATCGGCTGTCGGCCTGTTGGGTCGGCTGGGCAGCCGGCGCTTCCTGGTTTGCCCCGCCGGCGACCACAAAACCGGCCTTGGCACTTGCCCCCACCGGAACCTGACCGGGGCGGGAACCGGGCTTCTGGCCTTCGGCCGCCGTTGCCGCCGCCAGGGTCGAGGCGGGCTGCGAAAAGAGAGTATCCCCGGGTTTGGAGACGGTCACGTTGATCTTGATGTCCTCGCCGGCCGGCAGGGATTTGGCCAGGTCGTTGCCCTGACGCGTCGCCGCGGACGCTTTCACGGAAGTGTCGGGGCCGTCGGGCGCGGCCGAAGAACCGGGACCGGCCTCGCCGCGCGGGCTCGGGCTCGCCGGTGGGGGCGCGGCCTCCCGGCTCCTGGCGTGGGAACCGGCCTGATCCGTCGCGCCATCCCTGTCCTCGCCGGGGACGATGGCGGGGGAGGAGGCATTGGCTGCCAGGGCGGCCGTCGGCGGTTCGGCCCCGCCGTCGGCAAACAGCGGGTCCGGAACAGCGGTCTGTTTGCCGGCGGCTTCGCCATCGGCGAGGCGCGCGGCCGACACCCCGTCGCCCGGCTGGCTGTTCGCGCGGAACGCCGTTCCGGCCGGTTCCGCTACTTCGGGGTCCCGGGTCCGGTCCGTGTCTCGACTTTGATCGTTCGGCTCATCGCGGTCGTCGGCGGTCTCCACTTCCGAATCGCGGGGATCCCGCCGGTCGTCCGGAGCCCGCGACACATGATCCGGCTCGGATATCGACTCCGGGTCCCGCGCCGGCCGGTGGGTCAGGCTCATGGACGCTTTCAGATCCGTCGCGTCGACGCGCGCGCTATTGTGCAGAATGTTCTGGAATGAAGCGGCGAGGTCGGCCCCGGCGGCGGCCGGACGACCCGAGCGGACCCCCGATGCGATCGCGTTGGCGGTATCGCGAACGGGGAGGGCGGTGTTCGGGGCGGTCGAGGCGGCAGTGTTGTTCGTCACCATGAAGTCTCCAAAAGAGTAGCCGATCCCCGTTCAGCAAACATCGGGCCAACGGCGTTGCATTCCACAGGGCGTTGGAAAACAAGGGAAAAAATTTGAAGGGCTGGCGGCGGGGCGGGGCGAAGCCTGCCGGCCCGGCAAGAATTACCCGGCCGGTTCGGCCGTTTGTGCCCGCCAACCGAGGACAGCACGGGACCGGCGAAAATACAACTTTAAATTTTCTTTCTGATTTGTTACAATAACCTTTGCGTGTGGTAAATTATGGCAAGGTCATGCCGATGAGTATCCCCATCGATCCCGCGAACTCCAACGTCATCCCGCGTCCGGTTGCCGGCTATCCGGTGCTGTCGGGCGGCGAGGAAGAACAGACGGCGCTCGGCCGGCCGTTGAACGGCGTTCGCAGGGTGGAGCCGGCCGCCGGGTCCGAAAAAGGACAGGCCACCGAGGACAGCCGCCTGCGCGACGGCCGGCGCGAGCAACACCGCGAACAGTTTTCGTCCGGCGCCGACGCCGAGGTTCCGCCCAAGGTGGCTGGCAGCGGTTACGACCGTAAGCTCACGTACGAGGCCGACGTGAACCGGGTTTTCCTGGAGATCGTCAGCAAGACGGACGATGAGGTACTGATCCGCATTCCGTCGGAGAGCACGGCGAAATACCTGGAGCAGATCACGGTACGCTCGGAGGAGACGGAAGACTCGAAGTCGGCCCCTCGGGTTTTCGAAATCGTCTAGGCGGAGGTCGCGGCGACGTCTCCGAGGGAGACCGGGGCGCCGCGTCTCGTGGGCTCGCCCCGTTTCACTGAATTGTCCTGTATGGAATTGTCCGCCGAATGCTTTACGCTTCGGCGGAGCGGTGGTCCGTCTGTTGCGTCGCCGGCGTGGCCGCGGCAACGGCTTCCGGCCGGGCCATGAGGCCGGCGGCGATGTTCTTGTTGATCTCGATCAGGGCGTCGATCTTCTCCGGGGTGGCGGCCGCCTGAAGCTCCATCGACCTTTTGAACACGAAGATGGAAATGCTGCCGATGTTGTTCTTGACGTCGATGGGCAGGCCATGGTCGTCGTTGGCGGCCTCGGCGGCGAAAATGGTCCAAAGCTTGCGATTGTAGAGAACCGCTTCGTCCAGTTGCGGCTGCAGGCTCGGGACCCACTCCCGCCGGACACTCTCGAGCTGGCGGGCGGCCTTGAGAAGCGCGTTGGCTTCCTGCTCGCGTTGATCGATGGCGTGGGTCGCGCCCTTCCCGTAGGCGTCGGCCGCGCGGTTGTAGGCATTAAGCATCGGCTATCAACTCCGCTTCATATTTGATGAGGCGTTTTGCCTCTTTAAGCGCCTTATAATAAGACCCACCGATTATGTTTTCGTTAATGTCGAGCAACAGGGAGGCGGTGCTGGGCGCCGCCTCCTGGATTTTCCGGACCAGCTCGAAGTAGGTGTCGTGAAACCGCGTCGGATCGCGGTCCATGTACATGAGTTGCAGTGTCAGATAGAGGGTCTTGCACGGCGTGTCGGCCTCGTCGGGCCGGATGATATCTTTTTCGCGCAGGATCGGCGCGCTGCCCTCGATGTGCAGGCGCGTGCGCTGCTGGTCGTTGGTGATGAGGGTTTCGCCGATGATTACCCGCTCGCCGGGCTTGAGATCGAGAACCAGGGCCATGGTCGTGCTCGCTCGGTGCTGAGGGATTGGGTCTGGGCGCCAGGGTAGCAGAAGACCCGGATGCGTGAACAAGAAAATGGCCGGCGGCGCGAAGGGCGCCACCGGCCGGTCTTCCTACCGCGTTGGCGGCCCCTAGAACAGGGACAGAACCGCGGACTGCGACTGAGAGGCGAGGGACAACGACGTGATGGACAGCTGCTGCCTGGTCTGCAGGGACAGCAACTTGGCGCCTTCCTCGTTGGGATCCGCCAGGGTCAGCTTGTCGCTACCCTCTTCCAGCGTGCCGATGGTCTTCTCGGTGAAGTCCTGACGGGTCTGGATCACGGACAGGTCGTTGGCGATACTGTTGCCAAAGTCCCGGACCGCGCTGGTGGCCGCGAGAAGCTGGTCGAGGGACACCTGAACCGCTGTTTCATTGGAGAAATTGGCTTCCGAGAGACCCAAGCCGCTGGACGTGAAGTTGACGCCCTCGGTGGTCAGCTTGTTGCTGCGGCTCTCGTTGAAAACCGTCTCCAGATTGTCGCCCTCGAGGAGGTTGGTACCGCGATAGCTGGCGTCGGCCACAAGCGCGTCGATCTGGTTGCGGATTTCGTTGAAGTCGTTTTCCAGCCGGGCCACGTCGGCGGAACCACCCCCGAAGGCGATGATTTCGCTGCTGGGCTCGTTGTTGCCGGTGAACGACGCGTCCGCCGCGCCGGTGCCGAAGCCGAAGTCCACGTCGACGCCGTCGCCCCAGGTGGTGGCGTTGAAGCTCAACTCGAGCGAGGAGACCGTGCCATTGGCGGTCAGCTCGATCTTGTTGGTCTCGGTGTTGAACGAGGCGGTGACGCTGCCGTCCAGGTTGGCATCGTTGTTGATGGCGTCCACCAGACCCTGGATGGTCGTGGTTTCGTCGATGGCGATGACGGCGCTGTCGGTGCCGTCCACGGACAACTGGGCCGTCGCCGCTTCGCCGGTGTCGATGTCCACGAAGCCGGCGGCCTGGAGGGTAGTGCTGGCGCTGACGCCGACCGTCGTGGATTCCTTGGAAGTCAAGGTGTTGCCCGCGACAACGCTGCCGGCGACCCGGGTTCCACCGGCGCCGTCACTTTCCGTGGTCACCACCGCGCTCAACCCGAGGGCGGAGAATGTATCGGCATCCGCGCCCGCGCCGGCTTCGATGCGGATGGCGGCATCGTCCACCAAGGACTTGATCTGCAACTGGCCGGACTCGTCGAGGGAGGCCTGGATCTTGCCTTCCAGGCCGCTGTTGTTGATCTTGGCCACCAGCATCTCGGCCGAATCGCCGTCTTCGATGACGATGTTGCCCGAGCTGACGCCGTCGATGCTGAGAGTAAAGGTGTCGTTGGCGTCGATACCGGCGAGGTCCACCAGGTTGTCTTCGCCGGCGATGCTCTTGTCGCCGTTCGCGACCGCCTGGCCCTGGGCGCTGGTCAGTTCTTCCTTGGCCTGAAGGGCCAGGGAGTCGGCCTGCTCCAGCAACTTGGTGAGCGACGAAACGCCGTTGTCCGCCTCCTTGATGGTGGAGATGCTCTGGCCCATGGAGTCCAACAGACGGTTCAGATCGCTGGCGCGGTTGTTGAGCGACTGCGCCGCGAAGAAGTTCCGCGGATTGTCGAGGGCGCTGTTGACCTTGCGGCCCGTGGCCAGCCGGCCCTGGATGGTGTCGATGTCGCGCTGAGTGTTGACGAGGGAGAGAAGGTTGGAGCGCATGGCTCCGGAGAGAGCGACGTTGCTTTCCATGATCGAGTTCCTTTCCTAGGAATGACACAAGCGGACAGTTCCGTCCGGTGTTGCACGTAATACGGGCAAAAATAGATGGTGTCAACTATTTTTACGAGTGTGCGCCCGGAAAGGTAGCGCGGATATCTCTTAAAGCGTGTCCCGGCCCCCGTGCGCCGCGGACCATCCCACCGGATCTCCGAGGAACGCCCTCACCTGGGCGAGATCCTCGGGCGGGAAGTGTCGGCCGGCCTCCGCCTCGCGCAGGATGTCCCACCAGGTGGCCAGGTAGTGCAGCCGGATCCCGGCGGCGGCAAGCGTGTCCAGCGCGCCCGGAAAGATGCCGTAATAGAATACCACGAAGGCGTCCGACACCGTCGCGCCCGCCGACCGAAGCGCGTCGACGAAGGCGATCTTGCTGGCGCCGTCGCTGGCCAGGTCCTCCACCAGCAGCACCCGGTCGCCGTCGGCGAAGGTGCCCTCGATCTGGGCGTCGCGGCCGAAACCCTTCGGTTTCTTGCGTACGTAGAGCATGGGCTTGGACATGGCCTCGGCCAGCCACGCGGCGTAGGGGATGCCCGCCGTCTCGCCGCCGGCCACCGCGTCGATCGCGTCGAACCCGGCGGCGTCGTACAGCACGTCCAGCGCCTTGGCGATGACGTGGCGGCGCTCGGGCGTGAACGAGATCAGCCGCCGGCAATCGATATAGACGGGGCTGGCCCAACCCGAGGTGAATTTGTAGGGCTCCGCCGGCCGCACGCCCACCGCGCCGATGCGCAGCAGGATCCGGGCGGTCTCCGGATCCGCGCCGAGGACCGGCGCGCCGGGATCCGGTCGCGCGTCAGGTGGGGTGTCTGCCGAGTCGGGTCCGGTGGGTGTGGGCATGGTTGATCTCGCTTGCCGATGGTATCCTAAGGGACGGATCGTTTGTTTAGAGTGAACGAGCGCCCGGCTCAATGCCTTGCCCGTCCGGAGTTCCAAATGACAAGTTGCGCATATTAATCATGTCAGCGGGTTAGGTTTGGGCGACGGCCAACGCGAACTGTGAAGCGCGTTACGGTTCGGGCCGTTATTGGGCCGTAATGTAAGCTGTGGCCGCGAGAGCGGCGTCTGGTATTTTGTGGAGCAGGGGTGGACGTGATGTCGACAGCTGCGTGGATGCGGAGCGATCATCGCCGTGGCGGGGGTCCGGGCAGGGATCATCCGGGGACGCGACGGTGGGCATTGGCGGCTTTGGGGGTTTTCCTTCGCGGCGACGCCGGCGCGGGCGGGGAGCAAGGCGCCGGTGGAGACGGTGGCGTTGATGGCGCCGCGGTTCATGACCAGTCAATCCGAGCGGCAAGCATTCAACGCGCCGCTCCGACGGGCCGCCGGCATCGGCACGTGGTTTCCGGACCTCCGGTCACGGTGCACCTGTCCGAGTGGGAATCGTGCGCTGCGGATCAGGGGTGCACTCACAATGTGCTCGGTTTCGGCGGGTTTTCGGGGGAGTTCGCCCTGAACCACGAGGGGTTCGTCAACGGCCGGCACTGGTGGGTGGGGCAGATACCCGCCGCGCCCGATGGGTTCGGTTTCAGGTTCGACAAGACCCACGGCCGGGAAGGCGTTCCCGGGCAGTTCGATCGCGTCTACGACCAGACCGCGCACGGCAACGAGATCTTCGCGCTCGGCCGGACCGACATCGTCGTTCGCACGACGCGTCCATAGGCCGGTTGCGGACCGGTAGGACCAAGCGCGGCGGCCTCCCGGTGGTGTCTTGTCCTTGCCATCTGGGCTCGGGGCTTCAGGCGCGCGAGCCGTCGTCCGCACCGCAGGCGGGCGCGTCCATGCCGAGAAGCGACGCGAGACGCGGTCCCGGCGCCAGCAGATCCGCGAGCGTATAGCCGTCGAGAACCTGGAAGAAGGCGGCCAGAGCCTCGTGCAGCGCCCGGCGCAGTTCGCAGGCCGGGAGCAGCGGGCAGGTGTTGTTTTCGCCGTCAAAGCACTCCACCAGGGTGACGTCGCCCTCGGTGGCGCGGATCACTGCGCCGATGTTGATGTCCTCGGGCGGCCGCGCGAGCCTCAGCCCGCCGACGCGGCCGCGAACCCCCTCCACGTAGCCGAGACGGCGCAACTCCGCCGCCGCCTTTTTGAGATGGTTGTGCGAGACGCCATAGGCCCGGGCGATTTCCGGAACCGAACTCGGCCTGCCGCCGTTCAGCGCCGCGTACATCAGCACGCGCACGGCGAAATTGGAAAACTGCGTCATCCGCAACGGCGGGAACTCCTTCCCCGGACAGGACGGGCCTTGTCAAATAAAGGCAAATCATATACCCTTTTTTTATAGGAGTATAGGCGATATGCTATTTTGCCGGTGGGGGAGGCTGGCTTCCCCTCGGGCTCCGGAAGAGGGAGTTTGATCAATGCCAACGCGCGAGGATTTTGCGAAGGACCTTCATGCTTTGATCGAAAAGGGCGCCAGGGAGGGTGTTGATCCTCTCGACATGGCTAATGAACTGCAGGATCAGGTCAACGTCTTCATCGGTCAGCACAACTTGGAATACGAGTTGAACCGGCCCGTCAAAAGGTAGGCGGGACACGGCGGGGGCGGCGGCCCAGGGTTCTGGGCAGCCGGTCCCCGCCGGATCGCGTGCCGCCCGCGGACGATCAGGCGGCGGATTTGCGGTATTGCGTCGGCGTGACGCCGGTCCAACGGCGGAAGGCGCGGTTGAAGGCGGTGGGTTCGGAATAGCCGAGCAGATACGTGATCTGCGCCAACCCCAGCCGCTGGTCCCCGAGATACCGTTCCGCCAGTTGCCGGCGGATGTCGTCGAGGATCCGCCGGTAGCTGAGTCCCTCGGCGCTGAGGCGCCGTTCCAGGGTGCGGCTGCTCATGCACATTTCGCGGGCGACGGTGTCGATCGTGGGCTCGCCGGTGGTGAGCAGGTTGGCGATCAGTTCGCGGACTTGGTACGTCAGGTTCTGAACCGTCGGGCGGCGGCCGAGGATCTCGCGGCAATAGCGTTCGAGAATCCTGCGCAGGTCGCTGTCGGCGGTTTGGATGGGCAGATCCATGACCTGGCTGTCGAACACCAGTCCCGTTCGCGGCTGATCGAACCGCACGGGCGCGCCGAACACCCGTTTGTGTTCGGCGAGGCTGTGCGGTTTCGGGGTGCGGAAATCGACGCGCTCGGGGACGATCTCGGTGCTCGTCAAGGCGCGGCAGGCGGCCAACTGCACGCTCGTTCCGAAGTCGTCGATCTGCCGGCAGTCGAGGACTTCGGGATCGAGGATGCGCGAGGTCAGCGACACCTGATTTCCCTGAACGATCAGTTCCAGTTCCGCGCCCTCGCTCAGGACGCTGAGATAGCGGGTCATGTTCTTGATCGCCGCGCCGAGGGTGTCGCAACTCAACGCGACGTACCCGAGCAGTCCCACTTGCCTCGGGTGAATGGACGCGCCGAGATGGAGCCCCCAGAACGGATCGCCAAGACGATCGGCGGCGATTTCCAAGAACCGGACGTGCTTGGCGAAGGGAATGCGCTTGTCGGGGTCGCGCAACTGCGAGCGGACCAGACCCGCCTCCTTGAGCGCGGTGTCCGTGCGGACCCCCTGTTCCCGCATGTGCTGAAAGGTGAGGCAGGCCCACCGGGCATCGACGGTCAACAACGCGGACATGAACAGCAACTCCCGTGATTGCAGGTCGTCAAGCTGACGCAACCGGCTGAAAAAAACAACGGGACTGGCGGGAAGTGTCCACAATATGGCGGAAAATGTCAACGACAGCGCCAGCCGCCAATGCTAGGTATTCTCGCGTGGAGGCACAGCTCTTCGGAGCGCCCCTAAGAGGAGCATCCCCAACTTGCCGCAAACCTCCTCCGTGTACGTGCCTCCACAACCCCTCGGGCCGTGTTCGCGGCCTTTTTTCTTGCCCGAAGCGGTTTCCGGGCGGGGCCCGCGGATCCCGACGGCGGCGCACCCGTGAACATCGAGCAAGACATGCGCCGCATCCTCAAGGAGGCCGCCCGTCTGGGACTGGAGCGTCCCGATACCTCTCATATGCTGAAACGGCACGGGGCCGTCACCGCCGCGAGGCGGCATTTGTCGTCGCCCGGGTCCTGGGAGCACGATATCGTGAAATTGTCGAGCCTTGGACGCCTGGACCTTACGGTGGAGGCCGTGGTTCTCAGGAATGCCCCGTGTTTTCACGAGGGCGAGGTGGTTGCCGCCCTGCGCCGGCTTGGCCCGCACGGCTATTCCCTGGAGAGCTTTGCCGCCAAGATCCCTCCCCGGTAGCTGACTATGCGAGGGCGCGGGTCGCGGCCGAGGACGTTCGGAGGTTTTCGCCGTGCGTTCGCGATCCACGGGGCGCCGGGACCGGTGCCGCGGGATCGAGCGCCGGTGCCGCTCCGCTTTTGCGGTCGATGACGGCCGGATCTGTCGGCGTGCCGGGGGCCTCCGGATCGGCCATCAGGGCAAGCACGATAAGCGCGATGGCGGCCGCCGCCGACACCAGGGGGATGATCAGGACGCCACGGGAGAGGGGCTTTTTCGCGGCCAACTCAACCTCCGACCCGATTGAGATTGCCCTTGATCTGCTGTTCCACGTGGCCGTTGCGCCGCCGGGTGAATTCGAGGGTCATTCCCGTGTCGGTCAGCGTTCGTTCATAGATCTGGATGACGTAGTCGCCGCTGTTCTCGATGGTGAGCACGTTGACGGTCAAGGTGCGTCCGGCGATACGCGCCCAGGCGTAGGGCTCGCCGTCCACGGGTCCCGTTGCCCGCGGTCGCGCGCCCTGGGGCGTGGACGACTCGACTCCCTGGCGGGGAACCGCCGCGTAGACGTTGGCGCGGAGAGTGGGCTCGAATTCCAGAACGTCGATCCTGCGGACCGGTTTATGATTGGCCTTTGCAATGGTAGTCTGCCATTCGACGACAAAGCCGAACCGTCCCGCCCGCTCCACCCGGACGGAAAGCTCGCGATTGCTCGGTTCGCCCATGGGGAACAGCGTACGGCCCTCGAACGTGCCGTAGAACGCCTGGATCGGCGCGGTCTCCGCGCGCGCCGACGGTACGGCCGCCGCCACGGTGGCAACAAACAGAACCACGAAATTAAGGATCGCGCGCATCCTATCACCTCCTCGCGCCTACCCCGGGGGGTAGGGCCGATCCGCTGACTTTGTGAATCGCGTTCGGGGTTGGTATAAGCCATAAGATCCGTTGCAAGGAAGATATGAAAGGGGCGTCGCGCGGCTCATGGCATCACCAATGCAAGGAAACCGGTCACCGCTCGCGGCCATGAGGATCGCCGGTGTGGCGATTCTGGCGGTTGCCGGCGCGTGTACCGCGGGCAGTCAAACCACGCCCAATCTCGCCGGGGCCTGTCAGATGACCAAGTGCGTCTGCGCCGACGCGTCGGCCATGTTCTGGCAGGCCGCCGAGACCGTGCCCATCGAATGGCAACCGAACGGCGATGCGTCGTGTCCGTCGGGTTACGCCCTGGTTCGGGTCAAGGACGAAAAGAAGTAGAGGAAGCAGCGCGGGAACCCGCCGGATGGAATGCGGGTTCCATCCGGCCGAGGTATCGGATTCGGGGTCGGGTCCCCTTGGCGCCGCTAGACGATGATGGAGGAGAGAGGCAGCGGCGTGCGCGTGCCCTCGACAACGACGATCCCGTTATCCGAAACGATATATTTCTTCTTGTCGGCTTCGAGGTCGTAGCCGATCACCGTGTCCGGGGGAATTCGAACGTTCTTTTCCAGGATGCAGCGCCGGAGTTTGGCCCGGCGGCCGATGTCGCAATGATCGAAGATGATGCTGTCCTCGATCAGGGCGCCGGAATGAACGTGGACGTCGCGGCCGATTACGGAATTGCGGATCCGGCCGCCGGAAATGATGCAAGCGCCCGACACCACGGAATCGATGGCCTCGCCCCGCCTGTCGTCCTCGTCGAACGCGAACTTCGTCGGCGGGCTCGAATAGCCGGCTGTCCGCAGCGGCCACGCCGAGTTGAAAAGGTTCAACTCGGGATCGATGGCGCGAATATCCATGTTGGCGTCGTAGTACGCGTCGAGGGTGCCCACGTCCCGCCAATAGGGAAGTTTGCCTTCCGGTTCGCCGGGGATCTTGTTGGTCATGAAATTGTACGCGAAAATTTCCGCGTTGCCGATGGCCTTGGGAAGGATGTCGCGGCCGAAGTCGTGGGAGCTGTTCTCGTCGAGCTGGTCCTCCTCGACCATTTTCAGCAGCATGTCCGTGGAAAAGATGTAGTTGCCCATGGAGGCGTACACCTGGCTGGGATCGTCGGGCATGGACGGGGCGTTGGGGTCCTTTTCGATGAAACCGGTGATCCGGCCGCCATGCTGAGTTTCCAGAACGCCGAAATCCTTGGCGAATTTACGGTCGACGGGAATGGCCGCGACGGTCACGTGCGCGCGTTTCTGTTCGTGGAACTCGATCATTTCGCGGATGTTCTGGCGATAGATGTGATCGGCGCCGAACACCGCCACGATGTCGGGCCGGGACTGCTCGATCAGGTTGATGTTCTGGTGGATGGCGTCGGCGGTTCCCCGGTACCAGTTCTTGCCCGAGGAGCGCATCTGCGCCGGCACCGGGACGACGAAATTGTTCTTAAGGATGCCGCCGAAATTCCAGCCGTCGCTGAGGTGCTGAAGCAGGGACTGGCTGCGGAACTGGATCACCACGTAAATGGAGTAGATGCCGGAATTGACCAGATTGCTCAGCACGAAATCGACAATTCGGTACTTGCCGCCAAACGGCACCGCTGGCTTCGCGCGTTCCTTGGTCAGCGGGTACAGACGTGTGCCTTCGCCGCCGGCGAGCACGATGGCCAAAACTTTGAGTTGCATATCCGATCCCCCTTCCTGGCGTTCTCGGCGCGGATTGTTTTTCGACAATCAACTTAGCACCCGCAGCAAAAATAGGGGAGTGTTTCTTTAGGGTTTTTGCCAGTTCTCGCACAGCGGCGGCGCGGCTGGACCGCGCGGCCCCGTCCCGTTCGCGCTTCCAGCGGGGCCGGCAACGCGGTTGGGTTTTGACGAGGGTGACGGTCGGCGAACTTTAGGCTCCGCAGGCGACCGAGGACTTGGGAATGGAGCAGGTCTCGGTTTGCGCGGTGTGCAGATCCCAACGCTTGGAAGGAATGACGGAGCATTTCGGCGCGGTCGAACTCGACAACCGTGCCGCCAGTAATCAGGTCGCGCACTTGCTCGCTGCCGATGTCGTCGTGCGGGACACCGAGATCGATGGCGCTGGCGTTTTCGAGTCGCTGGAGAAGTGCTGGATCAAGGGTGAACTCCAAAGCGGCGAGATTGTCCTCGAACTGCTCGAGTTTTCTCGCGCCCGGTATCAGGCTGACCACGCCCTCGCGGGTGAACAGCCAGTTGAGAGCGACTTGCGCGGGCGCGCGGCCGATCTCGCCCGCCACCGACTTTACCGCGTTGGCGACTTTCAGTCTCTGTTCGGTGAGCAGCAGCGCGCGGTTTTCCAGACCGAACCAGGGCTGGGGGCCGCCGGCGATTTGCTTCCGCAGATCCCGAAGGGAGTACTTGCCGGTCAGAATTCCCCCCGCCAGGGGTGACCAGGGCAGGACGGCGATGCCAAGCTCTCGGGCCATGGGCAGGAGTTCGCGCTCGATGTCGCGGACGGCGAGGCTGTACTCCACCTGCATGGCGACGAAGCGAGTCCATCCCATAAGCTCCGACAGCGTGTTGGCCTGGGCGATTTTCCAGGCCGGCGCGTTGGAGGCGCCAACATGGAGGATTTTGCCCGCGCGGACGAGGTCGTCCAGGGCGCGCATGACTTCGTCGACCGGGGTGGTGGAATCCCAGGCGTGCAACCAGTAGAGGTCGATGTAGTCGGTACCAAGCCGCCTGAGGCTGTCTTCCACCGAGCGCACCATGTTCTTGCGGTGGTTGCCGCCGGCGTTGGGGTCGCCCGGTCGCATGTTCATCGTGTATTTGGTCGCGAGGACGAAACGGTCCCGCTCCGATGCGATCAACTCGCCGACAAGCTTCTCGCTGGTTCCGTTGGTGTAGAAGTTGGCGGTGTCGATGAAGTTTCCGCCGCGGTTCGCATAGGCCTCGAAAATGACCTTGCTGGTGTCATTGTCGGCCCCCCAACCCCAGTCGGTGCCGAACGTCATCGTTCCCAGGCAAAGCGGACTGACGCGGAGACCGCTTCTACCGAGCAGCCGATACGTATCGAGGCTTGTGATAGGGGTGTCGCTCACGCCTGCTCCTCCAATGATGTACAGCGGAAACATGACCACGTCGAATACGTGGCTAGGCGTTCTCTACATTGGTTCTCTTTCGATTTCGTTATCGTCGCGCCGGACGGCACCGTTTTTAGACAGGGCGCGTAAACGGGAGGTTAGAACGTTAGTTGCCCGTGCGGCGGAGGACGTATGCCCCGTCGGTCATTCCAAGGAAGTGATCATCAAGATCGGGATGGCTGATGGGCGCGCTCGACGGATCCGGCTCGAGGTTGCGTTCGGCCACGTAGGTGCGGCCGCCGCCGCCGTCCTGGAGGACGTGGTACCAGGGGCGGTCCTTGGGTGGCCGGCTGAGCGCCACCTTTTCGTACCACGCTTCGCTGCCGCTGAAGACCGGGTCCACGTCGAGGATCACGCCGCGATAGTCGAACAGCGTATGATGCACCATCTGACCGACGAAGAATTTGGCGATCACGGGGGTCATGGTCCGGCCTCATGCGTTCTCGGAAAAGGAAAAACGCAGACCACTACCACCCGGCGGCGGCGATTTCCAGGGCTGGCGATGGGCATGGATCCCGGTGTATTTTAAACCGCAAGCGGAAAAGACGGGGGATACGGCCATGAACATCGGTTCTCTGCTGACCCGGCACGCGCGCTACCGGGCGGATCACACCGCGCTGGTGGTGGGGGGGCGGCGCCTCGCTTACGGGCACCTCAACGCCCGCGTGAACGCGCTGGCCAACGCCATGCTGGCGGCCGGTCTCGGCAAGGGCGACAAGGTCGCGACGGTTTTGCCCAACTGCCTGGAACTGATGGTGGCCTACTGGGCGGCGGCCAAGACGGGGGTCGTCATCGTGCCCCTGAGCCCGTTGCTCCAGGATACGGGTCTGGCCACGCTGCTCGCCGACTCGGACACGGCGCTGGTCATCGGCGACGCGCCCTTCGCGGACACCTTCGATCGCATCCGGGGCGATCTGCCGGGCATCGCCCCCGGCCGCGCCATCCTGGTGGGAAAGGGACCGGCGAAACCCGGGTACCGCGCCTATGCCGACTTCGTCGCCGGCGCTTCCGGCGGCGAGCCTCCCGACGCCGGTCTCGTCGACGACGACATGTACAATATCATGTATTCCAGCGGCACCACGGGGCTGCCCAAGGGGATCGTCCACACCCACTACGTCCGCGCCATGTACTGCATGTTGTTCGCCCAGGCCTGGCGGATGACGCCGGAAAGCGTGGTGCTACACGCGGGCTCCATCGTCTTCAACGGCGCCATGGTGGATCTCATGCCATGGATGTTCGTGGGCGGAACGTACGTGCTGCACGAGGCGTTCGACGCCGAGCGGGTGATCGCGGACATCGAAAAGGAGGGCGTCACCCACATCATCATGGTCCCGTCGCAGATCATCGCCGTGCTCAACAGCCCGGCGTTCAACCCCGACAGGCTGGCGTCTCTGGAGATGCTGCAGAACATCGGCGCGCCGCTGTTGCGCGACCATAAGCACACCCTGAACGAGGTTCTGCCCGGCCGGTTCTACGAGCTGTACGGGCTGACCGAGGGGTTCGTCACCATCCTCGACAAGCACGACGCCAAGCGCAAGGAGGGCTCGGTGGGCGGCTGTTCGCCGTTTTTCGAGATCAGGATCGTCGACGAAAACCGTCGCGAATGCCCACCGGGCACGGTGGGCGAGATCGCCGGGCGCGGCCCGATTCAGATGCCGGGATACTACAAGCGCCCGGACCTGACGGCCGAGGCCATCGTCGACGGCTGGCTGTACACCGGCGACGCCGGTTATCTCGACGAGGACGGATACCTGTTCCTGGTGGACCGTCTCAAGGACATGATCATTTCCGGCGGCGTCAACGTCTATCCCAAGGACATCGAGGAGGTGGTCATCGGGCATCCGGCGGTGCGCGAGGTGGCGGTGTTCGGCGCGCCCGACGCGCGATGGGGGGAGGTGCCCGTCGCGGCCGTGGTGCTCAACGCCGGGCAGACGGCGACGGCCGAGGAGCTGATCGCCTGGACCAACGAGCGGGTGGGCGCCAAGTTTCAGCGTATCCAGGGGGTGGCCTTCTACGACGAGTTTCCCCGCAACGTCGCCGGCAAGACGCTCAAGCGCGAAATGCGCGACGCGTATGGCGCGGGCCGATGAGGGGTGTTGCAGGGGGATCGACGTGCTGATCGACAGCCTTTTCCGGCGGCAATCCACGCAGCGCATCTTCATCAGCTATCGCCGCGAGGATAGCCAGTGGGCGGCGGGGCGCCTGTCCGATTCGCTGGAGGCGTATTTCGGCGACGACCGGGTGTTTCGCGATATCGAGGATATCGCCGGCGGGGCGCACTTCGGCGACGTGATCCACGAAACCCTGGGGGCGGCCGACGCGGTCGTCGTGCTGATCGGCGCGAACTGGCTGGGCGCCAGCGACGCGCGGGGGAACCGGCGTCTCGACGACGCGGAGGACTGGGTGGCGCGGGAGGTTGCCGCCGCCCTCGAGAAGGGCCTTCCGGTCTATCCGGTGTTGCTCGAGGACACGCCCATGCCGCGCGCCAGCGAATTGCCGGAAGCGCTCTGGCCGCTGACCCGCTACAACGCGGTTTCCATCAGCGACCGGCGCTGGCAGGGCGACGTGGCCCGCCTGGCCAAGATCGTGGCGCTGGATATTCCCTCCGCCACCGAGCGGACATTGAGGGCGATCAACGCGGCCATATCCACGGCGCTGTTCCTGGCGATCGCGTTCACCCTGTCGGTGCTGTTCTGGAACCTGATGGATGCCCGGCCGGTGCTGGATGGCGACACGCCGGGTGAGTGGAAACTCGGCCACCTGTTCGCCAAAAAAGACGGAACCGATGCCTGCGAGGTGCAGCCGATGCCGTGGTTCGAGCCCCTGGAGATCTGGCAATCCGGCGTGATCTTCGTGGTCGTGGTGGCGAGCAGCGCCCTGATGTTCGCGTTCGCCCGCCATGTCGATGCCTCCCGCCGGGGTTTTTTCCTGGCGGCGGCCTGGACCGGGGCGGTCGGCGCGTTCGCCGCGTTTCTGCTGTTCCTTCCGCTGTGCGGGGCGTACGAGGCGACGGTGCTGTCCTACATCGGCCTGATCCTCGCTCCGCTGATGCTGGCGCTGATGGGGCTGTCGGGCTTCAAGGCCAAATGAACGCCGGGAACGCCGCGCCCGCCGGCGGTCACGGGCGCCGGCGGGCGCGGACGGACGGGGCGGCGCGGGGGCGGCGCCCGTGCTGACCGTGGACGAGCATAGCCGGCGGTTGCGCGCGCGGCACGCCATCAAGGCGACCATGGCGTCGGTGCTCTGCGCGGTGATCTGTTTCGTTTTTCACCTTTCGTACGGCTATCTTTCGCCGCTCGTCGCCATTTTCGTCCTCGTCCTGTTTCGCGATCAGACCGTCGGGGCCGGGGTTCCGGCGTTTTTCGGATGTCTCGTCGCCGGCGGCGTGGCGCTCGCCATTTGCGCCGTTCTCGCCGGGGCGCCCTTCGCTCTCGCCCTGTGCATGTTGAGTTGGCTGTTCGTCTGGATGGCGTTTCTGCCCCGGTTTCCGCTCGGCCGGGCCTTGGGAGGCATATTGATCGCCATGGTCCTGTTCTCGGTCGCGCTGGGCACCGCCCGGCCCGAGGATCTGGTGACGGGTTTCTGGACCCAGGTGTTTATCGGCATCGCCGTCGCCGCCGCCTTCGACCGCCTGGTATGGCCGTCCGGCGCGGCGGACACGCTTCACGAGACGCTGGCCACCGTGTTCGAGGATTTCGCGGGAACCCTGGAGGCGCTCGGCGCGGATATGCGCGGGGGATATGGGGGAGCGGCGGTTCCCGAAGGAGATCTCTCGCACCTTTCGGCGATTTCCAATGTCCTGAAACACGCCTTTGGCGGGCGTTCGGACGCGGAGTTCAAGTTGAAATTCCGGTGCTGGTTGATCTGGGATCGTCTTCAGGCACTCGCGCGGCACGCTCGATCGGGACAACTGGTGTCGCTCGATGGCGCGCTGGCCAGCCGATTGGAGGACATCGTTTCCGGCCTTGCCATCCACTTTCGGGAGCTGGCGGACTCGGCCCTTCATCGGCGACGGGGCGGCCATCTCGCGCCGGAGACGATGAAGAAGGTCGACGATCTCGTGGAACTGCTCCGCGACGCAAGGTTCCGGGAACCGCGCGTGACCGATCGAACCCTCTCGGCGGCCACGCTGATCAAGCTCTTGACACACTGCGTGAGCGATCACGACCGGCTCGCCGACGCCTACAACGCCCTGCTCCAGAGCGAAATCGCGCTCAAGCCGCGGCGATCCGACGCGATCGGCCCGGCGGCGGGAGGCTTTTTCTCCTGGCCGACGGCGGACACCCTCAAGACCAGCGCGAAGATCGTGCTGATTACCCTGATCCTGTTGATCGGTGTCACTTACCTGGGATTTCCGGGCAGCAGCGTGGTCGCGTTCTACGGTATCACCTTCGGACTGATGGTCAACCTGGGCCAACTGTACTTGAAGGGACGGACGGGAATTCTCGGCGCGGCCCTGGGTCTGGCATACGGCGCCCTTGGCGTGCTGATCGTGGTTCAGAGCCCCCATCTCCCGGTTTTGCTCGGGGTTTACGCATTGGGCGTTTTCATCGCGGTCTACGTCGCGACCGGCGATGAACCGGTGAGCTTCCTGGGGCTGCAGGGGGCGCTGATCATCCCCTACGTGTTCCTGATTTTCGAGGGGCCGGAATGGACCCTGGCGAACGCGGTGACGCGGGCGGCCGCGCTGGCCATCTCGGCGGCGGTCGCCGTGGTCGTCCAACGCCTGATCTGGCCCGTCGATCCGTTGGTGATGTTTCGAGGGGTCGTGGCGAAGGCGCTCGCGGATATCGCGCTGTCCTGGGAACGGCTCTGGCGGGCCGGCGGGGTCGGCGGCATCGGTCCCACGGCCTCCGGGCGGGACGTCTCGGAGGATCTCGTCGTTTCGTTTTCCCGGTGCGCCGAGTGGCTGAAGGACAGCCAATACCTGACGGGGTCGGCGCATGTGGCGGCGCGGCGGTACGCGCGGATCCTCGGGTCTCTGGAGGAGGTCCTGGCGGAACTGAACCTGCTTGTCCGGGTGCTGGAAGGAAACGCGGGAAACAGGCTGATCGAAGACGCACGGGACCAACTCAAGGAGCCCATCGACACCGTCGGCAGGGGGTTCGAGGCGCTCGCGTCGTATTACCGCGATCCCGCCGATGCCGTCGGCCTGATGGAGTCGCGGCGCCGGCTGGCGGAGGTTCGGGACCTTGCCAACGGGCATCGCGATCTGATCGAGACACCGACGGACGCGTCCCTGGAAGACCGGCGGGACGTATCCGTGCTGTTGCACACCGTAAGCGACGTGGCCGCCTCGCTGGCCTTGGCGCTGGACGAAACCCTGGAGACGCCACCGGCGGCGGATCGGCGGGGCGGGGACCGCGCCCGGTCGGATCAGCCCACACCTCAGGCCCGTTCAATGACCACGTGATGCGTATACAGGGGGGGGGTGTAATCCGTTTTTTGCAAAACAACCCCATGCACAGTAGAAATCGGGTCGAGACGACGTTGCCAAGGCAGGATATTCCGCCAATTTCGGAAACGCTCTAATAGACGTAGTTGAGCATGCTCGCGATGTTCAGCCAGAGCCGGGCCAGACCGTTGAGCACGACGTTGTCGGTGGGAAAGATCACGACGGTGATGGAGCCGCCGACGCGCATATCGACTTTCTCGTCCGATTCGCGCAGCCGGAGCCGGACGGGGAACCGCTGCGCCAGTTTGACCCAGTCGGTCGGACCTTGAATATCCGGTAGGTCGCCGGACGGCACCCCTTGGCCCTGCCCGATGCCCCAACCGACGCTCTCGACGGTGGCGTCGAAGATCCGGCCCGGATAGAGCGCCATGGTCAACTCGGCGGGGAGGCCGGGTTTCAAAAGCGGCAGGCTGTTTTCGCGGAAGTTTCCGACAATCCGCCAGTCGTCGGCGTCCACGAGGGTCATCACCGCCGCCCCGGCGTCGATGTACGTGCCCACCGTCAATTGGAGGTTGGTTACGTAGCCGTCCGAGGGCGCGGATACCTTGGTCCGCTCCAGGTCGTACTTGGCCTTGTTCAAGGCCGCTTGTGCCTTCGCTACGAGCGCGTTGGTATCGCCGATCTTGGCGGCGAGGCTTTCCTCGGCCTTGGCCTGGTTGGCCAGCGACCGTTGCAGGAGCGCTCGCCCGGCGGTTACCCTGTCCTTCGCCTGATCCACCTGGATCATCGGCGTCGCGCCCTTGGCCGCTGCTTTCGAGAAGCGGTCGTATTCCGTTTGCGCGAACTTGAGATCCGCCCGCATCTGTTCGATCGTGTCGTTGGCGAGATCGAGGTCCCGCTCCAGAAGGGCGACCTCCTTGCGCGCGAGAGCCAGTTCGGCCCCGAGCTGATCGACGAAATAGGCAAAGGGCCGCGCGTCCAACTCGAACAGGAGCCGGCCGGCTTCGACCCGCTCGTTGTCCTTCACGTGGATGGCCGTGACGATGCCGTCGACCTGTGGAGCGATCTGGGTGACGTTCGCCTGAATGTAGCCCTCGCCGGTCATCGGCGTGAAGCGGTCCAGCAACGCATAGTAGGTAATCAACAGAACAATGACGACGACGATGCCGGCGGCGATGAGTTTCGGTGAAGAACCGACGCGGCCCCCGGATTTCTTGGGAGCGGATGGCGGCGCCTCGTTTTGGCCGCCGCTGTCTGGTAAGGCCGTCATTGTGAAAATCCGTGGGATCCGCGACTTGCCATGCGGGATCTTGAAGTCAGGTCACATCAACGGTCAAGCGTCTTGGCGATGAAAGCGGCGGCGCCCATTCCGCCCTTGTTCCTGAACCGTGAAATGCAGCGCTTGAGAAACGTCGCGCGGGGATCCCCGGCGTCGCCCATGGCGGCCCGCTCGTCGGGCGTCGGCGTCCATTCCATCACCACCACGGTGCCGTTCCTGCGCATGCGAAAGCGCGCGCCCGACGGCTCCACCTGGACCTTGACCGCCGGGAACACATTCGCGGGCCCGCCGTCCTCGGAAACGAAAAGGTAGTCGTCCCAGGAATTGGGACCGGCGCGCCGGTAGTGGCCGACGATGTGCCCGGAAAAGCTCCGTTTTGTGCGGGCGTTGGGCTGGAAGACGCCGCGGCTGTCCACACGCGTTTCTGGACCGCCTTTCCGCTTTGCTTCATTATCTTGATCTTGTACTGGCATTCGGAAGTCGTAGAGCTTGATTCCGGGAGAAGCAAGGATGAGCGTGGACGGCGTTTGGAAAGTGGAGATGCTGGGGCCCTACGGCTGGGAGCGGATCTCCACGGCTTTTCTCGAATCCGGCAAGTGCCGGACGGCCAGCAAGGACCATTACTCCCAGGGCACCTATACCCAGACCGGCGATCACCTGAGCATCGAGACCGACATGATCGTCTTCGGCGAAATCCGCTCGCTGTTCGGCAGGCGGGACAACCGTTTCGACCTCAACATCGAAGCGGAGATATCCGGGGACACCATCAACGGTAAGGCGAACGACCACAACGGCCGGTATACCCTGCACGTCCGCGCCACCCGGCTCGCCGATCTCGCCTAGACCGCCCGCCGTCGCAGGGCGAAAAGCCACTGGTAGAGGCCCGGCTCGGCGTAGGCGGCATCGCAGGTCAGCACGTGCGGCCCGCGTTCTCCCCGGCGTTCCAGCCGGTAGGGCATCTCCGTCAGGTTACCGTATTTCGCAAGACGGCGAATTGCGTCTTTCGAGCCGTTCGTGAGCTCCGTGATCTCGTCGTTCTCGGCGAAGGCGATCCACGCGGGCAGTTCGGCCAGCGCGGGTAGCGCGTCCGGCGCCGGGCACCGCCCGCAGACCGACGAGAGCGAGGCGAAGCGCGCCGGTTGGCGGAGCGCGACGCAGAACGCGCCGATCCCGCCCATGCTGAAACCGCTGACGTGAAGCCGGTTTGCGTCCGTTCCATCCGTCCGGGCGATTTCTTCGACGAGGTCGTCCAGCGCCTGGAGCACGTCATCGTCGCACCAGGTTCTGTCGGGCGGACACTGCGGGGCGATCACAAGGAACGGAAAGGGCCCGTCCAGCAGCCGCCGCCCGCCGGCCCGGAACTTGGGAAGGCCCCAGTCGCGGACCCGGGTCAGCTCCTCGCCGCCGGACCCGCGCTCGCCGACGCCGTGGAGAAACAGGATGGCCGGCGCCCCGCCGGGCGGACGGAGGGCGTCGGCGTCGGGCGCGAACCAGAGGCAGCTGACGTCTCTTACAAAACCGGTCACCTCCAGTTCCGCTCCAGGTCGGCGAACGGTTCCGCGAGCGGACCGGTGAAAACCTCGCGCAGGATCTCTTTTTCGGCGATTTGCCAGTTCTGATCCTGGTTGTTCTCGGGATGAAACAGCGAGACCTGCCGAGCGCGGTTCTTGATGTCCTCGCGATAGGTGTCGAGCAGATCGCGATAACAGCCGTCATAGGCTTCCCAGTACGGCTCGGCCTCCGGGCGCCCCTCGACAATCAGATCGAACGCGGGATCCTTCGACATCCCCTCGACGAAGGTGAGGTAGCCGAGCACGGTCAATGGCGAGCGGTTGATCCCGGCCGTGCAGTAGACGTAAACCTTGTGGCGGCTCCTGAGCGCCACGTGAAGGCACGCCACCGCGCCGGGAAGCTGCCGCCGCTGCTCGGGCGGATCGAAGTCGCGCATGGGCGTATTGAGCATGACAAGTCCGCTGCTCTGTCCGTGGCGTTTGTGCTCCTCGTAATCGATGTCGAAGGCGCCCCTGCATTCGTCCGTCTGCAGGGACAACAGGGCCGTCGCGCCCGTATCCTTCCTTATCTTGTCGATATCCCTCGTGGTCATCGGGCAGGCACCGATGACCAGATCATCGCGCACCTCGTTCCAGTTGAGCGTCCACCGCCACATTCCCGCCTCCTACGTCCCCAATCGCGCTCGTTTCAAAAGTGTTGAAAGCGGCTCCCGTTCGCAAGCCCTAATCGGCGGCCGGGCGCCGGTCCGCCTCGTCCGCGAGCGCGCGCAGCGCCGATGTCACCGCGACCGGCGGCGCGGGCACGGTTTCCAAATTGTGAAGATGTTCGGGCAGACGATCCAACTGGTCCGCGGCGTGGGCGCGGATCGCGTCGAGATCCGGCCGCGCGCCAACGATCCGGCCCGCCTTCATGACGGGCGCGATCAGGGCCTGGCCGTCCCGGCGGTCTCCCTCCACCGTCAGGATGTCGCCGATCAGCCGTCCATCCTCGCCGTATCGCCGGAAAACCTGCTTACGGCCGGGCCAGGTGGCCTTGCCCTCCGATCGTTTGCGGCGCGGGGTTCCGGCGTACTCCTGCATCTTGTAGGCGCAGTCCAGCGCCGGAGCGTCCTCGGAGGTGACCAGCGCGGTGCCGACGCCGAAGCCGTCGATGGGCGCGCCCTGGTCGACCAGCCATTTCAGCTTGTCTTCGTCGATGCCGCCGCTGGCGAAGATGAGCACGTCCTTGAGACCGCCGTCGTCGAGGATGCGCCGGACCTTCCGGGCGTGGTCCGCGAGGTCGCCGCTGTCAAGCCGGACAGCATTTATGGCGATTCCGTCCGCGGCGAGTTTCGGCGCCAGCCGCGTCACCTTCCGGGCGCCGTGCTCGGTGTCGTAGGTGTCGATCAGGAGAACCAGGTTCGCGGGTCGCGAGCGCGCGAAGTTCTCGAACGCCGCCAACTCGTCGTCGTGCGCCTGCACGAAGGAATGCGCCATCGTCCCGTAGATGGGGATGCCGAACAGCGGATCGGCGAGGACCGTCGCGGTCCCGTCGAACCCGGCGATGTAGGCCGCGCGCGCCGCCAGCACCCCGGCCTCGGATCCGTGGGCGCGGCGCAACCCGAAATCGATCAGCCGCCGGCCGCCGGCCGCCAGCACCATCCGCGCCGCCTTGGAGGCGATCAGGCTCTGGAAGTGGAGGATGTTGATCAGGCGGCTTTCGACCAGCTGGGCCTGGGGCAGGGGGGCGGTGATCCTCAGGATCGGCTCGTCGGCGAAGAAAACCGTGCCTTCGGCCATGGCGTGCGCGTCGCCGGTGAACCGGAACCCCGACAGGTAATCGATGAAATCCGATCCGAAGCGGCCCGTCTCGCGGATCCAGTCGAGCTCCGCCTCGCCGAACCGGACGGCGGTCAGGAAGTCGACGGCCTGCGCCAGGCCCGCCGCCATCAGGAAGCCCCGCCGTTTCGGCAATTTGCGCGAGAAGAACTCGAACACCGCCGTGTCGGTCATGCCGTGATCCAGGTAGGACTGCATCATGTTGAGTTGGTAGAGATCGGTGAGCAGGGGCGAATGTCCGATGTCCGTGACCATCCATGCCTCCGTTAGCCGTCCGCTCGCGACATGGCGATCAGACGTTTTGCGTCTTCGGGGGCCGCCCCCTCGGCGTCGTTGTCGAAATAGACATGGACGTCGATGCCCGCCGCCAACCAGCCCCGCGTCTTTTCGGCCCAGGGCCGCAATCCCTCCTCACCGTAGGCCGTCGCGTACAGTCTTTCATGCCCGTGCAGGCGGACATACGCAAGGGACGATGTAACCGCGTCCCAGAGGGGCCAGCGCGGCGCGTCGGAGATACAGGTGGCGAGGCGATAATCCTCGAGAACGGCGCGTGTCTCCGCGTCGAACCACGACCGATGGCGGAATTCCATGACGTGGCGTGTTTCCGGCCACGCTTCCAGGCGGCTTCCGAAGTTCCGAAGCAGCGCGGTGTCCTTCTGGAACGTCGGCGGGAGCTGCCAGAGGACCGCCGCCAGCTTGTCCGCGAGTGGCGCCAGTCCGTCCCTTGCTCGAGCCAGGGAGTCGGCCACGTCATCGAGGCGGCGGACGTGGGTGACGAAACGATGGCCCTTGACCGCGAAGGCGAAGTCGGGAGGCGTGGTCTCTCGCCACCCCGCCACGGTCTCCGCCTTAAGTTGGCGATAGAAAGTGGCATTGACTTCGACGCCCGTGAAATGCGCCGCGCAATGAGACAGCCACAACCGCCTGGGCACCCCGGCGTAAAAGCCCTCGCGCCAGGAGGGATAGGTCCAGCCGCTGGTGCCGATCCGGGCCCTCGCCGCCTCCCGCCGGTCGCTCACCCCCATGTTGTCCTTCGATGCGGATCCCGTTGGCGCTTTGTCATTGTGCGGCTCCGTTCGCACTGCCCGGCTCAGACTAGCGCACGTGAGGTCGGCAAGAAAGTCGCGGGAAACTTGTTCGATGCTCTCCTGTTTTCGCCGGTGTTGACGTAAAGTTCCATCAGGCGTGACTGGCGCCGGAGAGAACCCGGCGGAAGGATAGAAGGGCGAATGCGCAAGCGAACGGGCGGTCAGGTTGTGGTGGACGCGCTGCGGGCGTCGGCGGTGGAGGCGGTGTTCTGCGTGCCCGGCGAGAGCTACCTGCCGATCCTGGACGCCCTTTATGACGCGCGGGAGGACATTCGCGTGATCACCTGCCGCCACGAGCACGGCGCGGCGGTGATGGCGGAGGCTTACGGAAAACTCACCGGCCGGCCGGGCGTCTGCATGGTGACCCGAGGCCCCGGTGCCTGCAACGCCAGCATCGGTGTCCACACCGCCTTTCAGGACTCGACCCCGATGATTCTCCTGGTGGGGCAGGTGGACACGCCGTTTCTCGGCCGCGAGGCGTTTCAGGAAATCGATTTCGTCCGCATGTTCGGCCCGGTGGCCAAGGACGTCATCCAGGTGGCGAGGGTCGACGACCTGCCGGCGGCCATGGCCTCGGCCCGGTGGACCGCGCTCGGCGGCCGGGCGGGGCCGGTGGTCGTGGCGTTGCCCGAGGATATCCTGCCGGCGACCACCGAAGCGGCGGAGGCCGATATGCCGGAGCCGGAACGGCCGGAGCCCGCTCCGGGCACCATGGAGGAGTTGCGTCGCGTGCTTCACGATGCCACGCGGCCGTTGATGCTGGTGGGTGGAAGCGGCTGGACGAACCGGGCGAAAGCCGACCTGGCCGCCTTCGCGTCGGCCAACGGCCTGCCCGTGTGCTGCGCGTTTCGCCGCCACGACATCTTCGACAACGACGATCCGGGTTTCGTGGGCGAACTGGGCATCGCGCCCAATCCGGAATTGTTGGCGCGCGCCAGGCAGGCCGACGTGCTGCTCGCCGTCGGCACCCGCCTCGGCGAGATCGTGACACAGGGTTACACTTTGATCGGCGGCGACGAGCCCAGCCAGTCGCTGGTTCATGTGCACGTGGACGCGGCGGAACTCGGGCGGGTGTTCCCGGCCGACCTCGCCATCCACTCGGGGATGGAGGAATTCGCGGCCCGGGCGCGGGCGCTGCCGCCGGCGGACGGGCGGCGCCGGTCGGGGTGGGCGGCGGAGTTGCGCGCAAGCTACGAACGCGACACGGCGATTCCGGTCGTGGAGGGCGAACTCGACCTTGGGCGGGTGATGGCGGAGGTGCGAAGCCGCCTGCCGGCGGACGCGGTGGTGACCGTGGACGCGGGAAACTTCAGCGGCTGGCCGCAGCGGTTTCTCCGCTTCGGGGCGGGACGCCGCCTGCTGGGCGCCACCAACGGCGCCATGGGATACGGCGTACCGGCGGCGGTGGCGGCCAAGGTGCTCGATCCCGGGCGAATGGTGGTGGCCTGTGTCGGCGACGGCGGGTTCGGCATGACCGGACAGGAACTGGCCACGGCGGTTCGCCACGGCGTCGCGCCGGTGATCCTGGTGTTCAACAACGCCATGTACGGCACCATCCGGATGCACCAGGAGCGCGCCTATCCCGGCCGGGTGATCGGCACCGGCCTGACCAACCCGGATTTCGCCGCGCTTGCCCGCGCGTACGGAGCCCACGGCGAGACGGTGACCCGGACGGACGAATTCGCGCCCGCGCTGGATCGGGCTTTTTCATCGGGCACGGCGGCGCTGATCGAACTTCGCTACGACCCGGAGATCATCAGTACCCGGACCCGGCTGTCGCGGATCGGAGGAAAATCGCCGTCATGACCCATCATGATCACATGCGCGCCATGGTTCTGGACGCGCCGCGCCGGACCTTGCGCCTGAGACGCGTGGCGCGGCCGGAGCCGGGACCCGGGCAGGTGCTGGTCAAGGTATCGGCGTGCGCGGTGTGCCGCACAGACCTGCACGTGGTCGACGGCGATCTGACCGAGCCCAAGCTGCCCATCATCCCCGGTCACGAAATTGTCGGGCATGTGGTGGAAAGCGGGAAGGGGGCGGAGGGCTTCGCCACTGGCGACCGGGTGGGCATTCCCTGGCTGGGTTGGACGTGCGGCCGTTGTGCCTATTGCCGCTCGGGACAGGAGAACCTCTGCCCGGACGCGCGCTTCACCGGGTACCAGATCGACGGCGGCTACGCCGACTACACGGTTGCGGACGCGCGATACTGTTTCCCCATCCACGGCGATTACACCGACGCCGAGGCGGCGCCGCTGCTCTGCGCCGGCCTGATCGGCTACCGCTCGCTCGCCATGGCCGGCGACGCCGGGCGGCTGGGCGTTTACGGCTTCGGCGCCGCCGCGCATATCGTCGCCCAGGTGGCGCGGTTCCAGGGCAGGCGGCTGTTCGCCTTCACCCGCGAGGGCGACGCCATGGCCCAGGCCTTCGCCAGACGGCTCGGCGCCGAGTGGGTAGGGGGATCCGACGAGACACCGCCGGACCAATTGGACGCCGCCATCATCTTCGCGCCCGTGGGGGCGCTGGTGCCGGCGGCGCTCCGCGCCATCCGTCCCGGCGGCATCGTGGTGTGCGGCGGCATCCACATGAGCGACATTCCGGCGTTTCCCTACGACATCCTGTGGCGGGAGAAGAAGATCGTCTCGGTGGCCAACCTCACGCGCCGCGACGGCGAGGAATTCCTGAAACTGGCGCCCACGGTTCCGGTAAGAACCGAGATCGAGACGTTTTCCATGGAACGGGCCAACGAGGCCCTGAACCGCCTCCGCGACGGCGAACTCACCGGGGCGGCGGTCCTGGTGCCGGGCGCGGACGCCGATACCTGAAACGAACATGCTCGGCGTTCGCGATTTTGGCCCGAACCCGCGAAAATAGGTGGCGTTGACGGACGGGGAAAAGCGTGCCAATGGTGAGGGGCTATCCGAGCCGACTGGTCCGACGGTTGGCCGACCTGGAGTTCCGCGCATTTTCCCCCCGAGAATGCTCCGCTCATTTGTTTCCGGTGGCGCGGCGCCGGGCAGGACAAGGGTAAAGACATGAGCCGTGGCGTGGACGGCGAGGCCCAGGGGACCGATCGGAACAGCGTGTCCCGCCATGAAGACGAGCCCGCGGTCAAGGTTCTCCCGGCGGACGACTACGATGCCATGCTGTTCGACATGGACGGGGTGATCACCCGTTCGGCGGTGAGCCACGGCGGCCTGTGGAAAATCGTGATGGACGAATTCCTCGAGGGGTTTTCGGCGCGCAACAATATTCCCTTTCGCCCCTTCGACACCGAGCTCGACTATCACAACTTCATGGACGGCAAGCCCCGGTACGACGGGGTGTGCAATTTTCTCGTGTCACGCGGGATCTCGCTGCCGTTCGGCGAGCCCTCGGACGACGAGCACACGGACACATGCTGCGGCCTCGGCAACCGCAAAAACCTGCGGTTCAAGGAGCACTTGGAACGGCACGGGGTCGAACTGTTCGACAGCACGGTAGACATGATTCACCGGTTCCGCGCCGGCGGCAAACGCGTGGCGGTGGTATCGGCCAGCAAGAACTGCGAGGCGGTGCTGCGCAAGGTCGGTCTGCTCGACCTGTTCGACGTCATGGTCAGCGGCCGGGAGGCGGCGGCCATGAGCCTGGCCGGAAAACCGGCGCCCGACACCTACCAGAAGGCGGCCGAGCTTCTGCACACCGAGATGGACAGAAGCGTGGTGTTCGAGGACAGCGTTACCGGGATCCAGGCGGGCAAGGCCGCCGGCGCCGGCTTCATCGTCGGGATCGACCGGGCGGCGGACGCCTCGGCGTTGATCTGGTATGGCGCCGACGTGGTGGTTCCCGACCTGAGCGAGCTCCATCTGGATTGGCGGGACTCGCCGGCCCCCAGCCGCGATGACCGGAGCGCGCGCCCGTCCGCCCGGGTTCCGGGCGCACGCGACCGCACGCGATGAGCGGCGTCGAAACCGTCCTCGTGACGGCGGACGAGGACGGGTTGAGGCTCGATCGCTGGTTCAAGCGACGCTATCCCCAGGTGACCCATGGCCGGCTGGAGAAATGGCTGCGTCAGGGGCACGTCCGGGTCGACGGCCGCCGAGCCAAGGCGGGGCTTCGCCTGGAAGCGGATCAATCGGTCCGGGTGCCGCCGCTGGCCGGCGTCCAGCCGCCGCCGTCCGCGCGCCATGACGCGCCCGCCACCGAGGCCGAGACGGAGGCCCTGCTGGCGAGGGTCCTGCACAAGGACGAGCGGGTCATCATCATCGACAAACCGGCCGGCATGGCGGTTCAGGGGGGCACCGGCGTTCGCCGGCATCTGGACGCCATGCTCGACGCGCTGCGATTCGGCGGCGAGCGGCCGCGGCTGGTTCACCGTCTGGACAAGGACACCTCGGGAGTGATGGTGCTGGCCCGCACCGCCCGGTCGGCGGCGGATCTCGCCAAGGCATTCCATTCGCGGGACGTGCGCAAGCTCTACTGGGCCGTGGTGGCGGGGGTGCCGAAGCCGGCGGAGGGCCGCGTCGACCTCGCGCTGGCCAAGCTGCCCGGGCGAGGCGGCGAACGCATGGCCCCCGACAGCGAAGGCGGGCTGCGGGCGATCACCGACTATCGGGTGCTCGAACACGCCGGCCGCCGGGCCGCGTGGCTGGCGCTGGAGCCGCGCACCGGCCGCACCCATCAGTTGCGGGCCCATTGCGCGGCGCTGGGCACGCCCATTCTCGGCGACGGCAAATACGGCGGCACCGAAGCGTTCCTGGAGGGAACCGAGCTGAGCCCGAAGCTGCATCTTCACGCCCGCGCCCTGCAAATTCCCCGTCCGGGCGGCGGCGTGGTCACCGCCGAGGCTCCCTTGCCCGAGCACATGCGGGCCACCTGGAAGTTTTTCGGGTTCACCGAGGAGGGGTTGTGCGCGGCGGCCCTGCGGCCCGTCGCCGCCGACAGGGATGGCGGGCGGCGTCGGCGATCCTAACGATCGGGCAGCGTCACCGTCAGTGTCTTGCCGCCGAGGCCGTGGACGCTGTCGCGGGCGCGGATGGTGACTTCCGAGACGCCCTCCGGAACGCCGACGGCGCCGAGCGAGCGGGTGAAGGGCTGTTCGTTCTCGTGCGGATGAACCAGGACGCGGGTGCCGAGCACGGTCCCGTCCGGGCCGAGCACCTCGAAGGCGTCGGCATAGTGATCCCAGCCCTCGTCGGCGTGCCGGACCGTCACGGAAAACCGGTAGAAGGCTTCGTCGCCCATTCGTGTCTCCAGCGCGACATCGGCCGCGATCACGTCGGCCTTTCCGGCGTCCGCCGGGACCGGGGCAAGCGCGATCAGCAAGACCAACGCCGCCAGGGCCGGATACGATCGTTGAATCATGGTTTCACCCCCATGCGATTTGTCCGTATCCTCAACCATATAGGCGCGAAACGCCGCCGGAAAAAGTCCGATCCCGGCGATGTCCCGGGGATCGAAAAGCGGCGAATGGGCCAAATGGAGTAAAATGGGTGTCCGGAAGCATTTCCTGTTCTTGCAAGCGGCGATGGGAACGGCTATGTGTTGGCTTACGGTTGCACTAAAGTCGGCGTACCTAGTTAGCTGTTCTGGCACAAATTCTAGTTACCCCATCATCACGTGTTATCCGGAAACAGATGTCCCGCCGATGCACACATGCGGAACGTCTTGCTTGATTGAATACTAATGAGGAGCAGTTATGGCTAGCGGCACGGTAAAATGGTTCAACCCGACGAAGGGTTATGGGTTTATCGAACCTGACGACGGATCCAAGGACGCTTTCGTCCACATTTCGGCGGTCGAACGCGCGGGGCTGTCCACCCTTCGCGAGGGCCAGAAGGTTCAGTTCGAACTTGTGCCGGGGCGGAATGGCAAAGCCTCCGCCGAAAGCTTGGTCGTTCTAGACTGACGCTGGGATCGCCGGAGCGGCCCTCCGGCGGGTACAACGGATTTTCGGTCTCGGGAGCGGAGTTTTCTGCTCCCGAACCGCTTACTTTTGCTGACTTCACAACGCGGGTCGTAGCCAAGGGGGGTGTCCCGCCCGGCCGCTCCGAGACGGCGCGGCTTTTTGCGCCACCGAGGCGGGAACAACGGACGGACGCGCTCCGTCGGAAGAGGGACAATGGCACGCAAACCCAACTACCGAATGGACCGCATCGAACGCGACCGCGCGAAGGCCGCCAAGAAGGCCAAACGCAACGAGGCAAGGGCCGAGAAATCGGCCAGGACCAAGGGCGACACGCCCGACGACGCCGATACGCCCGCCACGTCCGATGACGCCGCCGAAACCTCCGAAGACGCCGGCACCCCCGACCCCGAAAAGCCCGCCGACTAATTCCAACCGTCATTGCTATCCGGAACTGGTCGGCTGTGGCTGAGTTTGCGCGAAAGCCGGGGCTGATTGAGACGCATCCCGGATGGCCACGCCCGCACGTCAAGACTTGGCGCTAACCAACTGTCTACAATTTCCATTGCTCTCAGCGACCACCGCTATCTTTCGGGCGGCAGGATCTCCTGGACGCAGATTTGGTCGATAAGGTGGTCGCGGCCCAGATCCCGCAAGTGCTGGCGTTTGTGCTCGTTGGTCAGGTTGGCGCCCACGCCCCGGGTCATGGCGAGAACCAGCGATCGGTCGCTCAGGTCGAGCCAGAAGGATCGGCGGACCAGCCTTCCCTCGGCATCCCGCGCAAAGGGATTGTTCGGATCGATTCCGAGATCCGGACCGAAAAAGTCACTCATCCATCATTCCTTTTTTGCGGCGGACGGGTGTCCACGTGTACCGCGAGACTAGGCGATGGGGTCCGGGGCGTCCATAAAATCGGCACGGGCAGGGGTGTTGGAGATGGGGACTGTTGCGAATGCGAAATCACCTATTGTTTTTATGGTTAATAATATTCTACACTATTCTCTCTCCAGGTTTGTTTTGGGGGAGAACATTCCATAATTCAATCGCATGTTTGGCGAGGTGATTTAGGGGGATCGTCAAGTTGCACAGAGCGAGGGGACCTCTGTCATGTTCAACAAACACGTCATCAGTGCCCTGGTCCTGGGGTTTCTGACCGGAGGGGCCAACGCGGCGTCACTCATACCTCCCGGCGCCAATCCGGGCGGACAGTCGGCGTCGATTTCGGTGATGCAGTGGATGGAGTGGACGTTTGCGTTCGACAACGCCGTCGACGGGGGAAATCCCATCAGCGACGGTACCGGAGCTTTCCAAAATCTCAAACAGACGTATCCCGTGTTCATGATGGGCGGGGCAACGGAAACCGGCGTCATGCGGTCCTTTTCGATGGCGGCGGGAAAACCGTTGGCCATTCCGCTTTTCACCGTGAGTTGCGTTTCGAGCGATGGATTCGATTGCTCCGATTCGTCCGTGACCGACTTTGTCGACGATTGGCTGGACAGCGCCGATCAACTTCACTTGGAGATCGATGGTACCGTGCTCGTCGATGCCAACACGGCCGGCGAGGTGGATGCCATCGAGGATCAGCTTCGCGTCGCGTCGGATTTCTTTCATATCGACGTCGCCGCGAACAACTGGGCGGGCGAGCCCAAGGGAACCTGGCCGAATTCCTACACGGATGGCTATTTCGCCTTCGTGGAGGGTCTGCCCATCGGCGAGCATAATCTTTCGTTCGGGGGCGGCGCGCCCGGCGACCCCGAGGGCTTTTACGTGGGTGTCGAGGCCAACGTGGTCGTGACACCCGTTCCCACGGCGTTGCCTCTGCTGCTGGGCGGTTTGGCGGCGCTCGGCCTGGTGGCTCGGTCGAGACGGCGGACACGGATCTGATCCCCGTCCGCGCAGGGCGGTCCTTCGGGACCGCCCTTTTTCTTGGACACGCGGGGCGCGCCGTCGGGGTCCGTCCGGCGAGAGTTCCGGGGTGTCGCGGGCACCGGCCGACAGGGATGCTTTCCGACCGATGACGGAAAGGGTAGAAAGTGATGGACCGACGCGAAACCATCCGCGAGCCCGAGGAGGAAGCCCCGTGTCCAACCGCACGATTTCACTGGATGAGCGCCTGTACGAGTACATGATGAGGGTGTCGTCGCGCGAGCCCGATGTTCTGCGCCGGCTGCGGGCCGAAACCCTGACCTTGCCGAGATCCGGAATGCAGATCGCGCCGGAGCAGGGGCAGTTCATGGGTTTGCTGATCCGGTTGATGGGCGCCGCGCGCATCCTCGAGATCGGCACGTTCACGGGGTACAGCACGCTGTGCATGGCCCTGGCGTTGCCCGAGGAGGGCCGGATCATCACCTGCGACGTCAGCGAGGAGTGGACCGATATCGCGCGGCGGTACTGGTTGGAGGTGGGCGTGGCCGACTGCATCGATCTGCGCCTGGCGCCGGCCCTGGAAACCCTGGAAGAGCTGGTGGCCGATCCGGAAACCGAGCCCTTCGACTTCGTGTTCATCGACGCGGACAAGGAGAATTATCTCGGATACTACGACATGGCTCTGGAACTCACGCGTCCCGGCGGCCTCATCACGGTGGACAACGTGCTGTGGGGCGGCAGCGTCGCCGATGTCGGCGTCCAGGATAAGGACACCGTGGCGATCCGCGAGTTGAACCAGACCCTGCGCCGGGATCTGCGGGTGGATCTCAGCCTCGTGCCCATCGGCGACGGGCTGTCGCTGGCGAGAAAGCGCTGAGGCGGGCGGCCTGGAGAGCCTGTCGCCTTACATGCGCCTCAACCTCCCGGCCATTCTGCTGGTGGTCTTGGCGGTGGCCGCGTGCGGCGCCGACGATGAGCAGGCGCGGGTCTGCCAGCGGTTCATTCCCGCGTTCGAGTCCGATCCCGGCAGCATCGAGATCCTGCGCCAAGAGCCGCACGGCTCGGCGGAAAACTCGATCGTTGTTCACTACCGGGCGCGGGACGCCGGCGGCCAGGCGGTCGAGCATTCCATCGCATGCTGGTTCCGCGATTCCGCCTTCGGTTCCGGCCGCCTCGCCGTGGAGGACGTGAGCACCGACCGCCACGGTCTGCTGTCGCCCGTCAAGCTCGAGATGCTGCGGATCTGGCTTCGGGTGGGCGGTTCGGGGACGCCGGCCGGAGAGATCGCCCGAGGCGCCCCGGCGCCGGCCCTTTCGGATCCGGCGTATGCCCTCCAGGCGGTGGTCAACGCCATCGTGATGGGGTGCGTCTACGCGTTGGTCGCCATCGGGTTCAGTCTGATCTACGGGGTCATCGGCCGGATCAACCTGGCGTTCGGCGACATGTCCGCCATCGCCGCCTACGCCGCCTTTACCGGCGTCGTTCTGTTGGGCGCGGCGGGCACGGTCTGGTGGTTCGCCGGTCTCGTTGCGGTCCTTCTCGCCGCCATCGGTGTCGCCGTGCTCGCCAACCTGGCCACCGAACGTCTGATCTTTCGGCCGCTGCGCGGGTCCGCCAGCCAGGCGCCGCTCATCGCCACCATCGGCCTGGCCATTTTCCTCCGGGAATTCATTCGACTGACCCAGGGCTCGCGCGACCGCTGGCTGCCGTCGATGGTCACGGAACCCTATCTCGTACCGCTCGGCGGGGGGCATTCGATTTCCATCGGCGCGGGGCAACTCGTGATTCTCGGGCTGACCGTGGCGCTCTGCGGCATGCTGGGGATGGTGATGACGCGATCCGCTCATGGCCGCCGTTACCGCGCCTGTTGCGACGACTTCAAGATGGCGGCGCTGCTGGGTGTCGACGCGGGGCGGACGGTCGCGGTGACGTTTGCCCTCGGCGCGGTCTTCGCGGGCGCCGCCGGGGCCGTCGTCGCGCTCTACTACGGAACCGTCGGCGCCTACATGGGCATGATGATCGGTTTCAAGGCGCTGGTGGCGGCGGTGGTGGGCGGCATGGGGTCCATTGCCGGCGCGGTGCTCGGCGGCATCATCGTGGCGCTTCTCGAATCGCTGTGGTCGTCGTACATGACCATGGCGTATCGCGATGTGGTGATCTTCGGACTGCTGGCCTTCGTCCTGGTGTTCCGCCCCAACGGGTTGCTCGGCCGGCCCGGTCCGTGAAACGCGCCGCCGTTACCTAATCGAACGCCACCGACCGCATGGCCGCGTCGATGCGCTTCTGGCCCCAGGACTTGGGAGCCGTCGGCGGCGCGCCGGCGCGAACGTCGGTGCCCAGCAGCGGGGCGTCCAACACCACCGTTCCCCCCGGCGCCGTCACCACCACGCCCTTGCCCGACAGCATGATCACGCCCAGATGGTCCGGCTGATGTTCCCCCCAGACCTCGGTTCCGCGAATACCCAGAACGGCGCTGGGAGTGCGGATGATCATGGCGTCCTCGGGCGGGGGTGAATCCGTGACCGCCGCGGTCACGGCGAGAAACACGCCCTCGAGGAATTCCAGCACCGACTGGCCCCCGCGCCGCGCTTCCTGGGCCTCGACGACGATGGCGCTGTTGTCCCCGAGCACGATGGTCGCGCCGCTGATCAGGCGCAGGCGAAGCCGGGTGTCGGCGCCGGTCGCGACCCTGTCGCCCTCCAACACCACCATGCCGTCGTCCAGCGGCAGGCTGAGGTTGCCGCGCGTGGCGGTCGCCCGTCCGTCCAGGCGGTCGACCACCCCGGCCGTCCGGGCTTGCTGGCCATGGACCGGCCAAGCGATCAGCATGAGCAGCGCCATCGTCGCCAGCGTTCGGGTCATCGGTCGTCCCTCCCTCTTGCTGTTTCCGGGGCGCGCGCGTTCACACCGCGCGCGAATGCCGTTGTCCGCCGTGTTGCAGATAGGCGTCGAAGGCGGCGGCGACCAGGCGAACCAGCGGCCGGCCCGCCGTCGTGACGCGGATCCGATCGCCGTCCACGACGACGATGCCGTCGGCGGCGAGGGGTTCGAGACGCGTCATCTCCGCCGTGAAGTCGGCGTCCGGGGCGCCGTGCCGCCGCGCCACCGCCCGGGGATCGACGGCGAGGTCGCACATCAGCCTCGCGATGATGTCTCCCCGGAGCCGGTCGTCGGTGCTCAGTTCCACGCCGCGCGCGACGGGCAGCCGGCCGGCGGCGACGGCCTCGCGGTACTCCTTCAGCGGCGAGAGGTTCTGGACGTAGCCGTTGGGCAGGCCGCCGATGGCCGACGCGCCCAGTCCCAGCAGCACCGGGGCGTCGTCGGTGGTGTAGCCCTGGAAGTTGCGATTGAGCCGGCCCTGCTCCAGGGCAAGGGCGAGGTCGTCGTCGGGGCGCGCGAAATGATCGAGGCCGACGGACCGGTAACCGAGCGCCTGGAGCCGCGCGGACGCCGCCTCGAACTGCTCCCAGCGCTCGCGGGCTCCCGGCAGGGCCGTCTCGTCGATCAGCTTCTGATGGCTCTTCATCCAGGGCACGTGAGCATAGCCGAACAGGGCGACCCGCGCCGGTTCCAGGCCCGCCGCCCGGTCCACCATCTCCAGCACCCGCTCGGTGCTCTGGTGGGGAAGGCCGTACATCAGGTCGAGGTTGATGTCGGCGATACCGTGACGGCGAAGCCAGCCGCATACCCGCTCCACCACCTCGAAGGGCTGAATGCGGTTGATGGCCGCCTGGACGTCCGCGTGGAAGTCCTGGACGCCGATGCTGGCGCGATTGACCCCGGCGGCGGCAAGCGCCGCGACATAGGCCTCGGTGGCGTCGCGGGGGTCCAGTTCGACGGCGATCTCGGCGCCGGCGGCGATGTCGAAGCGTTGCCGCAGTTTACCCACCAGCGCGAGCCAGTCCTCGCCCGTCAGCATCGTGGGGCTGCCGCCGCCCCAGTGCAGGTGGCTCGCCGAAAACCGCCCCGGCAGAGCTTCGGCCAGCAGGTCTATTTCCTGTTCCAGGACATCGAGATATTGCCGGATTGGCTTATATTGATTGACTATCTTTGTATAGCATCCGCAAAACCAGCACATGGAATCGCAGAACGGAATATGGAAGTAGAGCGACAGCGGTTGCCCCGGATCCAGGGTCCCGAGCCAGCCGCGATAGACCGCGTCGTTCACGTGGCTGGTGAAGTGCGGCGCCGTGGGGTAGCTGGTGTAGCGGGGCACCCTAAGGTCGTATTTGTCCGACAGATTGGCTGGCATGGCTGGCATGGGTTCGTCCGGTCCGCGTCAGGGGAGGCCGTTTAAACGGCTCTCGACCAGCATAACCGGTGTCGGGACCGGATCAAACGGGTTCCGGATGAAACCGGTGGCGTGGCCCGAAGTCGCCGACCGGGCTGGTGAACACGCTGGGACCGGTGTCGCCCCGCCAGAGGTGAAGCGCGATGGCGGGCGGTTCGAGGACGAACGCGGACGGCGCGTCTTCCGTCAACTCCAGGGCCATCTGGAAGATCACGCTGGGAGCGACGGTCGCCAGGGTCCCGGCCCACCGCGTCTGGATCGCGCGATGAACATGCCCGCAGGTGACGAGTCGAACATTCGGGAACCGGCCGATCAGCCGTTCGAGATCGGCGGCGCCGTCGAAGGGCGGCCGGTCCATGAAGCCGATGCCGGTGGCGAACGGCGGGTGATGCATGAAGATCACCGTCGGCCGGCCGGGCTGTTCCGACAGTCGCTCCTCGAGCCAGCGCAACCGGGCGGGGCAGGCCCGTCCGCCCACCTCTCCGGCGATCACGGTGTCGAGACCGATCAGGCGAAGCGGATAGCGGTCCACGGCGTAGTGCAGGAACGCGCCCGTTTCCGGCAGATATCCCTCATCGGCGAACGCCTCGCGCAAGGCGGCGCGGCTGTCGTGATTGCCCGGTATGGCGAACACCGGCATCGGAAGCCGGCCGAACGCGGCGCGCAGCAGCGCATAGTCCTCGGGCAGGCCGTCCTGGGTCAGGTCGCCGGTGGCCAGCACCAGATCCGGCCTGGGATCGAGGCCGGCCACGTGGTCGATGCACGCGTCCAGCGCCGCCCGGGTATCGACCACGCCGGATAGCGGCTTTCCGTCGGCGCGGACGTGCAGGTCGGAGATCTGGGCGATAAGCATGGCGGCCACCGTGGTTTCGAAGCCGGGAGACGGATCAGGCACCCGGCTGGTAGGCGATCACGTTCTGGCGTTGCTTGCCCAGGCCCTCCACGGAAACTTCCATGACATCCCCGGGTTTGAGGAATACCGGAGGCTTGCATCCGAGCCCGACGCCATCGGGTGTTCCCGTGGCGATGACGTCGCCGGGCATGAGCGTCATGAACTGGCTCAAGTGGCTGACGAGATAGGCGACGCCGAAGATCATGTCGCGGGTATTGCCGTCCTGCCGCCGCTCGCCGTTGAGATCGAGATGCAGATACAGGTTTTGCGGGTCGGGAATCTCGTCCTTGGTGACCAGCCAGGGGCCGAGCGGGGCAAAGGTGTCGCAGCTCTTGCCCTTGATGAACTGCCCGCCACGCTCCTTCTGAAACGAACGCTCGGAGACGTCGTTGATCACCGCGAAGCCGGCCACGTGGTCGAGAGCGCGGTCCTCGTCCACATACTGGGTCTTGGTGCCGATAATGACCGCCAGTTCCACCTCCCAATCGGTTTTCTCCGATCCCCTCGGAATCATCACCGGATCGTTGGGGCCGCTGAGCGCGGTGATGGCTTTCGAGAACAGCATGGGCTCGGAGCGCGGCTTTCCGCCGGTTTCTTCCGCGTGCAAACGGTAGTTCAGGCCGATCGCGAGGATTTTGCCGATCCCGGCCACCGGCGGCCCGAGACGGGGCGATCCTTCCACCACCGGCAGCGACGCGGGATCCAGGGACGCGAGCTGAGCCAGCCGGTCGGGGCCGAGAACATCGCCGCTCAGGTCGACCACGTGGTCCGACAGATCGCGGATATGCCCCGCGTCATCGAGCAGTCCGGGTTTCTCCTGGCCACGGGGGCCGTATCGCAACAGCTTCATGGTCGTCTCCTGACGAGGCTTCGAATTACGGGATCAAATGAGAACCAAGGCGTCACTCAGTCGCCTCTCCGACAACACAGTAGCCGGAACCACCGCTTGGTCAATGCCCGCCGTGACCCGGATCCGACCACATTTGTCCAAAATTATCATCAAAATAAAAAAATAAAATAATAGAATATTTTTAAAATAAATTTCGCAAAAATTATGAGCATTGTATGTATTTGAAAATTTAATTCCATGCATATATAATAATATTCTGGAATTGGCGCTGTCTTGCGTCATTTCATTTGATATCTTAACTGTGGATCAAGCACGATGATGAAGATGGTCCGGCGGATTATTCGTCTACGGCGCAACGAGGATGGCTCGCCGACCGTGGAGTTCGTTTTCGCGGCCCCCGTCCTGGTTCTGATGTCGATCGGCACCATCGAGTTCGGTCTGGTCAATTTCGTGACCGTCCTAATGGAGAGCGGCCTCAGGGACGCGGCCCGTTTCGGCATTACCGGACAGGAACCGGATCCAAGCGCCCGGCTGGCCGCGATCGTCGGCATTATCGAGGACCGAACCATCGGCCTCGTGGACATCGACGCGGCGAGTATCGAAATCGTCAGTTACGAGAATTTCACCGATGTCGAGCGCTCGGAGGACTATGTGGACGGAAACGCCAATGGCAGTTTCGACCCCGGCGAGACCTATACCGACGAGAACGGTAACGGTCAGTGGGACGCGGACGTGGGGGTGGCCGGCGCCGGCGAAAGCGGACAAGTGGTCGTCTACCGGATGGAGTACAATTGGCCGCTGCTGACGCCCGTCCTGAGCGAATTCATCGGAGACGACGGATATTTTCCCATCAGGGCCAGTATCGCCGTCCGCAACGAGCCATGGGAGACTGGAGCATGAGCATGACCCGGTTTTTCAGCAGACTACGTGAAAACCAGCGTGGGAATTTCGCTGTTGAATTGGCGCTGACGCTGCCGGTTCTGGTTGTACTGTTCATGGTCGGCATCGAGTTCACCCGGTTCTTGCTGATCAATCAGAAAGTGGAGCGAACGGCCGCGACCATCGCCGATCTCGTGTCGCAATCCGAGGGTATCAGCGAGGGGGAAATGGCCAACCTGTTCATGGCCACGGAGTATGTGATGGAGCCCTTCCAGCTGGGGGTCGAGGGCAGGGTGATCGTCTCGTCCATCAGCTCCAAGGGCGGCGGGCCGGCGAAGATCAACTGGCAACGCTTCTATGGCGGGGGTAGTGGGGGCAGTATGTTCGGCGACGAAGGCGAAACGGCCGACCTGCCCGATGGTTTCGTCGTTCGCGACGGTGAGTCGCTGGTCGCCTGCGAGGCGTTCTATGTGTACAAGCCGACAATCGTCCAGGACGTGCTCAAACCCCAAACCGTCCATCGATGGTCGGTTTTTCGTCCCCGCTTCTCCTCGCTCGAAGAAATCGAGTCGTAGCGCGTGTTATCGGGCCCTCGCGCGGGCCCACCGGAGCGGGTGAACGGTCATTCCGCGCTACGAGCCGTCGCCATCGCCGAGTTCGGCTATTCTCCACCGGAGATCTCCCAACATCCCTCCATGCGAGGGCGCCAGGCGTCCTTGGGCGGCGAGCGTCTGGACAAGCCGAAGGGCGGCGGCATGGTGGTTTCGGGTAACGTCGACGGAATCGCACAGTTCCGCCACTTCGGCCACCTTCATATTCGACAGGGCCAAGCAGTGCGTCCAGCGGGCGTTCTCCGGATCGGCCGCCGCCAATGCCTTGTCGATGCCATTGGCGACGATGTACGCGTCGAGCGCGCTTCTTCCAGGCTCCCCTCGGCCACCCGTACATTGCCGATTTTTTGGAGAGTGATGGACAGATCGTGGCGTAATCCAAGATCGTCCTGGTTGACTTGCACCAAGCGCACAAGCATCGCTTGCGTTCCCTGATAGTGCTCGAGCGCCTCGGCTTGGCTGCCCCGCGCGGCCAGCGCCATGCCGACCTTTCCCATGAGATGGCGAGATCTCGGCTCGACGCGGCGTTGTCCGGATCTATTTTAATCAGCGCTTGGATGATCGTCAGGAACGCACCGAAGCATTCGAGCGCGTCCCGATAGCGCCGCCGCGCCTCCGGGAGCCTGCCCTGGCACATGAGGATTTGGCCGCTCATGGTCAGTGTCGCGCTGACGTTCTCCTCGTCCCCCGACCTCCGCGCCGCCGCTTCCGCTCTTTTCGACGCGGCCAACGCTCTCGACAAAGATCCTCGCCGTTGCTCCAGGCGGGCAATCTCGGACCATTTGAAGGTCTCTTCGACTTCCATGGAGTGACATCCTCCGCGGGATCCATGTCCTGGTCCAACGCGCCGTTCTCTTCGTGAAGCGCCACGGCTTCCAACAGCTTTTCGAACCACCCCATTCCCGGCTCCTCGTGTTTTCCTTGGAAAGGAAGAGAGTACAAGGAAAAGCCTGAATGTGACGTGACCTCGTGGGAGGTTGTGCGAGCCGTTGGGTGGGCAAATTGGTTTGCGGCGGCACGGCGTTCGTTCGAATGCCCCGCCGGCTGTTCCCGCCTGTCGGGTATCGGCCGGGCAGGGTGGAATTGCCGAGCGAATTTTGGCCGTATGCGGGGAGCAACCGGGAGGAAGGGGAGGAGGGAGAAAAGCTTCCGTGGGAGACTGATCTCCCACGGAAGCCGTTCGGGACTATTTGGACAGTCGTAGGCTGGACAGGTGGTTGGCGATCTCGCGGAACACCTTCTTCAAGGCGTCGGGTGTCGGCGCGTAGTGATAGTAGGGCGCTTTCGGACCACTGGCCACGCCCTTCAGCAAGGCCTGCAACTCCGTCCCCTCGTTGGCGAACTGAATGACGTAGATGATCACGCCATCGGCCTTGACGTTGTTGGCGAGAAGCCTGAGGCGTTCGTCCATTTCGTCCCGGCCCCAATTGCAGTTGCCGAAGACTCTCTTGTATCCGTCGCCGGATCTCGGGCAGTTTTCACCGTCGGTCAGCAGCACGATCGCCTGATCGCGATCGTAGTCCGGGTCGACGATCGCCTCGGTGAACGGCACGCCGGGCTTCAACACCCGCCAGGCCCAGCCGAGGCCGGCGGGAATATTAGTGTTGCCACCGTCATTCAGATCGTTCACCGCGGTCTCGATCACGGTCCTGTTGTTCTGCAGGGGCGTAATGCCGTGCTCGGGACACGCCGCGCATTCCTCGCCGCCGATGGCCATCTTGCATTCCCCGTAGGAGCGGGGCTCGCCGCCCCATATGGCGTGGTTACCCGCGAAAATCGGTTGCCAGGCCGGCCAGTCGACGCCGCCGCCCGAGAAGGGACCGTAGCGGATATCGCCGTCGTCATCGTTGGTTCCGTTGTGGACGTAGCGGTTGAACACGCAGCCTTTCCAATTATTGGGCGGCGCCGTCAGCAAGGGAACCTTGGAATTGTTGGCGTAGTAGACCACGTTCTGGGCCGCGCCGGTTTCGGGGTTGACGAAGCCGGAAACCGCTTCCGTGGTCGTGGCCGCCGGATCGTAGCTCTCGCCCTCGGTCATGACGTTGACCTTGGAACTCCATGGAACGAGGCCGATGTGGAGAAACTCCTCCGTGGTATCGGCTCCGAAAAGAATTCCGATCAGTTCGTTCGCCGCCGCCTTCGCGGCCGCGAGGCGGGTTCCGCCACCGGGCGCCGAACTGCCCATGGAGCCGGAAACGTCGATGGAAAGAACCACATCCAGGGCCGTCATCTTGCGGGCGACCTCGGCGCTGGACGTAACGGTGATGGAGTCCTTGCCGATCAGCTTCATGAACGTGGTTTCGACGGTGGCGCTGGCGTCGAGCTCGATCTTCTCCTCGAGTTCGTCCACCCTGATGTACGGTCCATCGACGATGGATCCCAGGTAGCCGGCGGGATAGTTGGCGTCGAAATACATGCGGATATCGTCGTCGCGATGACTAAGGAAGAAGGTGACGCCGCCCGCGAGCCCGGCCGCGTCGAGCGACGACGACAGCCGGGATTTGACCATGTAGGCCCGCGCGGTGTCGAACCCGATGCCGATGAAGCACATCAGCGGCACAATCATGAAGGCGAAAAGAACAGCAACACCGCCGCGCGTATCGCGGGAGAAGGACTTCCCGGCTCCATGCAAGCGGTTTCGAATTGCAAGTGCGGCGCCATTAATCCTGTTTATTTTAAATAATATTCTGTTCATCGCCAACACCATTCGATGGATTTAGGGGTATGATGATAATAAAGGAATCAAATAATAAACCAATATATTTAATTATTATCAATATATGTAAAAATTGTAGAAATTTTGTACATATTTTATATTATTACGTGTAATTGAAAACTCGAGACAGATGTCCCAAGATTGCTTTAAGAGGCGCGGCTTGAACTTCGCTAGGGGATCTCGATGTTGCGGTTCCGTCGATCCAAGCCGATGCCGATGGCGAGGGGATAGGGGCCCGTGAACTCGTTCATGGTGGCGGGAGGGTTGGCGGCATCGCCACAGTTCGGGCGCAGGTTTCCGCAGTCCCAACGGTAGCCCGGCGGCGTTCCGGTGATGGCGCCGCCGCGGTCGTAAATGCATTCGCACAGCCTCGTGGAGAAGCAGGAGGCCTGTCCCAGCGACTCTCCGTCGCACCGGGGCGCGTCTCCGGCCGTGGCGGGCGTTCCGGCCATCCCCGCGAACGACAGGCAGATGAACGAGGCGATGACCATTAGTCGGCGGCGGTCTGTCATATACGGGCTCCAGCGTCTGCAAACGGGTGAATACAATGCGCCGGCCGGGTGGGTTCGCGCGCTGATCCGGGAAGCGGTGGAGTAGGGAACCGGGGGACGATGGCCGATCGTCCCCCGGCGGCTACCGGACCGCTGGACCCCGTGTGCAGCGATCCGGTAAACGACATGCCGTATCAAAGATTGAGGTTGCCGAGGGCATCCATGGTCCGCAGGATGGCCGGCCCGATCAACACGATGAACAGCGTCGGCAAAATGAAGATCATCATCGGCACGGTGAGAACGGCCGGCAGCCGCGCGGCCTTCGCCTCGGCGGCGAGCATGCGTTCGGACCGGAACTCCGCCGAGAGCACCCGCAGCGAGTTGGCGAGGGGGGTGCCGTACTTTTCGGTCTGCAGCAGGGTGTTCACCACGCCCCGGATGGACGAGAGAGGACACCGGTTGATCAGATTTTCCAGGGCGGTCCGCCGGTTGGGCAAGAATCCCAGTTCGATGGCCGTCAGTCCGAACTCCGAGGCGATCTCGGGGCAGGATTTCTCCATTTCGCCGGCCACGCGGGACATGGAGGCATCCAGCGCGAGGCCGGCCTCGGCGCAGATGACGAGGAGATCGAGCGCGTCGGGCAGTCCTTTCTGCAGGACCGTCATGCGCTTCGCGACGGCGTTCTTCACCATCACGTCCGGCCCCCAGGCGCCTACGGCCACCGCCGCCACCGGGACAAGGTTCGTGATCCAGGGCGAGACCTCTGGGCCGGCGAACACCTTGACCAGGAGATAGGCGCCGAGACCGAAAACGAGAGGGAGGGTCAGCTTCAAAAGCATGAACACGACGAGGGCGTCCTTGGAGCGCCATCCCGCTTGTGAAAGCCGTGAAGAGACCTTGCCGGCCGTTTCCGAGCGGAGAAGATTGAACCGCTGGGCAATGCCCCGCATCATTCCCATGGTTTGGAGTTTGCGCTGGGAATTGCCCTTTGGAGCGGCCATTCCGGCCTTGAGTTCTGCCCGTCGCTGGGCCAGCCGCTTGGCCCGACCGCCCATGGGGTCCTTCGCGAGAAACCCGCTCCACACGGCGAACACGGTCCCGAAGGCGGCGAGTCCGGCCGTGAGCGTGATGACGTACTCTAGGTCGATTCCTAGGGCGAGGAGGCTGCTGGCGTTCATACTTCGAACCGCACCATTTTCATCATGATGGCGATACCGATCACCATGCTGGTCATGCCGACTCCCACCATGACCATGCCACGTGGATCGGTGAATAACTGCGACGCGTAATCGGGACTGATCATGTAAACGAGGCAGAACATGATGAACGGCAGGGACCCGAGGATGTAGGCGCTGGCCCGCGCCTCCGACGACATCGCCTTGATCTTCAGTTGCATCTGGCGCCGGCCGCGCAGGATTTCCGAGAGATTGGACAGGGCTTCCGCGAGGTTGCCGCCGGTTTCGCGCTGGATGGACATGCTGATGACAAAAAAGTTGAATTCTGGCGTGGCCATGCGCTTCGCCGTGTTCCAGACGGCGACCTCGAGCTCCTGCCCAAAGCGCACGCTGTCGGAAATGTGCCGAAATTCGGAGCCAAGGGGATCGGGCATTTCGGCGCCCACGCTGGCGATGGATTCGGTCACCGGCAACCCGGACTTGAGCCCGCGGACGATGAGGTCGATGGCATCCGGAAGAATACTCAAAAACTTCTTCCTGCGGCGGGTGCCCATGACGCCGACCACCACATGCGGAACGGCGACTCCGGCGATGAAGCCGGCCAGCGAGGCGAGGAGTGGGGACAGGCCGCCCAGCACCCACGCCGCGCCGGCGACGGCAAGGCCGAATCCGACGCAGACGAGGGAATAGGTGCCGATGGTGATGTTCCGTCCGGTCCGCTGCAACCGGTCGCGAATGACGGACTGCCGGGGAAGGAAGCGCTTGGCCAGGGATTCGGCGGTGCGCCAGGACCGGCCCTCGCTGCGCTTCACGGAACCCGACGCGGCAGCTCCGCCGGCCCGTCGGCCCGATCGCTTGCCGCCTCCGGAGGCCAGCCCCGCCGCCCGCTTGCGAAGTTTATTCTGCGGGCTGAAGACTCCGCTGAAGGCGAGAAGGATGGCGCAGAGCGACAGAAACACCCCGGCGAAGACCACCAGGACACTTGTACTCATTTCTCGGTCCTCCCGCCGCTGTCGGCGGCGACGGCGTCCATGAGCGCGCGGTCGAGGCCGTGGTATTCGGCGCGCGGCGTGAAATGCGGACGCAGACCCGTGGACCTGAAGGTGCCGAACAGGCGGCCGTTTTCATCTTCCCCCTCGAACTCGAACCGGAACAGGTCCTGGGTGGTGATTACTTCGCCTTCCATGCCGACCACCTCGGTGATGTAGGTGATGCGGCGGATGCCGTCGCGCATGCGCGCGATCTGAACGATCATGTGCACGGCGCCGGCGATCTGGGATCGAACCGCTTCGTTGGGCAGCTTCACCCCGGTCATGGCCACCATGTTCTCGAGGCGGGTCAGGGCCTCGCGCGGCCGGTTGGCGTGAAGCGTGCACATGGAGCCGTCGTGGCCGGTGTTCATGGCCTGCAGCATGTCCAGCGCCTCGCCGGCGCGGATTTCGCCGAGGATCACCCGGTCGGGACGCATTCTCAAGGCGTTCTTGACCAGTTCCCGCTGTGTGATCTCGCCTTGCCCTTCCAAATTGGGCGGGCGGGTCTCAAGGCGGACCACGTGCGGCTGCTGCAACTGTAGTTCCGCGGCGTCCTCGATGGTGACGATGCGTTCGCCGGGATCGATCATCTGGGACATGGCGTTCAGCAGCGTGGTCTTGCCCGAGCCCGTGCCTCCGGAGATGAGAATATTGAGCTGACACCGCCCGGCGATCTTCAGCACCGTCCCCATCTCCGGCGAGAGGTTCTGCGTCTTCTCCATCATGTCGAGGGTAATCTTCTGCTTGGCGAACTTGCGGATGGAGATGGAGGCGCCGTCGAGGGCAAGCGGCGGAATGATGATGTTGACGCGCGAGCCGTCCTGCAGGCGGGCATCCACCAGCGGCGTCGTCTCGTCGATACGCCGGCCCACCCGGGTCACGATCCGCGAGCAGATATTCATGAGGTGGGCGTCGTCGCGGAACGTCACGTCGGTCAGCACGAGCTTGCCGCGCCGCTCCACGTACACCTGCTTGGGACCGTTGACCATGATGTCGGTGACGGTTTCATCCTGGAGCAGCACCTCCAGAGGCCCGAGACCCAGCATGTCGTTGAGCAGCGCCGTGACAAGGTCGCGTTGCTCGGCCTGGTTGAGCTGGTGCTTCTCCTCGCCGAGGATCTCGGCCACGATCTCGCTGATCTGACGGGCCAACTCCTCGGGCGGAAGCTGCAGCGCCTTGGTGACGTCGATACGTTCGAGCAGAATCGGCTGCACCAGCACCTTGGCCGTTTCGATGATCTCTTTCTCGGTATTGCCGGCGTTTCTGCGGTCGTTTTCGACGTGGGTATTCCGCTTGGCCTCGGCCAGAAGCTTCTGCACCAGGACGGTAACCGTATTTCTCCGATCGTCTTCCTCGAGGGCATAGGGCCCATCGGTACAGAGTTCCTCGATCTCCTTCGTCACCACCTGGGCGAGCTTGGAGCGGGTCATCTTGACGATTTCCGCCGGATCCAGCTTCTGCCTGAGCTGCGGCAGGGCCTTTTCGACGACCGCCTGTATGGTCTTGCTCTCGGCGAGCGACTGAACGGCGGGAACTCGCCCGCCCGGTTTGGCGGGGGCCTCCGGATCCGGCTTACGACGCTCCGGAGGCCGCGGCGCGGCGGCGGTATCGGGGTTCAGTGGAACGACGTTGGCGGTCTGCCTCCGGCCGAACATCTATTTTTTCCCTTTGCCGAGGCTCTTCCAGAATGGGAGCTTCTTCGTGTCCTTCGCCGCGGCGCCGCACTGACCGAGGCAGATCTCGCGCACGGCGGCGGCGGCCTTGGACCGGGGGCCGGCCTTCAGCAGCGGCTTGCCGGTGCTGACGCATTCGGCGAACACCTTGGAATCGAAGGGAATGGAATGACTGACCTTGACCTCCGCGCCGCGTTCGAAGTCGGCCTTAGACAATTCGGCCGTCTTGTTGGCGCCCACCCGGTTCAAGGTCACGCTGAGGTCGGTTTTATTGGCGCTCTGCTTGAACAGGTTGGCGAGGCGCAGAGTGTCGCGCATGCCGGAGAGCGAGGGGTCCGAGACCAGGATGACGGACGACGGCGGCGCCAGCACCGACAACTGCGTGCGGGCGCCGAACCGCGGCAGATCCAGAACCACGTATTGAAAGTCCCGCCGCAGATGATCGAGAAGCAGTTCCACCGCCGACGTGTTGAAGGACAGTGACTTCTCCAGGGATTCCTCGGCGGTGAGCACGTACAGGTTGTCGCTCTCCCGAACCATCGCCCGCTCGATGAACAGGCCGTCGATGCGCGACGGGTTTTCGAGGGCCTCGCGGAATCCGCGCCCGGATTCGAGATCGAGCGTGAGGCCGCAATTGCCGAAGAAAATATCCAGGTCGACCAGGGCCACCCGTTTGCGATGTTCGTGGGCGATGGACCATGCCGTGTTGACCGCGACGCTTGTCGCGCCGACACCGCCCCGGGCACCGATCACGGAGATCAGCTTGCCCACGGTCGCGCCCATGCCCGCGCCTTGCGGGTCGTCCTGCGGTTTTTCCTCGACCCGGGTGAGCGCCGGGCCCAAGGCTTCCGGCGAGAGCGGTTTGACCAGGTAGTCGTTGACCCCCACGCCGACGAGCTGGCGGTACAGGCCGATGTCGTTCACATCGCCGATGGTCACCACCTGCGTTCCCTCGTCACAAACCTCGGCGAGGGCCGCGAGATCTGACAGAGGATCGGCGGACCCCGTGAGGTCCACAAGCAGGAGCCTGGGCGTGGAGGCTTTCGCAAGCTGCTTGACGGCGTCCGCGATGGCGCCCTGGATGATAGGCACCTCGCCGAGACCGATATCGTTGGCCGCCCGCGCCACCGCCGCGCATGTTTCGTCGTCGGTGATGAAGGCCGAAAACTCCAACGGCTCGCTATTCTTGGACTTGGGGAGAACCTTCGCCAGCATGGCCACTAGTTTGATCCCGAACCTGTTGGTGCGTTGGAGCGGAAGCCGCCGCCGGCGTCGAAGGTATCCTGGGTGGAGACATCGTCGCGGAGGGGAGCGGTTTCGCCCTTGCGGTAATTTTCGATGGACATGGCTTGTCTTTCGCCATCGGCGTAACCCGGGTCGCGGCCGCGCGCGAGGTCGCCGGGATCGGCGACCATGAGCCCGAGATTGGTTGCGGTGGCGCAACTCCAGTTGCTCGAGGGCTGGTTGGAGGAGTTGTCGCCGGGTTTGTCCGTCCAGTCCGGGCAGGCGGGCAGGGCGACCACGTGGCGGCGCACGACCACCGCAAGCGCGTCGCCGGAGGATGGCGAGGCCTCGACGCGGCTTTGCAGGCCCCGGGCCTCGACGCGGTTGAGCGCCAGGAAATCGGTAACGGTCTCCGCGCGGCGGTCGGTAAGCCTGTTCATGGCAGCCTTGTCGGCGCCCTCGGCCGGTTCCGCGGTCAACACCACGGTGTCGCCGTAGCCCACGTCCACGCGGTCGAGAAACGACGACAGCCGCTGACCTTCCGCCGCCGTCAGCCTGTAGTCACCGGGCGAAAACGCGACGTCGTGGCGGTACTGAACCATTTCCGCGTGGGGCTCGCGCTGTGTACGGACTTCCGACCAGTCCTCCGCCGTCGCCTCGGGATGGGTGTAAAGATAGAGGCTGCCGGCGCCGAAATAGGCCAGCATCAGCTCGTTAATGCAGCCCGAGAGCGACACGCAGGCCACGCCGGTGAAGGCCAGCGCGAAGGCCCTTTTGCGAATGGTGTGTTTGGGGTCCATGGTTGCCTCTCATCAATCCAGGAGATAGCCGGCCGGCCCGATCAACCGGGAGCCATCGCGACCGACCGTGCCCGGCGATCCCTTGACCGGGTTCTGCCGCCACGGACCATGCATCATGCGGCCGACGTCGCTCGGCGGGGAGAAACCGTCGGTTGGACCCGCCATCCGCGTTGGGGAGGGGCGGACCACGTAGGGCGTGATGATGATGACCAACTCGCTTTCGTTGCGTTTGAAACGATCGGACTTGAACAGATTGCCGAGAACCGGCACGTCGGCGAGGAACGGAAACTTATGGATGTCGTGACTGACGCTGTTTTCCAGCAGGCCCGCGATGGCGAAGCTCTGACCGCTGCCCAGTTCCACCGTCGTTTCCGCGCGCCTGGTTTTCAGGGCGGGGATCTGCAGGATCGAGTCCAAGCCCACGGGTACGGAGATGGCCCCCTCGCTGGAGAGCGCGCTGACTTCCGGACGGACGTGAAGATTGATCCGGCCCTGGTTGAGAATTGTCGGGGTGAACGCCAGGGAGACGCCGTACTTCTTGAACTCGACCGTGACGCGCGAGTCGCCCTGGGGCACGAGAATGGGGAATTCTCCGCCCGCGAGGAAGCTCGCGGTCTCTCCCGACAGCGACGTCAGGTTGGGTTCGGCGAGGATGCTGATCAGACCCTCGTCGTCCAGGGCGTCGATCATGGCGTTGATGTCCCAGTCTCCCAGGCCGACGTTGGCGGTCAGGTTGTCCGGGGTGGAGCCGACGCTGAAAGGATTGAAGGTGGTCACCTTCAGGCCCAGTTTTCCGATGTCGCCGATGATTGCCCAGTTGAAGCCCAACTGCTTTTCGATATCGCGGCTGATTTCGGCGACCCGGACACGCAGATTGACCTGCACCGGCGCGGTGACGCCCAGGCGGTTGATCACGTCCGCGTCCTCGCCGATGAAGCGCGTCGTCAGCCTTCGGATGTTTTCGGACATGGAAGAATTACCGACCAGGCCGTCGATGACGATCGAGTCCTCCACGCTGGAAAAGCTGACCTCCGCGTCCGGATACAAATTCTGAACCGCGGCGTTGAGGCGCGACAGGTTCTGAGTGACCGTGACGTTGATGTTGGCGAGCACCTGGTCGTCCTCTCCGACCGCGAACAGGGTGGTCTGACCCGGTTTCTTTCCCAGCAGGTACACCAGTTTCGGCGACTTGACCTGAATGTCGCAGATCTCCGGGTCGGCGATGAACACCGTGTTGGCCGGCGCGGCGAGCCGGACCAGACTTCCCTTGTTGGCCTCGACCGTAACGGAAGTGGCGCTTCCATTGACGATCTGAGCGGCGTCGGCCGACGTCGCGGCGATGAAGAGAAGGAGCGCGGCGAACAATCCGGCGACGCTCCCGATCGATCGCGGGATGGATGGGTGGGGTCGGGGTCTCACGGGGTGTCTCCCTAAAATTTGACTTCGCCGGTCTCTTTGCCACGGAGGATCGTGACGGTGCTGGCTACACCCGAGGTCGGCATCCCCAAGGGATCGCCCCGCATGTAGTAGATATCGATGTCGCGCGTGTAGCTGCCGCCGCTTTGCGGTTCCGTCTGGTCCCCGGCGTTCTGCGCGGTTTCATCGCTCTCGGCCGCCTGATCTCCGGGCTGTTCCCCTTTCACCAGGCTTCGGAGGCTGAGGGACAGGGAACCGATCGACATTGCGATGGCGATCTTCTCGGCCTGCTTGCTGGTAACCTCCACCGTCGCCGTCTTGGCCACCTGCGCCGCGCCGTCGACGCTTTCGACCTTCTGGTCGATGGCGAGGACGCGAACGCCGGTCAGCAGCGTTTCGCTGAAATATCGGGTTTCGCGCTGTCCTTCCTCGCCGGACTGACTGTCGACGGATGTCTTGAACGTCAGGATCACGTCTACCCAGTCGCCCGGAAAGACAAACCCCGAGATGCCGGTAGTGGCATCCACCGGAACGGAAACAGCGCGCTTGCCCTCTTCGAGGACGGCGGCGAGGAACCCGCGATCGCCCGGATGGATCACCCGGGATTCGGTAATGGGCTCGCCTGCCAGGAGATGCGTTCGAACGACCGCGCCGTCGAGGTTCTTCTCGGCGCCGCTGCCCTTGAGCACGTAGCCGTCCTTGATCCCGTCCTTCGGCCAGGACTGCCACTCCAGCAATTCCGGTTTCACGAACGAGCCGGTGGGAAGGGTCTCTTTCGCCACCAGGATCTGGTCGGCGGGAATCTGTTCCACCTGTTCTTGGCTGTTGGCCGTGGAACTCAGCATGTCTCTCTGGCTCGAGATCCAGCTTTGCGCGAAGTAGGCGGTAAATCCGGCCGCTCCCAGCGCGACGAAAATCAGGAGAATGGTCCGAAGGTTCATGATGCGGAGTCCCTCTCAAACACCGTCAGTGTCCCAGCAGCGCGGGAGCGAGGGTGATGTACGCGCCGGCCGCGATGGCGGTACCATACGGAATGGCCCGTCCAAGCAGGACGTCCCGAAGGTCCATGGCGCCGACGGAATCGAGCAGATTGGCCAGGGCGAACCGATGTCGGGTGACCATGAGCAGGGCGAGCGCTCCGCCGACGAGGGTTGTCACCAGAAGAAAGTCGACCACCAGGCTTGGACCGGCCCACAGCGCGGTGGCCGCCATCAACTTGACGTCGCCGCCGCCCATGACGCCGGCGCTGAAGGGAATGAGGCCGATGACGAAGACACCCGCCGCGACGGCCAACGCTCCCGCCCAGTTGACCGGTTCGGGGCTGGCGAGCACGTGGCAGGGGTAAAGCAATGCGATCAGGAGGCAGATCCGGTTCGGAATCCGCAATTCCGCGAGGTCCGTCACGACGGCGAGCCCCAGCAACCCGAGAAACAGGGTGATCGCAAAATGTTCCGTGGTCAAAAGGCCGTACATCGGAGTTCGGGGTCCTCGTGACGCTCCGGACGATCCGGCGCGCCAATGTGCACAGTTCGGCTCGTGAACCTTGTTTTCGCGTTTCCTTCCCCCTCCGGGTCGGAGCGGCGCCTGGGCGCCGCCCACTCCTCGCGGAGCCTGACCCGAAGGGAGGACGGAGTGTCCTGGGAAGGAATGCTCGGGGGAGTATTACGGAGCGAGCTCGCCCGAAATTCTGTCGAACAAAGCGCTCAACGTGGTGCCGAGGGTCGTGAGGGCGAGAATCGCACCCACGGAAACCAGCGCGGCGATCAGGCCATACTCGATGGCCGTCGCGCCGGATTCGTCCTTGAGAACATTGATGGGGTTCGTGATCTTCATAACATCCTCCACTTCATGGTCGGTAGATATAGAACTAGAATGCACTTCGAAATACTATGGATTATGCCAATAATAGTCAAAAGTTTTATTTACGTGTAATTTATCTGTACTATGAATAAAAAGTAGATCAAATGTCATGATCGTTTTGTATCATTTATTCGTTAATTTTCTCTGTATGCGGGCAAGGTCTGGACGATATTTCGAGGAACTTCGGAGTGGAGGTTTTGCCGGGCGTTCGCCGCTATTCGCGGGCCGGGGTGGGGGAGGCCGCGCGAGCGCTGGATCGTGGCCCGGATGGCGGTTCGCGGCCCGATCCGATCGATCTCTCGTGCCTTAATTTATCGCTCCAGGGGGCGCCCGTGGTCGACCGCCGTTCAATACTGGGCGGGGGGGCGCGGGGAGCGGGGTGACTGGCCTCCCCGGGGAGGCGTCGCCGTTAGCGGGCGGTCAGGCAGGTTGTGACGGCGTTCACGACGTCGGGGCTGGCTCCGTCGATGGGGATGACGGCCCATGACACGGCGGATCCGGAATCGGAGGAACCGCGCAGGACGTTCGGACCGATGACCGGAGCGAGAAAGCCCATCTTGCCGTTCTTGTCCACGACGATCCTGCCCTGCGCGCAGTTCAGCGAACCCGAGGTGATGGAGAGGGCGGTCAACGGGGCGGAGGAGCCGACCGCGACATCGACGTTCGCCGGGCTCGGTTCCGTTGGCTGCGCATGAGCGGTGGCCGCCGTCAGGCTGATTGCCGCGATGGATCCGGCGACCAGCGCGCGGAGTTGTCCCGGGTTGTGGTTCCCCATCTTCGTATCCTTCCCTTCCCGCGTGCCCTTGGCCCGATTGCTTCGGGCCGGGTCGATTATGGCTGGTGTCCTGGCGGCATCCCAGCTTTCGGCGAGTATAGGGAATTATATCTTTAATTGCATCTATATTAATGTACGCAATCGGGGGTAACGAAGAGAGGTGGCCGCGCGGGGATATGGCTTCAGGAGGGGCCGCCGGAAGTGGCGAGGTCCATGGAAATGTCGTCGAAGCCTTTATTGACTCCGAAGACAGCGGCGGCGAGATCCCGGCCCGACAATCCCCGCAGCATGCCGTAGTACACAAGGTTGTTCTGCACCTGCCATTCCTTGAGGTCCGCGCGGGCGACGGCCGCCGCCTGGTCGTCGGCGCCGGCCAGTGCGTAGACCAGGGCAAGGTTGCGTCGGGCTCGCGATCCCACCATCGGGTCGCCGGCCAGTTCGCTTAGCATGGTCGCCGCTTTCTCGTGCTCGCCGCCGAGGGCGATGGAAAGGGCCAGGTTGTTGCGCATGGCGAGGTCGTCGGGGGCTTTCTTCAGGCCGTCGATATACCGTTTCTGTGCTTCTCGGTGATTGCCGGCGAGGTCGAGCGCGACGCCAAGACCGTTGAGCGCGCGGGCGTTTCCGGGCTCCTGGCCGATGACGGTATTGAATTGCTCCGCCGCCTGGTCGGGCCTGTTCAGCGCGATCAGGACCTTGCCGTAACCGAACCGGGCCCGCTGATTGCCGGGAGCAAGGGAGACGGCGGACTGGTAGGCTTTCGCGGCGCCGTTGTCGTCTCCCATGGCGGCCGCGGTCTCGGCGTAGGCAATCAACGGCGCCGGGCTCTTCGGCTCCAGCACATGCGCGCGATGGTACAGCGTGGCGGCGGAGGCCAGGTCGCCGCCGGCGCGCGTGGTTTCCGCGATGCGCATGATCTGCGCCACGCGGCTTTGGTGATCGTCCTCGGCCATCTCCTCGGGTGTCTGCACGGTTCCCGCGCACCCGGCGAGGACCGGCAGGGCCAGGGCCATGGCGGTGAAAAAGCCCAGGAAGCGATGGGAACGACAGGTATTTACGGACATCAACGGTGGCCCCCCACAGGCGGGTTGAAGACGAGGTGTCCGCTGCCCAACGATGGTGTGGCAATCAGAGCGCGAGCACCTAAAAAGAAAACCTGAAAAAAAGTAGCATAACATTGATGCTTGCAATTTTAGCGAGCTTTGTGCAAAGTGTACAGCTTAAAATAGATACGGGGGTTACCGAACGTGAAAAAAGAGTATCTGGAACTGACTCGTCTGATCGAACGCCTGCACCGGCGTTTCCTGGATCTCCTGCGTTCCGAGCTCAATGGGCTCGGGATCAGGGACCTCAACAGTGTGCAGGCCTTGCTGCTCGCCAATATCGGCGAGGAGGAAATCGCCGTGCGCGACCTGGTGGAGCGCGGCTACTACCAGGGCTCCAACGTTTCCTACAACATCAAGAAGTTGGCGGAGATGGGCTACCTGGAACACGAACGGTCCGCTCACGATCGCCGATCGGTCAGCATTCGCCTGACCGGCAAGGCGCTCGACGTGGTGCACAAAATCCGGGTGCTGGAAGAGCAGATCGCCGGCCAGCTCGACAATCATGATCTGGGCGGCCCGGAAATCGACACCGTATGCCAGTCCCTGCGGCGGGTGGAACGGACCTGGACCGACTATCTGCATTACGGCCGGCAAGGCCGCCGGATGCCCGCGGTCGCCGCGGAATAGGCTGATTGCTTCGCTGCTTACGTTTCGGCGAGCAGCGGAATCAGGGTCAGCGCCGACTTGATCGACGGGGCGGCGCGGACGCGGAAGCGGCCCGGCTCGGCGAGGGCGAGGGCGGCCTCCCGCTCGTCCGGGTGGGGGCCGGCGCCCGATGCCGCGTACAGGGCACCTTCGATGCCAGCGTTGCGGCCGGCGGCGATGTCGCGCGCCCGGTCGCCGACGATCCACGAGCGCGCCAGGTCCAGCATCATCAGATCGGCGGCCCGCAGGAGCATGCCGGGATTGGGCTTGCGCGCCGGATGGTCGGCATGGCGGTAGGGGGCCCCGGCGGCCGGATGGTGGGGACAGGCGACGACCGCGTCGACGAACGCGCCCTCCCGGGCCAGTTTGTCGCGGATCCTGTCCTGGACGGCGATGAAGTCCCGCCAGCCGAACACCCGCCGGCCCACGCCCGACTGGTTGGTGACCACCACCACGGGCACGGCGCGGCGGTTGGCGGCGGCGATGACCTCGGCGGCGCCCGGCAGCAGCCGCACATGTTCGGGCCGGCCGAGGTCGATGGTATCCTCGACGATCACCCCGTCGCGATCGAGAAACAGCGCGGGACGCCGGGACCCGCCGAGCGGGGCGCGCGCGACCTGAACCCAGACGCCGTCCTCGTCGATGCGGGCGCCCTCGGGCAGCGCGAGGTCCTGGGTCATGGGCACTTGTCCGGGGGGCCGCTCGCCGTCCCTATTCCTGGTACTTGCGGAAGTCCGGCTTGCGCTTTTCCTTGAAGGCGCTGACGCCCTCCTTGGACTCGGCGGTGTTGTAGAACATGCTGACGGTGTGCAGCCCCATGCCGGAAATGCCGGCGATGCTGGCGGTATCGGCGTTGAACGACCGTTTGGCGATGGCCAGCGCCGTCGGGCTCTTTTCGAGGATCTCCTCGCACCACTGGCGGACCTCGGCGTCGAGCTGGTCATCGGGGACGACGGTGTTGCAGAGACCCATGGCCAGGGCCTCGCGCGCCGTATACCGGCGGCATAGGTACCAGACCTCGCGGGCCTTCTTCTCGCCGATGCAGCGCGCCATGTAGGCGGTCCCGAACCCGGGATCCACGGAACCCATCTTGGGACCGACCTGGCCGAAGACGGCGCTTTCGCCGGCGATGGTCAGGTCGCACAGCAACGCAAGCACGTGGCCGCCGCCGATGGCGTAGCCCTGGACGCGGGCGATCACCGGCTTGGGAACGTCGCGGATGACCGACTGCATCTCCTCCAGCGGCAGGCCGATGATGCCGCGGCCGTCGTAGGCTCCCTCGTGGGCCGACTGGTCGCCGCCGGTGCAGAAGGCCTTGTCGCCGGCGCCGCCGAACACGATGACGCCGACGTTCTTGTCCCAACCGGCGCGATTGAAGGCGTGGATGATTTCCTCGCAGGTCTGTCCCCGGAAGGCATTGTAGACCTTGGGCCGGTTGATCGTGATCGTCGCGATCCCGTCGGTCACATCGAAAAGGATGTCCTCGTAGGTCATCGTCGTCTGTCCCTCGAATTTTGTTTTTCAATCAATCGGCCGGTGCCGGCGGCGGGATGATACGAAGCTCCCGGTGGCGGGTCAAACGCCGCAGCGGATCAGGGCGCGTTCCCGGCGTTTTCCGAGAGTTGCAGGCCGACGACCCCGAAAACGATGATGCCCAGGAACATCAGCTTGGACAGGGTCGCGGGTTCGCGGAACCAGAGAATGCCGATGGCCGCGATCAGCGCCGTCCCGACGCCCGACCACACGGCGTAGGCGACGCTGATGGGCATGACCTTCACCGCCAGGGCGAGGAAGACGAAACTGACGGCGTAGGCGGGAAAGATCAGCAACGACGGCGTCAACTCGGCGAACCCCCGCGACATCTTCAGGGCGGTGGTTCCGCCGACCTCGAACGCGATCGCCAGCAACAGGTAGAGCCAAGCCATTTCTTGTTTTCCTTTATCCAACGACGGGCCGAGGAATAGCCGGGAAGGCGGACGGACCGCGAGCGGAAATCGCCCTTGCGGATACGCGCCGGCAAATGGCGGGCGGATGTGCGGCTTAACCGGTTGAAAGCGGTCCGAACCGCAAGCTATAGATGGCCCTCGGGGATCGGATCTCGCCGCCGCTCCGGGGATGGACCGCGCGCGAGGCCGGGGACCGTTTGCGCCAATCGCCGGAAAACCGGCGGTTCGCGGGGCGATGCTAGGGAAAGAGGACTATCCAGATGATCGACCGCAGGTCGTTTCTTGCCATCGCCGCCGTGGCGCTGATGTTCGCGGGCTCCGCCGGCGCCGCCGAGCCCATCAAGATCGGCGAGCTCAACAGCTACACGCGGCTTCCCGCTTTCACGTTTCCGTACCGCGACGGCTGGCAAATGGCGCTGGACGAGATCAACGCGGCCGGCGGGGTGCTCGGCCGGCCCCTGGAGGTGATCTCCAAGGACGACGGCGGCAAGCCGGGGGACGCGGTCACGGTCGCCGGCGAGCTGATCGCGCGGGACGGCGTGGTCCTCGTGTTCGGGACGCTGCTCTCCAACGTCGGCCTGGCGGTGTCGGACGTGGCCAAGCAGAGGAAGATCCCGTTCATCGCCGCCGAGCCGCTTTCGGACGCCATCGCCTGGGAACAGGGCAACCGCTACACCTTCCGCCTCCGCCCGGGGACCTACGTGCAGGCGGCGATGCTGGCGGAGGAGGCGGCCAAGCTGCCGGCCAAGCGCTGGGCGACGGTGGCCCCCAACTACGAGTACGGCCAGTCGGCGGTGAAGGCGTTCAAGGAACTGCTCTCGGCCAAGCGCCCCGATGTCGAGTGGGTCGGCGAGCAATGGCCGGCGCTGTTCAAGATCGACGCCGGCGCCACGGTTCAGGCGCTGGCCCAGACCGAGCCCGACGCCATCTTCAATGTCACCTTCGGCTCCGACCTTGCCTCGTTCGTCCGCGAGGGAACCACCCGCGGCCTGTTCGAGGACCGTACCGTCGTCGGCATGCTGGGCGGCGAGCCGGACTGGATCGACCCCCTCAAGGACGAGGCGCCCCGGGGCTGGATCGTCACCGGCTACCCCTGGTACGACCTGGAAACGCCGGAGCACGTGAAATTCCGCGAGGCCTACATGGCGCGGTTCGACGACTATCCGAGGCTCGGGTCCGTGGTCGGCTACGCGGCCCTGTGGACGGTGGCCGACGCCATCGCCAAGGCCGGGTCCACGGAACCGGAGGCGCTGGTGGACGCCCTGCGGGGGCTCGCGGTGGACACGCCGCTTGGACCCATCGTCTACCGCGAGGCCGACCAGCAGAGCACCATGGGCACCTTCGTCGGGCGGCTGACGGTCAAGGACGGGATGCCGCGCATGGTCGACTGGCGGTTCGGCGCCGGCGCCGACTATCTTCCGAGCGAGGAGGAGGCGGCGAAACTGCGCCCGGCGGAGTGATCCCGGGTCGGGCGAACCCGGTTCCGGCGGAGACGGTGCCGCGCCCATGCTTAGCCGGTACCGCGACGATAACGCGTCCTCGATGACACAGGTGGTCGGTTCCCCGTGGACTTCAGTTTCGCCCTCGTTCAGTTCCTGACCGGCCTCGCCAACGCGGGCTCGCTGTTCCTGGTGGCGTGCGGCCTGTCGCTGATCTTCGGCGTCACCCGCATCGTCAACTTCGCCCACGGCTCGCTGTACATGCTCGGCGCGTACGTCGCCTATTCCCTGGTCTCGCGCTTCGACGGCGGCGCGCTGGGGTTTGCGGTCGCGGCCGTCGGCGCCGGCCTCCTGGTCGGCCTGGCCGGCGTCGCCATGGAAGTGCTGCTGCTCCGCCGCCTCTACAAGTCCCCGGAACTCCTCCAACTGGTGGCCACCTTCGGCGTCGTCCTGGTGGTCCAGGACGCGGTGCTGGCGGGGTGGGGGCCGGAGGACCTGCTGGCGCCCCGCGTGCCCGCCCTGGCCGCCTCGGTGGACATTCTCGGCCATCGCCTGCCGGTGTTCGACCTGGTGCTGATCGTCCTCGGGCCGGCGGTTCTGGGCGGCCTGCTTCTGCTGCTCAACCGCACCCGCTGGGGCATCCTGATCCGCGCCGCCACCGAGGACCGGGAGATGGTGGCCGCGCTCGGGGTCAACCAGAAGTGGCTGTTCACCTCGGTGTTCTTCGTCGGCGCCTTCCTGGCCGGCCTGGGCGGCGCCCTCCAGCTCCCCCGGGAGCCCGCCAACCTGATGATGGATTTCAACATCATCGCCGAGGCCTTCGTGGTGGTGGTGGTGGGCGGCATGGGCAGTATCGGCGGCGCCTTCCTGGCGGCCGTGCTGATCGCGGAGCTCAGGGCCTTCGGCATCCTCGTCTTCCCGGAGATCACGCTGGTGCTTCTGTTCCTGGTGATGGCGGTGGTGCTGGTGGTCCGGCCCTGGGGGCTGATGGGGCGGCCCGAGAGCGTCGGCGGCGAGGCGTCGCACGCGGTCAAGTTCGCGCTCCGGCCCGAGGGCGCGCCGGTCCGCTGGGCGGTCGCGGCGGTGGTGGCGGTCCTCGCGGTCCTGCCGCTGGTGGCCGGGCGACTACGCGCTTCGGGTCCTGAGCGAGATCTTCATCTTCGCGCTGTTCGCCGTCAGCCTGCAGTTCATCATGGGCGGCGGCGGGATGATCTCCTTCGGCCACGCCGCCTACCTCGGCCTCGGCGCCTACGGCGCGGCGCTGCTGGTCCATCACCTGGACGCGCCCATGGAGGTGGCGCTGGCGGCGGCGCCCGTGGCGGCGGCGGCCGGCGCTCTGGTGTTCGGCTGGTTCTGCGTGCGCCTGTCGGGGGTGTATCTGGCCATGCTGAGCCTCGCCTTCGCCCAGATCACCTGGTCGGCCGTGTTCCAGTGGTACGGCTTCACCGGCGGCGACAACGGCATCCTCGGGGTCTGGCCGGCCGGGTGGGCGGCGGGCGCGGCGGCGTTCTACTACCTGTCGCTGGTGCTGTGCGGGACCGCCATCTGGATCCTCCGCGCGCTCACCTTCGCGCCCTTCGGCTACGCGCTCCGGGCTGGCCGCGACTCGTTCCAGAGGGCCGAGGCCATCGGCATCCATGTCCGCCGCCACCGCTGGATGGCGTTCACCGTCGCCGGCGCGGCGGCCGGCCTCGCCGGCGGCCTCCATGCCTTCCTCAAGGGCAGCGTCTTTCCCGACACCCTGTCGATCCCGGTCTCGGTGGAGGCGCTGGTGATGGTGCTGATGGGCGGCCTGCAGACGGCGCTCGGGCCCCTGATCGGCGCCGCGTCCTTCACCGGCCTCAAGATCGGCATCGCCAGCGAGACCCATTTCTGGCGGCTGATCCTCGGCGCCATCATCATCGCCATCGTGCTGGTCTTCCCGCAAGGCATCGTCGGCGCGGTCCAGGGCCGCCGCGAGAGGGCGGCGCCATGAGCCTGCTCGAGGTCCGCGGCCTGAGCAAGGCCTTCGGGGCCGTGCGCGCCGTCGCCGGCATCGACTTCGACGTGGCGCCGGGCGAGGCGGTGGCCCTGATCGGCCCCAACGGCGCCGGCAAGACCACGTGTTTCAACATGCTGAGCGGCCAGCTCCGCCCCGACGCGGGCAGCATCCGGTTTGGCGGCCGCGAACTCGCGGGCCTGCCGCCGCATCGCATCTGCCGCCTCGGCGTGGGGCGCACCTTCCAGGTGGCGGCGACCTTTCCGTCCATGACCACCCGGGAGAACATCCAGACGACGCTGTTGTCCCACAGGCGCCGATCGTGGTCGCTCTGGCCGCCGGCGCGCGGCCGGTTCGTCGCCGAGACCGACGCGCTCTTGGAGCAGGTGGGGATGACGGCGGACGCGGACCGGGCCTCGGGCATCCTGTCGTACGGAGATCTCAAGCGGCTCGACCTCGCCATGGCGCTGGCCGGCGATCCGAGGATCCTGTTGATGGATGAGCCCACCGCCGGCGTCGCCATCGCGGAGCGGCACGCGCTGATGGCGCTGATCGTGGATATCGTCCGGGAGCGCCGGATCAGCGTGCTGTTCACCGAGCACGACATGGACGTGGTGTTCGGCCACGCCGACCGGGTGATCGTCATGCACCGGGGCAAGATCGTCACCGAGGGACCGCCCGACGCGGTGCGCGCCGACCCCGAGGTCAAGGAGATCTACCTCGGTCATGGCGACGACCGGGGCGACGAGACCCATTGATGCTGACCATCCGCCACATGGACACCTTCTACGGCCGCGCACAGGTGCTGTTCGGGGTCGACCTGGAGGTCGCCCGGGGCCAGGTGGTGGCGCTGCTCGGGCGCAACGGCGTCGGCAAGTCGACCACGCTCAAAAGCATCGTCGGCCTCGTTCCCCCGAGCGCCGGCGAGGTGCGGTTCGACGGCCGGAGCGTGCTCGGAACCCCGCCCCACGAGCTCGCCCGCCTCGGCATCGGCTACGTCCCGGAGGAACGCCGCATCTTCGCCTCCCTGACGGTGGAGCAGAACCTCGAGGTGGGCCGCCAGGCCGCCCGGCCCGGCGTGCCCGCGTGGACGCCCGAGCGATTGTTCGAGCTGTTCCCCAACCTCGCCCGGGTGCGCCGCAACCTCGGCGGGCGCATCAGCGGCGGCGAGCAGCAGATGCTGGCGGTGGCGCGGACGCTGATGGGCAACCCGTCCCTGATCCTGCTCGACGAACCCTCCGAGGGCCTGGCGCCGCGCGTCGTCGAGCACCTGGCCGCGATGATCGATGACCTCCGGGCGGCGGGCCTGACGGTCTTGCTGTCGGAGCAGAACCTCCGCCTGGCCAGGCGGGTGGCCGACCGGGCGGCGGTGATGGAGAGCGGCCAGGTCCGCTGGCACGGCCCCATGGCCGACTTCGCCGCCGACACCGCCGCCCAGAAGGCGTTCCTCCGGGTCTAGGATCGACCAAAGCGGCCCGCGCGATGGGCCATATCCAATGCGACACCGGTCCGAATCAAGATGGGGGGTGGGGGGGGTGTAACGCGTTTTTTGCACAACAACCCCATGCACAGTAGAAATCGGCCGATGAAACCCTGCACCTGTTTACAGGAATATATTGTAATCAATGAGTTAGAGAGCAAAGCGGAGAACAGGGACGCGGTCGGATCGAGAAATAGGTAACAGGGGCAAAAGTCCGGGCGATGTGTGAGTCCGGAAGGTCACATGTGGATCTCGAATTGATGTTTCAGGCAAGATCTTGTTTTGACCGAGGCATTGTGTGTGATTCAGTGGGGCATGGCCGCCTCGATACCCGATGTTGACGATCTGAGCTTTGACGACCTTAAGAAACTGGTTTTGCGGCTTTTTGAGGAGGTTTCGGCGTTGAGAGCGGAGAACGCCGCACAGGCCGAAGAGATTGCGCGGCTCAAGGGTCTGTAGGGGCGTCCAAAGCTGAAGCCCAGCGGCATGGAGACGGCGACGGATCCGAAGGCCGCGGGTGGAACCGCCAAGACCCGCCGCCGCCGGGGCGCGAAGCGGGTGGCGATCACCGAGGAGCGGGTGATCACGATGGCGGCACCGGCGGGCTCTCGGTTCAAGGGTTACGAGAGTTACGTGGTCGAGGATCTGGTGGTTCGGCCGGCGACGATCCGCTATCGCCGCGAGCGCTGGCGGACGCCGGCCGGGGAGACGATCGTGGCGCCGCTGCCGCCGGGAGTGCGCGGCCATGTCGGAGCGGAGCTGCGCCGTTACGTGCTCGCCCTGTACCACCAGGGCCGGATGACGGTTCCGGGTCTTCTTGCGCACCTTGACGACCTCGGGGTGAGCCTCTCGAAGCGCCAGTTGGTGCGGCAGCTCATCGACGACCAAGAGCCCTTCGTCGACGAGGCGCGCGACGTCCTGCGCGCCGGGCTGGAGACGGCGGCGTGGATCACCGTCGACGACACGGGGGCGCGCCATCAGGGGGCGAACGCGGTGTGCACCCAGATCGGCAATGACCACTTCGCCTGGTTCGCCACCACCGGGTCGAAGAGCCGGCTGAACTTCCTCGATTTGCTGCGCGCCGGGCACACGGATTACGTCGTCAACGACGCCGCGCTCGCCGATATGCGCCAGCGCACCCTCGCCGGGCCGCTGATCGCCCATCTCGAGGCCAGTGAGACCAGACGCTTCGCCGACGATGCCGCCTGGACGGCCCATCTCGACCGTCTCGGCCTGAGCACGCTGACGGTCCATCCGGCCCCGGTCCGCATCGCCACCGAGGGGGCGCTGTGGGGCAGCGTCGTCGATCACGGTTTCCTCGCCGTCACCGTCATCGTCAGCGACGACGCCGGTCAGTTCAACGTCGGCCGCCACGCGCTCTGCTGGGTCCACGCCGAGCGCCCGATCCACAAGCTCGATACCTTCACCGATCGCCAGCGCCGGGCCGTCGAGCGCATCCGTGCCCGCCTCTGGAAGCTCTATGCCGACCTCAAGGCTTACCGACAGAAGCCGTCGGCCCGGCGCAAGGCGGCTTTGCAACGGCGTTTCGACGCCCTGTTCACAACGCGCGCCGGCTACGTCACCCTCGATCGGCTGCTGCGCCGCCTGCATGCCAACAAGCACGAACTCCTCGCCGTCCTCGACCGCCCCGAGATCCCCCTGCACACAAACGGTTCCGAAAACGATATCCGCTGCCAGGTCATCCGCCGCAAAATCTCCGCCGGCACCCGCTCCGACACCGGCCGCCAGTGCCGCGACGCCTTCCTCGGCCTCAGCAAAACCTGCCAGAAACTCCGGGTGTCCTTCTGGGCCTACCTCGGAAACCGCCTCAATCTCCCCGACGCCGCCTTCGTCCCGCGCCTCCCCGACCTCGTCCGCGCAACAGCCTCCCACGCCTGAACGCCCGGACTTTTGACCCTGTTACGGCCACGCGAGGTGCTCGGCATGGCGATCGGCCCTTCCGAAGCCGAGCCGTTCTGGACCGCCTTTCTTCGCTCGTTGACCCGCCGGGGCCTTCGCGGCGTCAAGCTGGTGATCTCGGGCGCCCACGAAGGCCTGAAGGCGGCCGCCGACATAGTTCTGAACGCCACATGGCAGCGCTGCCGCGTCCACTTCATGCGCAATGCCCTGGCCCATGTCGGCCCCTCTCAGCGCGCCATGGTCGCCGCCATGATCCGCACCGTGTTTGCCCAGGAGACCGCCGGAGCCGCGCACGAGCAATGGCGCCACGTCGCCGACAGCTTGCGCGAGCGGTTCGACAAGCTCGCCCGGCTGATGCACGGCGCCGAGCACGACGTCCTCGCTTTCATGTCCTTCCACAAGAACCTGTGGCCCAAACTCCACTCGACCAATCCCTTGGAACGGCTCAACAAGGAGGTGAAGCGACGCACCGCCGTCGTTGGCATCTTTCCCAACGAAGACGCCATCACCCGCCTGGTCGGCGCCATTCTGATGGAGCAGAACGACGAGCGGGCCGTCTCACCGCGCTACATGCCACTGGAAACCCTGGCCGAATTCCGCCATCCTCACTCCTCACTCCTCAATCCCGTTAGCAATTCCAGCGGCATGACATGGTCCAGCCTCACGAAGGCGCCAATGACCGACTCCTACACCACTCCATGGGACACGACCGCGCCCGTCTGAAAGCGATCGCCCGGTGACCCATTGGACCCAGCAGGATCTGGCCGACGAGGCGATGAGACGAGGCATCTTCAAACAGGTCTCCCAGAGCTCGGTGGGGCGCTTTTTAAAAAGAATTGGACCTTAAGCCGCATCGCGTTCGCTTTTGGCTGACGGCCAAGCCGGATCCGGCCTTTGCCGAGAAGAGCGCGGATATCTGCCGCGTCTATCGCCAAGCCCAAGAGGCCGCGAAGGCCGGCATTCGCACGGTCTCGATCGACGAGATGACCGACATCTAGGCTCTCGAGCGCGCCGCGCCAAGTTTGGCGATGGTTCCGGGCCGCATTGAGCGAAGGGAGTACGAGTACATCCGTCACGGCACCCAATGCCTTATCGCCGCCTTCGATATCGCCGCCGGCGCGGTCTCGGGCATGATCGGCGCGCGGCGCACCGAGGAAGACTTCGCCGCCTTTCTCGAAGCCCTGATTGCCAGCGAGCCGGGAGACACCAAGTGGGAGATCGTCGCCGACAATCTTAACGCCCATCTCTCCGAAAGCGTGGTTCGGCTGGTCGCCGAGCACAGCGTCATCGACCAAGACCTCGGCAATAGAGGAAAGCGTGGCATCCTCAAGTCCTAGGCCAGCCGCGAGGCCTTCCTCCGCGACAAAGCCCACCGCATCACCTTCCACTTCACTCCCAAGCACGCGTCCTGGCTCAATCAGATCGAAATCTGGTTCTCGATCCTGGTGAGAAAAGTCATCCGCCGTGCCAACTTCACCTCAACCGCAGATCTCAAGGCCAAAATCGAGGCCTTCATCGACTACTTGAACACGATCATGGCAAAGTCGTTCAAATGGACCCATCAAGGCAAACCACTGGTCACATAAAATGGGTCAAAACTTCCGCTAGGGTGAATTAGAATGGTATCGAGCCGCCGTTCCGCGCACGAGTGTTTCCCGGGGAAGGCGGTTCGTCCGGAAACGGAAAACCCCGCCCGGTTGGGGGCGGGGCTCGGTGCCGGTTCCTTCGAACGAGCCGGTTGAAGGGCTCTCCGTCCGTCGGCGCCGGAGTGTATCCGGCGCCTTACTTTCCTATTTGTAGTAGCCGACGGCGCAAACCTGGTCGTCGACCTCGGTCACGTAGGCCACCTTTTCCACGAGTTCGGTTTCCGAACCCGGGCGGTACCACTGATATTCGACTTCGGCGATTTCGCCGGGCGCGGCGACGGCGTAGATTTCTTCACCGAACGCCTTGCCGGATTTGTCCTTGAGATTCTTGAGGCTTTTGCCGGCGAGCGTGTAATGGGCGCTGAAGTTGCCATCGGGTCCGCCGCAGAAGACGTAGAGGTCTTTCTCCTGGAAGCCGCCCTCGCGCGCCGTGAACATGGCCAGCGCCTTGTCCTTGTCGGCCTTGAGTTCGGCGACCGCCTTCTCGAGCATGGCCTTGGCCTCGGCCGCCGTGCCCTTTTCGTCCGCGGCCTGTGCCATGGAGATACCGGCGATCAACAGTATTGGAAGTGCTAGAGCGGTAAGGAACTTTCGCATTGGCGTTTCTCTCCCCTGTAACGTGATTTATATGTCGGGTTTTCTTAGAGTGCCTCAATGGAGGCGGTCGTAATGTTAGCCGGATACGAGGGATCGGCGCAACTGTTCTGTCCCTCAAATGGGTCAAATTTGTGGCGGTATAGCCCGCCGTGACCGGCGGCGCGATCGGCCGGATCCCCGTTATTCCGCGGCCGGTTCGGTCTCTTTTTGCCGCAGTCCGCGGTACGCGCGGAAGCTGAACGGAATCGAGGCCGCGTACGCCACGATGGTTACCGCGAGCGTGATCCACGGCGTGCTCAGGAGCAACGCCAGATAGAGGCCGACGCCGAGCATGGACGGCAATACCCAGCTCGGGGCCACGCGGATTTTCTTGAACGAGTAGGTGCGAACGCGGCTGACCAGAAGCCCCGCGCCGACCAGCATGAAAAAGCCCACCACCACCGGCTGCCGGAGAAAGTCGCTCTCCACCTGGAACCAGAGAATCATCGGGAACATGACCAGGCCCGCGCCCGCCGGAGACGGCACGCCGACGAAGAAATTGCGGTTCCACGCGGGCTGGTTGGGCTCGTCGATGTCGGTGTTGAAACGCGCCAGCCGGAGCGCGCAGCAGATGCACAGGACGAGGACCACGGCCCAGCCGAACCGCCCGGCCTCGCTCAGGGCCCAGAGGTAGAGAACCATCGCCGGGGCCACGCCGAAACACACGAAATCGGACAGCGAGTCCAGTTCGGCGCCGAACTTCGTGGCGCCCTTGAGGATGCGGGCGATCCGGCCGTCGAGGCCGTCGAGCACGCCCGCCGCGACGATCGCCAGCGCCGCGTGCTCCCAACGCTCCAGGAGGGCGAAACGAAGGGCGCTCAGCCCCGCGGTCAACGCCAGCAGGGTGAGGATGTTGGGGATCATCCGGTTGATGTGGAGGCCTTTGAGGCGCTGGCGGGGCGGTTCCATGATCCGGTCCTCAGCGCGTCGCCGCTTCGCGGGCCGGTTCCTGGGCGCGCGCGTCCGCCAGCACCGTCTCGCCGGCGACGCTCTGCTGGCCGACGCAGACCAGCGGCGCCACGCCGTCGGGAAGGTAGACATCCACCCGGCTTCCGAACCGGATCATCCCCAGCCGTTCGCCCGCCTTGACCGACTGGCCTTCCTTGAGCGTACAGATGATCCGGCGGGCGACCAGTCCGGCTATCTGGACAATGGCCAGCTGGAAACCCTCGGTGGCGTCGACGACGATCCCCTGACGTTCGTTGTCCTCGCTCGCCTTGTCGAGCGACGCGTTGAGAAAACGACCGGGGCGGTAGGCGAGGCGGGCGATGGTGCCGTCCACCGGGATGCGGTTCACGTGCACGTTGAAAACGTTCATGAACACGCAGACGCGGACCCTAGGCTCGGACCCCATCTCCAGTTCCGGCGGGGGAGCGGCCGGGCCGATGGACTGGACCACGCCGTCGGCGGGACTGATGATCAGCCCCGCCCGCGTGGGCGTTTGGCGCTGGGGGTCACGAAAGAAATAGGCGCACCAGAGCGTCAGCACGACACCGATCCAACCCAGCGGCTCGGCCACCAGGAACAGCGCGGCGGCGAAGACGGCGAATATGGCGATGAACGGCCGCCCCGCGCGATTGATGGGAACGAGCACCGTGCTCAGGATCGTCTCGATCATCCAAACTCCTCCCGGTCATCTCCTGGGAACGCCATTGGCCGCCCGCTGGTTCCCGGGCGGGCCGGGCGAGGCGGCCGATGGCCGTGAGTACCCGGTCTCGCGGCCGCCGGTCCGCCGAGCGCGCCCGATATCCTACTCCGCGGCCGCGCCGGTAAATGCGTCCAGGGCTTTTCGCAACTTCTGGACCACCTCGTGGTCCTCGGCGATGCCATGACGCTCGGCCACTTCCTCGGGATCCTCATAGGCGATCCAGACCTGGCCATCGCCGTCTTCCCACGCCAGAACCTTCATCGGCAGGTCCAGCCCGATTTGCTGGTTCGCCTGCATGAGCGCCGTCCCCAGTTTCGGATTGCCGAAGATGAGCAGTTGCGTCGGCCGTAACTCCATGCCGGCGGACTCGGCGTTCTTGGCGTGGTCCACCCGCGCCATCACCGTGATTCCTTTTTCGCCGACGATGGTTTCCAAGCGATCCAGGGTGGTGGTCACGTCGTGGTTGCTTTTCTTTACGACGACGTCGTCGTCGCTGGCCATCGCGCCACCGATCGCGATGGCACACGCCACGAACGCAATCGCCATTGTCTTCGCGAGCTGGTGCATGAGTTTCTCTCGATTTGCCGTGATAAATGCGACCCGATCGCCTAGTTTGCACCGCGCGGCCGGGAACGGGAAGCGCGGATTTCCCGCGCCGTCCGCCGTTTCGTTCTTTTCTTCCCGGTTCTTCCTCGCGACTTATGGAGAGTCGGCCGCGATCCCTTGTATAAGGTCGTCATGGCCGGCGCGATCTTCAAGGTTGCACGATCGGGGAAGAAAGCCGCATCATACGCGCATGCCGCACGTTTGGACGACGGGTTGGATACCGCAAAAGGAATACCCAATGAGATTTCTTGCCATCCTGGCGCTGGATTCTGCTGGGAACGATGGGCGCCAAACCGGCGCTGGCGCACTCGGGGCCGCTGGATTTTCGCGGATGTCACTATGATTTCACGGTCTCGGGGTATCATTGCCACAGGGGCGACTACAGCGGCCGGAGATTTGGCTCGCCGCTCGAGATACCCGGGGCGACGCAGGGAAGACCGGCCGGACCCCCCGTTCCGCGCGGCGGGGATCGAGTTGCAGCCCATGGGCGCCCAATGCTGCGCCGACTGTTCCATGGGTGACAACCTGAAGGCCTGCGGCAATGGGTGTGTCCCGCTGGAAGTTACCTGCGATCAGCCGCGAGGCTGCGCGTGCGACCGGAAGTGAACCGGCCTGTCCGCCAGACGAGGTTGGCGCGCTAGACGAAGCCGGTACGCTTGACTACCAAGACGGCGGCGACGAGTTCAATGGCGACCGACGCCGGGATCGCCACGCGGGACCGGTACCACGGCCGGCGCATGGTCCATCCCACCGTGGCGAAACACGCGGCGATGACCGCGAGCTGGCCCAGTTCCACGCCGACGTTGAACGCCACCAGGCTCAAGACGAACTCGCCGGGCGCGGGGCCGATCTGGTGGAGAATATCCGCGAAGCCGAGGCCGTGGAGAAGGCCGAAGCAGAACACGACCACGGGCCGCCACGCGTGGACCCGGTCGGTCAGGACGTTTTCCACCGCCAGGTACACGATCGACGCGGCGATCAGCGGTTCCACCACCGCCGGGGAGAGTTGCACCACGCCGGCCATGCCGAGCGCCAGCGTCACCGTGTGGGCGAGGGTGAACGCGGTGACCTGCCACAGCAGCGCGCTCAGGCGCGTGGACAGCAGAAACAGGCCGATCACGAACAGAATATGATCTCGAGCCCCTTCGGCACGATATGGACGAACCCCACCTCCAGATAGCGCGCGAAACGGCGCTCCGGCCCGGACGTCGCGG